>NZ_JAIUHQ010000007.1:0-261700 GCF_020165215.1 Mesorhizobium sp. CA15
GTCTCACTCCGCTGGAACACCCCTCATCCGTCTCGGCGCTATCGCGCCGATCCACCTTCTCCCACAAGGGGAGAAGGTAAGAGCGCTCATTCCTCGTCTTCGTCCTTGTTCTTCGACTTGAGCGCCGAAAGCTTGGCGAAGACGGCGTTGGCATCGAGCTCCTGGTCCTCGTCCTTCGGCTTCTCCGGCGCGGGCACCAGCCGTTCGGTGAGCGCGGCGGGCAGCAGCGTGTCGCCGACAGGCTGCGCCGGCTCGCGGCCGCGCGAGGCGCGGTTGACTTCGAGGTCCAGGTCGATCTGCGAGGTGAGGCCGAGCGTCACCGGATCCATCGGCTGCAGATTGGCCGAGTTCCAGTGCTTGCGCTCGCGGATCTGCTCGATCGTCGACTTGGTCGTGCCGACGAGACGGGCAATCTGCGCATCCTTGAGCTCGGGATGGTTGCGCACCAGCCACAAGATGGCGTTCGGCCGGTCCTGGCGCTTCGACAAAGGCGTGTAGCGCGGACCCTTGCGCTTCGATTCCGGCACCCGCACCTTCGGCTCCGACAGCTTCAGCCGGTAGTTGATGTCCTTCTCGCCGCGCGCGATCTCGTCGCGCGTCAGCTGGCCGGTGATGATCGGGTCCATGCCCTTGATGCCCTGGGCCGACTCGCCGTCGGCGATCGCCTTGACCTCCAGCGGATGCAGCCCGCAGAACTGCGCGATCTGCTCGAAGGAGAGCGCGGTGTTGTCGACCAGCCAGACGGCGGTCGCCTTGGGCATCAGCAGCGAATTGGCCATGTCAAAAATCCTTCTCGTTCGCCCGCGTTCCCGCGCGGGCGGTGGTTTTAGAGCCACCAAAATGGGAAATTCGCGGCCTGTATAAACGCTCCCTCCAATTTTCGCAATGTTTTTGGGAAGGGCCGATTCAAGGCCCTAAAAAGACAAAACCCGCTGGACGAGGTCCAGCGGGCTTGGAACCGGAAACAAAGCAAGCGTCTCGACGGCTCTGGCTTGCATGTCGCAGCCCGACCGCGAGGCCGGGCTGCGTCTGATTACACCGCCTGGCGGGCGATACGCTCGATGTCGGCCCGGTTGATGCCGAGGTCGCTCAGCTGGCGGGCATTGAGCTTGTTCAATTCGCGCACGGTCTCGTTGTACATGCGCCACTTACGGAAAGCACTGATCGGGTTCATGATGGTTCTCCAGTCGTTTGGTCAAAATCGTTTGATGCCGCGTAAATAGGCACTCCTGCCCACAAATTGAACGGACGCTTTTGCATGGCCGCAATGCGTTTTGTGCAATGCAGCATTAAGGTTTCGTTCAGCTTGGAACCGGACACGCGCCGACGCCAGGATGGGTCGAGATTCAGGTCAGGCCGAGTCGAAAATGGTGGACTTCGAGAACCGGAGCGGAGCGTACTTCCGCATGTCCCGGAAAAGTGGTTTTCCGGTTTTCCGATCAGGACATGCGGCAGCTGGAAACCACGTAAGCACCGGAAGCGCAGAAGCCCGGCATTTGCAGGCCGGCCTCACCTGAATAACGACCCATCCTACTCCACGTCGAGGACGATCTTGCCGATATGCTCGCCCTCTTCCATTCGCTCGTGCGCTCGCCAGGCTTCGGTCAGCGGAAAGATCATGTCCATCACAGGAGCCACCTTGCGCGTGCCGAGCAGTGGCCACACCTGGGCCTCGAGCGCGGCTGCGATCGCCGCCTTGAACTCGACGGTACGCGGGCGAAGCGTCGAGCCGGTATGGGTCAGCCGTTTCACCATGATCTTGGAGAAGTCGGCGCTGGCCACAGCCCCGGCCTGCACCGCGATCTGTACGATGCGCCCTTCGACGGCCGCGGCATCGTAATTGCGCCCGACATAATCGCCGCCGACCATGTCGAGGATGACGTCGGCGCCCTTGCCATCGGTCGCATCCTTCACGGCGGCGACGAAATCCTCCTCGCGGTAGTTGACTGCCCGGTCGGCGCCGAGCTTCAGGCAGGCGTCGCATTTCTCCTTGCTGCCGGCGGTGGTGATCACAGTGGCGCCGAAGGCCGAGGCGAGCTGGATGGCGGTGGTGCCGATGCCGGACGAACCGCCATGGACAAGCAGCGTCTCGCCCTCCTTCAGGCCGCCGCGCTCGAATACATTGTGCCAGACGGTGAAGTAGTTTTCCGGAACCGCGGCGGCTTCCGAATGCGTGAAACCCGCCGGCAGCGGCAGCACGCTGCCGGTATGAACCTTGACATATTCGGCATAGCCGCCGCCCGGCGTCAGCGCGCAGACCCCGTCGCCGATGCGCCAGCGCGATATCTCGTCGCCGAGCGCCGCGATTTCGCCCGACGCTTCGAGGCCCGGCAAGTCGGATGCACCGGGCGGCGGCGGATAGGCGCCCTTGCGCTGCTGGACGTCCGGCCGGTTGACGCCGGCCGCGTGCACCCGGATCAGCACTTCGCCGGGGCCGGGCACCGGCACGTCGCGCGTTTCCGGCTTGAGCACCCTTGGCCCACCCGGTTGCGAGATCGCGATGGCCGTCATCTTCGCCGGAATCTTCTGTCCGTTTGCCATGATATCGTGTTCTCCCTGTATCCCGGTCTATCGCCGCCCGTTTGCATCGGCGCCCCCGCCTGGAGCAGTTCGGCGCTTGAAGAAGCGCCAACCTGCTCCAACTCTTTGTTCCTACGCTATTCCGGACGGAAAACCGCTACGCACTTTTCCCGGAATTGCTCTATGTATGCCGATTGCCAAATCAGGCAAATGGCCGAGTAAGAGAGGAGCGACGGATGGCGATCTTCGACGACGAACCCAGGAAAAAGCAGCGCCCGCACGAGATCGGCCAGGACCTGTCTCTACTGTCCGTCGACGAATTGGCCGAGCGCATCGCATTGCTGCGCGACGAGATCGCCAGGCTGGAAGCCGAGCGCACCGCCAAGGGCGCCACCAAATCCGCCGCCGAGTCGCTGTTCCGCCGCGGATAAATTGTTCGGCGTGCTCTCTCGCCGCCGAAAAGCCCGAATACATCTGTCTTCAGGCCCTGCGTCTCGAACCCGGATCAAGCGATGTTTGCAACCTACAGACCGATCCTCTCGCTGCTGCGCGGCACCGCGTTCCTGCTCGCCGCATCCGGCCTGCACGGGCTGCTCCTGCCGCTGCGCGGCCAGGTGGAAGGCTTTTCGACCGCATCGCTCGGCCTGATGGGCACGGCCTGGGCCGGCGGCTTTGTCGCCGGCTGCTTCTTCGCGCCGCGTCTCGTGCGCCGCGCCGGCCATGTCAGGGCTTTCGGCGCCTTCGCCGCGTCGGGCGCGATCATCGCGCTGCTCACCGGCCTCATCATCGACGAATATTTCTGGATCCTTTTGCGCGCCTTCACCGGCTTCACCATGGCCGGGGCCTTCATGGTGATCGAGAGCTGGCTGAACGAGAAGGCCACCAACGAGAACCGCGGCACGGTCTTCGGCCTCTATATGATGGTCACCTATGCCTCGATCATGGGCGGCCAGATGATTGTCGCCGGCGGCGATGTTCGGTCGGCCTCGCTGTTCATGATCACCGGCATCCTGTTTTGCCTGTCGCTCATTCCGACGGCCGTGTCGACGCAGTCGCATCCCAAGCCCCTGCAGGACGTCAAGCTCGACGTCAAAGGCCTTTACGCCAACTCGCCGGTGTCGGCGGTGGCCTGCCTCCTGATCGGCATCGCCAACGGTGCCTGGGGCACGCTGGGCGCCGTCTATGGCGCGCGCGTCGGCATATCGACCGCCGAGATCGCGCTGATGATGAGCCTGGTCGTCATTTCCGGTGCCGCCATGCAGCTACCGGCCGGGCGCCTGTCGGATACAACCGACCGGCGGTTCGTGCTGGCCGGCGCAGCCTTCGGCGCAGCCCTGGTCGCGATGCTGATCTTCCTGATCGCGCCGCGTTCGGGCGTTTTCATCATCGTGATGACCGCCGCCTATGGCGCCTTCGCCTATACGCTCTACTCGATCGCCGTCGCTCATGCCAACGACCACGCCCGCTCCGAGGACTTCGTCAAGGTTTCGGGCGGTCTGCTCTTGCTCTACGGCTTTGGCACGATGATCGGTCCGCTTTTGGCCGCGGCCTTGATGGGCTCGGTGCGTCCGGAGGGGCTTTTCCTGGCAACCGCGCTCGCGCATCTCAGCCTCGCCGGCTACACGCTGCTTCGCATCCGCGCCCGCGCGCCGGTGCCGATCGAAGACCGCGATGCCTTTAAAACGCAGCCCGCGGACCGCGCGGTCACGCCCGAGGCCACGCGGCTCGATCCGCGCAGAAAGGTTGAAACCGATAGTTGAGATTCGCGAGACTTTGCCTCACAAATAAAGGCATGATGTTTTCTGACGCCTTTATGGCGATAGCCGATCCCAACCGGCGCTATCTCTTGGAAGAACTCCGGCGCGGCCCAAAGACGGTGAACGAATTGGCCGCCGGACTGCCCGTCTCACGTCCGGCGGTTTCCCAGCATCTGAAGGTCCTGCTGGACGCCGGCCTGGTCAACGCCAAGCCCGAAGGCACAAGGCGCGTCTATACCGTCAGCAGCGCCGGCTTCCTCAGGCTCAATATCTGGCTCGACCAATTCTGGGAAACGGCGCCTGGGGAATAGTCTTTGGCGTTTGATGCATGTCGCTCAGAAGTGTGCAGCGGTTCTGAGACAACGACAGGCGTCAAGACCCAAAGCGCGATGCGCTTTGGCCGGAGCCCTCAGCTCCCAGTGCCGTCCCGAGCGCGTCGAGCAATTCGCCAGTGCCGTGCTCGCGGGTGGCCGGTGAGTCGATGCCGTCGAAAAAGGCGCCCTGCTCCGTCAGGATGAGCCGCGTTCCCTTGCCTTCGGCGACGAGCTCGATCGTCGCAAGCGACACGGAGACCCGGGTTTCGCCGAACAAGAGCTCATAACTGTAGACGATGCGCCGGTTGGGCACGATATCGTGATAGATCGCGTTGTAGAAATGCATCTGTCCGTCGCTGGGACAGCCGGCATTCACTTCCTTGCCGCCGACCCGAAAATCCATCTCATGCCGGCTGGGCATGGGGTTGTCGGGGTCAAAGAACCAGCGCTTCTTCGCCGTCGGATCGCTCAGCGCGAAATAGACCTTCTCCGGCGCCGCCGGATAGACGCGCTCGATGACGAAGGTGGAATGGACGACGGATCGTTCGCTCATGACGGGACCCTTCAGGTTTCATCTTTCGTTTCAGCGAGGAAATCGCCGAGGCGGTCGAGCCGACGCTCCCAGGCAAGCCGCCGCTCGTTGATCCAGTGCTCGGCGGCCCGAAGCGCCTGCGGCTCGATCCGGCAGGTCCGCACCCGGCCAAGCTTTTCGGTCCGCACCAGGCCGCTTGCCTCAAGCACGTTGAGATGCTGGACGACGGCCGACAACGACATCGCTAACGGTTCAGCAAGCTGGCTGACCGAAGCCGGCCCGCGCGACAGACGGTCCACCATCTGCCGCCGCGCCGGGTCGGCGAGCGCCTGGAACATCAGGTCGAGCTGGGCGGGATCGTGGAGCATCTCGCCCTAGCCGTTATTGTACGGAAAGAGCTTGAAGTAAGGTCCCGCTTCCTCGATCACCCGGGCAAAGGACGGGCGCGCGAGCAGCCGGTCGTGGTAGCGTTTCAAGGCCGGGAATTTTTCGCCGAAGGGCTCGACCTTTTTGGCGTAGAACAGCGCCGGCGAGGCGGCGCAGTCGGCCATGGTGAAGCTTTCGCCTACGGCCCAGGTCTTTGCCGCCATCTCCTCGTCGACAATGGCGTAGGAGTTGCGCAGCTGCACGCGGGCTTCCTCGACCCCGAACGGATCGGTCTTGTCCGTCGGCCGCAGCCTGTCGCCGACGATCTTCTGCATCGGATGCTGCACGTAGAAATCGTAGAAGCGGTCTGCCTGGCGGACCTGCAGGGCGAGATCGATATCGGCGGGAATGAGCTCGACCGGCCCGGGGTAATGCGCGGCGAGATATTCGACGACGATGGTCGATTCCAGCACCGTGCGGTCCCGCGCATCGTCACGCAGCGCCGGCATCTTGCCGGTCGGCGACACTTTCAGGAATGCGGCGCGGGAAGCCTCGTCGCCGAGGTCGACAATGACCGGCTCGAATGGCGTGTCGTTCTCGTAAAGCGCGATTAGCGGCTTCCAGCAGAACGAGGCCAGCGGGTGGAAATGCAGCGTCAGGGACATTCCGGCTCTCTTTCGCATTCGGATAATCGATACTGAAGTAACTACTTCACTATTGTCGCGGACGGCTCGAGTCAAGCCGGCGGCTTGCCGGCGCTAGCCGTGTGTGGCGATGGCCTCGATGATCTGCGACCAGTCGTTGCGATGCAGTTCGTGGCCGCCCCCTTCGACCTTGACCAGCTTTGCGCCGAGAACCGTCTTGGCGAGCGCCTCGCCATGTTCGATCGGGAAGAGCGGATCGGCGGTGCCGTGGATTACGAGCAACGGCACGCGAAGATCCCGCACCGTGCGTTGCGGGCCGCCGCCCTTGAGCAGGAAATGATTGGTCGCGCTGACGAGACCGCCGGAGCGGTCGTAATCCTCCTCGATCATCTTGCGCGTCCGCCCCTCATCGAACGGATGGCGAGTGCTGGCAATCGCGCGGGCATCCTTGACCATGAAGTCGAGCACCTGCTCCCGCTTCGACCAGTCGACGTTGCCGCCTTCGGCCGAGTGCTCTTTGTAAGCCTCGGTCGTTCCGGGCAGGGCGGACGTATCGACGCCGAGCGGCGAACAGGAGATCACGGTGAGCGCGCTGACGCGTTCGGGATATTTCAGCGCCACGCTTTGCGCGAGCATGCCGCCCATCGACATGCCGGCGACATGCGCTCTGGTGACGCCATGGTCGTCGAGCACGCGCTTGGCGTCGTCCACCATGTTCTCGAACGTGTAGGACGGCGCGCCCGGTGGATATTTCGTCGACAGGCCGGTGTCGCGGTTGTCGTAGCGGATGACGAAGCGGCCGCGCCCGGCAAGTTGCCGGCAGAAGGCTTCCGGCCACCACAGCATCGAAGCGATGGCGCCCATGATCAAAAGGATCGGCGGATCTTTCGGACTGCCGAAGCTTTCCGAAACGATGTCGGGGCGCTGCGCTGCGGTGGTCATCTGCTCCTCCTATCCGATTGCAATTTGCAATCAGTTGCACGATAATCAAACCGATATCATAATGCAACTGGTTTTTCTGGAGAGTGCCATGAGCATCGACCGTCGGTCCGGCTGCCCGATCAATCTGTCGCTCGAAGTCTTTGGCGACCGCTGGAGCCTGATCATCCTGCGCGACATGATCTTTGGCGGCCGGCGCCATTTTCGCGAGTTGCTCAACGGCTCGCTGGAAGGCATCGCCTCCAACATCCTGGCCGACCGGCTGAAACGGCTGATGGAGCTTGGCCTGCTGACCAAGGCCGACGACCCCAGCCACAAGCAGAAGGCGATCTACAGCCTGACCGAGATGGCGATCACCCTGGTGCCCATCCTGGCGCAGCTCGGCGCCTGGGGACGCGTCTGGCTGCCGGTCACGGAAGAATTGTCGATCCGCGCCGAGCTGCTCGAAAAGGGCGGTCCGCCGCTATGGGAGCAATTCATGGACGAACTGCGCCATGAGCATCTCGGAGCGCCATCGAAGACGCCGCCAGGCACGCCGACCGTGCGCCAGCAACTGCGCGCTGCCTACGAGGAAGTGGTCGCGCGAAAAGCTGAGGCAACGTCAATTTAAGTTTATATCCCGGCTGGCCGACCGCATCGACACCGAGAAGCCGGCCAGCACGTCGAACAGCGCGATGACCATCAGCGTGAAGAAGACGGAGTGCGCCGCGCCTTTCACCAGCAGGAATTCGACCAGGAAGGCGATGAAGACCAGCGTCGACAAAAGGTGATCGAGGATCGAGGCATTGGTGGTGCGCACTGATTTTGAGATCTCGACGAACAGGAAGATCAGCCCGATCAGCACCATCAGGCCACCGAGCGTCATCGAGAACACGCCGCCCGACATCATGCGGAAGGAGAACATCTCGGTCGTCCAGGGATCGTCGCCGCCGCCGAACAATCCCAGCAGGCCGAGATTGTAGAGGACGAAGGGCACGATCAGCAGCGGGACGGCACCGAACATCTGGGCGACTCCATGAGCACCCCTTTTGTAAAATCCGCGGCAGGCGCGCCGTCAAGGCTTTTCGCCGGCGGCGGCGAACACGCTCTAAGACCTAATGAAATAACAATGTCAGCCGGTTGTCCGGCTTTTCTGCAGCCTGCGAGGCCCAGGTCTCCCTCAACCAAGGGCCGCACGCAAAAAGACCGGCCAGAGGCCGGTCTTTTGAAACGTCACGAACCGCGGAAGCCTCTCAGCTTTCCTTCGGCTCAAGAACCTGGCGGCCGCGATACATGCCGGTCTTCAGGTCGATGTGATGCGGGCGGCGCATTTCGCCGGAATTCTTGTCCTCGACATAGGTCGGGGCCTTGAGCGCGTCGGCCGAGCGGCGCATGCCGCGCTTCGACGGAGAGGTTTTTCTTTTTGGAACGGCCATGGATATGCTCCACTACATGGTCAAAATGCCCCGGCAACCCTCGCGAAAGGGCCGCATCGAGGCCATAATCTGAGAAAGTCGGGTGCCTATACACGCCTTGCGCCGTTTTGGCCAGCGCCGGCGCGAATTTTTTTGCCGCAGGAGGACAGGAACTAGGTGTGTCGAGATTCAAGTCAGGCCGAGCCGAGAACGGTGGCCACCGAGAACCGGAGCGGAGCGTACTTAAAGTACGTGAGCACCGGAAGCACAGGTAGCCGCCGTTCGCAGGTTGGGCTCACTTGAATATCGATGCACCTAGTCAAGGCAGCCGACATAGGCGCCTGACCTGCTCGCGCGCCGCTCGATCAGCGAGGCCAGCCGCCGCAGGCCCGGCCCCGGCCTGGCGGGATTGCGCGCGATCGGGTTGGGAAGGCTGACGGCGAGCAGCGCCGCCTGCCGGCGCGACAATTGCTTGGCAGAGACGCCGAAATGATGCCGGGCGGCGGCCTCGATGCCGTAGATGCCCGGCCCCCATTCGGCGATGTTGAGATAGATTTCCATGATCCGCCGCTTCGACATCACAGCATCGAAATAGACGGCCAGGGGCAGCTCGACCACCTTGCGCACGCTGCCCAATGGGCGCGACCACAGAAAAAGGTTCTTCACCGTCTGCATGGTGATGGTGGAGGCGCCGCGCGTCGCCTCGCCAGCCAGCGCGTCGTCGACCACGCCGCGCAACTCGCCCAGATCGACGCCGCGATGAAAGCAGAACTGCCCGTCCTCCGACATGATCACCGAATGCGCCAGCACCGGCGCCACGTCATCGATCGAAACCCAGCGCCGGTCGTAGCCGGAAAAAGTCACGAGGTCCTTCAGCATCAGCGTCGAGACCGGATGCACGAAAGGTGGCAGATAAAGGAAGGTGAGCACGACCGGTATGACTGCCAGCACGAGCGCCACGACCAGGCAACGCCGGCCAAGCCGCTTGAGACCGGCGCGGTTCAGGCGCCGACGTCGCGCCATGTCCAGCCCTTCGCTTTCATATTCGACGATCGGTTCCGTCAAGCCGTCCACCCGTGCCTCGCCTCCTCCGGCATAAAGGCGCGAGCCTGCTTGCGCAATGTCTGAGTGTCGGCTACCGGTCCCGGCCATGGGCAAAGACGACCAGATCGCCTTCGAATCCGCGCTTTTCATGCGCGCCGCCGCGGTCGAGACCGAGCTGCGGCGGATCCTCGACGCGCGTCCGCTCACCAGTGAGATCGTGCGGCCGGAGCGCCTGATGGCGGCCATCCGCCATGGCGTGCTCAATGGCGGCAAGCGGCTGCGGCCATTTCTGGTCATGGAAAGTGCCGCGCTGTTTTCGGCCGATAGCGAGGCGGCGCTGCGCGTCGCCGCGGCGCTCGAATGCGTGCATTGCTACTCGCTCATCCATGACGACCTGCCTTCCATGGATGACGACGATTTGAGGCGCGGCCAGCCGACGGTGCACAGGGCCTTCGACGAAGCGACCGCGATCCTCGCCGGCGACGCGTTGCTGACATTGGCCTTCGACGTCGTCGCCGACGAAGCGACCTTGCTGGCGGCGGAGCGCCGCGCCACCCTGGTTCTCGCCCTTGCCCGAGCGGCCGGTGCCGGCGGCATGGTCGGCGGCCAGATGCTGGACCTGGAAGCCGAGCGCGAACGGCCGGACGAGGCGGGCATCATCACGCTGCAGGCGATGAAGACCGGCGCGCTGATCCGCTTCGCCTGCGAGGCCGGCGCGATCGTCGCCGGCGCGCCTGCTGCCGACCGCGAGCGGCTGGCGGAGTTCGGCTCGGCGATCGGCCTTGCCTTCCAGCTCGCCGACGACCTGCTCGACCTGACCGCCGACGCAAAGCAGATGGGCAAAGCGACGAACAAGGATGCGGCCGCCGGCAAGGCGACGCTCGCAGCACTGCACGGACCAGACTGGGCGCGCGGTCAGCTCCACGGCCTCATCGACCAGGCGCATGCCCTGCTCGAGCCCTATGGCGAGCGGGCTGAGCTGCTCAAGCAAGCGGCGACCTTCGTGGCGACGCGCAGCAACTGAACTGTGGCGCGGCGGGCGCCCATTGCGGAAGCCGACAACGGCTCCGATTGTTCGCCATGTTCGAATACTGCGGTCGATGGCCGGGTGATTATCCGGCATCCGCAGCAGTCTATATCCGCTCCAGGACAACGAACGGACATCATCGGTCCGGTCGCTGACGCCTCCCCGGCCCTCCATCCAGAGCCGTGAAATCCACCGGAAGGAACCTGGAAATGCCCTTTGCCAACTTCAAGATGCCCGAGGCCGCCCTCACAAAGGCGCAAAAGGAAGACCTCGTCCACAAGACCACGCAGATGTTCGTCGACTATTTCGGCGAAGGTGTACGCCCCCACACCATGGTGCTGATCGAGGAAGTTCCCGACGGAGGCTATGGCCGCGCCGACGAAGTCTTCATTCTTCCCGACGCCTACCGGGCCGAGGATAGTGCCTGACTTGAACCGGGCGAGTCGCTTGCCGAGCGCACGCCCAACTTTCCGTGTCGGAGCCGATACTCGCTTTCCCTTGGATCAGCCCCGCTTCGGCAAGCTCCGCAGGAAATCGATCATCGCGGCGTTGACCTCGTCCGGGCGCTCCTGCTGGGTCCAATGCCCGCAGCCGGGCAGCATCAGCGTATCGCGGATTTGCGGGACGAAGTTCCTGAGATTGGCCAACAGTTGATCCATGCCGGGGAAGGCGACCACAAGGTCACGGTCGCCCGCTGCGTAGAGAGCGGGAACCTTGATCCGCGCGCCGGCAAAGGGCGCCATCAGTTCCCAGTTCCGGTCGATGTTGCGGTACCAGTTGAGACCTCCGGCAAAGCCGGTGCGCTGGAACTCGCCGGCGTAGAAATCGCTGTCGCTTTCGCTGAGCCAGTGCGGCAGACTTGCAGGAACCTCGGCGGCTTGCAGGAGACCTCCGCCGTGCGGGACCATGGCAATTCTGGCGCCGCCGTCCGAAGCGTCTCCCGACACCGCGTAAAGCATGGCGCGCACCGTGGCCCGCGGGTCCCTTTCCAGCTCCGCCTCGGCAATGCCGGGTTGCTGGAAATAGAGCTGGTAGAACTGGGACTCCGCCGTTCGCGGCATGAGGCTGGTCGGACGCGCATTGCCGCGCGGCCGGAACGGAACGCTGAGGCCGACGACGGCATGGAAGCGGTCCGGCCGTAGCAGCGCGGCATGCCAGGCCACCACCGCACCCCAGTCGTGGCCGACGATGACGGCGCTGGGGACCTCGAGGGCGTCGAGAAGACCCACCATGTCGCCGACCAGATGAAAGAGTGTGTATTGGTCGATCGCTTCCGGCCGGTCGCTCTTGCCGTAGCCTCGCATGTCGGGGGCGACGGCACGGAAGCCCGCTGCTGCGAGCGCGCCCAGCTGATGCCGCCAGGAATACCAGGATTCAGGGAAGCCATGGCACAAAAGCACCACTGGCCCTTCGCCCTGCTCCGCGACATTGAGGCGGATGCCGTTGGTCTCAACTGTCCGCTGTATAGGTTCGCTCACGGCCGCTTCTCATGCTCGCGTTCCACCTCTGATCAATGGCGAAAGGCCAGACGCCGCAACGGGTGGCCGAGCCAGCGGGGTGCCAAGTTTTGGAGGCGCGCATCTTCCATTGACTGTCTCAGGCGCGGTCGCGGCAGTCAATATCCGACATGGTAACGTAGCGCCACGGCGTCCACGCACTTGAATAGTTCTGGCGATGCGCGTCCATTCGTGCAGGATCGCTGACTGAGGAGGCGGGGAACCAATGCTTAAGCTGCAAGCCTGGCTGGCCGATTATTGGGTCATCGGTGCAGGGTTCATGGCAGCATCGCTCATAGCGGCCGCGCCGGTCTTACCGCTTCCGCTGCCGGTGTTCCTGATCTTCCTGCACAGCCCGTTTTACATGGTCCATCAGGTCGAAGAGCACGCCGGCGGCCGATTCCGCAAATTCGCGAACGAAAATATTTTCGGCGGCCGTGACGCCCTTACCGTCGCCTCTGTTCTCGTCATCAACCTGCCGTTTGTCTGGGGTATCAACCTGCTGGCTCTTTATGCGGCATTCCTGTGGGGACCCGCCTGGGGCCTGGTTGCCCCGTATGTCATGATCGTGAACGCGCTTGCGCACCTCGTCACATCGGCGCGGCTCGGCAAATACAATCCCGGCCTCGTCACCAGCGTCATTTTGTTTTTGCCGCTGAGCGTCGTCACGATCTGGATGATCGGCCGGACGGGAGGTCTTGTCCCGCAATTGATCGGCGCAGCTCTCGCGATCCTGCTTCACCTGGCGATCATTGCGGTCGTGGCCGCCCGATACCGCTCTCTCGTCGTCACCTCACAGCATCGGCGGCGACGTCATCAGTCTTGATCATCGGCAAAACGGCCCTTTGTCCTCAACGGCACCACATTCGCGCTGGCTGGCTGTTCCGGCTCGGCGCTCTGCGCGGCGACTGCCATATCGGCCCGGGGCAGATAGATCGTCACCGTCGTGCCCTTGCCGATTTCGCTGTCAATCGTGACCGCGCCGCCGGACTGCTGCGCCAAACCGTAGACCTGGGCGAGGCCGAGGCCTGTGCCCTTCTCGGGCCCTTTGGTCGTGAAGAACGGTTCGAAAACCTGCGGAAGCACGTCTGCCGCGATACCGATGCCTGTGTCGGTCACCCGCAACGCGACGAATTCACCTTGCAGGCCGGCTGCGTTATCCTCGCTCGACAACAGCACGTTCTCCGCCGTTATCGTTATCAGGCCACCGTCTGGCATGGCGTCCCGCGCGTTGAAGGCAATGTTGACGAGACCAAGCTCCAGTTCGCCGGGGTCGACCTTGACTGGCCAGGTTTCGGGTCCGACAGCGGCGACCAATTTCACCGATTTGCGCATGGAGCCCGCTATCATTGCGCGGACGGCTTCCACTCGCTCTGCCAGCGAGACGACCTCGGCGCGGGCAGCCTGCTTGCGCGAGAAGGCCAGCAGCTGGCGTGTCAATGCGGCGCCGCGCTGGAGTGCAAGTTCCACGGATTCGGTCGCCCGCTTCATTTCGGGATCGGCGCCGACTTTCTTCCCCAATCGAACAAAGCTTTCGACCACCGTCAGGAGATTGTTGAAATCATGCACGATGCTGCCGGTCAGTTGGCCGAGCGCATCCATTTTCTGGGCATGAACGCGTTGCGCTTGCGCCTGCCGCAGTGCGATCTCCGCATCGCGTCGATCGGTGATATCGCGCGTAATCTTGGCGAAGCCGATCAGCTCTCCTCGCTCGTCGCGGATCGGATCGATCACCACATTCGCCCAGAACAGCGTCCCGTCCTTACGGACGCGATGGCCCTCGGTTTCGAAGCGTCCATCCCGTGTTGCCGTATGGAGCGCGCGGCCAGGTAAACCGGCGGCACGGTCATGCTCGGTGTAAAAACGTGAGAAGTGCTGACCGATGATTTCTTCGGCCGCATAGCCCTTGATGCGCTCCGCGCCGGCGTTCCAACTGGTCACCAGCCCGTTGGGGTCAAGCATGAAGAGCGCATAGTCGGTCACGCCGCTCACCAGAAGGCGGAACTGGCGCTCGCTTTGGCGCAAGGCTTCGTGCGCCGCACGGCGTTCGGTGATGTCGCGCGTGACCTTGGCGAATCCTTCGAGTCGGCCTGCGTCGTTATGGATCGGGGTAACGACAACCGATGCCCAGAAACGGCTGCCATCCTTGCGTACGCGCCAACCCTCGCCTTCATATCGACCGTTCTGCACGGCTGCTTCAAGGACGCGGAGCGGTGTGCCTTTTGCGCGTTCTTCGCGAGTATAGAATTTGGAAAAATGCTGGCCCACGATTTCCTCGGCAGCGTAGCCTTTCAGCCGCTCAGCGCCGGCGTTCCAATTGGTGACCACGCCGCTTGGATCGAGCATGTAGATGGCATAGTCGGTCACGCCGTCGACAAGGATGCGGAAGCGCCGCTCGCTCTGCAGCAGCGATTCATGCGCGGCGACGCGCTCCGTGATGTCTCGCGTGATCTTCGCGTAACCCAAAAGAACGCCGTTGCGGTCCAGTACCCGTTGGACAAGGCCGCTCGACCAGAACCTGGTTCCGTCCTTGCGCACCCGCCATCCTTCGGCCTCGTATCTTCCCTCCGCCTTTGCCGCGGCAAGCATCCTGCTCGGAACCCCATTCGCCTGATCTTCGACTGTGAAAAATCGGGAAAAATGCTGCCCCAGGACTTCCGAAGCCGCGTAGCCCTTTATCTTCTCGGCGCCGGCATTCCAGCTGGTGATGAGGCCATCTGCATCGAGGGTGTAGATCGCGTAGTCGGCGACAGCGTCGATGAAGAGTTCAAGGCGCCGGCTGTCGGAAAGGTGTTGCGCGTCGGCTGTGGTCAATGGCATTGTCGAACCCGCGTTACGTTCGCATTAGGCAGTTCGTCCGGTGACACCTCTGCAACATAAACGTGCCTATCTTGCATAGCAACGAGCTTGGACCAATGGCGACATATTCATCCACTCTCGCGGCCAATCTCAGAAATCCGGGCCATCTGTACAGCTTTGCTCCGGAAAACGAGCCTGGAGATGACGAGGAAAATCCCGTCTCTCACGAACTCGGCTCTGCCGAGCATGATGAACTTCCGTATAGGGTCGAGTTGTGGAACGCCGCCAAGAATGGTGTCGAACAAGTCCTCGCCGTCACGGCAAATGCCAGTATCGGCTACGCTGCCTATTATGCAGCGACGCGTGAGCATCCGGATCGCTACGTCACCTTGCGGCACAAGAACAATTTCGTTTCGAGATGGAACGGCCCGACGAACTAGGCAGAGGCCGGTCTATGACACGGAGCGCCAATTCTTCCCGTTCGGCCGAAGCGCTGCCCTATCGTATCGAACTCTGGCGGGCCGATAGCCATGAGATCATCGAACGGGTCCTCGCACGCGCCGCTACGGCCCAGCTTGCCCGCGCCATTTTTCAAGCCGCGAGAGACGAGCATCCTCGACGGCGGATCACGCTGCGCAAGGGAAACGGGATCCTCTCCGATACATCGGATTGACGATCTGCCGTCCGGTTTCGAGGCGCTGTCCGGAACGCCAGTGCGCTTACCCTGTCTGTCACGGATAGCGATACGTCGCCTTTGTATTGGAAGCTGCGACAAGGCCATCCTCCCTCCAACGAAATCTTAATGTAAATCAAGCGTAATCCCGACCATTAAAATTGTGCGTATGTGTTGGGGTTGCGCATGCCGGAATATTCTTCCTTCCTCCGGTCGATCCGGATCCGCTACATTTCGGGATTGCTTGTCTTCGCGCTGGCTTCGGCCGCCGTCATGTTCGCGCTCAACCGTGTGAATTCGTACCGCCACGAGGTCGATGCTCTCAGCGGCAATTTCGTCATCTTCGCCCGCGACCTGCGCAACGCCACCAATTTCGCCGAAACCACCGGCACCGCCTGGCGCAGCGAGACGCGCGATGCGTTGGCGACCGCCGCGCGCGGCCATTCCGAACGCCTGATGGGCGAGATCGGGATCCTGAACGCCCAGCTTGCCGCGATCAGGCCGCGCCTGTCGAACAACACCGTCAACGCGCTGGACACCGCTTCGGTCAATGACGACCTGTTCTGGTCGGCGCGCGATATGGTGCGCAACTTCAACTTGATGGCAGTCGCCCAGAAGGTCGACGAGTGGAGCTACCGCGAGATCCGTAACCAGAACGACCTTTTCGCCCAGCCGATGCTGGTGAAGGTGCGCACCGCGCTCGACGAGGAGCGCCGCCTCGCCGATGCTTCCAGCGACCGGCTGCTCCTGTGGGCGAGCGGCCTGCTGTTCGCTGTGCTCGCCATCGCGGCGTTTCTGATATTCCGGCCGATGGAGAATGCGATCCGCCGCGCCTTCGCCGAGACCGCCGCATCTTTGTTCAAGGCCGAGGCCGCCGACCGCGCCAAATCAGAATTCCTTGCCAATATGAGCCATGAGATCCGCACGCCGATGAACGGCGTTCTCGGCATGGCCGAGTTGCTTGCCAAGACCGAGCTGACGCCGCGCCAAAAGACCTTCACCGACGTCATCGTCAAATCCGGCAACGCGCTGCTCACCATCATCAACGACATCCTCGATTTCTCGAAGATCAATGCCGGCCAGCTGACGCTCGACCCCGCCCCTTTCCGCCTCGCGGAGGCGGTCGAGGATGTGGCGACGCTGGTGTCGGCGCGCGTTGCCGAAAAGAACCTCGAGCTCATCGTGCGCGTCGACCCGCGCCTGCCGGCCTTCGTCGTTGGCGATGCCGGGCGCTTCCGCCAGATCGTCACCAACCTGCTCGGCAACGCAGTGAAATTCACCGAGAAGGGCCATGTCCTGATCGATGTCGGCGGCGATGTCGTCGACGGTGTGGTCCAGCTCAAGGTCCGCGTCGAGGACACCGGCATCGGCATCCCGGCCGAAAAACTGCAAAGCGTGTTCGAGAAATTTGCCCAGGTCGACGGCTCCTCGACCCGCCGCCATGAAGGCACCGGCCTTGGCCTTGCGATCGGCGCCCGGCTTGTCGACCTGATGGGCGGCAAGATCGGCGTCGAAAGCGAGATCGGCCGCGGCTCCGTGTTCTGGTTCGCCGTGCCGCTGCCGGCGCACAGCCAGCAGGCGCGTGACGAGCTGGTGCCGGTCGACGTCACCGGCGCCCGTGTCCTGGTCATCGACGACAATCCGGTCAACCGCGAGATCCTGCTGGAGCAGCTCAGAAGCTGGAGCTTCGACTGCGCGGCCGCCGAAAGCGGCGCGGTCGGCCTCGCTTTCCTCGACCGAGCCTGCCAGCTCGGCGCCTCGGTCGACTGCATCATCCTCGATTACCAGATGCCCGGCATGAACGGCGCCGACGTCGCCAGAGCCATCGCCGCCGACAGCCGCCTCTCCTCCATCCCCGTCGTGCTGCTCACCTCGGTCGACCAGGTCGATTTCGGCCGCATGGTGATCGATTTCGGCATCGTCGCGCATCTCACCAAGCCGGCGCGTTCGGCGGTGCTGCTGGGCACCGTGATCGCCGCCATCCAGAAGGCGCGCACGCAAGGCGCCAAGGCGCATTTCGTGCGCGAGCCGGTCGCGGCCCAGGCGGCCCCGCCGGCCTTCACCGTCATCCGCGGCCCGTCGGTGTCCTTGCCGGCGGCGCCGGAATCGACGGCAGCGCCGAGCGGCCCGATCGATATCCTGATCGCCGAGGACAATGACGTGAACCAGCTGGTCTTCGGCCAGATCCTCAACGGTTTTGGCCTCAGCTATCGCATAGCCGGCAATGGTCGGACGGCTGTCGAGATGTACCGCTCGTTGCGCCCGCGCCTGGTGCTGATGGACGTCTCCATGCCGGAGATGAACGGCTATGAGGCGACCCGCGCCATCCGTGCCATCGAAGAGCAGAACGGCGATCACACGCCGATCATCGGCGTCACCGCGCATGCGCTCAAGGGCGACCGTGAAAAATGCATCGAGGCAGGCATGGACGACTATCTGCCGAAACCGGTCTCGCCCGACCGCCTCGGCGCCAAGATCGGCACCTGGCTCAGCGAGACCGTGGCGGCGAAGACGGCTTAAGCGTCAGGCGCCAGGTGCGTTCGGCGGCCACCGCCGAGTTCCTTCGCGCCCCCCTCTGCCCTGCCGGGCATCTCCCCCACGAGGGGGGAGATCAGCAGTTCCGGCGCTTCGTCCGTCCGTTGGAGATTGGCGAAAGCAAACGTGACGGCCAATCTCCCCCCTTGTGGGGGAGATGTCCGGCAGGACAGAGGGGGGCGCTGTCCCGCCGACTCTGAACCAGCTCTTTTCGAGCCTTCAGCCCCGCCGGAACGGATACAGGAATTGCCGCCAATAGCCTTTCGGCACCGGATGGCCGTGAATGCCATAGCCCTTCGGCCAGCGTCCCTCGGGCAGATGATAGGTGCCGAACAGCCGGTCGAGCAGCGGGAAATGAATGGCGAAATTGACGTCGATTGCCTCTTTCTCGAGGCCGTGATGCCAATGATGGAAGCGCGGCGACACGAGCATCTTTTCGACCGGACCGAAGCTCGTTCCGATGTTGGAATGGATGAAGGACGAATAGACGTAGACGATCAGGATATAGGTCTGGATCGCCGATTCATCGAAGCCCAACACGAACATCGGCGTCGCCGTCAGGCTGCGCAGCACGATGATTTCCAGGAAATGCATCCGCGCGCCGGCGATCCAGTCCATCGACTTGGCTGAATGATGCACGGCGTGGAAATTCCACAGGAATGGGATGCGATGGAAGGCGCGGTGCACCCAATATTGGGCGAGATCGGTCAGGAACATCACCGCCAGCAGTTGCACGATCCAAGGCAGGTCGTGGACCCAGGCGCGCACCGACCCAAGACCGCCTTGCGCATTGACGAAATTGGACGGCGCGAGCGTCAGGTAGGTCAATATTTGCACCAGCAGCGACGAGACCAAATAGTAGAACAGGTCCTCGCGCCACTCGTCGCGGAACACGGTCTGGCTCTTGTTGCGGGCAAAGATGCGTTCGAGCGGGACGAACAGCACGCCCATGAACAGGACATTGAGAATGAAGAAATCAAGGCCGAAGAACACGCCGTCGACATGCAACTCGTGACGCACCGGGAGCATGCCGATGAGCGAGGCCAACAGCACCGTGACCATAGCCCCCACGCCGAGCGTCTTTTCCCGGCGCAGCATCATGCTCAGGATGGCCAGGACGTAGCCCGAGATAAGCACGAAATAGAGGACCGGCTTGAAGAACAGCATCTGGTGGATCGGAGCAAGGTCCGGCATCGAGGTCAGCGTCGGATAGCGCACTACGATGACCATCAGGAGGCCGGTGATCCCGGCAAGCAATGCGATCGAGCCGGACAGCCAGCCGGACCCGAACGGCCGCTTGGTGCGCGGTGTTTCGAGCTCACCGATCACCCTTTTAAGGAAATTCCCCTCCGGCATGATGCTCCCCCCTATGTGATCCGAATAAAAACGCGCCCTGGAAACACTGTGCCCGCTCTTGCTATGGCAAAGCGCAATAAGATTTGAACGCCACCGCCCTGACAAGCGGATTCTCGTCGCAACATTAGCAATTGGCTATCGGCGTTGTTGACGGCCGGGAAGCTCGCGTCCCCGCCAGGAATGCAAGTCGCTACAATTTAAATCGCTGCTGGATGAGGCGGGCACATTCGCCGGCATCAGCCGGCTGGTGTCGAGCTCAAGGTCGTAGGCGACACCCAAGTGCACGCGTTCGAATTGCCAGCGTGCAAGTCCGGGCAGTCGGTCTGCACGCCGGCTTTCGCGCGTTTCGAGCACCTCTTGCGGCCCCTGTCCTGGCGTTGCGTCACCGATTGCGCAACACCACGCAGGCGCCGCCGACGCTTTGCAGCTTGTCGCAGATACCGTTGGCCTCGCCGCGCGAGTCGGCGCCGATCCTGACCGCGTAGATGCCGCGCCGGCCGATCGGCGTGCGAACCCGGCTCACCACCGGATCACGGCTGGCGAGCAAAGCCGGGAACCGGCCCCTGACCCGCAGCCACTGGCCTATCGCCGCCGAGCGGCGGAAATTGCCCGCCACCTGCACGCCCCACGGCTTCACGTTGATCGAAGCCATGGCGACGGTCCGCGACATGATCACCGGCAGTCTGCGGCAGGCAAGCGCGAAGCTCATCTTCGGGTCGAGCGGCTGGACGGTGCCGGCATAGGACCTGTCCGAGAACTTATCCACGGGCTCGCCCATAACGTCGAAGACATAGCTTTCCGTCTCCATTGGCAGGAAGCCGCCCGAGCTCAGCCAGCGCGACACGCGGTTCTCGCCGGCATTGTAGGCCGCGGCCGCGAGCCCGAGATTGCCATAGCTGACCTTCATCTCGGCGAGATATTTCGCCGAGGCTGGGATGGCCTGCCCGATGTCGAAGGGATCGGCGAGCCCGCGCATCTTCGCGGTGCCCGGCATGAATTGCGCGATGCCTTCGGCGCCGACCGGGCTCACCGCGCCCGGATCGAAGCGGCTCTCCTTCCAGATCAGCCGGGCGAAGAAATCCTTGGGCAGCCCGTTCTGTTGGGCCTGGGTCTCGATCAGATCGCAGACGCGGGAAATCAGGCGCTTGGCGGCCGACTTCGACTGCGGCGGATCGGCGAATGCCTGGGCGGCCGGGATCAGCACGAAAAACAAGAGCAGCGTTGCCTTTAGGAAACGCCGCATCGGTTCATTCCGCGGCGGCTTTGCCGTGTCCGTACCGCTGCTCGATATAGTCGCCGACCATCTTCTCGAAATCCTGCGCGATCGAAGGGCCGCGCAGCGTCGCAGCCTTCTTGCCGTCGATGAAGACAGGCGCCGTCGGCGTCTCGCCGGTGCCGGGCAGCGATATGCCGATGTCGGCGTGCTTGGATTCGCCGGGACCGTTGACGATGCAGCCCATCACCGCGACCTTGAGGTTCTCGACGCCGGGATATTTCTCGCGCCATACTGGCATGTTCTTGCGGATATCGGCCTGGATGCTCTGGGCAAGTTCCTGGAACACAGTGGAGGTGGTGCGGCCGCAGCCGGGGCAGGCCGCGACAATCGGCACGAACTGCCGGAAGCCCATGGTCTGCAGAAGTTCTTGCGACACCTGCACCTCGCGCGTGCGGTCGCCATTCGGCTCCGGCGTCAGCGAGATGCGGATCGTGTCGCCGATGCCCTGCTGCAAGAGGATGCCCATCGCCGCGGAAGAAGCGACAATGCCCTTGGTGCCCATGCCGGCTTCGGTGAGGCCCAGATGCAGCGCATGGTCGGAGCGGGTGGCAAGCTCGGTGTAGACGGCGATCAGGTCCTGCACACCGCTGACCTTGGCCGACAGGATGATCTTTTCGCGGCCAAGCCCGATCTCTTCCGCCATCTCGGCCGACAGGATCGCCGACCGTACGATCGCCTCGCGCGTGACTTCCTGCGCGGTGAGCGGCGAGCCCTTCGCCTGGTTGTCGTCCATCAGCTGGGTCAAAAGCTCCTGGTCGAGCGATCCCCAATTGACGCCGATGCGTACCGGTTTGTCATATCTGATCGCCATCTCGACGATCGCGGCGAACTGGCGGTCCTTCTTGTCCTTGAAGCCGACATTGCCCGGATTGATGCGGTATTTGGCCAGCGCTTCGGCGCAGGCCGGATGATCGGCGAGCAGCTTGTGCCCGATATAGTGGAAGTCGCCGACCAGCGGCACATCGATGCCGAGCCGCAACAGCCGCTCATGGATGCGCGGAACCGCCGCCGCGCTCTCGTCGCGGTCGACCGTGATGCGCACGATCTCGGAGCCGGCACGATGCAGCGCCGCGACCTGGGCGACGGTCTGGTCGACATCGGCGGTATCGGTGTTGGTCATCGATTGCACGACGACCGGTGCGCCGCCGCCGACCATCACGCCGCCGACCGATACGCCGACCGACCGGCGACGCGGGAAGGGACAAGAAAAATATCCGGTCATGCCGGCCGCCTTCATTTGGGAGTTTCGGCATGAGGTGGCGGAGCAAAGATGGCTTGTCAATGGCAAGCGACGGGCCATCCTGCAAATCGGCTGGAGCCGCGCGAAAAATAATAACCCGCCCGACCGCAAGATTTGCGGCCGAGCTTTCCGTCAATTTCAGTTAAAAGCACCGACCCGGTGGCATTTCTTGCCACCGGAAATTCACCGCGGCGGGTTGCGATGATGGTGCCTGGAAGAGCTTCAGTGTGTCGTCGGACTAGCTTTCAGCTTTTCAATCTCGTCCTTGATTGCCAGCTTGCGTCGCTTGAGATTCACGATTTCGAGGTCGTCGACCGAAGGATGGTTCATCGCATCGGTGAGCTCGCGCTCGATATCACCGTGTTTCCGCTGCAACTCGTCAAGATGGGATGCAAGAGACATGAATGGTTCTCCCTTTCATGGTTTCCTCGATTGCAGCCGTCGCAGGAGCCTCCACCGCAGGTTGCGACTGTGACGGCACCATGACAGTTTGCCACCAACCGATCCCGATGTCGAATGCCACGTGGTAGCATTCCACGACAAAGTGAAATGTGGTAAGGGCTGCGCGCCGGTCACAAACCCGCAAGTCACGGCCCCGCCCAAACAGCCCGATTGGGCGATGCATACGCAGACGGTAGATAATGTCCGAACAGGAACAGGCTGAAATACGCCTCGAATATTCCCGGCTCAAACAAGAACACGCCGATTTCGACGCCGCCATCAACGCGATGATCGCCACCGGCTGCGACCCGCTTCAGATCCAGCGCATGAAGAAGAAGAAGCTGATGCTGAAAGACCGGCTGTCGGCGCTGGAAGACCGCATCATTCCCGACATCATTGCCTGAGCGGATCGCCCCGCACCGTTAAGAGATCGATAGCCGTGCCGCGCGTTCGCGCAGCAGCGCGAGAAGTTCGCCGGTCCGTTCTTCGGACGTGTCGATCGGCACCACAAGGCACATGGTCGCTTCGACCTTGCCTGGCGCAGAGAACACCGGCGCCGCAAGGCATTTGGTGTAGGCATCGACCAGGCCTGACGTGACGCAATAGCCGGTGATGCGCGCCCGCGCGATATCGTCGATGAAATCGTCGAGTTCGAGCTTGCGGCCGTCCGGCAGCACGAGGTCGTCTCGCGTGACCATCGCTTCGATCCCGCCGCGGTCGAGGCCGGCAAGCAGCAGCCGGCCGGAAGCAGTCCAGGGCAGCGGAATCTGCAGGCCGGTGGCCGAACTGATGCGGAATGGCCTGGTGCCCGGGCTCGAATGGACGATCGTGTAGCGGCCGCTCTGCAGCATGCAGAGTTCGGAGGTCTCGCCGGTCTCGCGCGACAGCGTGTCGACCTCCTGGCGGCCGCGCCTGAGCAGGTCGTTGCCGCGCATATAAGCCATTCCATAGAGATAGAGCTTCTTGCCGAAATAGACGCGGTTGCCGTCGCCAGCCATTTCCAGCAGCCCGGCTTCGACCAACTCGCGCACAAGCGTATAGGTCGTCGAGCGCGGCGCGTTGAGCCCTTTGGCCAGGTCGCCGATGCCGATCGCACGCTGGTTGGCGTGCAGGAATTCCAGGATGTTCAAGGCCCTGTTGAGCCCCTTCTCGCGCGAGCCCGCCGGCCGCTCTTCATCCGCATCGTCGCTTGGCCACTCGGTCAGCGTTTCACTCTCTTGCATTGTCGATTCCTAGTGCTAGTATCTGTCTTGTACAGGATACACACGTCTCTTGTAAGAGACAATCGCTGATTGCGACGCGTATCTCTGCTGCATTGGGGAACACACCATCAAAGGAGGTCGCCGTGAACGACACATCCGGCAGACGTGATTTTCTGAAACTGGGAATGGCGGGCCTGGCTACCGCCGGCGCGCTCACCGCCATCAGCGCCGAGAAGGCGGCGGCGCAAGCCGCGTCCGACAGCGTCCTGCGCACCGCGCTCGATCGCGGGAAGCTCATCGTCGGCACCGGCAGCACCAACGCGCCGTGGCATTTCGAAAACGATGCCGGCGAGCTGGTCGGTATGGACATCACCATGGGCCGCATCCTTGCCAAGGGCCTCTTCGACGACCCGACCAAGGTCGAGTTCGTCATGCAGGATCCGGCGCAGCGTATTCCGAACGTGACGACCAACAAGGTCGACATCACCATCCAGTTCATGACCATGACGGCGCAGCGCTCGCAGCTGATCCACTTCTCGCGGCCATATTACGTTGAAGGCGTCGCGCTGCTGACTTTGCCCGGCTCCGAGAACAAGACCTTCGACAAGCTCCTGGCGAACGGTTCCGCCACGCGCATCTCGATCCTGCAGAATGTCGACGCCGAAAGCTCGGTGCATTTTGCCTTGCCGCAGGCGCAGGTGCTGCAGATCGATACCCAGGCGAACGTTCTGCAGGCGTTGGAATCCAAGCGTGCCGATGCCGCCGCTGTCGATCTGTCGACGGTGCGCTGGCTCGCCTCGCGCAATCCCGACAAGTATTTCGACGCCGGCAAGAGCTGGTACTCGATGCTTTACGGCGCTGCGGTCCGGCAAGGCGACCTCGACTGGCTGACCTTCGTCAACCAGACCTTCACCATCGCCATGTTCGGCCATGAGACGGCGCTCTACGATGCCGCCTTCAAGGAATATTTCGGTCAGGAGCCGCCGCCGCGCCATCCGGGATTCCCGGTCATCTGACGCGCCACACGACCAACCGGCGGAAGAGCGGGGCAACCGTTCTTCCGCCTGTTCTCCTCACACCGGCCCATGCGAATGATGAATGCTATGTTCACCGCGGGTCATTGAGACGGACGCATGGGCTATACGCTCAATTTCAACCTGATCTGGCGGCATTTCGACAAGCTATGGGGTGGCTTGCTGCTCAGCCTTGAGCTTGCCGTCATCTCGATCGCCATCGGCATCGTCATCGGTTTGGTGTTGGCCGTCTGGTATGTCTCGGCCGGACGCGTGGTGCGCGCCATCATCGCCGCCTATGTCGAATTCATCCGCAACGTACCGCTGATCCTGCTGGTCTATTTGGTCTTCTACGGCCTACCGACGGTCGTCGACCTTGCCTACAGCGCCCCTACCTCGTTTGTCCTGACGCTATCGGTCTATAGCGGCGCCTATCTCGTCGAGGTGTTCCGCTCGGGCCTGGAAGCGGTGCCGCGCGGTCAGCTCGACGCCGGCAAGGCGATCGGCCTTACCCCATGGCAGCGCCTGATCCACGTACGCCTGCCGACGATGCTGCGCATCACGCTGCCGGCACTGTCCAACACCTTCATCTCACTGTTCAAGGACACCTCGATCGCCTCGGTGATCTCGGTCCCCGAGCTCACCTACGGCGCCCAGTGGATCAACTTCAACACGTTCCGCATCGTCGAAGTCTATCTGGTGACGACGGCGATGTATCTGGTGACCGGCTACACCTTGCTGTTTGCGCTGCGGCTGGTCGAACGCCGGTTCAGGGCGGCGCGCTGAGATGCTGAGCCAGATCCTCTACGCCCTGCCGTTTCTCGCCGAAGGCTTCGCCGTGACCTTATGGGTCTCGCTGCTGGTCGTGGTCCTGTCCTTGATCGCCGGGGTCCTGCTGGGGGTCGGCCTGGTCTACGGCCCAGCGCCGCTGCGTTGGGCAGTGCGCATCTTCTCGGACACCATCCGCGGCATCCCGATCCTGGTGCTGATGTTCTTCGTCTATTACGGCCTGCCCGCGGTCGGCGTGCACCTTCAGTCCTTCTGGGCGGCGGTGCTGGCGCTGACCTTGTTCAAGACGGCGCAGGTCGTCGAATATCTGCGCGGCGCCGTCGCCTCGATCCCGAAAGGCCAGTCGGAAGCGGCGATGGCGATCGGTCTCACGTTCCGCCAGCGCCTCACCTCGGTGATCTTCCCGCAGGCCTTCCGCCGCTTCCTGCCGCCTTGGATCAACGGCGTCACCGATGCCGTGAAGGGCAGCGCGCTGGTTTCGCTGCTCGGCATCACCGATCTGATGCAGGCGATCAACCAGGTCATCGGCCGCACCTATGAGGCGATGCCGCTCTATATCCTCGGCGCCCTCATCTATTTCGCCGTCAATTATGCGCTTTCCTATGCCAGCCGGCGGCTGGAACGGCGCTTCGCTTTCATCCGGGATTAAGTGATGGCCAGTTCGAACGACAACCCAGCGCTTCTCGACATTGCCGAGGTCTCGAAATCCTTCGGCTCGGTCAGTGTGCTGCGCTCGGTCAGCTTGCAGGTGGCGAAGGGCGAGGTGGTGACCATCATCGGCCCTTCGGGCAGCGGCAAGACCACGCTGCTGCGCTGCGTCAACTTCCTCGAAAGCTATGACAGCGGCTCGATTCGCATCGACGGCAAGGAGGTCGGCTTTCGCGACGGCGGCGCGCGCCAGCGGCGCAGCGAACGCGATTTGGCCGCCATGCGCGCCGAGACCGGCATGGTGTTCCAGAGCTTCAACCTCTTCCCGCATCTGACCGCCGCCGGCAACATCATGCTCGGCCTGACCAAGGTGCGCGGCAGGAGCAAGACGGAGGCGCGCTCGATCGCCGAGCATTGGCTGAGCCGCGTCGGCCTCGCCCACAAGGCAGACAGCCTGCCCGCCGAACTTTCGGGTGGCCAGCAACAGCGAGTCGGCATTGCCCGCGCAGTCGCCATGGAGCCCAAAATCCTGCTGCTCGACGAGATCACCTCGGCGCTCGACCCGGAGCTCGTCGGAGAGGTGCTGGCGGTGGTCCGCAGCCTCGCCGAAGACGGGATGACCATGGTGATGGTCACGCACGAGATGGCCTTCGCCCGTGACGCCTCCAGCCGCATCGTCTTCATGGCCGATGGCGGTGTCTCGGCCGTCGGTCCGCCGAAAGAAGTGCTCGCGGCGGAAACGACCAACGAGCGCCTCCGCGCATTTCTGGCGCGTTTCCGCGCCTCGCATTTCTGAAAGCGGATGGCCTCGGCCATCCAGGGAGTACCCTTCCATGTCGCCTTACATACGGCTCGCCGAGCTTGGCCTGACGTTGCCGGAGCCGCCGACGCCCATCGCCAATTTCGTCACCCATGCCGAGAGCGGCCGGCTGATCTTTCTTTCGGGACAGGGGCCGCTGCGTGCCGACGGCACGCTTTGCACCGGCAAGGTCGGCGATGACGTCACCGTCGAGCAGGCCTATGAGCATGCCCGCCTCACCGGCCTCAATTTGCTCGCCGTCATGCATGCCGCGGCGGGCGATCTCGGCCGCATTGTGCGGGTCGTGAAGCTGCTCGGCTTCGTCAACGCCACGCCGACCTTCAGCGACCACCCCAAAGTGGTCAATGGCTGCTCGGACCTCTTCGCCGATGTTTTCGACAAGCTTGGCGGCCATGCTCGCTCGGCCATCGGCGTCGGCTCGCTGCCACGCAATATCACTGTCGAAATCGAAGCGGTCGTGGAGATCGCCGCCTGACTTAACGGAGTCCACTCACATGAAGACCTATTCCGACACCGGCTCCAACACCACCATCCGCGAGCGGCTGGGCTTGAGGCCAATCATCAATGTCTCGGGCACGATGACGGCGCTGGGCGCCTCGATCATCGTTCCCGAAGCGATCAGCGCCATGGCCGAAATCGCTTCGCAATGGGTGGAGATGGACGATTTGCAGCGCGCCGCGAGCGCGGTGGTCGCACGCCTCACCGGCGGCGAGGCCGGCTTCATCACCGCCTGCTGCGCCTCGGGCATCACCATGGCCATCGCCGGCGCAATGACAGGCAACAACCTTCTCGCGATCGAACGCCTGCCGGACGACACCGAAGGGCTGAAGTCGGAGGTCGTGATCCAACTCGGCCACATCGTCAACTATGGCGCGCCCATCGACCAGTCGATCCGCGTCGCCGGCGCCAAGGTCATTCCGGCGGGCACCGTCAGCGTCACCCAGGACTACCATGTGCGCGAGGCGATCAATGAACGGACGGCGGCGGCTCTCTACGTCGTCGCCCACCACACCGTGCAATACGGCATGCTCTCGCTGGAGGAATTCTGCGAGATCTGTCATGCCAAGAACATTCCAGTGATCGTTGATGCCGCGTCCGAATATGACCTGCGCAGCTTCCTGGCGCGCGGCGCCGATATCGTCGTCTATAGCGGCCACAAATTCCTCAGCGGTCCGACCAGCGGCATCGTCACCGGCCGCAAGGACCTGGTACGCGCCGCCTACCTGCAGAACCGCGGCGTGGCCCGCGCGATGAAGGTCGGCAAGGAAAGCATCGCCGGCACAATGGCGGCGCTCGACGCCTGGGAAAAGCGCGACCATGCCGGCATCCGCCGGCGCGAGGAGGCGGCGCTCAATCTGTGGAAGGGTTCACTTCAAGGCATCCCCGGCATCAGTGCTGAGATCATTCCCGACCCGACCAACAATCCGCTCGACCGCCTGCAGGTCTTCGTGCGCCCGGAAAGCCGCTTCACCGCCGCAGGCCTCGCTTCCGCTTTGGCTGCCGGCTCGCCGCCGGTTATCGTCCGCAACCACGAGGTCGAGCGCGGCCATTTCTTCCTCGACCCCTGCAATTTGCATCCCGGCGAGGCGGAGATCGTCGCCGAGCAGTTGCGCGCCGTGTTGACGGCGAAGGAGCGCCCGTCCGATGCGATGAAAATCGCGCGCAAGGATTCGGCAGGATCGCTGCGCTGGCCGGATTAGCTCGGTGCGCATCGACAATCTTGCGGCTATCGGCGAATTCCGCTAAGGCGCGCCTTTGCCGCCGGGGAGCGAAGCCTTGACCGATCAGCGTGCCGACGTCGCCATCATCATGGGCAGCCAGTCCGACTGGGCGACGATGCGCCAGGCGGCGGAAACGCTGGAGGCGCTGGGCATCCCGCACAGAAGGCTGATCGTCTCAGCGCACCGCACCCCCGACCGCCTCTATGAGTTTGCCAAGGGTGCCAAGGCGGCCGGCTACAAGGTGATTATCGCCGGCGCCGGCGGCGCCGCGCATCTGCCCGGCATGACGGCGGCGATGACGCCTCTGCCGGTGTTCGGCGTTCCGGTGGAATCCAAGGCGCTTTCGGGCCAGGACTCGCTTCTCTCCATCGTGCAGATGCCGGCCGGCATCCCGGTCGGCACGTTGGCGATCGGCAAGGCGGGCGCCGCCAATGCAGCACTTCTCGCTGCGGCGGTGCTGGCGCTGAACGACGATAAGCTCGCTGCCCGGCTCGACGCCTGGCGCTCGGCGCAGACCGCCAAGGTTGCCGCCGAGCCGACGGACACGCCGTGAGCCTGGCGCCCGGATCGACCATCGGCATCATCGGCGGCGGCCAGCTTGGCCGCATGCTGGCGATGGCCGCGGCGCGGCTCGGCTACCGTATCGTTGTGCTGGAACCGCAGGCCGACTGCCCGGCCGCGCAGGTCGCCAACCGCCAAATCGTCGCCGCCTATGACGATCCGGCGGCGCTCGCCGATCTGGCCAGCGTCAGCGCGGTCATCACCTATGAATTCGAGAACGTCCCGGTCGCCGCGGCGCAAACGCTGGCTGTAACGGTCCCGGTCTATCCGCCGGCCCGCGCGCTTGAAGTCGCGCAGGATCGCCTCACCGAAAAAAGTTTTCTCAACGGCATCGGCATCCCGACGGCGGAGTTCTGTCCGGTCGACAATGACGATCAACTGACCGAGGCCCTCAAAACGTTCAACGGCAGCGGCGTGCTGAAGACCCGCCGCATGGGCTATGACGGCAAGGGCCAGCGCGTCTTCCGCAACATGCAGACCGGCGGCTTTGCCGGCGTCTGCGAGGCGATGGGCAATGTGCCGCTGATCCTGGAATCGCTGGTCGCTTTCGAGCGCGAGATTTCGGTGATCGCCGCGCGTGGCCTCGACGGAAATATCGCCGTCTTCGATCCGGCCGAAAACGTCCACCGCGAAGGCATATTGCGCAGCTCCACTTTGCCGGCGGCCATTCGTCCGGAGACGGAAGCCGCTGCCAAGGAGGCAGCCGCGAAAATCCTTTCCGCGCTCGGCTATGTCGGCGTCATCGGCGTCGAGTTCTTCGTGCTGGCCGACGGCGCGCTTCTGGCCAACGAGCTGGCGCCGCGCGTGCACAATTCCGGCCACTGGACCGAGGCCGCCTGCGTCGTCTCGCAGTTCGAGCAGCATATCCGCGCCGTCGCCGGCCTGCCGCTAGGTTCGCCCGCCCGGCATTTTGACTGCGTGATGGAAAACCTGATCGGCGACGACATGCTGAAAGTGCCGGCGCTGCTTAACGAACCCGACCTGATGTTGCATCTCTACGGCAAGGCCGAGTCGCGTCCCGGCCGCAAGATGGGCCATTTCACGCGTCTCATCAGGTCGCGATAACGCCCTATTGCATATCCTGGTCGTCGTCTCCCTCTGAGCCCGCGCAGCTCGGATCGCTCAGCTTGCAGCTGGCGTCGGAGGTCAACTGCTTGGTGCGTTCATCGGTGAGCGTCGTCAGACACTGCGAAACCTCCATCGGATGGATGGAGCCGCCCTCGCTGTCGGCAGTCGAATAGGCGCATTCGGCATCGCGAAAGGCGATCCAGGCGCGTTGCGCCGTCTGCAGCAGCTTGTTTGAAGCCTGATCGTTGCTGCCGACGATATTCTTGTAGGCGGCGTTGAGCTTGGCATCGGCCGCCTGGTAGTCGGCGTCCGCGCAGATGTTCAGCATCGACTGGCTGTCGTCGTTGCGGTCGCAGTCCTCGGCAAAGGCTGCCGGAGCGGTCGCTAGAAGGGCCAGGCAGGCGGACAAAACCAGACGGCGCATGGGAATCTCCAGTCGCTCGGGCGTGGGCCACCATCCCAGCCACCCATGAGTCGCGCAATGCCGCGCTGGCGAATATTTGATGGATCGCGCCGATTGCCCTAATCGGGCACCGTCACGTGGTTGACATGGACGACACTCCTCGTTTATGAGCCACGCCAAGTTCAAGGCGCGCTTTTTTCCGGGCGCGCCTTTAAAATTCGGCCCGGGACGGGCCCTGACCGAACAGGCAAGACCATGAAGATCAAGAATTCGCTCAAGGCGCTCAAGGCGCGTCACCGCGACAACCGGCTGGTTCGCCGCAAGGGACGCATCTACATCATCAACAAGACCGCTCCGCGCTACAAGGCGCGCCAGGGCTGAGGCTTGAGCGCAGCTTGCTGTCGCTTGCTGCGCGGCGTCCTCGCCGCGCTGGTGTCGATTGCCGGTTCGCCGGCGCTCTCACGCTAAAATCGCTTTGACGATCCGCCGTCCGGGACTAGATTCCGGCGATGCGGATTCGTTTTGCATTTCTCGCCGCCCTTTTGCTCTCCGGCACAGTTTTGCCTGCAGGGGCAGAAACGGTGCCCGGCGCGCTACCGCCAGATGCCGCGCCACCCGCCACAACACCGCCACCCGCCGCTCCGACCAGGCAGGGCCGCCTCGACCAGCTCTTCGCCGAGTTGAAGCGCGAGCGCAATGAAAAGGCCGCCGAGCGCATCGCCGGCCGCATCTGGAACGAGTGGAACCAGTCGGGCAGTGCCTCGATCGACCTGATGATGCAATGGGCGCAAAAGGCGACGGAAGACCAGAAATTCGACGTCGCCCTCGACTTCCTCGACCAGGTCGTGACCTTGCAGCCCGACTATGCCGAAGGCTGGAACCGCCGCGCCACCGTCCATTTCATGATGAAGAATTACGGGAAGTCGATGGCCGACATCGACCGCACCTTGCAGCTCGAGCCGCGCCATTTCGGCGCGCTTTCGGGCCTCGCTCAGATCATGGCCGAAACCGGCCACAAGCAGTCGGCGCTGGAGGCCTGGCAAAAGGTGCTGGCGATCTACCCGATGATGCGCAGCGCCCAGAACCAGGTCTCGACGCTCTCGGAAGAGCTCGCCGGCGAGGGGATTTAGGCAGTAGGAATTGGGCAGTAGGCAATAGGAAAGAGAGCAACCTACTGCCTACTGCCTACTGCCCTACTCCCCTACTCCCCTACTCCCCTACTCCCCTAAACTAAATCCGGCCTACCACCATATCCCTCCGCATGAACCTCATCTGCGCCGCCCTCCTCTTCCTCGTCGCTCTCCTCTTTGCCTTCGCCGGCGTCACCCGCGCCGGCGTCTGGCTGGTCGAGCGGCGCAGCCCGCCTATCGGCGCCTTCGCCGAGATCGATGGCGCGCGCATCCATTACGTCCATATCCCGGCGCCCGCCGGCGCCGACCTGCCGCCGGTCGTCTTCATCCATGGCGCCAGCGCCAATCTCAAGGACCAGATGCTGCCGCTGAAGCCCCTCCTCGAGGGTCGCGCCGAAATGCTGTTCCTGGACCGCCCGGGGCTCGGCTGGTCGGAGCGCGGAGACAATGAGACGTTGGCGAAGCAGGCGGATACTATCGCCGCGTTGATGGACCGGCTGAGTATCCGCGACGCAGTCATCGTCGCCCATTCCTTCGGCGGCGCGATTACCACGGCCTTCGCCCGTCAGCATCCGGAAAAAACGCTTGGCCTCGTCTTCCTTTCGCCCGCCACGCATCCCTGGCCGTCAGGCGCGACCGCCTGGTACTACAAGCTCACGGCCACGCCGGCGATCGGCTGGCTGTTTTCCGAAACGCTCGCCTATCCGGCCGGCATGCTGCAGATCGGCGGCGCGACGTCTTGCGTCTTCTCGCCGAACGCTGTGCCGGACTCCTATGTCGACAATGCCTCGATCCCGCTGGTGCTGCGGCCGTCCGCCTTCCGCGCCAACGCCCGCGATGTCGCCCAGCTCTACGACTATGTCCGCGCCGCCTCGCCTGGCTATCGCGCAATCAAGGCGCCGACGGTCGTCATCTCGGGCGATCGCGACAAGGTGGTCTACGCGACAATCCATTCCATCGGCGTGGAACGCGACATTCCCGGCGCCGAGCTGGTCTGGATCCACAATCTCGGCCACAAGCCGGACTGGATCGCGCCCGACCTCGTGGTCGGCGCCATTGCGAAAGTGGCCGGCGCGCAGATCGATTTGCAGGCGATCGCCAAGACCGCGGAAGGCCGGATCGCCGGCGACGCGCAGGGCGCCGGCAAATGTCCTGAGCTCCGGGTGCCAGACGCAGAACTCGCGCCGGGCTGAACTCGGAGGTTCAAGCGCCAAGGGCGTGTTGAGATTCGGAGCCGGCCTCACCCGAATATCGACTACGCCCTAGTGAGTCTCCGACCCCACATAGGCAATCCGCAGCATATTGGTCGAGCCCGGCGTCCGCAGCGGCACGCCGGCCGTGATGATGACGCGGTCGCCCGGCTTGCCGAAGCCTTCCTCCAGCGCGATGCGGCAGGCCCGGTCGACCATGTCGTCGAGGTCGGTCGCGTCCGGCGAGACGACGCAATGCGTGCCCCACAAGAGCGACAGCCGGCGCGCCGTGTTGACGATCGGCGACAACGCCACGATCGGCACCTGCGGGCGCTCGCGCGCGGCGCGCAGACCGGTGGTGCCCGACGCGGTGTAGGAGATGATCGCCGACAGTTTCAGCGTCTCGGCGATCTCGCGCGCGGCCAGCGAGATGGCGTCTGCGCCGGTGGCTTCCGGCTCCGAGCGCTGCGCATTGATGATGCCGGCATAGGTCGGGTCGGTTTCGACCTTGGTGGCAATGCGGTTCATCATGGCGACCGCCTCGACCGGATAGGCGCCGGCCGCAGATTCGGCCGAAAGCATGATCGCGTCCGCGCCTTCGAAGACGGCGATCGACACGTCGGAGACCTCGGCGCGGGTCGGCACGGGCGCGGTGATCATCGATTCCAGCATCTGCGTGGCGATCACCACCGGCTTGCCGGCGCGGCGCGCCGCGCGCGTGATCTGCTTCTGGATGCCGGGCACGGCTTCCAGCGGCATCTCGACGCCGAGATCGCCGCGGGCGACCATCAGCGCGTCGGAGAGCTCGATGATCTCAGGAAGTCGGGCCACCGCCTGCGGCTTCTCGATCTTGGCCATGATCAGCGCGCGGCCGCGCGCGATCTTGCGGGCCTCCGCCAGGTCCTCCGGCCGCTGCACGAAGGACAGCGCCACCCAGTCGACGCCGGTGGCAAGAACCGCGTCGAGATCGGCACGGTCCTTCTCGGTCAGCGCGCCGACCGGCAGGTCGGTGTCGGGCAGGCTGACGCCCTTCTTGTCGGAAATGCCCGAGCCGGCGACGACCGTGCAGGTGATCGATTTGCCGTCGCTCTTCAGCGCCTTCAGCTCCAGCTTGCCGTCGTCGATCAAAAGACGGTGACCGGCCTCGACCGAACTCAGGATTTCGGGATGCGGCAGATATACCCGCTTCGACGTGCCGGCTTCGGGATTGTCGTCGAGCGTGAAAGTCTGGCCGACAGCTAGCGCTTCCTTGACGTTGGCGAACTTGCCGACCCTGAGCTTCGGGCCCTGCAGGTCGGCCAGGATGCCGATCGGTCGGCCGACGGCCGCCTCGACGGCGCGGATGCGGCCGACCAGCGTGCGCATCAGCTCGTGGTCGGTATGGCTCATATTGATGCGGAAGACATCTGCGCCCGCTTCGAAGAGCTTTCTCAGCATCTCCTCGGAGGAGGAAGCCGGACCGATGGTGGCGAGGATCTTGACCTTGCGGCTACGTCTCATTGACTGTTTGTTCCCGGAGCGGGGGTCGCTGGCGCGCCTCCCGTTGCGGGCTCGTCGGTCAGCTGGACCATCCAGCTGGCCTGCTCGCCCGTGTCATATTCCTGAAATCCGGCGCGTTGGAAGCCCCGGGCGACGCAATCATTCACGCCGGCTATCTTGAACTCTTTTTCGGCGACGCACATGTTGATCGGGCCGTCCCAGCGCCCGCCACGTTCGGCGTCTTCTGCATAAAGATAGTAAAACCTTGATGACAGCGGACCCTCGATCAGCGTCTTGCAGGTCGATCCTTCGATGTGCCACCAGCCCTCGGTGATCCAGCCGGCCTTGGCGCGATAGCCGATGCCGACGCCCACCAGATTTTGCGTCGCGTTGCAAACGCGGAAGTCGGCCCGGGCCGGCGAGGTCGCGGCTATCGCGAAAAAACCCGCGCCGACGATCAGCAACGGCACGGCCAGGCGCTTGCGCAACCGACCGGCAAAACCCATCGCAGATCCCCTTGCGAACCACATTTGCATCTCTCGAAGCCCTTTTCAGCAAACTCCGGGCGCATGTCAACGCGCCGTTTTGTTCAATTCCAATCGATTTAGAAGGGCCCGTCGCGCAAATTCTCCCTCGGTCGGGGATTTTTTGCGGAAACCTTGGCCAAACAACGGCATTGCGCCGGCGTCCTCTTCGTGGAATGACGATAGCACATCGCAGCCGCCATCCCCTTTTCAGCCGATGACCCGATCCACAGTTTTCACGCCGTTCGACATAGTCGAGGGCGACCGCAAGAAAGGCGTCGTGCTTCTCGCCGACCACGCCCGCCGCGATCTCCCCGACGAATACGGCAGTCTCGGCTTGCCGGCGTCCGAATTCGACCGTCACATCGCCTATGACATCGGCGTCGAGACGGTGACGCGCGAGCTCGCCGCTACGCTTGACGTGCCGGCGGTGCTTGCCGGCTTCTCGCGGCTGCTGATCGACCCCAACCGGGGCGAGGACGATCCAACCATGATCCGCCAGCTCTATGACGGGACCGTGGTGCCGGGAAACTATCCAATTACCCGGGAGGAGCGCGAGCGGCGGCTCGACCGTTTCTACCGGCCCTATCACGACGCCGTCGGGGCGATGATCGCCTCCGTCGCCCATGCTTCGGGCAAGGCGCCGTTCATCCTCTCCGTGCATTCCTTCACGCCGGCGATGCAGGGTTTTGTCCGCCCCTGGCATGTCGGCGTCCTGTGGGACCGAGACGACCGCGTGGCGCGGCCGCTGATCGACATGCTGGCCGAGGACAAGTCCCTCGTCGTCGGCGACAACGAACCCTATGACGGCGCGCTGCGCGGCGACACCATGTTCCGCCACGCCATCGTCAACGGCTACGCACATGCTCTGATCGAAATCCGTCAGGACCTGATCGCCGACCGCGCCGGCGCCTTGGCCTGGGCCGAACGCCTGGCGCCGATCGTTGACGCCATCGACCGGCGGCCCGATATACATCAGGTGAAAATGTTCGGCTCGCGCACCGGACCTGTGTGACGAGACCGACGGCGGAGTTCCCCATGACCGAGCTCAACGATGACCAGAAACGCGATTTCGAGGCAGCCGCGTTCCGCCGGCTGGTGGCGCATCTGCGCGAGCGCGGCGATGTCCAGAACATCGACCTGATGAACCTCGCCGGCTTCTGCCGCAACTGCCTATCCAACTGGTATCGCGAAGCCGCCGAGGCCGAGGGTGTGGCGTTGTCGAAAGACGCTGCGCGCGAGATCATCTACGGCATGCCCTATGCCGAATGGCAGGCGCTCAACCAAACCGAGGCGTCGGAAGCCAAGAAGGCGGAATTCGAAGCGCGGCGGCCAAAGGATCATTAGCGATGCCGAACGCTTTCGCGACTTCGTCATTCTAGGGCGAAGCAGTCGCGAAGCGACGTCGCGGAGACCCTAGAATCCATTCCGTGACGCCTGCCGAAAAATGCTGCGGTCCAGAACAATCGTAACGGCGCGACCCCGGAGAAGCTTCTGCATCGTGGCGGCGCTCTTAAGTCACGGAATGGATCCTCGGGTCTACGCGCGTCGCTTCGCTCCTTGCTCCGCCCGTGGATGACGATGGGAGAGGCGTCTCGGCTAATCGCCAAAGCAGCAGCCCGCCATGAACAACGCCTCGTCCCCGATCGCGCCCTTGGTCCAAACACTTCCCCGCTGCGGTCCTTGACTACGAATTGAATCGATCTAATTTGCCGCGGGAATCCTTTGCATGGCGGATTTCAGACCATGAGCGTGCAAACCACGATGCAGGCCGCGGCGCGCGGCCGCTGGGCCGTCGCCGGTATTTTCCTCGCCAATGGTTTCTTGACCGGCAGCTGGGCGCCGCAGATCCCGGTGTTCCTCACCCGGCTCGACATCACCCGATTCACCCTCGGCCTGCTGATCCTCCTGTTCGGCGTCGGCGCGGTCATCGCCATGACCTGGTGCGGCCATCTGATCTCCCGGCACGGCTCGCGCAGGGTGACGCGCTGGTTCGGTGTTTGCGGCAGCTTCGGCCTGCTGATCGTGGCGCTCGCCCCCAACGTTCCGCTGGCGGCGATTGCCATGCTCGTCTTCGGCGGCTCAATCGGCGGCATGGATGTCGCGATGAACTCGAATGCCGTCGTGGTGGAAAGGCGGCTTTCGCGCGCGATCATGTCGTCGTCGCACGGCTTCTGGAGCCTCGGCGGCTTCGCCGGTGGCGCGCTCGGCGGCTACTCGATCCAGAATTACGGCTATCTTGCCCATGCCGTCGCGGTGACGGTGATCGCCTTTGCCGTCATCGCGTTTGCCGTTCGTTATCTCATCGCCGAGGGCCGGCCGCAGGCGGTCGAGCACCAGAAGTTCACGCTGCCGCGGCACATGGCCGTCTATCTGGTCGGGCTGATGGCGCTGCTCACCATGATCTCGGAGGGCGCGGTGCTCGACTGGGCGGCGCTCTTCCTGCACCAGGAACTGGGCGCCGATCTCGCGGTCGCCGGGCTGGCCTATGCCGCCTTCTCCGGGGTCATGGCGCTGATGCGTTTCCTGGGCGACGGCGTGCGCAACCGCTTCGGCGCGGTGTCGACCTTGCGCGGCTCCGCGCTGGTCGCCGCCGCCGGCATGCTGGTCGCCGGCCTCTCGCCCTCGCCTTACCTTGCCATAACCGCCTTTGCTTTCTGCGGCTTCGGCATTGCCAACATGGTGCCGATCATCTTTTCGGCCGGCGGCAATCAGGAAGGCATGTCGTCCGGCACCGGCATGAGCGTCGTCACCACCATGGGCTATTCCGGCATATTGGTGGCGCCGTCGGCAATCGGCTTCGTCGCCGAGCATTCGAGCTTCGGCCCGATCTTCGTTGCGCTGTCCGCGCTGCTGGTCGTCGTGCTCTTGATGGCCGGCCTCGCTCACCGGGCCGAATTCGCGCCCGAGCCCATACCGGCCGAATAGCGCTTCAGTTCCTCATGCAGGAAATCCGCCACGCGGCGGATGCGCATGCTGGTGCGCACGTCGCGATGCATGGCGAGCCAGACAGGCAGAACCGGCGGGGGCAAATCGGGCAACAGTTTTTCCAGGTTCGGATCGGCATGCCCTGGTGGGTGCTGCGCGCCGGCAGCCCGTTCGTGGCCATGTGGCGCGAGATCGTCTCGATGTCCTATCTGCGCTTCGAAGCGCGCCGGCTGGTCTCGACGCGGATGGAGGAGGTCATCGGCGAAATCCCGCACACCCCGCTCGACCAGGCTGTGAAGGAAGCATTGCAGGATATCGGCGTCGCCGCGGAGCCGTCGCGCCTCGCCGCCTGATCGCAGCATGCCAAAAAGCGGCCGATCCGGCAGCCCGGCTGCAAACTACAAGGATCGGTCGGGCATGTCTGCGTTGGCAGGCCGTATGCCTTGGAGACTGGCTGAGGCCTCCCAACCTCGTCATCCACGGGCGGAGCAAGGAGCGAAGCGACGCGCGCAGACCCGAGGATCCATTCCGTGACCTCGAAGCGTAGCAAGGGTGCAGAATTCTGCTTCGCCGCATCCCACGGCCCAGTTCACGGAATGGATTCCAGGGTCTCCGCGACGCCCCTTCGCGGCTGCTCCGCCCTGGAATGACGAGATTGGGCAAAGCTTCAGCTAATTCCCAGCGTTTGCGCTGGCTGCAGCCTTTCAAATCCCTGGACCGAGGAACCGGTCAGATCCTGCCCATCAACAAGAGTATCAACAGCACGACCAGGATGACGCCGACGATGCCCGAGGGGCCGTAGCCCCAGGATCGCGAATGCGGCCATGCCGGCACGGCGCCGATCAGGATCAGGATAAGGATAATTACGAGAATTGTGCCGATCGTCATGAAAAACCCTCGCCGTCTGGTTGAACTTCGAGGGAACAATGCAAAAAGCCGCCCGGTTGTTCCCGGGCGGCTTTTTTCCTTGGGGTTGTGAAACGCTCTATTCCGCGGCTTTCGGGAAGGTCTCCGCCGACCCCGCGCCCGTCTCGCTGGCCGGCTCGTCGGTCATGACCTTGCCTTTGCCGCGCCGCAACAGGCGGCTGAACCAGCCGCGGCGCTGGCCGGGCTTCACCTTGGCGCGGGTGAACACCATCAGCATCGAGGGCGTCACCACCAGCGTCAGCAGGGTGGCGAAAGACAGGCCGAAGACGATCGCCGAGGACAGCGAGATCCACCATTGCGTCGACGGCGCGTTGATCGTCGTTTCGTGATGGAAGATTTCGAGCCCGAGGCCGAAGGCGATCGGCAGCACGCCGAGGATGGCCGACACCGCCGTCAGCACCACCGGACGGGCGCGCTCGCGGCAGGTCTGCAGCACCGCATCCATCTTGTCCCAGCCTTCCTCGCGCAACCGGTCGTAAGTGTCGATGAGCACGATGTTGTTGTTCACCACCACACCGGCCAGCGCGATGACGCCGATGCCCGACATGACGATGCCAAAGGCCTCGCCTGTCAGAAGCAATCCGAGGAACACGCCGATCGTCGCCATGACCACGCAGGACAGGACGAGCCACACGCTGGTGAATTTGTTGAACTGCGCAAGCAGCACCAGGAAGATCAGGAAGATCGCCGCGCCAAAGGCCTTGCCGAGGAAGGCGCTGGCTTCCGCGCTGTCTTCGTTGGAGCCGGCGAGCTTCCAGCGGATGCCGCTGCCGAGATCCATATCGCTGACGGCCTTGGTCACCTGCTCCTGCACCGCCGCGACCTGCGCGCCGGCGCTGACATTGGCCTGCACGACCACGGTGCGCGCGCCGTCGATGCGGTTCAGGATACCGACGGTCGGCTCCGGCTTGCGCACGACGAAGTTCGAGATCGGCACCGACCCTTGCGAGGTCTGCACCCTGAGCTCGTCGAGCGTCGACAGCGTGCGCCGGTCCTCGGGCAGGCGGAGCCGGATGTCGACCGCATCGTCGGCACCGGCCGGCCGGTATTCCGACAGCTTGAGGCCGTTGGTCACCAGTTGCACCACCGTGCCGACCGAAGTCGGGCTGATGCCGTATTGCGCCGCCTTGGCGCGGTCGACCTCGATCGCCCAATCGACACCGGGCGGCGGCAGGCCGTCCGAAATGTCGATGACATTGGGGATCTTGGCGATGCGTGCCGCGACCGCGCGCGCCTTGTCGTCGAGCCCGGCCGGGTCGACGGCCGAAAGCCTGATCTGGATCGGCTTGCCGGTCGGCGGGCCGGCTTCCGGCACGCGCACTTCGACATCGACGCCGGGAATGCCGGCCATCACGCCGCGCAGGTCGTCGAGGATCTGGTTGGCAGACTTGCGCTCGCGCCAATCGACGAACTCGTACTGGATGACGCCGACCACGTCTTCCGGAATGTCCTGGCCGCCGCCTTGCGTCTTGCCGACGCGGGTATAGACCGACTTCACGCCGGGCCAGCCGAGCAGACGGTTCTCCGCCGTCTTCGTCGCGGCGTCCATTTCGGCCAGCGAAAGATTGCCGCGGGCATGCACATAGAGCAGGCCGTAATCCGGCTCGACGCTGGGGAAGAACTCGACGCCGGCGCCATATTTCGAATAGGCGAAGCCGACGCCGACCAGAAGTCCGACGGTGAGCAGGATCACCGTGATCGGGAAGCGCACCGCCTGCTTGACCACCGCCATGTACCAGCCGTCGCGGTTGCCTTCCTCGTGATGCTCCGGCGCCTTGGCGAAGATCGCGCCCAAAGTCGGCGCGAAGACCAGCGCGTAGAGCATCGAGGCCGACAGCGTCACGATCAGCGTGATCGGCATATATTTCATGAAGTCGCCGATGATGCCCGGCCAGAACAGCAGCGGCGAGAAGGCGGCAATGCGTGTCATCGTCGCCGCGATCACCGGCCCGGCCATGCGCTTGGCTGCCAGCGCGAAGGCATCCGCCTTCGGCATGCCCTCGCTCATGCGCCGTTCCGCGAATTCGGTGACGATGATGGCGTCATCCACCAGCATGCCTACGGCCAGGATCAGGCTGAACAGCACGATCATGTTGATCGTGTAGCCCATCATGGCAAGCAGCAGGATGCCCATCAGGAACGATGACGGGATGGCAAGCCCGATGAGCAGCGAGGCCCGCCCCGACAGCGCGTAGAGGATGACGATGAACACCAGGATGACGGCGATCATCACATGGTTCTGCAGGTCGCCCAGCAGCTGGTTGACGAAGACCGACTTGTCCTGCGTGTAGGTGACATGCATGCCCTCGGGCATGGTCTTGATAAAGGTATCCGACACTTCCCTGACGTGGTTCAACGTGTCGATCAGGTTGGCGCCTATGCGCTTCTTGACTTCGATGGCGATCGCAGGCTTGCCGTTGAGGCGAGTGACCGTCTCGGCGTCCTTGAAGGTCGAGCGTATGGTCGCGATGTCCTTGGCCTGGACCACGGCGTTCGGCGTGGCGACCACCGGCAGGTTGGCGACGTCCTCGGGCGTCTCGATCAGCGACGGCACCTTGACCGCGTATTTGCCTTCCGAGCCTTCGAGATTGCCGGCCGCGACCAGGCTGTTGGAGGAGGCGACGCCCTGGATCACCTGGTCGAGCTGCAGTCCGTAGGAGGAAAGCTTCACCGGATCGACGACCACCTCGACAAGGTCGTCGCGAGCGCCCTGCAGCGAGCCTTCGAGCACGCCGGGCACCTCCTCGATGCGGTCGCGCAGCTCGCGCGCGGCCGACGTCAGCACGCGCTCCGGCACATCGCCGGAAAGTGTGACGACCAGAACCGGGAATTCCGAGACGTTGACCTCGTTGACGGTCGGCTCTTCCGCCGCCTGCGGCAGGTCGGCCTTGGCGTCCTGCACCTTGCTGCGCGTATCCTGCAGCGCCGTCGCGAGATCCGTCTGCGGCTGGAATTCGACCAGCACATAGCCGCCGCCCTGGAAGGCGGCTGAGCGCATCTCCTTGAGCCCCTTGAGACTCTTAAGCTTGCTTTCCATCGGCCTGAGCAGCAGGCGCTCGGAATCCTCCGGTGAGATGCCCTGATAGATCAGGCTGACATACATCATCGGAATCGGAACGTCGGGCTCTGCTTCCTTCGGCGTGGACTGGTAGGCGACCCAGCCCGCAACGACCAGAAACAGCAGCGCCGATATGGTGAGGCGAGCGTTGTTGATGGCGAGTCTGACGATATCCATGACTTCGGCCTGTTATGCTTCGGGGGCTGCGGACTGCCATCGCCGGATTGGGCCGGCGACGGACGCGTCCTGCTTTACTGCGTGCCGGCGGTGGCTTCGCCGATCAGCTTGTTGATGGTCGCCTGGTCGGCCTCGACGGGCTTCACCGGATCGCCCTCCTTCACCAGCTCCTGGCCGGCGACGATGATGCGCGCATCTTGCGGAATGCCGCCCAGCACCAGGCCGTGCGGCGTGTCGTCGACCAGGTCGATCGGAAAGAACGCCACCTTGTCGTCCTTGCCGACGGCGCGAATGCCGAGGTCGCCCTTGTCGCCGAGCGTCACCACCGAACGCGGCAGCATGACCGCGTTGGTCGGCTCGGCGCTGAGCGCGATCTCGGCCGTCATGCCGGCGGGGATGGAGCCGTCGGGATTGGGTATCGCCACCTCGACGCGGAAGGTGCGGGTCTGCGCCGAGGCATCGCGGCTGATGTAGCGCACGGTGCCGGTGACCTTCTGGTCGTTGACGAGGCGGACATCGGCCTCGTCGCCGATCTTGACGTAGCGCAGGTCGCGCTCGCTGATCTCGCCGCGGGCGATGACCGGATCGAGCTTCAGGACTGTCGCCACCTCGCCGCCCTGCATCACCGAGCTGCCGAGCTCCACCGGGATGCGGTCGATGACGCCGTCGAATGGCGCCTTGACCTCGTTGCGGTCGAGCTCCGCCTGCGCGGTGTCCAGCTGCGATTGCGCCAGCGTCAGGTTGGAGCGGGCGGTATCGAGCTGCAGCTTCGGCAGATTGCCGGTCTTGGCCAGCCGCTCGGCGGCATCGAGCTCGGCTTTGCGCTGCGCCAGCAATTGCTTGGCATTGTCGACGTTGGAGATCTTCTCCTCGGCCGCGAGCATCAGCACGAGGTCGCCGGTCTTGACGCGGTCGCCCTGCTTGACCGGCAACTTCTCGATGACGCCGGCGACGCGCGTCGCCAGCACGGCCCGCTTGTCGGCCTCGGTCAGGCCGGAGATGCGGATGGCGCGCGCATAGGTCTTGCGCGGCGGCGTCACCACCGCGACCGTGCGCAACGCGGCCTTGGGCTCGGCTTGCGCGGCGTCCTGCTTGGTGGCCTCCGGCTGAGCGGGCTTGCCGGCGTCGGCGTGCTTGTCCGTGGCGACCGACTTGTCGGCGGCGCTACCGACGGACGAAAACTCACCCGTGCCCATCCAGGCCGCGAATCCGATGAGCACGACAATGGCAGCAAGCTTGTGAAACCTGATTTTCGGCATCGTCATTTTTTCCGTTGCAGGACCTGGCGAGGTCGGCGCTTCCGACTTCGGGCGCGCGGCCGATATGGGTGTGCGCGGGGCCTAGTTCAATTTGCCGTGATCGGCGAAGCGCAGCTTCTACCTGAAAGTTGCGGCGCAATATAGTCGGAAAAGTTGTGGTAGCATTGCGAAGTGGAACGTGGTTCCTCGACAAATCCAAGCTTTTCTGCCAGACGGCTGCGCTTTTTTCCGGCGCGCCAATAGTTTTCCATGGCTTCCCTGACGTTACTGGCAGCAGCCGTCAGGATGATGCGGAAAGCTCCCATATGAAGCGCCGATCATCCGCGTTGACCGCGGTCCGTCCCCGCCATTCCCGGGCTGAAGCTGTCAAGTGATGAGCTTCAGCAGCCGGAAAAGACGCTCGAATGTCTTGCCATAGGGCGGGCGCAGCAGGCCGCCGGCGCTGAGCTTCGACTGGATGAAGATCGGCTTTTCCTTGCTGAAGGTGCGAAAACCCCACTCGCCGTGATAGGCGCCCATGCCGCTGTCGCCGACGCCGCCGAAGGGCTGCCGCTCCTGCGCCAGATGCATCATGCAGTCATTGACCGTGACGCCGCCGGCCACGGTTTCGCGCATGACCCTGTGGCGATTGGCGCTGTCGCTGCCGAACCAGTAAAGCGCCAGTGGACGCTCGCCCCGGTTCACATGATCGATAGCCTCGTCCACGCTGCCATATTCGACGATCGGCAGCACCGGTCCGAAAATCTCCTCGCGCATCAGCCGCAGAGTCTCGCCGGCATTGCGCACCAGCACGGGCGCCATCTTGCGGTCGCTGATGCCGAGCTTCTCGTTCGCAGGATTGACCTCGATAATGTCGGCACCGGCGTCGCGCGCCTCGGCGATCATATCGCTCAGCCGCCGATGATGCCGCTCGCTGACGATCGCCGTATAGTCGGGATTGTCGCCGAGGCGCGGATAGAGCTTCGCGATTGCCGCCGCGAACTTGGCCGCGACCGCAGCGCCCTGGCCTTGCGGGACCATCAGATAGTCGGGCGCGATGCAGGTCTGGCCGGCATTGAGCAGCTTGCCATAAGCGACGCTGGCGACCGCCGCATCGAGATCGCAGGAGGGATCGAAGATCGCCGGCGACTTGCCGCCGAGCTCGAGCGTCACCGGCGTCAGATTGGCCGCGGCAGCCAGTGCCACCTGGCGGCCGACGGCGGTCGAGCCCGTGAACAGGAGGTGGTCGAACGGCAAGGACACGAAAGCCTTGCCGACCTCCGCGTCGCCGACCGCCACGCTAACCTCGTCGGCGGCGAAATATTTTTCGACCAGGCTGGCGAGCAGGTCCGAAAATTTCGGCGTCAGCTCCGAAGGCTTGATCAGCACGCGGTTGCCGGCGGCCAGAGCGGCGGTCGCCGGCGCGATGGCGAGCTGGAAAGGATAGTTCCAGGGCGAGACGATGCCCACGACGCCGAGCGGCTGCGGCAAGAGGCGGTTGCGGCCGGGCAGGAACGGCAGGCTGGTGGCGACGCGGCGCTCGCGCATCCAGGCGCCGAGATGCGACAGCGCATGCCTGATGCCGGCGCGCACGACGAACAGTTCGGCAAGCCGCGTCTCCTGAGCCGAGCGGGCCGAAAAATCGCTGTCTATCGCAGCGCAAATTTCGGCTTCGTGCTTTTCAGTGAGCGCCAGCAGGCGCTTCAGCCGATCCTTGCGCACGTCCAGCGTCGGGAACGGCTCCTTCTCGAAGGCCCTGCACTGCGCCTCAAACCTGACCCCGAGAGCGTTTTGTCTGGTTTGCAGCATCGCGACCTCCCCTTTACGTTCAGGTAAGCTATATCGGCCCGACAACCGAATCCAGCATTGCCCCGGTTCCGCTGGGGAAGATGCTGACAGCCGGAGCGGACTTGCTAACAGGTATGGAAGACATCAGGCGCGGCGGCGCGCGGATTCCGGCTTAATGTGCGCTGCCAGGAACTCCTTGACGCGACGCCCCGGCGCCGGGCCGCGCATCGGCCTGAAGCCGTCGTCGAGCTCGCCCGACAGGTCGAGCGTCGCTTGGCTGCCGACGGCGTCGTAATTCTCTTCCAGCCAGTCGCTGGCGGCGCTGCGGCCGAGGTCGCGCAGATAGGCGATGAAAGCCCATTCGGCGTTGACCTTGGACGACGCGGAGAGGTCCTTGAAAGCCTCGTCGGCGTCGATGCGGTGCATGCGGATGTCGCGATATTCGCCATGCGGCAGGCGTCCGGCCGCGATCAACTCCTTGACGAAGGCGATCGAGCGGAATTCGCGCAGCAGCCCGGCATTGAAGGTGATCTCGTCGATGCGGTTCTGGATCTCATTGGCGCTCTTCGGCGTGCCTTCGCGCACCACCGGATTGATCTGCACCAGAAGCACGTCCTCGGTCGCCGCCGTCTTGAAGAACGGATAAAGCGCCGGATTGCCGCCATAGCCGCCGTCCCAATAGGGCACGCCCTTGATCTCAACGGCGCGGAACAATTGCGGCAGGCAGGCCGAAGCCATCACCGTGTCGAGGTCGATCTCGCCGTCGGAGAAGACGCGCAGCTGTCCGGTCTCGACATTGGTCGCCGAGATGAACAGTTCCATCGACTTGCAGGCGCGCACATTGTCGAAGTCGATCTCCTTCGCCACCACATCGCGCAGCGGGTTGAGGCCGAGCGGATTGGCGACATAGGGCGAGAACACCCGCGACATCGTGTCGAAGAAGACATAGCCGGGCGTGTTCTCGATCGACCAATTGCCCCAGACCACGTCCCACGGCATGCGCTGCACCGGGCTGAAACGGCCCTTCGAGGCCACCGCCCGCCAGAAATCCTCGAGCTTCTTGCGCGCGCCTTCCACGCCGCCCCGGACAAAACCGTCGGCCAGCGCCACCGCGTTCATGGCGCCGGCGCTGGTGCCGGACACCGCCGCGATCTCCAGCCGCCCGTCCTCCAGCAGCCGGTCGAGCACGCCCCAGGAAAAGGCGCCATGCGAACCGCCGCCCTGGAGCGCGATGTTGATCTTCTTCTTTTCCTCCGCCTTGCCGTTCTTCGCCATGGCGTTCCTTGTCTCGATGCGCCGGCCTACCGCAGCGTTGTTTGCACGGAGACGACGCAGTCAGCCTATGTTGCAGCGCAGCATATAAGGGCGAACCAAGGCAAGAACACGAACACACAAGCGTGATCATGGGATTTTCCTCGCCCCCGGGAGTGGGCTACGGCATGCTGTGACTGGCGCGACTGATCAGGCCGAAGCTTGGTTGCCAGGTGATTCCCCCAATCCGTCGCTGCTTCGCAGCGCCACCTTTCCCCCCTCCGGAGGGAAAGGAAGGGAGCGTTGCTGGACGAGCATTGACGGCAAAAGCTTGGCGCCTTCCTCTACCCCGTCGATCGGGGGAGAGGTGGCTCGGCGAAGCCGAGACGGAGTGGGGGTCGACCAGCGCTACATCAAACAACGCATGCGCCAAGCTGCCATGCACGCTATCGCCAAAGGCCAGCCGCTTGGAAATGGGCGCATGCCGTACCCGAGGTGAGGCGAGGAACCGAACCTCTCAAGCAACCAGATCGGGCACCGGCCCGACATAGCGCGACTGCGGCCGGATGAGACGTCCGGTCGCCTGCTGCTCGCGGGCGTGCGCAATCCAGCCGGCAACGCGGCCGGCGGCAAAGACGTTGGAGAACGCCTCCTTCGGGAAGCCGACCGCGTCCAGGAGGAGCGCTGTGTAGAATTCGACATTGGTCTGAATCGAGCGCTGCGGCTTGGCGATGCTGAGCACCTCGAGCGCCGCCTGCTCCACGGTTTCGGCGAAGGCCAACCTGCTACCCATCTCCTTGCTGCTCGTCTTGTTGCGCGAACCGAGCTGCCGCACGACCGTCTTCAGCGCATCGGCTCGCGGGTCGCGCACGCGGTAGATGCGATGGCCGAAACCCATGATGCGCTGGCCATGGGCGATCTCGTTGCGCAGCCATGCCGTGGCGTCGCCGCTGGCCTTGATGGCGTCCAGCATCTCGATCACCGGTCCCGGCGCGCCGCCATGCAGCGGACCTTTCAGCGCGCCGAGCCCAGCCAGGATCGCCGAGGTCAGTCCGGCCTGGGTCGAGGCCACCACGCGGGTCGCGAAGGTCGAGGCGTTGAGCCCGTGGTCGCAGACCGTCACCAGATAGCTGTCGAGCGCCTTGGCAAGCGCGGGCGAGGCGGAGCCGGAAAGCATGCGCAGCATGTCGCCGGCATGATCGGCTTTTTCGTCGGGAGCAATAGGCGTCTTACCCCGGCCAACGCGCAGCAAGGCCGGCGTCAGCACCGCAGGCGCCGCGACCAGCCGCAGCGCATCGGCAAGCCTGTCGCCGTCCGGCAGGACGGCCATGCCGGCGCGCATGCCGCTGTAGACGTCGAGCGGCGCAAGCTGGGCAAGCATCGGCTGGACGCGATCGAACACTTCCACCCGAGCCTTGCCGATCGCCTCCTCCAGTTCGGCATCGCTCGGAAGGTCGTCGAAGAAGCCGTCGAACAGCAGACGCACCACCTGCGCGTAGCGCCGGCGGCCGGCCAGTTCCATCAGCGAATGGCCTCGGATGGTGAGGTGCCCACCCGCACCATCGACATCGGAAAGCACCGTGTCTGCCGCCACAACATCATCGAGCCCATTTGCCATGATCGTCTCCTTGACCTTTGGTGCATGACAATTAATGCTGCACAATCAATGCATCAATCTTGATCAAGATAATCAATGTAAGGCGGCAAATGACGGAATGGCTGACCCGGGATGAGGCGCTGAAGCGGCTCAACGTCCGTCCGCAGACGCTTTATGCGTATGTCAGCCGCGGCCGCATCGGCATGAAGCCGGACGACGCAGACCCGCGCCGTAGCCGGTACCGCGCCGACGACATCGCCGCGCTCGCCACGCGCCGCGACCGCGGAAGGAGCCCGCAGGCAATCGCCGAAAGCGCCATCGCCTGGGGCGAGCCGGCGTTTCCCACGTCAATCTCCACGGTGCTGCATGGTCGTCTCATCTATCGCGGCAGGGACGCGGTGGAGCTTTCGGCGACAGCGACGCTCGAGGAGACCGCCGGACTGCTGTGGGCTTCCGACCGTCCGGTATCGTTCGCCTCGCTGACCCCTTCGGCCGCCCGGCAAAGCGGCACGCCCACCGCCTTCGCCAGGCTTTCGGCGCTCGCCGCCGGAGGCTGGTCCTCGCTCGGACGCAGGCCGGCCATGCTGCAGCAGGACGGCGCCGCCGCGACCAGCGCGCTGGCAACCGCGCTCGGCGCGTCGCCGGGCTCCGAACCTGTGCATATCAGGCTGGCGCAGGGCTGGTCGGTGGAAGCCGCCGGCGCCGATCTCATCCGCAAGGCGCTGGTGCTTTTGGCCGACCATGAGCTCAACGCCTCGACCTTCGCCGCCCGGGTCGCGGCCTCCACCGGCGCGCCGGTCGCCGCCTGCCTGCTCGCAGGCCTTGCGACGCTGACTGGCCCGCGCCATGGCGGCGCCGGCGCGGCGGCGATCACGCTTGTCGAGGATGCCGGGCGGCTGGGTCCGGACGAGGCGATTGCACGCTGGCTCGCTCATGACCGGCCGCTGCCAAGCTTCGGCCACCCGCTCTACCCGGAAGGCGATCCGCGCGCGCAAGCACTGCTGCCCGACCTGGAGATCGATGACGGGATCGTCCATCTTCGCGACGCCGTGCTCGCCGCGACCGGGCTGCATCCGAATATCGATTTTGCGCTGGCCGCGATGACGCGCAGCCTCAGCCTGCCGGCCGATGCGCCGTTCCGCCTGTTCGCGCTCGGCCGCAGCGTCGGCTGGACGGCCCATGCCGTCGAACAGGTGACCAGCAACAGGCCGATCAGGCCCCGCGCCCGTTATGACGGGCCTATTAGCCTGGGTTGATGACCTTGCAGATTGGCCGGACGCGTTTGAGGTCGTCATTCTAGGGCGGAGCAAGGAGCGAAGCGACGCGCGCAGACCCTAGAATCCATTCCGTGACGCTAAGGCGTTACAGAATTCTGCACCGTTGCGCCATACGGCGTCGGTCACGGAATGGATCCTCGGGTCAAGCCCGAGGATGACGAAGGGATGGGCCTTTTGCGCCAATCTCCAGCGTTCGCGACCGCCGCCAAACGGCGGCACACCCGTCAGGACATCGTGTCCAGCTTGCGCTGCATCGCCGCAATCTGCGCCTTCAATTCCTGCAGATCGTCGCCCTTCTCTTCCTTCTTCGCGGGCTCGGCGGCCGGCGCTGAATTGCCGCCGGCGGGCGGGAACGGCGTGAACATGCGCATGGCGTTCTGGAACATCTCGACATTGCGTCGCGTCTGTTCCTCGAGCGCCTTGATCGGCGTCTTCATCATGTCGATCGGCGTTTTCCCGAAGGTACCCTTGAGCTGCTCGCGAAACCGCTCCTGCTCCTTGGAGAAGGCGATCATCGATTGTTCGAGGAAGCTCGGCACGATCATCTGCATCTGATCGCCGTAGAAGGAGATGAGCTGGCGCAGGAACGGGATCGGCAGCATGTTCTGCCCATCCTTGTTCTCCAGCTCGAAGATGATCTGCGTCAGCACCGGATGCGTGATGTCGTCGCCGGTCTTTGCGTCCTGGACCGTGAATTCCTCGCCCTTCTTGACCATCTCGGCCAAGTCCTCGAGCGTCACATAGGTGCTCGTGCCGGTATTGTAGAGCCGGCGATTGGCATACTTCTTGATGACGATCGGGTCGTCTTTTGCGGCCATCCGTATCCTCCCCAGGACACCGGCACCTCTAGGAGTAAGCGGCCGGTAACGATTGCGCCCTTTATCGAGGATACGCGCAAAAGCCTCACAATTCCAAGCGGTTTGTGCACTGCGGCATCAATTAATGCTGCAGGGCATGACAAAATTCGCCGCGCGGTCAACGTCATGTTGCCGCAACCGGCGCGCGCTCTGCTTGCCGCGCATGGCGGCCATGCCCATTTCCGGTTTGACTCGGCTGCCTGAACCGGCAAGAAAGTCTTCAAGGATAGCCTAGAACACGACACCTCGAAGTCTGGAGAAGAAAATGTCCGCTTCCAATTCCATCGTCGTCGCCAGCGCCGCTCGCACCGCGGTCGGATCCTTCAACGGCAGTTTCGCCGCCACGCCGGCACATGAGCTCGGCGCCGTCGTCATCAGGGAATTGCTGGCGCGCGCGAACGTCGAGGCGGCGGAAGTCGACGAGGTCATCCTCGGCCAGGTGCTGACCGCCGCGCAAGGACAGAACCCGGCTCGCCAGGCCTCGATCAATGCCGGCCTGCCGAAGGAGACCACGGCCTGGGGCCTCAATCAGGTTTGCGGCTCGGGCCTGCGCGCCATCGCGCTCGGCATGCAGCAGATCGCCACCGGCGACGCCAAGGTGATCGTCGCCGGCGGCCAGGAATCGATGTCGATGTCGCCGCATGCCGAGCACCTGCGCGCCGGCGTCAAGATGGGCGACTACAAGATGATCGACACCATGATCAAGGACGGCCTGTGGGATGCCTTCAATGGCTACCATATGGGCAACACCGCCGAGAACGTCGCCCGCCAGTTCCAGATCACCCGCGAAACCCAGGACGAGTTCGCGCTCGCCTCGCAGAACAAGGCGGAGGCTGCGCAGAAGGCCGGCAAGTTCAAGGACGAGATCGTCGCCTTCACCATCAAGGGCAAGAAGGGCGACACAACAGTCGATCAGGACGAGTACATCCGGCACGGCGCGACGCTCGACGCCATGACCAAGCTGAAGCCCGCTTTCGACAAGGACGGCACGGTCACCGCCGCCAACGCGTCGGGCATCAATGACGGCGCCGCCGGCGCGCTGCTGATGACCGAGGCCGCGGCCGTGCGGCGCGGCATCACCCCGCTGGTGCGCATCGCCTCCTGGGCGACCGCCGGCGTCGATCCGGCAATCATGGGCACGGGGCCTATTCCCGCTTCGAAGCGGGCGCTGGAGAAGGCCGGCTGGTCGATCAAGGACCTCGACCTCGTCGAGGCCAACGAGGCGTTCGCCGCGCAGGCCTGCGCCGTCAACAAGGGCATGGGCTGGGATCCCTCGATCGTCAACGTCAACGGCGGCGCCATCGCCATCGGCCATCCGATCGGCGCTTCGGGCGCCCGCGTCTTCAACACGCTGGTCTACGAGATGCGTCGCCGCGGCGCCAGGAAGGGCCTTGCCACGCTGTGCATCGGCGGCGGCATGGGCGTTGCGATGTGCGTGGAAGCGCTGAACTGAGCGAATAGCGAATAGGGAGTAGCGAATAGGGAAAACGGCGTCGGCGCAGCAGGCTTCAATCCCCTACTCGCTATTCGCTACTCCCTACTCGCTCCTCCGATCAACAGGGAGGAGCACACATGACCAAAGTAGCAATCGTCACGGGCGGAACACGCGGCATCGGCGCGGCGATATCGGTCGCCTTGAAGACCGCCGGCTATTCGGTCGCGGCGAACTATGCCGGCAATGACGAGGCGGCCCAGAAATTCAAGGCCGAGACTGGTATCCCCGTCTACAAATGGTCGGTCGCCGACTACGAGGCCTGTGCCGCAGGCATCAAGCAGGTGGAGGCCGATCTCGGCCCGGTCTCCGTGCTGGTCAACAATGCCGGCATCACCCGCGACACCATGTTCCACAAGATGACGCCCGCACAGTGGAAGGAAGTGATCGACACCAACCTGTCCGGCGTCTTCAACATGACGCATCCTTTGTGGAGCGGCATGCGCGACCGCAAGTTCGGCCGCGTCATCACCATTTCCTCTATCAACGGCCAGAAGGGTCAGATGGGCCAGGTCAATTATTCGGCCTCGAAAGCCGGCGATATCGGCTTCACCAAGGCGCTGGCTCAAGAGGGGGCTCGCGCCGGCATCACAGTCAATGTCGTCTGCCCCGGCTACATCGCCACCGACATGGTCATGGCCGTGCCGGAAAAAGTACGGGAGTCGATCATCGCTCAGATCCCGGTCGGTCGCCTCGGCGAGCCGGAAGAGATCGCGCGCTGCGTCGTCTTCCTGGCTTCCGACGAAGCCAGCTTCATCACCGGCTCGACCATCACCGCCAATGGCGGTCAGTATTTCGCCTGACACCCCAGTAGGTCGCCCGACACCATTTATCGTCAAAGGCGGCTCCGGCACCGGAGCCGCCTTTTTGTTCGCCGGCAGGCCGGCGCGACACCTTGCCTCAATTCGGCACGCAAAAGTTAACGGCCGCAGCCACGCTTTGTGCATAACCGCTGCGACAAGCTGTGAATCCTCGGTGGGCAAGCTGTGGATAACACCATATCTAGGGGTGAACAAACCAGGAAAACCGCCGGATCGCTGATTCGTCGCCGATTCGTTCCGGCTTTGGCCGGAAAGTTAACAGTGGACGGTGCAAACGTCACCGAACTCGTTAAAAGCGATTAAGAAAAATCAACAATTTCATAAACTTGAAGTCTGCCCTCAGGTCGGGCCTGACCATTGCCCGGCAAAGCTTAACGACAACCCGGGTCCGGCCGAGGCCAAGCAGGAATTGGGCCAGTTCAGCGATTCAGCATGTGGTGAGACTTACCGTCAAAAAATCCACATATAGCCGTGAACAAAACCTGAATCAGAACGAGTCACCGATTCGTCGCTGATTCGTTCCAGACTCGTTCCAGCTGTTAACAAGCAGCCGATTTTGGCTGCTCCCTCCGGCATAGCCACTTCGCGAGGGAACATTCCGCTTTCGCTTCACGCCCGAAGTCCCTATGTGTCGCCTGTCACACGCGGCGGCAGCGCCGTGCTTCAGACTACGGGCGGCAGAAACCTTATTTCCGAGCCGATGAACATCCAGCCGAAACACTCCCAGCCGCTGATCCTTTCGGGCCGCGACGTGACGGCCGTACTGGGCCCGACCAACACCGGCAAGACGCATCTCGCCATCGAGCGCATGGTCGCGCATGAGACCGGTGTCATCGGCTTGCCGCTGAGGCTGCTTGCCCGCGAAGTCTATGCGCGCGTCTGCGAGAAGGTTGGCGCCCACAAGGTGGCGCTGATCACCGGCGAGGAGAAGATCGTGCCTGCCGGCGCGAAATATTCGGTCTGCACCGTCGAGGCGATGCCGCGCGAGACCGACGCCGCCTTCGTCGCCATCGACGAGGTGCAGCTCGCCGGCGATCTCGAGCGCGGCCATATCTTCACCGATCGCATCCTGCATCTGCGCGGCCGCCAGGAGACGTTGCTCCTGGGCGCGGCCACCATGCATGGCATCCTGCAGCGCCTGTTGAAGGGCGTGTCAGTGGTGACGCGGCCGCGGCTGTCGCACCTTGCCTATGCCGGCTCGAAGAAGCTCACCCGGTTGCCGCGGCGCACGGCGATCGTCGCCTTCTCGGCCGACGAGGTCTATGCGATCGCCGAGCTGATCCGCCGCCAGCAGGGGGGTGCTGCCGTCGTGCTCGGCGCTCTTTCCCCGCGCACCCGAAATGCCCAGGTGGAGATCTTCCAGTCCGGCGATGTCGACTATCTCGTCGCCACCGACGCCATCGGCATGGGCCTGAACCTCGACCTCGATCACGTCGCCTTCGCTCAGAACCGCAAGTTCGACGGCTATCAATACCGCAACCTGACCGCCGCCGAGCTTGGCCAGATCGCCGGCCGCGCCGGCCGGCACCTGCGCGACGGGACGTTCGGCGTCACCGGCCAAGTCGACCCGTTCGACGAGGAACTGGTCGCCAAGATCGAGGGGCACGATTTCGATCCGGTGAAGGTGCTGCAGTGGCGCACCGCCGATTTCGACTTTTCCAGCCTCGATGCGCTGAAGCGCTCGATTGAGGCCAATGCGCCGGTCGAAGGCTTGACCCGGGCGCTGCCGGCCGTCGACGCGCAGGCGCTGGAACAGCTGTCGCGCGACGGCGACATCCGCGATTTGGCCACCGGCAAGGAGCGCGTGGCGCTGCTTTGGGAAGCCTGCGCGCTCCCCGACTATCGCAAGATCGCGCCGGCACAGCATGCCGATCTTATCGCCTCGATCTATATGGACCTTGCGCGTCACGGCCATGTCGATGAGAATTACATGGCCGAGCAGGTGCGGCGCGCCGACACGACGGAAGGCGATATCGACACGCTATCGCACCGGATCGCGCAGATCCGCACCTGGACTTTCGTCTCCAACCGCCCGGGCTGGCTGGCCGATCAGCTACACTGGCAGGAAAAGACGCGCGAAATCGAAGACAGATTGTCGGATGCGCTGCATGAGCGGTTGACGAAACGCTTCGTAGACCGCAGGACTTCCGTCCTCATGCGGCGCCTTAGAGAAAATACCATGCCTGAAGCCGAAATCAGCCCGTCCGGAACCGTCCTCGTCGAAGGCCATCACGTCGGCGAGTTGCAGGGGTTCCGCTTCACCGCCGACCAGAGCGCCGGCGGCGAGGACGCCAAGGCGGTGCGCACCGCCGCCCAGAAGGCGCTCGCGGCCGAGTTCGAGGCGCGCGCCGAGCGCTTTGCCGCCTGCGCCAATGGCGACCTGGCTTTGGGCTCGGACGGCGTCCTGCGCTGGATCGGGGCGCCGATCGGCACGCTGGTCGCCGCCGACGAGGCGCTGAAGCCGCGCCTGGTTCTGCTTGCCGACGAGCAGCTGACCGGCCCCGCCCGCGACAAGGTCGCGGCGCGCGCCGAGCGTTTCGTCAATTTCCAGATCGAAACGCTTTTGAAGCCGCTGGTCGACCTGAAGAATGCCGACCAGCTCGCCGGCATCGCGCGCGGCATCGCCTTTCAGCTGGTCGAGCATTTCGGCCTGATCAATCGCCGCGACATCGCGGAGGAGATGAAGTCGCTCGACCAGGAAGGCCGCGCAGCGCTTCGCCGCCTCGGCGTCCGCTTCGGCGCCTACCATGTCTTCGTGCCGGCGCTGATCAAGCCGGCGCCGGCTGGCCTGGTGACGTTGCTGTGGGCGCTGAAGAACGACGGCAAGGACAAGCCCGGCTTCGGCGATGTGGTGCATGCGCTGGCTTCCGGCCGCACCTCGGTCGTTATCGACCCGACCTTCGACAAGACCTTCTACAAGCTCGCCGGCTACCGCAATCTCGGCCGCCGCGCCGTGCGCGTCGATATCCTCGAGCGGCTTGCCGACCTCATCCGCCCGGCGACCAACTGGAAGCCCGGCCTCGGCCAGCGTCCGGACGGCGCCTATGACGGTCACGCCTTCATAGTGACGCCGCCGATGATGTCGATCCTCGGCGCCACGGCCGACGACATGGAGGAGATCCTGAAAGGTCTCGGCTATCGCTCGGAGGCCAAGCCGGCCGCCGAGGTTAAGGCGAAGCTCGACGCGCTGGACGACGCCGCCCGCGAAGCGGCAGCGGCCAAGCTCGCCGCGGATAATGCCGCGCGCGCCGCGCGGGAGGCAGAGGCACAAGCCGCGGCAACTGATACGGTCGCGGAGGCAACGGTCGAGGGCTCGGAGCCGGCTGCCGCCGAAGCTCCGGCTGAAGCCGTCGCGGAAGTGGCAGCGGAACCTGCCACGGCAGAGCCGGCAGAAGCTGCGGCCGCGGTTACGGAAGAGCCCGCCGCTGTGGAAGGCGCCGCAGCGGTGGACATGGCGGCAGCGCCCGAGCCGGCCGAAAGCGCCGACGCTCTTACCTCCCCCCAACACCAGGTGGAGGATAGTGCCGGCGGCGATGCGCCAGCCGAAGCCGAGGAACCAAAACCTGTGCTCCTGTGGCGCCAGGCGCGTTTCGACCATCAGCGTCCGCGCCATCGCCACGAAAACCGTCGCGACAATCGCCCTCGCGGCGCCCAGCCCGCGCGCGAGGCAGGCGCCGCAAGCGGTCAGCCCGGCGATCGGCCTGCCCAGGAAGGCCGCCGCGAGCAGCGCGAAGGCGCCGGCAAGCCGCGCTTCGACCGCTCGAAGTTCAAGCCGAGGCCCGAGACAGGCGACCGGCGTGAGGGCGCTGAACGGCGCGAAGGCAAGCCGCAAGGCGAACGCCGCGAAGGCCGGCCGGACTGGAAGGGCGGCAGGCAGGACGGCAAGGGCAACACTCCGGGCGGCAAGCCTGCCTTCCAGGGCAAGCCGCGCGAGGAACGTCCGCAGCGCTTCGATCCGGATTCGCCCTTTGCCAAGCTCGCCGCCTTGCGCGACCAGCTGAAGAAATAGGTTCGAGCATGATCCCGAACCGAAGGACCGCGTCAGCGAAAAGTGGGAACCGGTTTTCGGGCGAGATCATGCCCCATCAAAGCTAGCCGCGATGGTTGGAGAAGGCCGTCAACGCATCGACAAATGGCTGTTCTTCTCGCGCGCGGTGAAGTCGCGGTCCTTGGCGGCAAAGGTCGTCGTCGCGGGACGCGTCCGCATCAATCGCGACAAAGCAGCGCAGGCGTCGGATCTGGTCAAGCCCGGCGACGTGCTCACCATCATGCTCGAGCGCCGTATCCTCGTCTGGAAGGTGCTGAACTGTGGCGCTAGGCGCGGCCCGGCCGACGAGGCGCGGCTGCTTTACGAGGATCTGTCGCCGGCGCCGGCACCCAAAGGCGAGGCGGTTCCGGACGCCGTTCCAGCCTTGCGCGAGGCCGGCAGCGGCCGCCCGACCAAACGCGAGCGGCGGCAGACCGACCGGCTGCTCGGCGACGACTGAGATATAGCCGGGCCGCGGCACGGCTGCAGCAATTCCAGGAAAACTGCGCAACGGTTGGGCTGGAGGACTTGGCCGAAGCTTTCCGGCTGGAATTCCATTCCGCGACACCGGCTGCGCCTGCAATCCCTGCCCTTGCATGCGGCGGGCAAAGGCGTTACCTCAGCCGAAAAGCCCAGCAAAATGGGACGTTCCGGAGCCTGCAATGACCTATGTCGTGACCGACAATTGCATCAAATGCAAATATATGGACTGCATCGAGGTCTGTCCGGTCGACTGTTTCTACGAGGGCGAGAACATGCTCGTCATCCATCCTGACGAGTGCATCGACTGCGGCGTCTGCGAGCCCGAATGCCCGGCCGACGCGATCAAGCCGGACACCGAGGGCGGCCTCGACAAATGGTTGCAGATCAATTCCGAATACGCCGAGAAGTGGCCCAATATCACCGCCAAGAAGGAGCCGCCGGCGGACGCCAAGACCTTCGACGGCGAGACCGGCAAGTTCGAGAAATATTTCTCGGCGGAGCCTGGCGAAGGCGATTGATATAGCGGCCGGGAACACCGGCATGGCGCGGCGTAACCGGACCGATACAATTGCTGTCTTGACGGGCAGCGCTGCCGCTTGGCGTTAGCGAATGCAGCAAAACCTTGATTCTTCCGACTTTTTGTGTTATATCAACGAAACATGCCGGTGACACAACGTCGATTTATGGCGCTAACGCCCCAAATCACTGAAAGGTGAGCTTCTCGATCCGGACCAGAGCGATCTGGGGCAGGCGGTCGCATTCGTGCGATATGCCGGCCCTTGGCTTTTCCGGTGGGTTCATCCTGTTGCGCGGCTAACGGTCGGCTTTGCCGACCTCGTGGGTTCGAGCCGGCATGATGCCGGCTGCACAACTTAAGGAGTTCAGGGCGTAATGGCAACGATCACCCCGCAGAAGAAGTCCAACGCGGCTCGTCACGGGTTCAAGACCGGCGAATTCATCGTCTATCCGGCGCATGGCGTCGGCCAGATCGTGGCGATCGACGAGCAGGAAGTTGCGGGTCACAAGCTGGAACTGTTCGTCATCGATTTCCAGAAGGACAAGATGCGGCTGAAGGTGCCGGTCGCCAAGGCGACCTCGATCGGCATGCGCAAGCTGTCGGAAGAGGATTATGTCGACCGCGCGCTGAAGGTCGTGCAGGGCCGCGCCCGCATCAAGCGCACCATGTGGTCGCGCCGCGCCCAGGAATATGACGCCAAGATCAACTCGGGCGACCTGATCTCGATCTCGGAAGTTGTGCGCGACCTCTACCGCGCCGACAACCAGCCGGAGCAGTCCTATTCCGAGCGCCAGCTCTATGAAGCCGCGCTCGACCGCATGGCCCGCGAGATCGCCGCGGTGAACCGCATGTCGGAGACCGAGGCGGTGCGCCTCATCGAGGTCAACCTCAACAAGGGTCCGAAGCGCGGTGCCAAGGCCGACAACGAGGAAGCCGAGCAGGAAGAAGCTGCCTGAGCTTTTCCGCCTTTAAGTTTACGAAGAACCCGGCCTCGCGCCGGGTTTTTTGTTTCTGGTACCCAATTCTACACCCCGCTGCCGGCTTCCTTCTGCGCCTCCTCTTGCCTGAGCGAGGCGATGAAGCGCTTGGTGCGCGCGCGCTCCGGATTGTCGAACACGACCGAAGCCGGGCCTTTCTCGACGATGACGCCGGCGTCCAGGAACACCACCTCCTGCGCGATCTTGGAGGCGAGCCTGAGATCATGCGTGGCCATCACCATGGTCGTGCCTTCGCGGGCAAGCTGTCCGAGCACGTCGACCACTTCCTGCGCCAGTTCCGGATCGAGCGCAGAGGTAGGCTCGTCGCAGAGCAGCACGCGCGGCGACGGCGCCAGCGCCCGGGCGATCGCCACGCGCTGCTGCTGGCCGCCGGACAGCGTCGCCGGCCAGGCGTCGGCCTTCTCCGCCATGCCGACCTTTTCGAGCAGCGCCATCGCCCGCTCGCGCGCCCTTGGCTCAGGCCATTTCAGCACAGTCACCAGCCCTTCCATGACATTCTCGATCGCTGTGCGATGCGGGAAGAGCTGGAAATTCTGGAACACCATGCCGGTCTGCAGGCGGATGCGCTGGATGTCCTTGGCCGGCACCTTGCCGCCCGGATGGAACGCAAGCGTCTCGTCGCCGATGCGCAGGGAACCGGACGTCGGGATTTCCAACAGGTTGATGCAGCGCAAGAGCGTGCTTTTGCCGCCGCCGGAAGGGCCGACCAGCGCAGTCACGCTGCCCTCGTCGAGGGTGACGGTCACGCCCTTCAGCACAAGATTGTCGCCGAAGCGCTTTTCGATGTTGCTGAGGCCGATCATGCGTTGGCCTCCAGGAACCCGCCATAGCGGTTGAGCCGCACTTCCAGCCGCGCCTGCAGCGCCGACAGCACCGAGCTCAACGCGAGATAGAGCGCGGCCGCCTCGACATAGAGGATCAGCGGCTCATAGGTGGTGGCGACGATGCGCTGCGCGGCCTGGAACATCTCGGGCACCGTGATTGCCGCCGCGAGCGAGGTGTCCTTGACCAGCGAGATGAAGGTGTTGGAAAGCGGCGGCACGGCAACGCGGCCCGCCTGTGGGAGGATGGTGCGCCGCATCGCCTGGCTCCAGGTCATGCCGATCGAATAGGAAGCTTCCCACTGCCCCTTCGGCACCGAGCCGATGACGGCCCGGATGATCTCAGACGTATAGGCGCCGATGTTGAGCGTGAAGCCTATCAGAGCGGCGGGAAAGGCATCGAGCAGAATGCCGACCGACGGCAGGCCGTAGAAGATCAGGAACAACTGAACGAGCAGCGGCGTGCCGCGAAAAATCCAGACATAGAAGCGCACCATCGCGACCAGCGGCTTCAGGCCGAACAGCCGGATCAGCGCCGTCACCAGTCCGGCGATGAGCCCAAGCGCGAAGGACAGGAGCGTCAGCGGCACGGTGAAGATCAGCGCCGCCCACAACAGCGTCGGCAACGATTCCAGCATCAATTGCAGCCAGTGCGGCACGAAGCGCTTCTCCCTTCCAGATACGGCGGCGCGTCCCCCGTATGGACCGACTATCATGCAAAAACCGGCGGGCCGTCAAAGACGACCCCGATGAATGCCGTGCAAAAACAGCGGGCCGTCGAAGACGGCCCGCCGGTATCCGAGCAAGGAGACGATTGCCTTACTTCGAAACGTCCTGGCCGAAATACTTGTCGGCGATCTTCTGGTAGGTGCCGTCGGCCTTGATGTCGGCCAGCGCTTTGTTGATGGCCGCGACCAGCTCCGGATCGCCCTTGCGCACGATCACGCCGGAATAATCGGCATTCTCTTCCTGCGCCGCGATCTTCACATTGGCGTCCGGCTTGTGCTTCTTGAAATCGAGGAAGGACAGGCTGTCATTGATCGTGGCGTCGGCGCGGCCGGTGAGCAGAAGCTGGATCGACTGGTCGAACCCGTCGGTGCCGACGAGCTCGGCGCCGTTCTTCTCGGCGAGCTTGCCGAAATTGGAGGTCAGCGACTGCGCCGACTTCTTGCCCTTGAGATCGGCGAAGGTCTTGATGTCGGTGTTGTCGCCACGCACGATCAGCACCGCCTTCGAGGCGATGTAGGGATCGGAGAAATCATACTTGGCCTTGCGCGCATCGGTGATGCCGACCTCGTTGATGACGGCGTCGTAGCGGTTGGCGTCTAGGCCGGCGATCAGGCCGTCCCACTTGCCTTCGAGGAACTGAACCTTGACGCCGAGCTTGTCGCCGATGGCCTTGGCGATCTCGACGTCGAAGCCGACCAGCGCGTTGGATTCGTCGTGATAGGTGAAAGGCGCATAGGTGCCTTCAGTGCCTACCTTGAGCACCCCGGCCTGCTTGATCTGGTCGAGATTGGCGCCGGCATAGCCGGCGGTGATCGCCAGAACCTGCAGCGTTCCGGCGAGAAGAAGCGGTTTGAGCCATTTCATTTTTCTGTGATCCCGTTTTGACCGGTGTCCCGGCGCGATTGTGCGAGCCGGAAACTGGCAGATAGAAGGCAGCAAAATAAGGAACCAGATTTCAAAAATCGGCTCTGCCAGAAATCTGATTCTCTAAGCCGCCGAGAATTCGCCAGAAGGCCTTCCCGGCAGATAACAGAATGCTTCCGTCGGCACCATCTACCCCCTCGGGCGGCGGAACCATCCATGCGCCTGACACGTTGCATGGCTGTTGTAGGGCGCGGCGGCATCTTTTCAACCGCCATACGCGCAATCGTCGCAAAAGGAGCCGGCATGATCGAAGACGCGGCAGGACGGACATTGGTCCGGGCGGCAATGAAGGCTCCATACCTCGAGCGCGACGAGGAGCATGTCCTTGCGCTTCGTTGGAAGGAAGAGAACGACCAGCACGCGCTGCACAGGATCACTGTCGCCCATATGCGCCTTGTGATCTCCATGGCCTCGAAATTCCGCCATTACGGCCTGCCGCTCGGCGATCTGATTCAGGAGGGCCATGTCGGCCTGCTGGAGGCGGCCGCCCGTTTCGAACCCGCGCGCGAAGTACGCTTCTCAACCTATGCCACCTGGTGGATCCGCGCCTCGATGCAGGATTACATCCTGCGCAACTGGTCGATCGTACGCGGCGGCACCAGTTCCGCGCAGAAGGCGCTGTTCTTCAATCTCAGGCGTCTGCGCGCGCGCCTCGCCAACGGCGCCGAGCCGCTCTCCAATGCCTCGCTCTACCGCGAGGTCTCGGCGGCGCTGGGCGTGCCGGAGGCCGACGTGGCGATGATGGATTCGCGCCTGTCTTCCCCCGATAGCTCGCTCAACGCGCCTTTGGCCGACGAGAACGGCGCTGCCGAGCGGATGGATTTCCTGGTCTCCGAAGACCCGCTTCCCGACGAGATCGTCGGCGAGAGGATCGACGTCCAGCGCCGCGCTATCTGGCTGCGGAGCGCGCTCGGCGCGCTCAATGCCCGGGAGCTCCGCATCATCGAGGAGCGCAGGCTGAGCGATGACGGCGCCACGCTGGAATCGCTTGGCGAACAGCTCGGCATCTCCAAGGAGCGCGTCCGCCAGATCGAGGCGCGCGCCATGGAAAAGCTGAAGCTGGCGCTGGTGAAGCAAAACCCTGAATTCCTGGCGGAAGCCGCCTGAAGCTAGTCCGGGCCAAGCTCAAAGATTAAGAACTTTATTAATAAGAGCACGCCGTCATCGGGGCCATTTTTCCTCGGTAATAACTAGGATTGTGAGCTCTTTAACAGACTGTTGCGCCGCAATCGGCTTTTTTACTCCTCCAGATCACACCACATGGGGGATTTGCCATGCTGCGATGCTGCGCGCTGATTGCACTCTTGATCCTCGTGGGTCTCACGACGTTTCAAGCGCATGCCGAGCGAAGGGTTGCCCTTGTGATCGGCAATTCGCAATACCGCGAAATCCCGACGCTCAAGAACCCGGACAAGGACGCAGAAAACGTGTCGAGGACATTCCGGCTGGCCGGCTTCGAGGTGTTCGCCGCCAAGGACCTGACCAAGCTTCAGTTCGAAGAGCGGTTCCGCAACTATCTGGCGGCGGCGGACGGCGCCGACCTGGCGGTCGTCTATTATTCGGGGCACGGCTTCCAGATCGGCGGAGAGAATTTCCTGATCCCGGTCGATGCGTCGCTGAAAGATGCGGCCGACATGGAGGTCCAGGCCATCAAGGTCGACGACATATTGCGGCAGCTGCGCTCGAGATCGAAAGTCCAGATGATCATCCTCGACGCTTGCCGCAACGATCCTTTCCCGCGCAAGGACTATTGGCTGCGCGATCAGTTGATCGTCGCCGGCGGCGGCGGCCTTGCGCAGGTAACGGGTTCGCAGAACACGCTGATTGCCTTTGCCACCGAGCCGGGGGCGGTCGCCTATGACGGATCCGGCGACCTCAGCCCGTTTTCGTCGTCCTTCTCCCGCCGTGCGCTGACGCCGGACCAGGAGATACGCTCGGTGATGGCGGCCGTCCGCCGCGACGTGGTCAAGGCCACCAACGGCAAGCAGGTTCCGTGGGAGAACTCCTCGCTGATCGACGACGTCGTGCTGATGCGCGGGGCGGAGGAACCAGCGCCGTCGCCGTTGGACGCCGAGCAGGGCCAGCAGACGGCGGAACGCGGAATCCAGGTCGCCGATGCCGCCGAAGCGATTGGAAGTCTCGACATCCGTGTCCCGCTCGGCGTCGGTCCGGTTCCGCTGAAACTGGAGCTTCCGGCCAAGGATGCCTCGGTCAGCCTCAAGCTTGCAAGCTACCCGGCGACCGGCACGCTGTCCCTGCCGGATCGCGTGCTTTCGCCGCAATCGAGCCTGACGACCGCCGAGGTCGACAAACTGCGCTACGAGCCGCAGATAGGCTCGGTCGCGCCCGTCGAAGTCGGCATCGAGATCCGCGCGGGCAGCGCCGCGAAGCGGTCGACGATGCAACTCTCGCCGAGCGTCGACCCTTGCGACCAAGCCGCCGGCGAGCCGCTCGACCTGCAGGGCGTTGTCTCGGGCCGCTTGCCGAACGAGATCGGCGGCGGAGCTGTCGAAGCTTGCGAGGCGGCGGTGAAGTCCTATCCCGACATTGCGCGCTTCCGCTACGAGTTGGGGCGGGCACTGCTGGCGTCGGGCCGGATCGACGAAGCCAGGAATGTGATCCAGGAGGCGGCCGATAAGGGGCACGTCCGTGCCGTGTACGAGCTCGGCTACATCGCCGCATCCGGAATGAGCGCGGCTCCGGATTTGACCAAAGCCAACAGCCTCTATGCGCAGGCGTCGGACAAGGGAGATCCCTACGGCATGACTGCCTTGGGGCGCGCTTTGTTCGACGGTGTCGGCGTCCAGCGCGACACCGGCAAGGGGCTGGACCTGCTGCTCCAGGCAGCGGCGATGGGGCATGTCGATGCCACCAAGGACCTTGCGGTGATCTTCAAGGAAGGCCGCAACGGCGTACCCGCCGACCCGGCCCGCGCCTTGGCTTTCCTCCGAGCCGGCATCGACCGGCAGGAGGCTTATTCGATGGCCATTCTCGGTCTCTCACCCAAGCGAAGCGAAAAGACGGTCCCGGTGTGCAAGCCCAAGGTGGTGACCAAAGTGGTCACGAAGATAAAGGTGGTCCGTACCCCCGCGCCAAAAGCGCCGCCACCGGTCACCAAGATACCGGCCAAGCGCATACCGAACGGCACCGGATCGGCATCTTGGCGTGGCAATGGCGGCGATCACCCCGAGCCCCGCGGCGGCGGATCTGACAGCGGCAGCACCGACGGTGACAGCACCGGCAGCACCGACTCCGGCAGCACCGACTCCGGCAGCACCGACACTGGCAGCACCGGCAGCACTGACTCCGGCAGCACCGACACTGGAAGCACCGGCAGCACTGACTCCGGCAGCACCGGCAGCAGTGATTCCGGCGGCACTGATACTGGCAGCACCGGCGGCTCTGACGGGATCAGATAGCAGCAGCGATGGCGTGGACGCCGCCAACCGAACGGCAGCGTCGAGAGAGCATGATCCCGATAAGTGGGAACCGGTTTCGGACGACATCATGCTCCAACAAGGATCGTGATGGCGATTCAACGAAACGCCATCACCATCAAGCGGAAGCCGCCGGAAAGCGGGGCGTCGGTCTTACTTGTCGGTGACGATCTTGACCTTGTCGCCGGACGACACAGTCGCGCCCGGCGACATGGCGTTGAGCACGCGGAACAGATCGAGCTTGCGGTCGACGCCGACCATCTGCGCGGCGAGCGAGCCCATGGTCTGGCCGGCCTGGACGGTGACGACCCGGATATGCAGCGGCTTCAGCGCCGCCTTCTCGGCTGGGCTCAGCACGCGGAAGGAACCGCTGACCGAGCGCGCCACCGGGTCCAGCGAAGTGCTGGCCGAGGGCGCGGCCGTCAGCAGCCTGTAGACCTGGCCGCCGGCGCGGATCACCGCGATGTCGAACTGCCAGCCTTGCGCGCTGGCATGCGCCGTCGCCGCATCGTTGCCGTTGATCGTGTCCTGGCGCACGCTGGCGTCTTCCAGCCCCGCGACCCAGCCGCTGCGGATGTAATCGGTGAGCGAGACGGACTTGTCGATCGCCACGCCGTCAAAGCGGATGGCGATGTCGCCAGGCCCGGTCGCCGTGACGGCAGCCGCCGAATTGTCGATGACGAAACCGTCCGGCACGGTGAAGGAGACGCCGAGATTGGGGTGCATGAAGGTCTGGCCGCGCACATAGCCTTCTTCCGGCGTGTCGCCGTAAAGCAGGCCGTCTATGCCGGCCAGAAATGCGTCGCGGTCGCGCGTGCCGACGCCGGGCGGGCCGAAATTGCGCGCGAGGCGCTGCGCCAGCTCGATACGCTGCGGCGTGTTCGGGTGCGTCGCCAGGAAGTCGAGGCTGGCGTCGGTGGCGCCGCTCACCGAGCGGAAATCCGTATAGGCCGACATCGACTGCAGGAAGCGGCCGGCGGCATAGGGATCATAGCCCGCCTCGCCGATCGACTTGATGCCGATGGCGTCGGCCTGCAGTTCCTGGTTGCGCGAGAATTGCGCGAGCCTGAGCTTGCCGCGGATCAGCGCCGCCTTGGCGGTCGGGCTGTCGCCGAGCACATCGGAAACCACCTTGGTCGCCAGGCCCTCCTCGGCTTCGAGCTGCTGCCGCTGCAGGCCGTGATTCGCGGTGACGTGCCCCATCTCATGCGCGATGACGGCGGCAAGCTCGGAGGAATCGTTGGCCAGCGCCAGCAGGCCGCGCGTCACATAGAGATAGCCGCCCGGCAGCGCGAAGGCGTTGACGTTGGGCGAATTGAGGATGGTGATGCGATAGGTCTGGGTCGGGTTGGCCGACACCACGGTCAGATTGCCGACGACCTTGGCCACCATGCGTTCGAGCTTTGGGTCGGAATATTCGCCGCCATAGGTGGCGAGAATCCGCGGGTGCTGCGCCTTCGCCATCTCTGCGAGCTTGGCGTTGGCCACGACATTGTCGACGGTGATCGGCTTGTCGGAAGGTTGGAAGCCGCTCTCCTGCACGTCCGGCGGCGTGAACATCTGGCAGCTCGCCAGCACGGCGACGCTCGCCAGCGCGAGAAATCGTGCCAGCGGCTTCATCCACACCTTCTCAGCGCCGCTCGACAGGTCGGCTTCCTTCCAAATCTTTCGGCAAATCACGGTCCAGCCGGACCAGCATGGCCGGACCTAGCCATACTCCCCCGGACAAGGCAAGCAAACGCCGGATCGCCCATTGCCGGTTTGGCCATAAATTATGTCCGCTTCCGGGCAACATGTTGTGATCCGGCAACGGTGCCGTCTCGATCGCCGATATAGCGCCGGAACGCATCCGGTCCAGACCGATCGAAGAAATCCTCGGCGGGCCCGGCTGCCGCGATCGTGCCTTCGTCGAGAAATGCCACGTCCTGCCCGACGCGGCGCGCATCTTCCGGCTGATGCGTCACGAACAACACCGTCATTTCGCGCTCGGCATGAATGCCAGCCACAAGGTCCAGCATATCGTCGCGCAGCGCCGGGCCGAGCGACGCGAAAGGTTCGTCGAGCAGCAAAACGGGCCGGTCGCGCAGCAGCACGCGCGCCAGCGCCACGCGCTGCCGCTCGCCGCCGGAAAGCTCGCGCGGCAGCCGCTTTTCCTTACCGGCAAGACCAACCCGCGCCAGCGCCTCGGCGACGGCAATGCGATCGGCGTCGCCGAGTTTCAGCGATGGCGAGCGGCCGAGCCCGACATTGGCTTCGACGGAAAGATGCGCAAACAAATTGTTTTCCTGGAACACCATCGACACCGGCCGCGCCGAAGGCGGCGTGTTTCCGAGACCGACGCCGCCGATCAGGACCTTGCCCGCATCAGGCGCTTCGAAGCCGGCTATCAGATTGAGCAGCGTCGACTTGCCGGAGCCGCTCGGCCCCATGATGGCGGTGATCCTGCCGGCCGCGAATTCGGCGTCGAAGCGGAAGGAAGATTCGCCATAGCTGAACGAGACGCCATCCAGCGCGACGGCGAGGCCCTTTTGCGCGGCGATGCCGTCGATGGTCGTCGTCATGACTTTCCTTCCCGCCCCAGCCAGTCCGCGGCGACCACCAGCATCAGGCAGACGAGGCCGAGCAGCAAGGCAAGTCCCGCGGCGTCGGCTGTCCGGTAGCTGCTCATGCGCGCCAAAAGCAGATAGGGCAAGGTCTGCACGGAATCGCTGCCGAACAGCGCGATCACGCCGAGATCGCCGAGCGACAGCGCAATGGCGAAGGCGAAGCCGGTGGCCAAGGGCCGCCTCAGCGACGGCCAGTCGATCAGGCTGAGCCGGTTCCAGCCGGCTATGCCGAGCGCCAGGCAAAGCCGCTCATGGCGTTCGCTCGCCGCGTCATAGGCCGGGCGAATCGCGCGGATGGCGAAGGGCATCGCCATCACCGCGTTGACGGCGACGACCATGACCGGCGCGATGGCAAAGACATCGGTGACGTGGCGCAGCGCCAGGAACCAGCCGGCGCCAAGCACGATCGGCGGCACGACGAGCACGAAGCCGGCGCCGGTGTCGGCGGCATATTCGAGCAGCGACGTGGTGTTCCCCGGGCGGCGGCGCAGGGCCAGCGCGCGCCGCGCCTCAATCAACACCAGCGACAACGTCACGCTGAGCAGCGCCGCAAGCAAGGCGAGGCCCGCGCTGGTGAGCGTCGCGCGGCGCACCGCTTCCTCGCCCGCCAGCCGGCCGAGATCGGCCTCCAGGCCTGAAAGCAGCGTCGCCGCCATCGGTCCGGCAACGAACAGCAGGGCAAGCGCGATGAGGCCGGCATTCAGCGCGGTTTCGAGCCGGCCCGCCGAAAGGTAGCGGCGCGGCGCCACCGGCAGATTGGCATCACCGACCGTGTTGGCGCCGAGCCGCGTGAGTGCTGCGACCACGACGAAGGTGAGCGCGATCTGAAGAAACGTCAGCGTTACGGCCCGCGCAGGATCGAAATCGAAGCGCAGCGCCTGGTAGATGGCCACTTCCAGCGTCGTCGCGGCCGGACCGCCGCCGAGCGTCAGCACGATGGTGAAGGAGGTGATGCAGAGCATGAAGACCAGCCCGGCAATCCCCGGCAGCGCCGCGCGCAGCGCCGGCCATTCGATCAGCCGGAAGGCGGGCCAGGCACCCATGCCGAGCTGGCTCGCCAGCCGCCACTGGTCGGCGGGAACGGTGCCCAGCGCCTCGAGGAACAGGCGCGTCGCCAAGGGCAGGTTGAAGAAGACATGAGCGACAAGGATGCCGGAGAGGCCGTAGATCCCCGGCCAATCCGCACCGCCAAGTCCGGCGAAGACGCCGGCAAAATAGCCGGCCCGACCGTAGAGCGCCAGGATGCCGAGCGCGGCGACGATCGTCGGCAAGGCCAGCGGCACGGTGAACAATTGCAGGATCGGGCGGCGTCCCGGAAAACTTGGATGCCTCGACAAAGCGCGCGCCACGAGCAGCGCCGGCGCGACCGACAGCAGCGTCGAGAGAGCCGCCTGCCACAGCGTGAAGCGGGCGACGCGCAGGAGATAATTGTCGAAGGCGGCGGCAGCGCCGGAGAGATCGTGCGCGCCTTCGACGGCGAGGCCGGCGAAGGCACCGCCGATGAGGAGGGCGATGGCCGCCAGCGCGACGACGCCGGCGGTGACGCGGGAGTCAGGGTGCACGGCGGCTTGCACGTTGCACCTTGGTGGAATTCAGCAAACGCCGTGTTCCTTCGCGCCCCCCTCTGTCCTGCCGGACATCTCCCCCACAAGGGGGGAGATCAGCAGCGCCCGCGCTTCGCTCATCACTGCAACGTCGCCAGTTGGCGAAACCGCCGATGACGGCCAATCTCCCCCCCTGTGGGGGAGATGTCCGGCAGGACAGAGGGGGGCGCCGTAGAGCGATCATCTTGCGCGAATAGCGATCCTATTTGCTCATCACCGCCAGCCACTCATCCACCCACGCCTTGCGGTTGGCGGCGACCTCCTGCGGGCTGAACAGCAAGGTCTTGGTCGGCTTCACCAGTTTGTCGAAGGCCGGGTTGAGCGGCTTGTCGGTCTTGCCGGCCGGGAACATCCAGTTGGTTTCCGGAATGACATCCTGGAATTTCGGTCCGGTCATGAAGGCGATGAACTTTTGCGCCAGCGGGTTCTTCGCGCCCGTCATGGTGATGCCGGCAACCTCGATCTGCAGGTACTCGCCTTCCTCGAACGAGGCGGCCTGGTAGCGCTCGGTGTTCTCGGCCACCATGTGGTAGGCCGGCGAGGTGGTGTAGGACAGCACCATTGGCGCCTCGCCCTTGGTGAACAGGCCATAGGCCTCGCTCCAGCCCGGCGTCACCGTCAGCACTTTCGATTTCAGCTTGGCCCAGGCTTCCGGCGCCTTGTCGCCATAGACCGATTTCACCCACAAGAGCAGGCCGAGGCCCGGCGTCGAGGTGCGCGGATCCTGGATGACGATCTTGTCCGTGCCGGCGCCTTCGACCAGTTCCTTCAGGCTCTTCGGCGGGACTTTAAGCTTCTGCGTGTCATAGACGACGGCGAAATAGCCGTAGTCGAAAGGCACGAAAGTGTCGTCGCTCCAGCCTCCAGGCACGTCGATGGCGGAGACTTCGCCATGCGGCACGAACAGTCCGCTCGCCTTGGCGTCGGCGGTGAGATTGGTGTCGAGGCCGAGCACGATGTCGGCCTTGGTGCCGGCGCCTTCGAGCTTGACGCGGTTGAGGAGCGCCACGCCGTCGGCCACCGAGACGAATTCGAGATCGCAGCCGCATTCGGCCTCGAATTCCTTCTTCACCGCCGGGCCGGGACCCCAATCGGCGGTAAAGCTTTCATAGGTATAGACGGTGAGCTTGTCCTTCGCAGCGGCAGGCGCGACGCCCGCCAGAAGCGAAACTAAGCCGGTTGCGAGAATGAGATGGGACAGTATTGCGCGCATATCGGCGCCTCCTTCGTTCGAGTGACAAGGAATTGAGGCGCCGGATCGTCCGAAACGTCTAATCCCTCCGCCGGTACAAACCGGATCAGGTTCAGCGGGTTGGCTTGATCGCCTCTCAGCCGGATCACGTCCGGCACCCCGTTAGAGCGTTTCGACAGATAGGCCCCGCCGAAGCAGCGCGCAAGCGGAAGTTTGCCGGGCAGCTAATGTTCGCCGGTAGCCTCGCAGCCGAAGCGCACGGCATCCCGCTTCCGTTTCGCCCGACGGGCTGGTAAGGGCGACGGCCATGGGCACATTCACCATCCTGCTTGGCGGCGAGCTTATCCGCACGCCCCGGCTCGAACGCCAGATCGCTGGCTCGCGCGTCATCGCCGCCGATGCCGGCATCGGCCATGCCCGCATGCTTGGACTTGTCCCCGAACTTTGGGTCGGCGATTTCGACTCGGTGCCGGCGAACCTGCCGGATGATCTCGCCGCCGTGCCGCGAAAAGTCTTTCCGGCCGAGAAGGACATGACCGATGGCGAGCTCGCCATAGCGGAAGCGCTTCAGCGTGGCGCCACCAGCCTCGTGCTGGCCGGCGCCTTCGGCGGCAAGCGCGCCGACCATGCCTTCCTGCATCTGGCGCTGGCCGTGCGGCGGGCCGAGGCTGGCACGACCGTGCTGCTGACCAGCGGCGCGCAGGAAGGCGCTCCCATCCTGCGCGGCAAGGCCAGCTTCGACTATGACGACGGCACCTTGTTTTCGGTGCTCGGCTTTTCCGACCTGTCCGGCCTGACGGTCACCGGCGCCAAATGGCCTCTCGACCGCGTCGAGGTGGCGTTCGGTTCCTCGCTCACTATATCAAATGAGGTCAAAGGGCAGCTTGGCATCGCGCTGGAGCGCGGCCGGGCCCTGCTTCTGGCCCACCCCTATCCTCTTCCAGAAAGTTGACATGGCGCCGCCACTCCTCAACCTCGACGACATTAAACTGACTTTCGGCGGCACCCCGCTGCTCGACGGCGCGGCGCTCAGCGCATCCGCCGGCGAGAAGATCGCGCTGGTCGGGCGCAACGGCTCGGGCAAGTCGACGCTGCTCAAGATCGCCGCCGGGATGATCGAGCCGCAGGATGGCGAGGTGTTCCGCCAGCCTTCGGCCACGGTCCGCTATCTGCCGCAGATGCCGGACATGGACGGCTTCGCCGACGTGCGCGCCTATGTCGAGGCGGGCCTTGGCCCGGCCGACGATCCGCATCGCGCCACCTATCTGATGGAACATCTTGGCCTGACCGGCGAGGAGCGGCCGAACGACCTGTCCGGCGGCGAGGCGCGCCGCGCCGCCCTTGCCCGCGTCATGGCGCCGGAACCCGACATCCTGCTCCTCGACGAGCCGACCAACCATCTCGACCTTTCGGTGATTGAATGGCTGGAAGAAGAGCTCGCCCGCACCTCCTCCGCGGTTATCCTGATCTCGCATGACCGCCGCTTTCTCGAGCGCGTCACGCGCGCCACTGTCTGGCTGGACCGCGGCCAGACGCGGCGGCTGGACAAGGGCTTTGCGCATTTCGAGGAATGGCGCGACCAGGTGCTGGAAGAGGAAGAGCGCGACCAGCACAAGCTCGGCCGCCAGATCGTGCGCGAGGAACATTGGCTGCGCTATGGCGTGACCGCCAGGCGCAAGCGCAACATGCGCCGCCTCGGCGAGTTGCAAACCATGCGCCAGCGCTTCCGCAGCCATCGCGGCGCAGAGGGCACCGCGACGATGGTGGCCAGCGACGCCGCCGAATCCGGCAAGCTGGTGATCGAGGCCAGGAACATCGACAAGAGCTTTGGCGATCTCACCGTGGTCAAGGGGTTCTCGACCCGCATCCAGCGCGGCGACCGCGTCGGCCTGGTCGGCCCGAACGGCGCCGGCAAGACAACATTGTTGAAGATGCTGACCGGCGAGCTGGCGCCGGACGCCGGCACTGTGCGCCTTGGCGTCAATCTCGAGATTGCGACGCTCGATCAGAAGCGCGAGGCCGTCGATCCGCAGGAGACGCTGGCGCATTACCTCACCGACGGACGCGGCGAGAACCTTGTCGTCAACGGCGAGCAGCGTCATGTCGTCTCCTACATGAAGGATTTCCTGTTCAAGCCGGAGCAGGCCCGCACGCCGGTGCGCGAGCTTTCCGGCGGCGAACGCGCGCGGCTGCTTTTGGCCCGCGTGCTGGCCCGGCCGGCGAACCTTCTGGTGCTGGACGAACCGACCAACGATCTCGACATGGAGACGCTGGAGCTGCTGCAGGAGCTTGTCGCGGGGTTTGCCGGAACCGTGATACTGGTCAGCCACGACCGCGACTTCCTTGACCGCACCGTCACCAGCGTGATCGCGCCGGACGGCGGCGGCCGCTGGATCGAATATGCCGGCGGCTATTCCGACATGCTGGCGCAGCGCGGCGGCTCCAGGCTGGAAGACCGCAAGGCAAGGTCCAAGACCGAGGCGAGCGAGGCTGGACCGAAAGCCGAACCGGCGGCGCCCAAAGGCGCCGCGAAAAAGCTCTCGTTCAAGCAGAAATTCGCACTGGATTCGCTCCCTAAGAAGATCGAAGCGGTGACGGCCTCGATCTCGCGACTGGAGAACAACATCGCCGACCCCTCCTTCTACGAGCGCGACCCCGCCTCGTTCCAGAAGACTATCGCCGCGCTCGACAAGGAGCGCACGACGCTGGCGGCACTCGAGGAAGAGTGGCTGGAACTGGAGATGCTACGCGAAGAGATGGAAGGGTAGGCTTGCCTGCACGTTCTATGCGCTTATATTATGCGCATGGAATAGAGAGGCTGCCGTGCTCCAATCAACTGCGAAACCGCAACGCAAATCGGTAAACACCTCGATCGATTCGAGATTGATCGAGGAGGCCAAGGCATTGGGTATCAATATGTCCCGCGCCGCCGAGCAAGGAATCGCCAAGGCAATTTCTGCCGAGAAGATCCGTCGCTGGCAGGAGGAGAACAAGGAAGCGCTCGAAAGCTCTAACGAATACGTCAAGCGTAACGGTCTGCCTTTGGCCAAGTACCGGCTGTTTTGATGGCTCGCTACGATTTCTACCGAAGCACGGGAAGCGACGGTTATCTCCTCGATGTCCAGTCCGACATACTAGAACAGCTCGATACCAACGTCGTCGTTCCCCTTCTGCCCCCCAACATCGCACCGCTGCCGGCACGCAGGCTGAACCCGATCTTCAGGATCGATGGCAAGGAACACGTTATGGTCACTCAGTTCATTTCGGCTGTGACGGCTTCCGAATTGCGGGCGGCAGAAGGAAACCTTGGCAGGCATCATGACGAGATCGTCGCCGCTCTCGACATGCTGTTTCAGGGCTTCTGAGCGGCGGCTTAAAACCGCCGCTGCCATCACCCCGATGTCTTCGCCGCCCAGGCCTTCAGCGCCTCGTCAAAAACCTTCTCGCCGGGGATGCCCTTTTCCATGGTGAGCAGGGCGCGGCGTCCGGTCTTGTAGACTACTGGCACGTCGATCCAGGCCTGGCCTCTCAGCAGCGTCAGGTTGGCGTCCTCGTCGGCCTTGGTGTCGTTGAGCGCGACGAGGAAGAAGCCGTCGGCGATCTTGGCCGGGATACCGATCAGCGGGCTGCCGGCATCCTGTTCGGAACTCTTCATGGCGATGCGCAGGATGTTGTCGACGCCGCCGCCATCGAACCCTTCCGGCGTCAGGAAGATCATCTCGATTATGTGGCTGGCGGGCAGTGTCTGGTCGGTGTTGCGCCGGATCGTCATGCGCAGCTGGATATTCTTGCCCGGGATCGTCGCCTCGGCGCGGATCGCCGGTTCCGGCGGCAGGTCGCCGCCGGGCGATTCCTGCACAAGCGACCACACGATGCTGCCAGGCTCAGCTGTGCCCTGCTGCGTGCTGGTGCGCTCCTCATAGAAGATCGCCTTCTGCCCGACTGGCACCGTTGCCTCGGCGGTCGCAGGCGCCGGCGCAGCCGGTGTCGTGCCCGCGGGCGGCGGCGTTGTCGCTGCCGCAGGCGGCGTAACGCCGGCCGCGGGCGGTGTTGCCGCGCTAGCCGCCGGCGGTGTGGTTCCGGCTGCGGGCGGCGTTGGATTGGCCGCTTCGGTCGTCGGCGCCCCGGCGGCAGGCGTCTCAGGCGTCGGCGTGGCCGGAGCAGGCGTGGCCGGAGCAGGCGGGGTCGTCGCCGGCGTCGCCGGCGGCCGCGAGGTCAGCGCCGCGACGGATTCGCCTTCGCCGATCGTGGGCTGTCCGCCGGCCGGGCCGGGATCGGTCTCCTTGCCCTCGGGCGTCAGGCGTTGCGTGAACTTGTTGGTGTCGGCCGCCTCGCCGGTGCCGGACGCCGCCGGCGCGGCCGCCGTCTCCGTCGCCGGCTTGGCCGGAGCCGGCTTGACCAGCGGCTCTGTCGAGGCCGTCTTGCTGCCACCGCCGCCAAGGCCGAAGAGCGACCCGAACGCATTCTTGTTCAGCCATATGCCGTAGCCGCCGCCGGCCAGCACCAGGAGCGCGACGACGGCGGCGATCAAGCCGCCATAGCTGCGCTTGCGCTTTTGCTGTGGCCGCAGGCGCTGGAAGGTATCGGCCGCCGGCTGCTCGTCATTGGCAAAGACATCGCTGCCGTCATCGGCATCGTCCATGCCCGCCAGGCCTACATCGTCTTCGCGCGGCGACGGCATCGGCGGCGGCGCCTTCTGCCAGGCTGGGTCCGCCTTTGGCGCGGTCTGCCAGTTCGGCTCGGTCCTTGCCGTGTTCTGCCAGGCTGGCTCGTCCTTCGCAGGGGTTTGCCGCGGGGGTTCCGCCTTCGGCCCGCTTTGCCAGCTGGGTTCGGTCCTGGCGGGCGCCGGCGACGGCCTGAACGGCTCGGACTTGAACGGATCCGGCTTGGCGGGTTCCGGCGCCGCCGGCTGGCGGGAATGGCTCGGCTGGTTCTTGTTGCGGTCGATGGAGGAGAAAATATGCTCCAGCTCCGCCAGCGGATCCTCGGCCGGAACGCGTTTGACATACTCGCGCTCGACACTGGAAATGGCGTCTTCCAGCGAGCGCTTCTGCTTGCTGACGACATCGGGCGCAAGCGGCGGGGAATACTCGGCCAGTTTCTTTGCCAGCACCGCGCGGGCGCCGTCGTATATCTGCTTGCGCATCTCGAACGAAGGGTCGGCCTTCTTGTCGAGCTGCTTTTTCAGAACACTAACGAAATCTGCCATGCGTCAGGTGACCTGCATTCTTTTCCCGCCGACCGCAAATCAGCCATAGCGCCGGGAAGGGCTGTGAAACTAGTCTTGAAATGGGTCGGTCACAAGTATTGTGTCGTCCCGCTCGGGGCTGGTGGAGAGCAACGCCACGGGGGCACCGATCAGCTCCTCGATATGGCGGACATATTTGACGGCTTGCGCCGGCAAATCGTTCCAGCTTCTGGCGCCGGCCGTGGTTCCCTTCCAGCCTTCGAGCGTCTCGTAGACGGGCTCGACCCGCGCTTGCGCGCCCTGGCTGGCCGGCAGGTAATCGATCGTCTCGCCGTCGAGGCGATAGCCCGTGCAGACCTTGATCTCGTCGAGCCCGTCGAGCACGTCGAGCTTGGTGAGAGCGATGCCCTTGATGCCGTTGACAGCGACCGCCTGGCGCACCAGCACGGCGTCGAACCAGCCGCAGCGGCGCTTGCGGCCGGTGACGACACCGAACTCGTGGCCGCGCGTGCCGAGGAACTCGCCGATCTCGTTCATCTGCTCGGTCGGGAACGGCCCTTCGCCGACGCGCGTCGTGTAGGCCTTGGTGATGCCGAGCACATAGCCGATGACGCCGGGGCCTACGCCCGAACCGGCGGCGGCCTGCCCGGCCACGGTGTTGGATGAGGTGACGAAGGGATAGGTGCCGTGGTCGATGTCGAGCAGCGTGCCCTGCGCGCCCTCGAACAGGATGCGTTCGCCGGCGCGGCGCCTGTCGTCGAGCACCTTCCAGACGCGGTCCATGTAAGGCAGGATCTCGGCGGCCACCGAGGTCAGTTCCTGCATGATCGCCTCATGCGTCGCTTCCGCATGGCCGAGCCCGCGGCGCAGCGCATTGTGATGCGTCAGCAGCCTGTCGACCTTCAAGGGCAGCGTTTCCAGATCCGCCAAATCCATCACCCGCACCGCGCGCCGGCCCACCTTGTCCTCATAGGCGGGGCCGATGCCGCGACGTGTCGTGCCAATCTTGGTTCCTGAATTCGAGGCTGCGTCTTCGCGCAATCCGTCCAGCTCCCGGTGCAGGGACAGGATAAGCGCGGTGTTTTCGGCTATTTTCAGGCGTTCCGGCGTGACCTCCACGCCCTGCTCCTTGAGCTTCTTGGCTTCGGCGACGAAGGCATGCGGATCGAACACCACGCCGTTGCCGATGATCGAAAGCTTGCCCTGTCTGACCACGCCGGAGGGCAGCAGCGACAGCTTGTAGACCTTGCCGTCGACGACCAGCGTGTGGCCGGCATTGTGGCCGCCCTGGAAGCGCACGACCACATCGGCCCGTTCCGACAGCCAGTCGACGATCTTGCCCTTGCCTTCGTCACCCCATTGCGAGCCGACGACCACCACATTGGCCATGTTCTTTTCCCTTGAAATGCCGCGCGGGCGGCCTGAAACGACAGGCCTCTATAGCGTCAAGCGGAGGCTGGCGCGACCCTTTCTTTGCCGCCGAAACCATCGATGGAGCATGACCCGAACCGAAGGTCGGCGAACCCAAAAAGCGGGAACCGGCTTCCGCAAGTGACCATGCCCCTCAAGGACTTGGATCAAAATGACGCCAACGCCGAGACGTCAACCTGGTCCAGGCACAACAAATTCCGGCTTTCGCATCATTTACTTGCCGCCGCCGCCACTCTAGGCCGGGCCGAACCCTCGAGCACCCGCAGGGCCGGAACCTCCATGCACCGAGCCGCCTATCTGTTCCTTCTGTCGACCATGCTCTTGTGGGGCGGCAATTCGGTGGCGGGCAAGCTTGCCGTCGGCCATGTCTCGCCGATGACGCTGGTGTTCCTGCGCTGGGTGATGGCGGTGCTGATCCTGCTGCCCATCGGCTGGCGGACGCTGCGTGAGGATTGGCCCGAAGTGCGCAGGCACTGGAGGCTGCTTGCCGGGCTCGGCGCTTGCGGCTTCACCATCTTCAACGTCATCTTCTATACGGCGCTCAACTACACGACCGCCATCAATGTCTCGATCGAGCAGGCAGCCATCCCGATCGTCATCATTCTTGCCAATTTCGTGCTGTTCAGGCTGCGCGTGCAGCCTCTGCAGATCGTCGGCGTCGTGCTCACCATCGCCGGCGTCGCGCTGACGGCAAGTCATGGCGACCTCGGCCAGTTGCTGAAGCTCGAGCTCAATTTTGGCGACGCCATCATGCTTGTGGCGGTGCTTTGCTACAGCCTCTATTCGGTGGGACTGCGCCTCAGGCCGGCAATCCGCTGGCAAAGTTTCATGCTGGCGCTGTCGATTGCCGCGCTGCTGGTTTCCCTGCCCTTCTTCGTCTGGGAGGTCGCGTCTGGCCGCGTCATCGTGCCGGACGCCCGTGGCTGGGCACTCACGCTCTACACGGCGCTTGGCGCTTCGGTCGTCTCGCAGGTCCTCTACATCAAGGGCAACGAATTGATCGGCGCCAACCGCGCCGGCCTGTTCATCAATCTGGTGCCGATCTTCGGCACGTTGCTTTCGGTGCTGATCGTCGGCGAGCAGTTTCAGGCGTATCAGGCCTTCGCGCTGGCGCTTGTCCTCGGCGGCATTGCGCTTGCCGAGTACAGCGGCAGCCGAGCAGCGCTGCAGACGGGGTGAATATCTCAACTTCCCGGCAAGCGGCCATCGGGTGACGGCCATCTCATGAATGCCCCGCCTGCTGATGCAAGCGGGGCGTTTTCACGTCCGGACGTTACTCGCCGCCGACGTCGAAGCGCAGCCGCTTCGCCGAGTCGATCGACTTGTGCGCGCGTACCTGCTCCAGCACACTTTCCGGGAAGGGCGCATCGAGATAGAGCAGCGCTATCGCATCGCCGCCCGGTCGGTTGCGGCCGAGCTGGAAGTTGGCGATGTTGACGCCGTTCTCGCCGCACACCGTGCCGAGCAGGCCGATGATGCCGGGCGCGTCGGCATTGGTGGTGTAGAGCATGTGCTGGCCGACCTCGGCATCGAGATTGATGCCCTTTATCTGGATGAAGCGCGGCTTGTGGTCGGAGAAGCAGGTGCCGGCGATCGAGCGCGTCATATGCTCGGTCTTGACCGTGAGCTTGATATAGCCGTCGAACACGCCCGACTTGTCGCGCTTGACCTCGGCGACGATGATGCCGCGCTCCTTCACCATGATCGGCGCCGACACCATGTTGACATCGGAGACCTGCGGCCGGATGAGGCCGGCAAGGGCAGCGCTCACCAGCGCGCGCGTGTTCATCGTCGCGGTCGAGCCGTCGAACAGTATCTCGACCTCCTTGATCGGATCCTCGGTGACCTGACCGACAAAGGCGCCGAGCACTTCGGCAAGCTTGACGAAGGGCTTCAGCCGCGGCGCCTCCTCGGCTGTGATCGAAGGCATGTTGATGGCGTTGGAGACCGCGCCCTTGATCAGGTAGTCGCTCATCTGCTCTGCAACCTGCAGCGCGACATTCTCCTGCGCCTCGGTGGTCGAGGCGCCGAGATGCGGCGTTGCCACGACATTCTCCATACCGAACAGCGGGTTGTTCTCGGCCGGCTCGACCTCGAACACGTCGATGCCGGCCCCGGCCACCTTGCCGCTCTTCAGCGCCGCGACCAGGTCCGCCTCGACGACCAATCCGCCGCGGGCGCAATTGATGATGCGCACGCCGTCCTTCATCTTGGCGATCGCCGCCGCATCGATGATGTTGCGCGTCTTGTCGGTCAGCGGCGTGTGCAGCGTGATGAAATCGGCGCGGGCGAAGAGCTCGTCGAGCTCGACTTTCTGAACGCCGAGCTCCTCGGCGCGGCTGTCCGACAGGAACGGATCGAAGGCGATCACATGCATCTTCAGGCCGACGCCGCGCGTGGCGACGATCGAGCCGATATTGCCGCAGCCGATCACGCCCAGCGTCTTGCTGGTGATTTCGACACCCATGAAGCGGTTCTTTTCCCACTTGCCGGAATGGGTCGAGGCATTGGCTTCCGGTATCTGCCGCGCCAGCGCGAAGATCATCGCCACCGCATGCTCGGCCGTGGTGATCGAATTGCCGAAGGGCGTGTTCATCACGATGATGCCCTTGCGGCTGGCGGCCGGGATATCGACATTGTCGACGCCGATACCGGCGCGGCCGACGACCTTGAGCCTGGTTGCCGCATTGATCAGTTTCTCGGTGACCTTGGTCGCCGAGCGGATGGCGAGGCCGTCATACTGGCCGATCACCTCGGCGAGCTTTTCCTTGTCCTTGCCGAGATCGGGCAAATAGTCGACGTCGATGCCGCGATCCTTGAAGATCTGCACGGCGGTGGTGGAAAGTTTATCCGAAACGAGAACGCGGGGCGCCATTGCGGCCTCCTTGACGTGGGAATGGATGTGTCGGGAACTGGCGGCCCGCGGGCCGCCATGAAACTCAGGCCGCTGCCTTGAGCGACGCCTTCTGCGTGGCGAAGGCCCAGTCGAGCCAGGGCAGCAACGCTTCGAGATCGGCGGTCTCGACGGTCGCGCCACACCAGATGCGCAGGCCGGGCGGCGCATCGCGGTAGGAGCCGATGTCGTAGGCGACGCCTTCCTTGTCGAGGGCGGACACGATCCCCTTGGCGAAGGCCGCCTGGCCGTCGGCATCGAGCGCCACCACTTGCGCGTCGGTGAAGGAGAGGCACACTGACGTGTTCGAGCGCGTCGCCGGATCGACGGCGAGGTGGCCGAGCCACGTCGACTTCTCAGCGAACCGGTCGAGCACCGCGGCATTGGCATCCGCGCGCGCGATCAGCGCTTCCAGGCCGCCGATCGATTTCGCCCAGCGGAGCGCATCGAGATAATCCTCCACGCACAGCATCGACGGCGTGTTGATGGTCTCGCCCTTGAAGATGCCCTCGATCAGCTTGCCGCCCGAGGTCAGGCGGAAGATTTTCGGCAGCGGCCAGGCCGGCTTGTAGGTCTCCAGCCGCTCGACGGCGCGGGGCGACAGGATCAGCATGCCATGCGCGCCCTCGCCGCCCAGCACCTTCTGCCAGGAGAAGGTGACGACATCGAGCTTCTCGAAATCGAGCCTTTGCGCGAAGGCGGCCGATGTCGCGTCGCAAATGGTCAGGCCCTTGCGGCTCGCGGGAATGAAATCGCCGTTCGGCACGCGCACGCCCGAGGTCGTGCCGTTCCAGGTGAAGACGACGTCGCGGTCGAAATCGACCTGCGTCAGGTCGGGCAGTTCGCCGTAGCCGGCCTCGAACTTGCGAACATCCGCGAGCTTGAGCTGCTTGACGACATCCGTCACCCAGCCGGAGCCAAAACTTTCCCAGGCAACCATGTCGACGCCGCGCTCGCCAAGCAGCGACCAGAGCGCCATCTCGACCGCGCCGGTGTCCGACGCCGGCACGATGCCGATGCGATAGTCTGTGGGAACCTTGAGGATTTCGCGCGTCAGCTCGATAGCCTGCTCGAGCTTCGCCTTGCCGATCTTGGCGCGGTGGGAGCGCCCAAGCGCGGCGGCTTTGAGCGCCTCGACCGACCAGCCGGGGCGTTTTGCGCAGGGACCTGAAGAGAAATTGGGGTTTGCCGGACGGAGTCCGGGCTTGGTAAGCGTCGTCATCGTGGTCTATCCTTCCAGATAGTGGCCCCTCGTTGGGGAGGGGTGGCCCACGGACGGCGATATGCGCTCACGCTTCCGGCGTCAAGAGCAAAGTTTTTGTCGCGGACGGGATATTCGTTCCAACTCGCGCTCGATCCGAAAGGAGAACGGCGGGCCCTTAGGACCCGCCGTCGAAACCTCTCAGCCTGCGTGGCTCACCAGAGATCGTAACGCAGCCCAAGCTTGATCTGATGATTGCTGATGCCCTTGTGGACAGGGAAGGAATTCAGGCTTGCGGCCGTGACATATTCGGCCTCGGGCGCGGAGAAATACTGATAGCCAAGGTCGATCAGAACATTCTTCGAGACCTGGTAGGCAAGGCCGGCGTTCAATGTGTAGGCCAAGGAATATTTTGTTTTGCTGCTGCGCCGAGAGAAGTCGTCGCTTGCATCCCCGTTGTCGGTGAAATAATCCGCCGAAAGACTGTATTTGCTTTGAACGATACCAATACCCGCGCCGATATAGGGCGTGACGCCGACATATGTGCCAAGATCGACATAGCCGTTCAATATGCCTGAGAAGGCATAGTTCTTGAGGTTTCCATCTCCCACGGTCGCCGTTGCCGGTGCCACCACGGTAGCTGTGTCGTCATAACTGAAGCTGGCTTTGTTGCCGGGCAGGTAGCCGAGGTTGATGTCGGCGCGAAGGTAATCGTTGAAATGATATCCGAAGCCGATGCTCGCGAAATACGCGTCCTCGCTCTCGCTAAAACTTTCGCTGGCGATCGTCGACGGGAAGGTGAAATCCCCGTTCTTGAAGCTCTTGTTCGCCAGATACGAGACATCGCCGCGCAGGTACCAGCCCGAGCCGATCTCGACCGGCTGATAGTCCGGCGCCTGATCGACATAGATCGGCGGATCGTAGTCGGCCGCAAGCGCCGGTGTCATCGGCAACAGCATGGATGCGGCAAGCGCTGACGCGATACGCGATCTGGATATCATGGTCCCCGGCTCCTGAAATTGGCGCCAGCCGCGAACGCGGGCGCCGTTTCAAGGAGCCATTGTTAACCATAGTGGTTAAGTGGCGGTTAAGGATAACAGCCGGTTACCGAATTGATTTCGATGGGATTTTACGGATGACGCAAAAGCGAAAGCCGCCCGGCGGGCGCCGGGCGGCTGACGAATTTCGGGATAATGAAGGCGATTACTTGGTGTAGATCGGTTCCGGTTCCGGCTGATAGGCGACCGGTGCGGCGCAGCCATTGTTGCCGCCGAACTGGTAGCGCAGGCCGCCGCGCACTTCATGCGTGTTTATGCCATGATCGAACCCCGGCCCGGAACTGGTCGAATCGAACTCGAACATGCGGCCGCCCTGGATGTGGGTGAAGCGATAGCCTGCATCGAGGATCACCCTGTCGGTCAGGCAGTAGGAAGCGCCCGCCATGAGAGCGTAGGCGAAGCGCCAGTTGGATGACCCCGGATTGGTCTCGGTGGTGTTCGGATCGTGGACCGTGTCCCACTTGATGTGCGCGCCGCCGATGCCGGCGCCGACGTAAGGCGTGATGCCGTGCCAGGTGCCAATATCCACATAGGCGTTGGCGAGCAGCAGCAGGGCGCTCATCCTCGACACTTCGGTTGATGTCGTGGTGAGGTCCGAGGTCTGGCCGTTGAAGTTCGATTTGAACCAATAGTCGGCAGTCAGATCGGTACGGAAGTAGTCGTTGACTTTGTAGCCGACACCGCCGCCTAGCGAGAAGCCACCCTTCAGCTTGCCGAAATCGAAATCGTTGGTGCCGGGCGGCGGTCCGTACGTAATGTAGTCGATGCCACGCAAAGTCGACTTGTGATAGTCGATGTCGCCACGGATATACCAGCCGCCGACATCAATCGGCTGCGGTTCGACTACCGGCGGTGGAGCTTCTTCGATTTGCGGTTCCGCGAGGTCGGCGGCGAGAGCCGGTCCGGCTATCCCCGCGAACAGCGCGGCAAGCAATGCCATTCTTGCTGTCTTGAACATTCTGTCACCCCTAAGAAGCCTCGGGACGACATCGCCCGAAGATGATTGACCTCGGGTTTGGATAATGAATTGCAAAGGTTAAAAGCCGTTTAACCGTACCGATTAACCACGAATCTATGCAATTTTAGAGCGAACGCCGTTGTCCGATCTGCCCGCCCGGCGACAAAAAGCCCGCCTGGCGGCGGGCTTGCGGATTTAGAGGAACTGCGGGACGGCGTTCAGGCGGCACTGCGGGTGTCCTGCAGGATGCCGACGATGTCGTTGACGACCGCTTCGACCAGCTGCGGATCATCGCCCTCGGCCATGACCCGGATGAGCGGCTCGGTGCCGGAGGGACGGATCACCAGGCGGCCGGCTTTGCCAAGCCGGTTGCGCGCATCCTCGATGGCCGCCTTGACCGCAGCTTCCTCCAGCGGCTTGCCGCCGGAGATGCGGACATTCTTCAAGAGCTGCGGCACCGGCTCGAACTTCTTCGACAATTCGCTGACCGGCCGGTTCTGCCGCTTGATGCAGGCCAGCACCTGCAGCGCCGAGACCAGGCCGTCGCCGGTGGTCGAGAAATCGGACAGCACGATATGGCCGGACTGCTCGCCGCCGACATTCAAGCCATGCGCGCGCATGTGCTCGACCACATAGCGGTCGCCGACTTTGGTGCGATGCAGCTGCAGCTTCATGTCGCCAAGAAAGCGTTCCAGCCCGAGATTGGACATTACGGTGGAGACGACGCCGCCGCCGGCCAACCGCCCGCTCTGGTGCCAGGACTCGGCGATCAGAGCCATGATCTGGTCGCCGTCGACGATGGTGCCGTTCTCGTCGACGATGACGACGCGGTCGGCGTCGCCGTCGAGCGCGATGCCGATATCGGCGCGCACCTCGTGCACCTTCTTCTGCAGGCCGGCCGGATGGGTCGAGCCGCACTCCTTGTTGATGTTGAAGCCGTTCGGCTCGACATTGATCGCCACCACCTCGGCGCCGAGCTCCCACAGCGCCTCGGGCGCCACCTTGTAGGACGCGCCGTTCGCGCAGTCGACGACGATCCTCAGCCCAGAAAGCGACATCGAGCGCGGCAGCGTGCGCTTGGCGAATTCGATATAGCGGTCATGCACGCCATCGACGCGCTTGGCGCGGCCGAGCCCGTCGGAATCGGCGAGCGCCAGCTCGATATCCTTGTCGAGCATGCCTTCGATACGTTCCTCGATCTCGTCGGAAAGCTTGTAGCCGTCGGGACCGAACAGCTTGATGCCGTTGTCGTAGTAAGGATTGTGCGAGGCCGAGATCATCACGCCGATGTCGGCGCGCAGCGAGCGCACCAGCATGGCGACCGCGGGCGTCGGTATGGGGCCGAGCAGGAACACGTCCATCCCGGCGGCGCACAGGCCCGCCACCATGGCGTTCTCGATCATGTAGCCGGAAAGCCGCGTGTCCTTGCCGAGCACGACGCGATGACGATGATTGCCGCGCTGGAAGGAGAGCCCGGCGGCCATGCCGACGCGCATGGCGACCTCGGCCGTCATCGGAAATTTGTTGGCGCGTCCGCGGATACCGTCGGTGCCGAAATACTGACCTGCCATGTGTCTCAAGTCCCCGTCGGTTTTTCAGCCGCCCGTTTTGCCACAGATTGGGCCGCATCCGATCATCAAATTTCGTGATTGTATATTACCAATTCTTAGAAAAACATTGTAGCGGGCGATGCAAGCGATTCGACAGCCTGTCACCACCTTTGACGTGGCGGCGCTATACCTGCCGGTGCGAGGCTTGTCGGCGCCCTGTTCCCGGCAAAGCCTGGCTGGCGGCGAACCGGCAGGCAATTCATCACCTTATCGCGAATAACACACTTTGTGAGAGCGCCTGTGCCGGAAGCATCTGGCGCAACCGGACATTGAGAGCTATTGATTTGGCATAGGGACACTTATTGGCGGCAGCAAGGGAGAAAACGCCATGCTTATTCATAGACTTGCAGCTTTGACGGGTATCGCCGTCGCAACCTTGTTCCTGGCGGCGCCGGCCAACGCGCTGACCATGGCCGAGTGCAGCACCAAGTATAACGCGGCCAAGGATGCGGGAACGCTCGCCGGCCAGACCTGGAACCAGTTCCGCAAGGCCCAGTGCGGCAGCGACGCCACCGCGACCGACACCAAGGCCGCGACCGACACCAAGGCCGCGACCGATACGAAGGCCGCCGACACCAAGCCCGCCAAGAAGACGAAGGCGGCCGCCGCTGCCGACGACGCGGCCAAGGGCCTGAGCTCCAAGGAGTGCAGCACCAAATACCAGGCCGCAAAATCCGCCGGCACGCTCAACGGCATGAAGTGGAACGACTTCCGCAGGGCCGAGTGCGGCCCTGGCGCAACCGCTGCGGCTGCCACCGCCCCCGCCACCAAAACCGCCACGACGACCAAGACCTCGACCGCCGCTGCCGATGGCGGCAAGGGCCTGACCATGGCCGAGTGCAGCACCAAGTACCAGGCTGCGAAGACCGCCAACAAGCTGAACGGCATGAAGTGGAACGACTTCCGCAAGGCCGAATGCGGCGCAGGTGCCGACGATGACGACACCGTGCCTGCGCCGACTGAGGCGACTTTCACGAAGGAACCGGCCAAGCCGACTGTGACCGCTCCGAAGGGCGTCACTTTCCCGGCCGCCATCTCGCCGAAATTCGCCAACGAGACCCCGGCCAAGGGCCGCATGCATACCTGCCTCGAGCAGTACTATGCCAACAAGGATGCCAACACGCTGAACGGCCTGAAGTGGATCCAGAAAGGCGGCGGCTTCTACAGCCTCTGCAACGCCAAGCTGAAGAGCTGATCGCCTAATTATTCGAAGGGAAAAGGCCCGCGCGTCGCAAGATGCGCGGGCCTTTTGTTGCAGGCGAAGACGCCCGCGGCCTTGCTCGCATCTGCATATGGCGGGACCGTCGGCATCGTCAATTTGCCCACACTGCCCATCGCCAGGTTTTGTCGGCAGCTCGCAAAGATTCCGGTTGAACATATAGGGAACAAACAGTATACAAAAAGATGTCAAACTTATCATCAATCAGGAGGGTCTCAATGTTCAGTTTGAAATTGGCGGCGTTGGCTGTGACGGCATTGGTCGCTTGGAACGCCTCACCTGCGAGCGCGCTGACGATGAAGGAATGCAGCGAGACCTATCGGGCGGCCAAGGAAGGCGGCACTCTGAACGGCATGGACTGGGCCGCTTTCCGCAAGGAGAAATGCGCGACGTCCGCCGCGGAGAGCGTCAGCGCGGATCCGGTCACATCCGCGGAGCAGCAGAAAACGGAAACCAGCGCGGCGGTCGTCCCCACGGTAGCGCCGGCGGGCGTGACATTCCCAACCACCCTCGCCGCCGAGTTCAAGACCGAAAAGCCCGCTAAGGCCCGGATGAAGACCTGCCTGCAGGGTTACCACAACAACAAGGAAGCGGGTACGTTGAACGGCCTTCGCTGGATCCAGAAAGGCGGCGGTTACTACAGCCTCTGCAATGCGCGGCTGAAAGCTGAATCATAAAAATCAAATACGGCGGATAAAGCGGCTCACCGTTTTTCCCGCAGACGTTGAGCCATCATCCTCGGGAGTATCTGGGATCTGCTGTTGGGCGATATCTACGCGCCAGGACGAGGGAAGCCTCGCCTTGTCTCCAATGCAAACAAAAACGCCGCGGAGCAAGCCGCGGCGTTTCTCGATCAGTCTTTCGCGCATCACCTCAGCTTGACGGCTGCGGCTCCATGCCGCCTTCGGGCTCGGGGCCCTTCTTGCGGCGGCCGCCGGTGCCGGCCTTCGGCACGGCCGAGCCGCGGCTGGGCGGGGTGTCGTCGCCGAGGTCGCGGGGGGGCTTGTTGCCAGCGATCAGCTGCTTGATCTCGTCGCCGGACAGCGTCTCGTATTCGAGCAGTCCTTCGGCGAGCGCGATCCATTCCTTCTTCTTCTTGGTCAGGATGGTCTTGGCGGTCGAATAGGCGTCGTCGATCAGGCGCCGCACCTCGGCGTCGATGATCTGCGCCGTCTCTTCCGAGATGTTTTGGGTGCGCGCCACCGAATGGCCGAGGAAGACCTCTTCCTGGTTGTCGCCATAGGCGACGTGGCCGAGCTTGTCGGAGAAGCCCCAGCGCGTGACCATGGCGCGCGCCAGCTTGGTCGCCTGCTCGATATCGGAGGAGGCACCCGACGTGATGTTCTCCTTGCCGAACTTGAACTCCTCGGCGACGCGGCCGCCCATCATGATCGCAAGCCGCGAGATCATGTACTTGTAGCTCATCGAATAGCGGTCGCCTTCCGGCAACTGCATGACCATGCCGAGCGCGCGGCCGCGCGGGATGATGGTCGCCTTGTGCAGCGGGTCGGCCGACGGCACGTTGAGCGCCAGGATCGCGTGACCGGCCTCGTGATAGGCGGTCAGCTCCTTCTCGGCCTGCGTCATCGCCGACGAGCGGCGCTCGGCGCCCATCATGATCTTGTCCTTGGCGTCCTCGAACTCGGCCATGGTGACGAGCCGCTTGTTGCGGCGCGCCGCCATCAGCGCGGATTCGTTGACGAGGTTCATCAGATCGGCGCCGGAAAAGCCCGGGGTGCCGCGCGCAACCACCTTGAGGTCGACATTGGGCGCCAGCGGCACGTTGCGCACATGCACCTTGAGGATCTTCTCGCGGCCGACGATGTCGGGGTTCGGCACCACGACCTGGCGGTCGAAACGGCCGGGCCTCAGCAGCGCCGGGTCGAGCACGTCGGGCCGGTTGGTGGCGGCGATGAGGATGATGCTCTCGTTAGACTCGAAACCGTCCATCTCGACCAGCAGCTGGTTCAGCGTCTGCTCGCGTTCGTCATTGCCGCCGCCGAGCCCGGCGCCGCGATGGCGGCCGACGGCATCGATTTCGTCGATGAAGATGATGCAGGGCGCGTTCTTCTTGGCCTGGTCGAACATGTCGCGCACACGGCTTGCGCCGACGCCGACGAACATCTCGACGAAATCCGAGCCGGAAATGGTGAAGAACGGCACGTTGGCTTCACCGGCGACCGAGCGGGCGAGCAGCGTCTTGCCGGTGCCGGGCGGGCCGACCAGGAGCACGCCGCGCGGGATCTTGCCGCCGAGGCGCTGGAACTTCTGCGGATCGCGCAGGAACTCGACGATTTCTTCGAGATCCTCCTTGGCCTCGTCGACGCCGGCGACGTCCTGGAAGGTGACGCGGCCGTGCGCCTCGGTCAAAAGCTTGGCCTTCGACTTGCCGAAGCCCATGGCGCGGCCGGAGCCCGATTGCATCTGGCGCATGAAGAATATCCACACGCCGAGGATCAGGATCATCGGCAGCCACGAGATCAGATAGCCGAACAGCGAATTGGAGCCGTCGGTCTCGGGCTTTGCGGTGATGGTGACGTTTTTGTCCTGCAGCCTGGAGACCAGCGACGGGTCGCCGGGCGAATAGGTCTGAAAGCCGTTGGCGTTGTCCGTGTAGTTGCCGAAGATGCGGGCGCCGGCGATGGTCACGCTTTTGACCCGGCCCGACGCGACGTCCTGCAGGAACTGCGAATAGGCGATATCCGTGGTGGCGCCGCGCGTCTGCGGGGTCTGGAAAAGATTGAACAGGGCTATGAGCAGGACCGCTATGATCGCCCAGAGCGCGAGGTTGCGATAATTCGGATTCATCTATTGTCCCGTTGGCGTCCGCGCGCGGACCCGCGATGATGGATTAGCTTGGGCCTAACATAGGGAGAGCGCCCCCCCTTGCCAAGCAGAACAGCACGTATCGGTTAAGCTTTCGCCCACCCTCAACCATCATCATGGCGGCGGAATGGCGGTGCCGGCAACGGCGGCGCGCCAACCAGGGCCGCCACGGCGGCGGCGGGCTCGATGTCGAAGGACGGCAGGAAGCGCGCGAAAGGAGCCACCGCCGGAGCGATCGAGACCGATCGCGAGCAGGCATTGCCGCCCGCAAAACCAAGGCATTCGCCGGCGGACCACAGCGCGGGCTCCGCGGCAAGCGCGGCGCGCGAAAGGCTCGGCGGGATATCCTCGCTCAAGGGCGCTTTCCCGGCGGCGGCCGCCCCCAGCGGCGCGATCACCAAGTCGCCAGGCCCGTCTTTCAAAGTGATGCGCCGCCGATTGTCCCAGAGCCGGTTGTGCTGCGGTGGCGCGGCAGCAGGCAGGTCGCGGTTCTCGCGCCGAAGGAAAATGCCGGTTCGTCGCGCGTCGATAACCGTCCGCGACAATGTGGCGCGAAACGGAGCGGACCGCAGGCGCGAAAGCAGCGCAGCGCAGCGCGTCTCGTCGGCGAGAAACGAGACGCCGCCGATGGTGGCCAACAGGATGCGCAGCGCATGGATGGCGGCTTGGCCATCCTCATGTCCGGCAAACTTGCGATCGAGGCGGATGAGGCCCGGAACCGGCCTGCCGGCAAAGGCGTCGATGAGCGTGGCCGCGCGGCGGCCGACGTCCCGGCGCTCGAAAGCCGCCTGGCCCGCCCGTGCCAGCGCCTGCGCGATACGCTGTTCGCCGTCGCCCTGCGCGAGCTTCGCCCGCACGCGCGGCCGCTCGAAGCGAACATCGGCATTGGTCGGATCCTCGATCCAGCCGATGTCGCGAGCCCGCAGCATCTCGCGCAGTGCCGCGCGCCTTGTGCTAAGCAGCGGCCGGACGATCCATGTCCGCCAGTCGAACAGCGTGGCGGGCGCCATGCCGGCGAGGCCCCGGCCCTCATCGTCGCGCGCCTGCCGCATCAGCACCGTCTCGGCCTGGTCGTCGGCAGTGTGGCCGGTCAGGATCAGCTTGATGCCTTCGGCGCCGGCAGCTTCGGCAAGCAGCCGGTAGCGCGCCTCGCGCGCGGCGGCCGCCAGACCGGTCGCGGGCTTGTCGCCGCGCCAGGCAAGAATGCGATGCGCGATGCCGCGCTCGGCGCAGAAGCGTTGAACGAGCCGCGCCTCAGTGGCCGAGTCCGGCCTCAGGCCATGATCGATGGTCACCGCGAGCAGCCTGGCGGCCGATGCCGTCCGGTCGAGGTGATCTTTGAGGAGAAGGAGAAGGGCGGTCGAGTCGCTGCCGCCGGACACGGCAGCAATGGCGCCGGTCGAAAGATCCAGGTCGGAGAAAAGGCAGTCCAAAAGGTCAGGTTTGCTGTCGGGCGTCAGCACGACGCCAGGGCCCTTTCCTGCTTGATGCGTTCCTTGAGGGCGCCGGAAACATCGGGATAGCGCTTGCCGATTTCACTGAAGGTGGCGCAGGCGACGTCGTTCTGCTTCAGGCCGACCAGCGAAACGCCGAGCTTGAGCAGCATGTCGGGCGCCTTCTTCGCCTTCGGATAGTCCTTGCTGGCGGCGAGGAAGACTTCGGCCGCGTCACGGTATTTCTGCTGCCCGAGCAGCGACTCGCCTAGCCAGTAATGCGCATCAGCCGCCTTGGCGTCCTTGGGGAAGCGGGAAATATGGTCGCGAAAACCCTGCTCGGCGGTCGGATAATCGCCCGACAGGATGAATTGGTAGGAATTGCGATAGAGCTCGTCGGGATTGTTGGTCGACGGCAGTGCCGCCACTTCGGTGCCGCCGGACTTGCTCTTCTTGGCCGGCGTTTCGGCGGAAGGAGCGTTTGCCGTGGCCGCGGGAGCTTCCGCCGGCGCGCTGGCCTGCGGGCCGGTCTCGGCATTGACCACGTTGCCGTTCTTGTCGACGGTGATGGTGCCGAAATTCTTCGGCGGCGCGCCGGTGATCAGCTTGCCGGGATCGCCGGTCTGCGATTCCACGATGACGTCGCCAACGCTTTTGCCGCCGTTTTGCGCACCGGTGCCAGCCGGCGGCTGCGTCGCCGGGGCCTGGGCGACGCTATTGTCGGCTCCGGCGTCGCCGGTGCCGGATTGACCGGTGCCGGCATCGCCGAGATTGGTGTTGCCGTTATTGTTGTCCTGGGGCGCGGCTTCCGATTTCTTCTGCCCGGCCGGCTTGGCGCCTCCTTGGCCCTCCAGCTGCTGGAAACGGAACTCATTGTCTTCCTGCTGCTTGCGGATCTGTTCCTGCATCTGCAGGATCTGGAAATTCATCTCCTCGATCTTGCCGTTCAGCTGGCGCAGCTGGTCTTCCAGACCAGTCACGCCGGCGCCGCCCTCCTGTTGTGCGACCTGCGCCTGTTCCGGCTTCTTCTTGTCGCCGAAGATGCCGAGCGTGGGCAGATGGAAGGTGAACCCGCTGTCGGCGGCCGGCCCGGCACTGTCGGCCGGCGCGGCAAGGCTTGGGAGGCTTGATACGAGCAGCAGCGCAAGCGTGCCGCTCAGGACCGTTCTGAAGTGCATTCTGTCTCTCGCGGTGGGTGTTGGCCTGATGCGCCTTTCCAAATCAAACAAGGGAGGAAGCGCCCTCGCGCTCATAGCAGGACGCGAGACTTCGGCCAAATTTTGTTTCGGTTTGTTGCAAAGGAAAAAGGCGGCCCTGAGGCCGCCTTTCATTTTTGGGATGTTGTATTTTTGTCGCCTGGGACGCCGAGCGCCGTTACCGAAAATCGACCCCGATCTTCGGTATCATGCGTCAGGAGCCGGCGCCGGAAAGCGTGGTGACGGCGCGGCGGTTCTGCGACCAGCAGGAGATGTCGTCGCAGACCGCGACCGGACGCTCCTTGCCGTAAGAGATCGTCTTCAGGCGGCCGGCGGAGACGCCCTTGGAGACAAGGAAGTCGCGGGTGGCGGCGGCGCGGCGGGCGCCCAGTGCCAGATTGTACTCACGCGTGCCGCGCTCGTCGGCATGGCCTTCGATGACGATCGCATACTGGCGGTACTGATTCAGCCACTGCGCCTGGCGGGCCAGCGTGGTCTGCGCATCGGCGCGGATCGACGAGGAATCGGTATCGAAGAAGATGCGGTCGCCGATGTTGACGGTGAAGTCCTGCGCCGAACCGGGCGTGGCGGCGCCGGCACCGTTGAGGCCGAGATCGGCCGCGCTGTTCGGGGTCTTCTTCGAGGCGCAACCGGTAATGGCGAGCGCCATCACGAGAGCGATCATCGCTGGGTTTCTGGTAAGTGCTGCGATACGGCCCATGCCGCCTCTCCTTCGCATATGAGTGATTTCGTTGATCACCCAGTAACCACGTTTGGGTTAACCGGCATTCAAGAAACACGGTTAATATTTGGTTTCGAGCTGCCCCCGCGGCTCTTCTCGTTCCCACGCATTTACCAAGGGCAAGACTGGGCGCGGACCCTAGGCAGAAATGCGGCCAAAACGCGACCAAGGGGGAAAGCAGGATTTTGAGCCGCCCGCTTTCTTCAATTCTTCAATTCCTCAGTTCCCCGCCCCCCTCACTCCAGCAACGGCGACCAAGCCGGATCGGAAGCGTAGTTCGCCGTCGGAATCTGCTGCTCGTTGCGGCCGGTGAGATCGACCGAGACCAGCTTGGGGCCGCCGGCGGAGTCGCGGAAGAACATCAGCACGCGGCCGTTCGGCGCCCAGGTCGGACCCTCCTGCTGGAAGCCGGAGGACAGGATGCGCTCGCCCGAACCGTCGGTCTTCATGACGCCGATCTGGAACTCGCCGCCGCTCTGCTTGGTGAAAGCGATGAGATCGCCGCGCGGCGACCAGACGGGCGTCGAATAGACGCCGTCGCCGAAGGATATGCGGTGCGGATTGGAGCCGTCCGCGCCCATGACATAGATCTGCGAACGGCCGCTGCCGCCGCCGCGGTCGGAGGTGAAGACGATCTGCGAGCCGTCCGGCGAATAGGAGGGAGAAGTGTCGATCGCGGTCGAATCGGTGAGCCGCGTCGTCGAGCGGCTCCTCAGATCCATGGCGAAGATGTTGGAGTTGCCGTCGTCGCGCAGCAGGCTCATGATCACCTTCTGGCCGTCGGGCGAGAAGCGCGGCGCGAACGTCATGCCGGGGAAGTTGCCCACCAGCTCGCGCTGTCCGGTCTCGATCTGCAGCAGATACACCTTCGGCTGCCCGCTTTCATAGGACATGTAGGTGATTTCCTGCCGGTTCGGCGAAAAACGCGGCGTCAGAACGATCGCGCGGCCGTCCGACAGGTAGCGTATATTGGCGCCGTCCTGGTCCATGATGGCCAGCCGCTTCTTGCGGGCGTTCTTGGCGCCGGACTCGTCGACGAAGACCACGCGCGTGTCGAAATAGCCCTTTTCGCCGGTGATCCGCTCATAGATGGCGTCGGCGATGATATGGGCGACGCGCCTGGTGTTGGCGTCGTTGGCGAAGAACTGCTCGCCCGCCATCTGCTGGCCCGCAAACGTATCCCACAACCGGTACTGGGCGCGGATGCGTCCGTCGGCTTCCTTGCCGACGCTGCCGGTGACCAGCGCCTGCGCGTTGATCACCTTCCAGTCGTCGAAGCGCGGCGTGGCGTCCGGGCCGGAAATCTTTTCGATGAAGGCGCTCTTGTCGATCGGCGCGAACAGGCCGGAGCGCTTCAGGTCGGCAGTGACGATCTCGGTGATCTGCGCGCCCAGCGCATCATTCGACTGAAAATCCGTGATGGCGATCGGCAGCGGTTCGACATTGCCCTTGTTGACGTTGATCTCGACGAGAGCCCATGCCGGCGCGGCGGCGCCAACGATAGAACCCAGTGCAATTGTCGCGACCATCAGGAGCGGCTTGAGGGTGAATTTCATATCTTCTCGCTTCTCTTCGCTGATTGTGCGGAGGGCAGGCTCAGAGGCCAAGCATTTCCCTCGGATCGAAAGTGACCTTGATCTGCGCCCAGATGTCCTGTTTTCCGGGAGGAACCTGCAGGCCGGCCATGTTGCATTTCTGGATAGCGCGCACCGCGCTTTCGTCGACCTGGCGGTTTCCGCTCGATTTCTCGACGACAGGCCGGCCGTCCAGCTTGCCGGAGGCGTCGAGATTGAACGAGATCACGGCGATGAGATCGTCCGAGGCTTCCATGCCCGCCGGGAAGGTCCAGCAACCCGCAAGCTGATCGCGCAGGGCCCCTTCCTCCGACTTCGACAGCTTCTGGCCCTGGTCCTTTTCGCCGCCCAGCGAAGCCTGCTGCGTCGAGCGCTTCGCGCCGCCGCCGGACGGCTTCTGCTTGTCCAGCAGGGCGGAAATCTCATCGGCATTGAACTGCTTGTCGTCCGACTTCGGCTTGGAAGACGCTTCCTTCACCGGCTTGTCGGCGTCCTTGCGGTCCGGCGCCTTGGCGCTTTCGGCCTGGGCCGGCTGCGGCTTCGGCCGCGCTTCCGGCGCAGGCGCGGAGTCCGGAAGCTTGGCCTCGTCGGTGGGTTGCTGCTGGGCGATCGCCTCGGCGACGGCGTCGGGCTTCACCTCTTCCTTCGAAATAGCGGCGGTCGTGTCCTTCGGCGGCGTCGGTGTCGGCTGCTTGGCCGGCGTCGGCTTGGGCTCCGTCTGCTTGACCGGCTCGGGCTTGACCTCTTCCTTCGGCGTCGGAGTCGGCGCGACTTCCGTCGCCGGGGTCGGCTTCGGTTTTTCCTGCGGCTTCGGCACGTCCTCGACCGCCGGTTTCTCGGTCGGCGTCGGCGCGGGCGGCGGCGCCGCCGTCTTCTCGACCGGCTTCGGCTTGGCTTCGTCCGTCACCGGCTTGTCGGTATCGACGGTGTTCTCGCCGACCTTCTGTGCATTGGGCGCGACGTCCGGCCGCTTGGTCGGCAGCGGCGCCGGTTTTTCATGCATCACCGACTTCTTGTCGCCCTGCAGCGTCTGCGGCACGGCTTCCATAGGCACGATGTCGACCGCCACCGACTCCACGTCGGCCGCGGGCATGGCAGGTGGCGACGACAGCGTGAACAGCCCGAAGGCCAGCGCCACCGTATGCAAGATCACCGATGAGGTGAGGCCGGTCCGCATTTGGCGTCTACTGATCCTGTTCCTGCAGCGAGACCAGGCCGATATTCTTGTAGCCGGCCGCCGAAATGCGGGCCATCACCTTCATTGCCGTGCCGTAATCGGTCGACTTGTCGCCGCGGATGAAGATGCGTTCGTCGTAACCGGTCTTCGAGATCGCCTGCAGCTTGGCTACCAGCTCCTCGATCGGGATCTCGGTCTCCTGCAGGAAAATCTTGCCCGTCGAGTCAATCGAGACGGTGATCGGCTGCGTGTCGACATTCATCGCCTTGGCCTGCGTGTCCGGCAGGTCGATCGGAACCCCGACGGTGAGCAGCGGCGCCGCGACCATGAAGATGATCAACAGCACCAGCATCACATCGACCATCGGCGTGACGTTGATCTCGGACATCAGGGCATGGTGACGGCCGCGCCGCCTATGGCCGCGTCCGCCTCGCCCCGAGCCACTTGCGCCTGCAGCAGACATCCCCATGATCGATCCTCAGCCCTTCTGCGCTACTTTTTCATCGATTTGGCGCGAGAGTATGGCGGAGAACTCGTCCGCGAAGCCTTCCATGCGCATGCCGATCTTGTTCGCGTCCGATGACAGCTTGTTGTAGGCGATGACCGCGGGAATGGCCGCGAGCAGGCCGATCGCGGTGGCGAGCAGCGCCTCAGCGATACCGGGTGCCACCACCGAAAGGCTGGTGTTCTTCGAGGCGGCGATCGCCTGGAACGACGTCATGATGCCGATGACGGTGCCGAACAGCCCGATGAAGGGTGCGGCCGAGCCGGTGGTGGCGAGGAAGCCGAGCCGACCCTCCAGCTTCTCCATCTCGCGCGTCAGCGCCAGGTCCATCGCCTTGTCGATGCGGGTCTGCAGCGCCAGCGCCGATTTCGCGCCCTTTTCGAAACTCTTCTTCCATTCGCGCATGGCGGCGACGAAGATCGCGCCCATGCCGGTGGTCTTGCGATCGGCCAGCGTGCGGTAGAGATCCTCCAGCGACTGGCCCGACCAGAACACCTGCTCGAAGCGGTTGAGCGCCAGCCGCATGCGGCTATAGGCGACGAGCTTGTCGATGATGATCGCCCAGGTCCAGATCGAGGCGCAGAGCAGGCCGATCATGACCAGCTTGACCACCCAGCCGGCCTGCATGAATAGGGCCCAGAGCGACAGATGCGCGCCCGGTTCGGCGAGTGCGATATTTTCCATGACTTACGTCCTTAAGATTTTCCGGGCATCGCTGGCGGCTGGCCCATGGGCATTCCTTTGGTCCGATCGCGCGAAGCTAGAAGCTTGCGGGATAGCCCCGAATGCACCGTTTCGCGGCCTTTTCGAGGCAAATATTGGTGAAAGGAAGGCGCATGGATTGCGCCAATCTTCGCCAATTCCTTCATGAACCGTTATGGTTAAGGATGGGTTAGGGGATCAGGCGCGGCGCATTGCCGCGCATGGCTGGGGCCGCCGGCAACCGGGGCCGTCCGGTTGAAGCCTTCAAGATGGGCCTCGCGTGGAAGCTTCAGGCTTTTGCCTTCGGCATGAAAGCCGCGATCCATTCCTTTGGGAAACGCTTTGGCCGGCCGCTTTCGCCGACGATCGCCGCTTCGACCTTGGCCTCGACCAGCACATCGCCGCCACGCTTCAATTGCTGGCCCATGAAGATGCGGGCGCCGGAAATATCGTCGGTGCGCGTGTCGATGGTGAGGATATCGTCCATACGCGCCGGCGAACGGAAGTCGATCTCCATGCGCCGCACCACCCAGACGATGCGCTCGCCATGCTTGCCGTCCAGGAGTTCGGTGTGGTGGACGCCGGTCAGCCTCAGATAGTCGGAGCGGCCGCGTTCGAGGAATTCGAGATAACGCGCATGATAGACGACGCCGGAGAAATCCGTGTCGGCATAGTAGACCCTCGCCATCAGCCGGTGGCCGAACTCCGTCAGCGCGCCGGAAAGCCCGGCGCCGAGCGCCGCCGATTCACCATGATCGTCCATCGCGCTTTCCTTTTCAGGCCCGAACAGGCACCTAAAGCCCTCGGGCTTTAGGCATTTTTCTATGCGTGTCGTTGTCCCAAAAACCGCTGCACACTTTTGGGCGACACGCACTGTTTTCGCGCGAGAACGGGATGGCACTGTTGGGCACGATGATCAAGACCTTGATGGCGGCGCTGCCAGCGCTTGGCCTGTTGGCGTTGCCCGCCGCAGCGGCGACTTTCTCGATGAAGCGCGGCCTCAATCTCGACCAATGGGTCACCTGGCCGGTCGAGGACAGATGGGGCGAGCGCCAGGCGATCCTGCCTTATCCGGAGTGGCGCAAATTCCTCAAGGAGGACGACTTCAAGGCGCTCAAGGGCGCCGGTCTCGACTTCCTGCGCATGCCGGTCGATCCCTCGCCCTTTCTTTCGGACCGCACCACGGCCCTTCGCGACGGCCTCTATGCCAGCGTGCTGGATTCGGCTCGCATGATCAACCGTGCCGGCCTGAAGGTGATCGTCGACCTGCATCTGATCCCCGCCGGCGGCAATCGCAAGATCGGCATGAGCGAGGTGGTGCATGATCCGGCCGTCTTCGATGCCTATGCCGAGCTGGTGCGCAAGATGGCGCGGACGCTGGCCAACGAGGATCCGAAGCTTGTCGCGCTGGAACTGATGAACGAGCCGCTGGCCGATTGTGAGGCGAACGGCACCAACCTTTGGCCCGACCGCCAGAAGCAGCTGTTCGCCGCCGCGCGCGCCTCCGCCACCAGGCTCACGCTGGTGCTGAGCGGCGGCTGCTATTCGAACGCGGAGTCGCTGGCCAGGATCGACCCCAAGACGATCGCCGATGACAATATCATCTGGACCTTCCATTCCTACGACCCGTTCCTTTTGACGCATCAGGGCGCAAGCTGGGCCGGCGACTTCATCCCCTACGTAACCGGCCTGCCCTACCCGTTGACGGCTGTCCCGAAGGCGCAACTCGACATGGCGCTGGACGCGATCCGCGACCGGATCAGGGCCGAGGCGCCCTGGGCGCGGCGAAGCGGCCTGCTTAGCTATCTCGACGAGCAGGTGGCGACGACGGACAGTCCTGAAAAGCTGCTTGGCGTGATGGATGCGCCGTTCGCGACGGTCGACGCCTGGGCGAAGGCCAACGGCGTCAATCCGCAGGACATCACGCTCGGTGAATTCGGCATGATCCGCAAGGAATACGGCAACAGCTTCGTCACGCCGGCCGCATATCGCGCAGCCTATGTGCGCGACATGATCGCCCGCGCCGAGGCGCATGGCTTCTCATGGTCGGTGTGGAGCTATGGCGGCGCCTTCGGCGTGGTCGACGCCTTCGACGGCGAGAAGGCCGAGCCGGACGTGATGGACGTGATCAGGTCGCTGCGCTGAGGCAGCGGGCCGAGGCGACGCGCCTCAGCCCAGATCGATCTGCAGGATCTCCGGCCGCACCCCGAGACGAACCGGCAGAATGCTGAAGCCCAGCCCGCCCGACACAATCAGGTTGCGGTCATTCTCCACGACATGGCCGTAGGCGAAGCGATTGCCATAGTCCGAAGGCACGACCGGCGAATAACCAAACAGCCGCACCTGTCCGCCATGCGTGTGGCCGGACAAGGTGAGCGATATCCGCGAGGGCACCTTTGGAAAGATGTCCGGTTCATGTGCAAGCAGGATGATCGGCTCGCTCCCCTGGATCTTGGCCAAGGTGCCCGGGAGATCGTCGAAGCCCTGGAAACTGTCGCGTCCCTTGGCCTTGTTCGGCAGCAGCGCGAGTTGATCGGCTAACCCGGCGATCCAGAAACCATGGCCGTCCTTTTCCAGCCGCACGACGTCGTTTTCCAGCACCGGGATGCCGACATGCTCGAGCGCCTTGCGCGACTGGGTCGGGCCGGCTTCCGCTCGCTGGGCGAAGAAATCGGTCCACCAGTCGTGATTGCCGAGGATCGACAGCACGCCGAGCGGTGCCTTCAGCCCCGACAATGCCTCGGCCCACTCCTCCACCCGCACCCGGCCCGTCACCAGCTTTGTCCCGGCGGTATAGTCACCGAGCAGCACGATCAGATCCGGCTGCAACGCGTTGGCCTCCTCGGCAAGCGCTGCGATCCGTTCCGGCGTCATCCAGGGCCGGCAGGAGTGGATATCGGCAAGCGCCACGACGCGCAGCTTGAGCCCGGCCGGCCAGTGCGGCGGCGTCAATGTGTAGCGCTTCACATGGGTGAGCAGCATCGGCTCGATGCCGACCGCATAGGCGCTGAGCGACACCATGGCGAAGGCCGAGCCGCCGACAAGGCGCAGGAAAGCGCGTCTGGTGATCATAGGTCGCCCCAGGCCCTAGGATTGCGTCAGATAGCCTATCTTAAAGGATGCAATTGCGCCCTCAGTCGGGCCGAGGCGCGCAGATTCTGCGCAGATGGGCCATCGCGCCGCCGAAACGGCGAACAAATCTGCGTTACTCTTCCTGAAACAGGCTGATCTGCTGCTGGGCGATATCCTTCGGCGGGTCGAGGCCGAGATGGCGCCAGGCGTTGGCGGTCAGCACGCGGCCGCGCGGCGTGCGCTGGATGAAGCCCTGCTGGATCAGGTAAGGCTCGATGATGTCCTCGATCGCGTCGCGCGGCTCGGAGAGCCCGGCCGCGATCGTCTCGATGCCGACCGGGCCACCGCCGAAATTGCGCGCGATCATCGACAGATAGCGGCGATCGAGCGCGTCGAGGCCGAGCGCATCGACCTCCAGCCTGGTCAGCGCCTCGTCGGCGATCCTCCTGTCGACATGACCGGCCCCGGCGACCGAAGCAAAATCGCGCACCCGGCGCAGCAGTCTGCCGGCGATGCGCGGTGTGCCGCGCGCGCGGCGCGCGATCTCCACCGCCCCATCGTCGCCGAGCGGCATCGACAGGATACGGGCGCCGCGGCGCACGATCTGCTCCAGTTCCTCGACCGTGTAGAAATTGAGCCGGACCGGAATGCCGAAACGGTCGCGCAACGGATTGGTCAGCAGGCCGAGCCTCGTCGTTGCCGCGACCAGCGTGAAACGGGCAAGGTCGATCTTGACCGAGCGCGCCGCCGGCCCCTCGCCGATGATGAGATCGAGCTGGAAATCCTCCATTGCCGGATAGAGGATTTCCTCGACCGCCGGATTGAGGCGATGGATCTCGTCGATGAAAAGGACGTCGCGCTCCTCGAGATTGGTGAGCAGCGCGGCGAGATCGCCGGCCTTGGCGATGACCGGACCCGAGGTCGAGCGGAAATTGACTCCAAGCTCGCGCGCCATGATCTGCGCCAGCGTCGTCTTGCCGAGTCCCGGCGGCCCGACGAACAGCACATGGTCGAGCGCCTCGCCGCGGCTCTTGGCGGCATCGACGAAGACCTTGAGATTGGCGCGCACCGCCGCCTGGCCGACGAACTCGTCGAGCGACTGCGGCCGCAGCGTCTGGTCGGCATCCTCGCCGCGCTTGTCGGGAGCAATGAGGCGAGGGGAAAGGGTCATGCCGCCTTCCTTGCATAGGACCGGTGGCGGGACAAGCGTCGCTTCACCGCGCCAGTTCCTTCAGGCCGAAGCGGATCAGCTTGGACGCATCCGCGCCCTCGCCGGCCGATTTCAGCGCCGCCGCGACCGCGTTCGCCGCGATATCGCGCGAATAGCCGAGATTGACGAGCGCCGAGACCGCATCCGTGATCGGCGCTGCGGCGACACCTTCGCCAAGCTCCTGCTTGAGCCCGATCGTACCGCTGGCCGCGCCCGCATAGGCTGGCGCTTTGGTGCGCAACTCAGTGACGATGCGCTCGGCCACTTTCTTGCCGACGCCTGGCGCTCTGGAGACCATGGCGATGTCGCGCAGCGCGATCGCGTTGGCGAGGTCGGCCGGCGCCAGCGTCGACAGGATGGCCAGCGCCACCTTGGCGCCGACGCCCTGCACATTGTTCATCAGAAGGCGGAACCACTCGCGCTCCAGCCCGGTCTGGAAGCCATAGAGGCGGATCATGTCCTCGCGCACATAGGTCTCGATGAACAGCACCACCGCCTCGCCGGGCGAGGGCAGCGCGGCCAGCGTCCGCACCGAGCAATGGACGACGTAGCCGACGCCATGCACGTCGATGACGCAGCTATCTTCGTCGATCTCGTCCAACGTGCCTTTCAGCTTGCCGATCATGATTGTCCCCTCACGCCAGCGCGGCCATGCGGTAGGCTGTGCTCGGGCGGTGATGCGCATGGCAGATGGCGATGGCCAGAGCGTCGGCGGCGTCGTCGGTGTCGAAGACAGCCTTCGGCATCAGCACCTTCACCATCATGTGGATCTGCTTCTTCTCGCCGTGGCCGACGCCGATAACCGCCTTCTTGACCGCATTGGGGGCATATTCGGCCACCACCAGCCCGGCGCGCGCCGGCACCAGCATGGCGATGCCGCGCGCCTGGCCGAGCTTCAGCGTCGCCGTCGCATCCTTGTTGACGAAAGTCTGCTCGACCGCAGCCTCGTGCGGCATGGCCTGGTGCAGCACCTCGGCCAACCCGTCATGCAGCTGGCAGAGTCTTGTCGCCAGCGACTCCTTCTCGTCGGACCGCACCGTGCCGGACGCGATGAAGCGCAGCGAATTGCCCACGCTGTCGATAATACCCCAACCGGTGCGCCTCAGGCCCGGATCGATGCCGATGATGCGAATCGCTTCCCCCATGCGCCAAGTCTAGCCGTGGCGGCAAGCGATGCCAGCAAAATGTGAACAAACCGGAAACAATTGCAATCTCGGCTATGCGCCGTTTCCGTACAACAGCGAGATGCCTAATTCGTCACGCGGCGGATGGTTTTCGACAGTCGCGTGAGAAATGCCGGCCTGGACGATGCGACCAGCTTCCACGCCAGGACTGCATTGCCCATGCGCCGCGGCAGGATTCCGATGCAAAGGAACCAGGCCGCCAGAGCAGCCCGCCGCCGCCAGGATGCGTTCATTTCCAGGCTGGCGGCGGCGCCCGCTCTTGCCAGTCCCAGCCGGGAGTCGGTGGCGACCGGATGCTGGGGCTCGTCGACGCAGAGCGAAGCCAGCCGCTCTTCCAGATGCACCGGATCGCGAAGGCTGGCATCCGGCGGCACGGTCAAGCCGATCTCGGCCGCCCGGTCGGACAAGGCCTCGAGGCGCCGGAAGTCATGCTGCACGCGCCAACGCGCCCGCTCGGCAAGCTTTTCGGCAAAGATCGAATGATTGGAGCCGTGGATGCGGTAGGCGCCAAGGCAGGTATCGATGGATTTCACCTCTCCGTGCAGCGGCGCCAGCGTTGCGAGATAGCCGTCGGCGCCTTGCCGGAAATCGCTTTCAGGCATCGGCATTATCGTTTCCAGCGCCTCGCGGTCGAACGCCAGCCCGCTTGTCACCGTCGTACGGTACCGCCCCTTGCGCAGCAATTCCGGCACCACGTCGCCTGAATCGAACGGCTGTTCCGGCGGTGGAAAGACATCCTTGATATGCTGGTCCTCATCAACGAGATGCAATCTGAATTGCGCTTGGGCGACATCCGCATCCCACTCGTCCAGAACCTCGGAGACGGCGTTCGGATAGAGATAGTCGTCGGCGTCGAGGAAAAGGACGATCTCTCCGGTGCTCGCCTCGAACCCGGTATTGAACGCAGCCGCATGTCCGCCATTCCTGCGCCTCAGGCACGGACGGATTTTGTCGCCGTAGGATTCGATTACGGCCACCGATGCATCCGTCGATGCGTCGTCGACGACCACGACCTCGACATTTCGGTGGTCCTGCTCCAACGCGCTGTCGATGGCGCGTCCTAGAAACTGTTCGTAATTGTAGTTGGGGATAATGATCGATACCGGGATGCGGTCCAATGGCGAATGCACGGGATCAAGCCTCGCAATCTGCTTTGGTCACAGTGACGGTGGTTTTCTTGCAGAACCGGCTCGGGTCGACCCGGCTGCGGCGAACGGCTCCAACTAGGGGCCTATCGCTTCAAGGCAAGTGTGATCTTTGTCGGGAAGGCCGGCCCAGCCTCCAATACGGCGATGGCTGCCGCAGTTTCGACGAGCGGCCGGAGTCGCAAGCGTTGAACTTGCAGCCAAAGCCACGGCCAAATTACCGCCCGATCAAGGATATACCGCTACCGCTATCGTTTTTTGCAAACGCAGTTTCAGCCGCGCGCGAACGCCGTATTCAAAAGACTGATCTGGTCGGACACCGGGTTGGCACGCCGACCGGGCGCGTGCGTCTCGCTGATGACGCCGCCATAGATTTCCTCGTCCATGCGCCGCACCAGCGACTGCAGGCGCAGCGAGCGCGTCACGAGGTCCAGAAAATCCTTGGGCAGCTCGTTCCAGCCAAGCGCCTCGTCATGCGCGGACGCGGTGTCGAGACGCACCTTGGATTTCTCCGAAGCCACCTGGTCGCGCGTCATCTCGCCGGAATTCGCCGCCCGCTGCAGCAAGAGCCAGGAGGCGACCTGCATAAGCCTTGTGGTCAGCCGCATCGATTCGGCCGCATAGAGCGTCGCTGCCGTGCGCGACAATTTCTTGGCTTCGAGCCTGCCCTTGCCATCAAGATATTCGGCGGCCTGTTCGACCAGCCCCATGCCTTCCTGGTAAAGCGGCTTGAAGGATTGGGAGAAAACCCGGCGCTCCGCCAATTTGATGGTTTTCGCGCTGCCCTTCGAAGGCTCGTTCATCGATACGCCCCTGCACTGCCGCAAGCCGATTCGGCATCCTTGCCGACGCGGCCCGCACCCTAAATGACTGAGGCTTGAAAATGCGCTTCGATGCAAATGAAGGCAAGCGCATGTTTAACAAACGGTTAACGCCGGGCCGGTTCCAGCCATCCGCAAGCGGATGACATCAGCCAGCCGGCAGCGGATAAAAAAAGAGCCGCGGATAAGGCGGCTCTCAGGAGTTTAACAGGGAGGCGTCAAACAAAGTGGCTCCAACCACTCGGTAAGAATCCAGCAAAACTGGATAGGTGTAGTAAACGCCTGTAAAGCTTAATGAACCCTTAACGCGGCGCTGATTTTTTAAGCGAACGCGCGCTCCTGTGCCGGAACAGGACAGCGGATTCGCTGCCCGGGATCGTCCGAGCACCGGATTTCGGGCGCCGATCGTGGCGGCCGTAACATGTTTGCTGCTGCCGCGGCATCGTTCCGAAACACGCGCCACGCAAAAGGCCGCTCCACAAAGGCGGCGCGCAAATCTGCGCCGCTTGAAATCAGGCAGGATATCCGGAGCAAACCATGGATTGGTATTCGATCGTCAAATTTCTTCACGTCGTCTCGGCTATTTTGTGGGTCGGCGGCGGCTTCGTGCTGTTCCTGCTCGGCGTGCTGGCCGAGCGCGCCGGCAACATCGAGGACAAGCTGCTGGCTATACGCGCCAGCGGACAGCTCGGCGGCCGGTTCTTCGCGCCGATGTCGATGCTGACGCTGGTCTTTGGCCTCATCATGTGCGGCTTCTGGGTCGGCTTTGCCGACTTGTGGATCGTCATCGGCCTCGTCGGCTATGCCACGACCTTCTCGATCGGCATGCTGATCTTCAAGCCGACCGGCGAGCGCATGGGCGCCATGATCGCCGAGCAGGGCGTGACGCCGGCCGCCCTCTCCATCGGCCAGCGCATGATGAACTGGGCGCGCCTCGATTATGCGGTGATGCTGGTGATCATCGCCGACATGGTGCTGAAGCCCACTCTGCACGACGTCGGCATTCTTGCCGGCATGGCGATGGTGGTCGCGCTGGGCGCCGCGCTCGCCTTCGGCGGCAGCCGCCAGATGGTGCCGAGCGCCGCGTGACATTAAGGCGCTCGCCCGAAGGCGCGTTGAGATTCAGGTCAGGCCGAGTCGAAAGTGGTGATTTCCGAGAACCGGAGCGGAGCGTACTTTAAGTACGTGAGCACCGGAAGCGCAGGAAATCGCCATTTGCAGGCCGGCCTCACCTGAATATCGACGCGCCTCACATCAGGCCGATAATGCCATCCCAAAGCAGCTTGACGGCGACCACCGCGACGGTGGCGTAGGTGAACGGATAGAAGATCTCCGGCCGCATGCGGCGCACCAGCCACGCGCCGGCGATGGTCGACAGCGGCGCCAGCGGCATCAGCACCGCCGAAGCGGTGAGATTGGCGGTGTCGAACTGGCCGAGCGCGAAATAGGGGATGAGCTTCAGCGCATTGGTGGCGGCAAAGAAGATCGCCGCGGTGCCCGACAGCACTTTCGGATCGAGCCGAATCGGCAGCGCATAGACCTGGAAGGGCGGGCCGCCGACATGGGCGACGAAGCTGGTGAAGCCTGCGACAGTGCCCCAGAAGCCGGCGGCAATGCGGTTCGGTTCCACCACATGGTCGGCGCCGTGACGGAACTGAAGGTAGATCCAGCGCAGCACGAACACTAGCGCGACGGCGCCAACGATCAGCCGCACCATCTCCTCAGTGACCAAAGCCGCGGTCAGCCAGCCGAGCGCGATGCCGATGACGGCGCCGGGCATCATGTCGACCAGCATCCTGCGGTCGTAGCCGCCCCACCAGGCCCACACTGAAACCACGTCCATCAGGCACAGGATCGGCAGCAGGATGGCGGCCGCCTGAACCGGCGGGATGGTCAGAGCCATCAACGGCACGCCGACGAAACCGACGGCGCCGCCGAAGCCGCCTTTCGACAGGCCGACAAGGATCACCGCCGGAATGGCGGCAGCATAGAACCACGGGTCGCTGAGCAAGCCTGACATCGGCAAAGGAAGGTTGGAGAAGGCGGGAATTCAGCCATAGCGCAGAACCGCGCCGCGGAGATAGTCATTTAATGCCGGCATCCGCTATTGCCAGCCCGATATCGACGTGCGCACGGACAAGGGCCATCAGTCGGTCGGCTCACTGTCTCGAGGTATGAAAATGAACGCCGTCAGCATTCGCCGCGCCCGTGAAGCGGACGTTGCGGCGATCTACCGAGCCGAGATTTTTGAACCAATCATCTTTCCTAGGAAACCGTAGAACCAGTCAGCCTGAGCACGATCAGCCTCATACATAATGCGATCCTGTTCCTCGCGTGACTGAACACCCGGTTTGCCATAGAAGCCATCCAGCGCCGCCTGCATGCGTCGGAACCCCTCGATTGTCACTTCGGGATGAGCTTGGAATGCGAAGGTGCTGTCTCCATAGCTGAAGGCTTGGTTGGGGTAGAGATCGCTTGACGCGAGATGTGCTGCGCCGGCTGGCATATCGAATGTGTGGAAATGAGCCTGCGCGACATGCAGTGGGTTCGGGAGAGTGGCACGACCCGCTTCCGTGGGCCGCAACTCGTAGTATCCGAACTCTTGGACGCCGGAAGAAGGCGGTCCCACTTGGGCGCCAAGGGTATGGGCAATCTGTTGAGCGCCTAGGCAGAGGCCGAGCAATGGCACATCGTGCTTGATGCAGGCTTCAATCCAGCGTGCCTCCTCTTTGAGAAACGGATATCTGATTGTCTCGTAAGCCTCGAACCTGCCACCGAAGATGATGCTGGCCGCAACATCACGTTCTGGCGCTCCTAATGCGTCTCCGTCAAACGGGTAGCGATAATCGAGTTCAAATCCATGTCGAGCTCCAAAAATGGAAACCCGATCATCGCGCGGACCACGGTCGTGACAGACCAAGATCAATCGACGCTTCTCCGGTCCTGTGGCCATCCCGATATCCTGTGTGTTGGCACCAAGGCACATGTCTACGCGTCAGCAGGAGCGCAAATCAATTGCTGATCCGCCAACCGGGGCATTGATTGAAAGCCAAAGCTCCGGGGAGTTTGACTGGATCGCCCCCAAGCGCGACGATGCTCGTTTGGATCGGTCCTCATCCGCCGCATAGCCGACTGTTCAAGCCGCTCCCTTTGCTCTATGCCGCAATGCAACCATCTTCGCCCGGCATAGGCGAAACCGGGATCGAAGGCCAATGAACGAAGCAACTCCTCCCAACCGCTGCCGCATCGTGCTGATCGCGCCGCCGCTCGTGCCGGCGGAGCAAATCTGCGCGGCGTTCGACGGTGGCGACGTCGCCTCGTTGATCCTGCCCGACAACGGCATGGACGATGCCTCCTTCCAGGCCTTCGCCGAAAGGATCGTGCCGATCGCTCAAGGTGCCGGCGTCGCCGTCATCATCGCCGGCGACAGCCGCATCGCCGGGCGCGTCCAGGCCGATGGCATCCATGTCGAAGTGAAGCCCGCGGAACTCGCCGAGACAATCGAGCGCGTGGCCGGCAAGATGATGGTCGGCGCCGGCGGCGCCAAGACGCGCGACGAGGCGCTGGAGCTCGGCGAGGAGCGGCCCGACTATATGTTCTTCGGCCGTTTCGGCTATGACAACAAGCCGGAGCCGCACCACCGCAACCTCGCCCTGGGCGAATGGTGGGCGGAGATGATTTCGATCCCCTGCATCGTCATGGCCGGCTCCGAGCTTGCCTCGGTCGAGACGGTGGCCGCGACCGGCGCCGAGTTCGTGGCGCTGTCCAGCGCCGTCTTTGCCGACGGACGCGATCCGCGCGCCGCGATCGCCGCCGCCAACGCGTTGCTCGATGAAACCGCGCCGCGTTTCGAGGGCTGACATGCGCCTGCGTGGCCTTTGCCTGACGGTTCTGGCCGGCTTGTTTGCGCAGGCCGCGATGGCGGCTGAGACCGTCCCGCTGCCGCAGCCGCGGCCGGAGACGAGCGCATCGGACAAGAGCGCACCCGACGCAGCCAAGCCGGATGCAAGCACGCCGGATACAAGCACGCCGGATATGGGCACGCCGGATAAGGGCAAACCGGACACAGCCGCGCCGAACGCCGGCGCGCCGGATCCGAGCAGGTTCGGTACCGGCGCGCATATCGACAAGCCGATCCAAAACACCTTGCCGCAACCGGCGACCATGACGCCGCCATCGGCCGACGCCGTCAATCCCGACCGCTTCGGCGCCAAGCAGCCGGACGCCGCCTACGGCGCCTTCCAGCGCGGGCTTTACAAGACCGCCTACAATCTCGCCATGGAGCGCGCCAAGAACGGCGATCCGGCGGCCGAGACGCTCGTGGCCGAAATCCTGTCGCGTGGGCTGGGTGTGCCGCTCAATCCGGCCGAGGCCGCGAAATGGTATGCGCTGGCCGCCGAACAGGGCGTGCCGGAGGCTCAGTTCCAATACGCGCTGGCGCTGCTGGACGGCCGTTATGTGAAGAAGGATGAAAAGGCCGCTTTCGCGCTGATGCAGGCCGCGGCCGAGGCCGGCAACCGGCTTGCCCAGTTCAACTTCGCCCAGTTGCTCGTCCAGCAGGATCCCGGCGACGACGGCCTTGTGAAGGCCGCCGCCTATTACGAACGCGCCGCCGCCACCGGACTTGCCGATGCGCAATATGCGCTGGCGCAGCTCTACGCCAATGGCGTCGGCGGCAAGCCGCATGACGACACCCAGGCGCGTCTTCTCCTGGCACAGGCCGCGAGACAAAACTACGACACCGCGCAGATCGACCTCGCCGCCTGGATGATCGAGGGGCGCGGCGGCGGGCGCGACCTGAAATCGGGCTTTGCCTGGATGAAACGGGCGGCGGAAGGCGGCAACGTCGCCGCCCAGAACCGTCTCGCCAAGCTCTATATGAGCGGCATCGGCACCGATCCGGACCTGATCCTTGCCGGCGCCTGGTACATCGTCGCCCGCCGCGCCGGGCTGATCGATCCGCAGATGGACGATTTCCTGCAGGGCCTCGACGACGAACAGACCAAGCAGGCGCTGCAGAAGGCAAATCGCCTGCCTTGACGCATGGCGTCACGGACAGCATGTCCGGACCGCCTTGGGCTCCCTCCCTTGCCTCCCCGGGCAATTTGTGGTCTTGGAGGCGCCAAAGCGCGAGCCGCGCCAGAAAAATCTCATTCCGGATCAGTTCATCATGGCCAAGATCAGTGGCAACGAAATCCGTCCCGGCTATGTCATCGAGCATGATGGCGGGCTTTGGGTGGCGGTCAAGACCAACACCGTCAAGCCGGGCAAGGGCGGCGCATACAATCAGGTCGAGCTGAAGAACCTGATCAACGGCACCAAGCTCAACGAGCGCTTCCGCTCGGCCGAGACCGTCGAGCAGATCCGGCTCGACCTGAAGGATTTTTCGTTCCTCTACGAGCAGGGCGACGCGCTGGTCTTCATGGATACCGAAAGCTACGAGCAGCTCGAACTGGGGAAAGACTTCGTCGGCGAGCGCGCCGCCTTCCTGCAGGACGGCATGATGGTGACGGTGCAGCTTTACGAGGAGCGGCCGATCGGCATTTCGCTGCCCGACCAGGTGACGCTGGCCATCACCGAGGCCGACCCGGTGGTGCGGGGCCAGACGGCCGCCTCCTCCTACAAGCCGGCGGTGCTGGAGAACGGCATCCGCGTGCTGGTGCCGCCCTTCATCTCGGCCGGCGAGCGCATCATCGTCGACACCAACGAAATCACCTACGTGCGCCGCGCGGATTAACGGCAAGAAAGCAGGAAGAAAAAATGGCGCGTTCCGCTCTCCTCAACGTCATGGTCCAGGCCGCGATGAAGGCCGGCCGCTCGTTGTCGCGCGACTTCGGCGAGGTGCAGAACCTGCAGGTCTCGATGAAGGGCCCGGGCGACTATGTCAGCCAGGCCGACCGCAAGGCCGAAGAGATCGTCTTCGCCGAGCTTTCCAAGGCGCGGCCGGGCTATGCCTTCCTGATGGAGGAGCGCGGCGCCGTCGAAGGCGAGGACGCTCAGCACCGCTGGCTCGTCGATCCGCTCGACGGCACCACCAACTTCCTGCACGGCATTCCGCTCTTCTCGGTGTCGATCGCGCTCGAGCGCCAGGGCCAGATCGTCGCCGGTGTCGTCTACAATCCGGCGATGGACGAACTCTACACGGCCGAGCGCGGCGGCGGCGCCTTCATGAACGACCGGCGGTTGCGTGTTGCCGGCCGCTCCAAGCTGACCGACGCGGTGATCGGCTGCGGCGTGCCGCATCTCGGCCGCGGCCAGCACGGCAATTTCCTGATCGAGCTGCGCAACGTCATGGCCGAAGTCTCCGGCGTCCGCCGCCTTGGCTCCGCCGCGCTCGACCTTGCCTATGTCGCAGCTGGACGCATGGATGGTTTCTGGGAAACCGGCCTGTCGTCCTGGGACGTCGCCGCCGGCATCCTTCTGGTGCGCGAAGCCGGCGGCTTCGTCTCCGACATGGATGGCGGACAGGACATGCTGGACAGCGGCGAGGTCGTCGCCGGCAACGAGCTCATCCAGCGCGCGTTGCTGAAAACCGTGAAGAAGCCATTGGCTGCTCGCTGACCAATGCATGTCGCCCAGAACTGTGCAGCGGTTCTGGGACAACGACATCAAAACGAAGACTTAAAGCGCGTCGCCTCAATCCGGTCCAACGCGACGCGCTTTAAGGCGTTCTTTGCGTCGAAAGGACGCGCGGCTTGGGTCGCAAAACCGCAACCGAAGCTTGAAATACTGGTCCGCGACTGCCCAGATTAGGCGTTGCAGGATCATTCATGAACGACGCGCATCCAGATACACAGCTTGAGATCCCCTTTGTCGGGCGCTGGCACTACTCGCGCGCCGAAATGATCGCCGACGGCATCGTTCACGCGGTGGGCATCGTGCTGGCGATCGCCGCCGGCTCGACTCTCCTGGCCCTGGCCGCCTTTCACTCCGGCCCCGGCGAATATGTCGCCGCGGTGTTCTACGTGGTGTCGCTGCTCACCGTGCTCTCGGTTTCGCTGGCCTATAATCTGTGGCCGGTTTCGTGGCCGGCGAAATGGATCCTGCGCCGCTTCGACCATGCCGCGATCTATCTGCTGATCGCCGCGACCTACACGCCCTTCCTCGCCCAGCTCGACAACTCGCCGTTGGCGCTACCCATGATCGTCATCGTGTGGAGCGCCGCAGCGGCCGGCATCGCCATCAAGATGTTCCTGCCCGGCCGCTACGACCGGCTGGCGATCGTCTTCTATCTCGCCATCGGCTGGAGCGGCGTCGTGCTGGCCGGACCGCTGGTCGAGACGCTGCCGACGACCTCGGTCGCGCTGCTTGTCGCCGGCGGCATCGTCTATTCCTGCGGCGTCGTCTTCTTCGCCTGGAAGGGCCTGCGCTTTCACAATGCCGTCTGGCACGGCTTCGTCGTCACCGGCGCCGGCCTCCATCTGGCCGCCATGGTAGACTGCCTGGTCGTCAACCGGTTCTAGGCCTGTAGCGCGGGCCTATCGGCCATATTGCCAAGCACCATTCAATTTGGTCACAATTCCGTTTAGAGTCGCGGCAATTCTGCGGCGGTGGCATCGGAAACGGGGCACGGATGGCTTTTCTCAGATCCTTCGGCAGGCGATCGGACGTCCTGGTCTATGATCCGCACAAGCTGTCGAGCCCGCAGGTCTTCCTGCTCACCATGGTGATCTTCCTGATCATCGTCGCTTTCATCGCCGCCATCCTCACCCGCCAGATCTCGACCGCCTTCTCCAGCAATCCGGGGCTCAACGGATTGATCGTCGGCGTGCTGGCGGTCGGCATCCTGCTTGCCTTCGCCCAGGTCGGGCGGCTGTTCCGCGAGGTGCGCTGGGTTAATTCCTTCCGCGCCGGCTCCGAAACCACCGAGCCGGTGCTTTTGGCGCCGATGAAGGCGATGATCGGCCGCTCGTCGACGATCGCGTTTTCGACCTCGTCGATGCGCACCATGCTGGACTCCATCGCCACCCGGCTCGACGAGAGCCGCGACACCTCGCGCTATCTGGTTGGCCTGCTTGTGTTCCTCGGCCTGCTCGGCACCTTCTGGGGCCTGCTCAACACCATCGCCTCGATCCGCGAGACGATAGAGGCGCTGGACCCGGGCACCGGCGATGCCGCCGCCGTGCTCGACGCGCTCAAGCAAGGCCTGTCGGCGCCGCTTGCCGGCATGGGCACCGCGTTCTCGTCCTCGCTGTTCGGCCTTTCCGGCTCGCTGGTGCTCGGCTTTCTCGACCTGCAGGCAGGCCGCGCCCAGACCCGCTTCTACACCGAGCTTGAGAACTGGCTGTCCTCGGTCACCGATCTGTCGTCGGACATAGTCGTGTCCGAGACGTCGAAAGCAGCCGAATCCTCCGAGGACATCCGGCTCTTGTCGGAGCGGCTGCGCAGCCTGCAGGAGAATGGCGGCGGCTCCAATCCGCGCGTCGCCACCGCCATGGCCAATCTTGCCGACGGCATCTCGGGGCTGGTGAAGAACATGCGCTCCGAGCAGCAGATCATGCGCGATTGGGTCGAAGCCCAGTCCGACGAGCAGAAGGCCATGCGCAACACGCTGGAAAAGATCGCCGACGCGCTGAAGAAGCAAGGGGTCCACTGACGTGGCGCTGGCAAGACGGCGCGCCGACCGCCGCATCGACTATTGGCCGGGCTTTGTCGACGCTTTGTCGACGCTGCTGCTGGCGATCATGTTCCTGCTTACCGTCTTCGTGCTGGCGCAGTTCCTGCTCAGCCGCGAGATCTCCGGCAAGGACGCGGTGCTGAACCGCCTCAACTCGCAGATCAACGAGCTGACCCAGCTGCTCGCCCTGGAACGCACGAACAGCCAGGACAAGGAGGATTCGCTCGCCAACCTGCAGGCGTCGCTGTCGGCGGCGCAAGCCGAAAAAAGCCGCCTCGAACAACTGCTGGCGCAGGGCGCCGGCGCCGGCGACGCGGCCAACAAACGAGCGGACCAGCTTTCGGGCGAGCTCAGCAACCAGCGCCAGATCAGCCAGCAGGCGTTGAGCCAGGTCGAGATCCTCAACCAGCAGATCGCGGCGCTGCGCAAGCAGATCGGCGCGCTGGAAGACGCGCTCAACGTCTCCGAGCAGCGCGACCGCGACTCCAACACCAAGATCGCCGATCTCGGCCGCCGCCTGAACGTCGCGCTGGCGCAGCGCGTGCAGGAGCTCAACCGCTACCGTTCCGACTTCTTCGGCCGGCTGCGCGAGATCCTCGCCGACCGCGAGAACATTCGTATCGTCGGCGACCGCTTCGTCTTCCAGTCGGAGGTGCTGTTCCCGACCGGCTCCGACGTGATCAACGACGCCGGCAAGGTCGAGATGAAGAAGCTCGCCGACGCCATCATCGAATTGCAGAAGGAAATCCCGCCCGAGATCAGCTGGGTGCTGCGCGTCGACGGCCATACCGACAACAAGCCGCTGTCCGGCACCGGTCGTTATCGCGACAATTGGGAATTGTCGACCGCCCGCGCCACCTCGGTGGTGAAGTTCCTGATCGAGAACGGCGTACCGGCCAACCGGCTGGTGGCCGCCGGCTTCGGCGAGTTCCAGCCGCTAGATCCCGCCGACACCGACGAGGCGCGCAGCAAGAACCGCCGCATTGAACTGAAGCTCACCGAACGGTGAGATATTATCACGCCAAGTCACAGGAAGTTGTTCGTCGGCTGAATACTTAGAGCGCCAAGTCGCCGCGACAAGCGCCGAAAACATTATCTTTTTTTAATTACACATCGCAAATCGACGCACCTAACTTGCCGCGCAGGGCCGGGGTCCGCCTGCGATGCCCCGCATCGCGACGCGACGGAACCGGACGGCCCGTAAGGTCGGAAGACGAAGCGGCGCGGCCGCTCTCTTCCTGGTAGGAGGATGCGCCGCCATGCGCGTTTCAACATCTCTCAAGACTGCAACCCTCGCTGCGGTTCTGATCGCGGCTCCGCTCGCCGGCGCCTATGCGGCCGGACATCACAGGGGCGGCGCCCTGGACACACCCGATCCGACCGTTATGACCGGACCACGCGTGACGAGCCTGATCGAGCAGATCCAGGGCGTGAACCAGGGCATCACCGACGCCCGCGAAATGAACAGCATCTCGGCCTCGGAAGCGCAGCACTTGCATATGCGCGCCGCGCATATCAGCCAGGCCGCGGAACATGTCGCGGCTTCGGATCACGGCAGGATACCGTCCGCGCAATACCATGAGCTGCTGCGCAGGCTCGACAATGTCGACCAGAGACTGATGAACGACACCGGCAGCAGCTTCATGATGGGCGACGGTTCCGACGGCGGGAATTACCCGAACGGCTAGAGCATTTGCTCCGATCGCAGAGGAAGGGACGACCTGGCGCCCGCGGGACCTGGCCCCGAGGGCGCCCTTTTTCGATCGCGCCCTGCTTCGATTACAGGCCGAGCCAAAGCGCGATGATGGCGAGCACCGCCGGCGCCGTCTGGATGAACAGGATCTTGCGGCTGACGGTCGCGGCGCCGTAGAGGCCGGCGATGGCGACGCAGAGCAGGAAGAACATCTTGATCTGGAACCCGCCGGCGCCGAGATAGAGGCCCCAGATCAGGCCCGCGGCGAGAAAGCCGTTATAGAGGCCTTGGTTGGCGGCAAGCACCTTCGAGGCGCTGGCGAATTCCGGCGTCAGCCTGAACGCCTTGCGGCCGCGCGGCGTATCCCACAGCACCATCTCCAGATAGACGATATAGCAGTGGATCAGCGCCACCAGCCCGACCAGGATATCGCCGACCATTGTCCCCTTCGTCCTTCGGACAAGCATTGACCACACGTCGACGCCGCCGCGCAAGATAGGCTGACCCTGCCTCGCCAACCAGGGTTGCCAAGCTTCGCGCCTTGGTATCTTTTCGCGCCAGCCCCTTTGCAGCCGGAACCAGCCATGTCCTTCCAGAAACTCGACCAACTCGGCCACAAGCTCGAAGCGCTGGAGCACGCCTTAGCCATTCTCGGCGCTGACGAAGCGACGCACATGGCGGTCGGCGGCGGCGAGAAGCGCGCCGAGGCGATGTCCTCGCTTGCCGGCATGCTGCACCGCCAGGCCACAGCGCCCGAAATCGGGGACTGGATTTCAGCGGCCGAAGCCGAGCCGCTCGGCGAAGAGCAGCAGGCGGCGGTGCGGGAACTGCGCCGCCAATATACCAACCTCACCTGTCTGCCGGTCGAATTCGTCGAGCGCCAGACGGTTGCGCGCATGCGCTCCGAGCAGCTTTGGCGCGACCTGCGCGCCAAGAACGACTGGGCCGGCTTCCTGCCGGCGCTGGAAGGCGTCGTGACCTTGGTGCGCGAGGAAGCGGCGCTGCGCGCCGACGCCCTCGGCTTAGCCCCCTATGACGCGCTGATGGAACAGTACGATCCCGGCAACCGCGCCGCCGACATCACGCCGGTGTTTGCCGAGCTGAAGGCCTTCCTGCGCGACTTCCTGCCGCATGCGCTGGCCGTGCAGGATGCCCGGCTGGCGAAGCACCCGCTGAAGCCGCTCTCCGGCAGCTACGCCATTGACCGGCAGCGCGAACTTGGCCTTGCCATGATGGCGGCCGTCGGCTTCGACCTCACCCACGGCTCGCTCTCGGTATCGCATCATCCCTTCTGCGGCGGCGTGCCGACCGACGTGCGCATCACCACCCGCTACAAGACCTCCGACTTCCTGTCGGCGCTGATGGGCGTGCTGCACGAGACCGGACACGCCCTCTACGAGCAGAACCTGCCGAAAGCCTGGTCGCACTGGCCGCTCGGCAAGGCGCGCGGCATGGCCGTGCATGAGAGCCAGAGCCTGTTTGTCGAAAAGCAGATCGGCCGCAACCCGGCCTTCTGGCGCTGGGCGCTGCCGGTGGTCGAGAAATATCTCGGCGAAGCCTGGTCGATCGACGACATCCTGCCGCATGTCCACCATGTCGAGCGCGGCCTGATCCGCGTCGACGCCGACGAAGTCACCTATCCGCTGCATGTCATCCTGCGCTATGAGCTCGAGCAGGAACTCGTATCCGGCCAGCTGGAGGTCGCCGACCTGCCCCAGGCCTGGGATGCCAAGATGCGCGATTATCTCGGGCTCTCGACCATCGATAATCCGGCTGACGGCCCGATGCAGGACGTGCATTGGCCGGGTGCCGCCTTCGGCTATTTCCCCTCCTATACGCTGGGCGCCATGATGGCCGCGCAGCAATGGGCGGCTCTGACAAGGGAGCATCCGTCCGCCGACCAGGATCTCGCCAAGGGCGATTTCACCGCCATCAACGAGTGGCGTCGCGCAAAGATCTGGTCGCAGGGCTCGCGCTGGTCGACGCCGGACCTGCTCAAGCGCGCCACTGGCGAGAAGCTCAACGCTTCCTATTTCACCGAACATCTGCGCAAGCGCTACGGGAACTGACCCGCGGCAGGTTGAAACCAGCTGGGTGCGGCGTGCCTACTCCGCCGCGCCTTTGAAGGCGCTGGCTCCGGTCTCGAACTGCAGCTTGGCGAGCCGCGTATAGATGCCGCCCTTGGCGACCAGGCTCTGATGCGTGCCTTCCTCGACGATGCGCCCGCCGTCCATGACCAGGATGCGGTCGGCCTTGAGCACGGTCGCCAGCCGGTGCGCGATGACGATGGTGGTGCGGCCGCGCATCAGCCGCTCCAGCGCTCTTTGCACCAGCGTCTCGCTCTCGGCGTCGAGCGCCGAGGTCGCTTCGTCGAGCAGAAGGATTGGCGCGTCGCGCAGGATGGCGCGGGCGATCGCGATGCGCTGGCGCTGCCCGCCGGACAGCGTCACGCCGCGCTCGCCGACCTGGCTGTCATAGTCCTTGTCGAGCCTGGCGATGAATTCGTCGGCAAGCGCTGCCTTGGCCGCGGCCTCGATCTCGGCACCGCTGGCGCCCTGCCTGCCGAAGCCGATATTGTCGCGGACGCTCGCCGCGAAGATGGTCACGTCCTGTGGCACGATCGCGGTGCGTTGGCGGATCGCGGCCGGATCGGCCTCGCGCACGTCGACGCCGTCAATGACGACGCGGCCGGTCTCGGGATCGTAGAAGCGCAGGATCAGTGAGAAGACAGTGCTTTTTCCCGCACCCGAAGGCCCGACGATCGCCACTGTCTCGCCTGGCTTCACCTGGAAGCTCAATCCATGCACCGCAGCGCGGTCCGGCCGCGCCGGATAGGAGAAGGACACGTCGTCGAAGCTGATCGCGCCCTTGGCCGTTGCCGGCAAGGGAAGCGGATCGACCGGCGGCCGGATCGCCGGCGTCTCTGCCAGGATCTCCGTCAGCCGCTCGGCGGCACCCGCCGCCTGCGACAGCTCGCTCCAGACCTCCGACAGCGCGCCGAGCGCGCCGGCGGCAAACACCGAATAGAGCAGGAACTGGCCGAGCGTGCCCGGCGACAGCGTGCCGGCAAGCACGTCGCGCGAACCGAACCACAACACCGCGACCACCGAGGAGAAGATCATGAAGATGGCGAAGAAGGTGAGGAATGAGCGCGCGAACACCGATGCGCGCGCCGCCTCGAAGGCGGCGTCGACAGCGTCCGCAAAGCGGCCGGTGACGAGCTTTTCGTTGGTGAAGGCCTGCAGCGTGCGCACCGCGCCGATCTGCTCACTGGCATAGGCGGTGGCTTCAGCGAGCGTGTCCTGCGCTTGCCGGGACTTGCGCCGCACCGAGCGGCCGAAGGCAACCAGCGGCAGCACGATCACCGGAATGGCTGCAATGACCAGGCCGGAAAGTTTCGGGCTCGTGACCACCATCATCGCCACCGCGCCGAGGCCGAGGATGAGATTGCGCAACGCGACCGAGGCGGTTGCGCCGACCGCCGACTTCACCTGCGTGGTGTCGGCGGCAAGCCGCGACACGATCTCGCCCGAATGCGCGCGATCGAAAAACGCCGGCGACAGCGTGGTGACATGCGAAAAGACGTCGCGGCGAATGTCGGCCACGACCCGCTCGCCGAGCGTGATGACGAAATAGTAGCGGCTGGCCGAAGCGGCAGCCAGCAAAGCCGCCATCAGAACCAGCGCCGCGAAATATTCCGCGATGAAGGTGGAGCTAGCGGCCTGGAAACCATGGTCGATCATGCGCCGCACGGCCATCGGCAGGGCAAGCGTCGTCACTGCCGCCACGATCAGCGAGATGACGGCGCCTATTACCAGCTTCCGGTAGCGGGTAACGTACGGAAAGAGGCTGCGGAGCGGCCGGACCGAGCGTCTGCGCTCGCTTGCGCTGCCACCGATTTCCGCCATGAGCGTTTCCTCTGGCCGCTTGGCGGGACCGCGCTTCAATATGCGCCCGCCGCGGCCTTGTGATTCAATTCCGGCTGATGTATAGGCTCGCCGACCGTTTTAGAAGCCGTGGCTTTTCATTAGCTGCGGCTTCGAGTTTTAAAAAGGGGCGCATCGACGCAGGCCTTCAGGCCCGTTGCCAGCGCCGGCAGCCAGGAAACACGACAATGAAGGCCGATATCCATCCCGACTACCACACCATCAAGGTCGTCATGACCGATGGCACCGAATACCAGACCCGTTCGACCTGGGGCAAGGAAGGCGATACGATGAACCTCGACATCGACCCGACCACGCACCCGGCCTGGACCGGCGGCCAGCAGACCCTGCTCGACCGCGGCGGCCGCCTGTCGAAATTCAAGAAGCGTTTTGAAGGTTTCGGCCTCTAAGCCGCATACATCGGCAGATTTCGAGAAACCCGCCTTCGAGGCGGGTTTTTTGTTGCCAGTTTCGTCCTTCTCCCCGTTCTACGGGGAGGGGGTGCCCGAAGGGCGAATGAGGGGCAGCGCCGGCGCTTGAAAGTTCAAGGTTCCTCGCCCCACGAAGTGGGGAGAGGTGGCTCGGCGAAGCCGAGACGGAGAGGGGAGCGCCCTACGAGGCCCCCGCTCCGTCCGCTTCGCGGACACCTCTCCCCCGCCCCCTGGCGGGGGCGAGGAACCCAAGCCTTGCGACGCTGCGGATATCGTTCCTACCCGCCCACCAATTCCCTCAGCGCCATTCGCTTGTAGGCCTCAACCAGCCTGTCGCCCTCCTCCCGATCGACCGAGATCGCCAGCCGCACCGCGGCCTCGCCCATCTGCCAGACGAGAAACGCGGCCGTCTCTAATTCGATCGGATCGGCATCGGGGCGAATCCGCTTCAGCACCGCGAGCAGGAAATCGGCATTGGCGCGACTGTCGGCGAGCTCCAGTTCGCGCAGCGCCTTGTCGGCTTGCGTGCCCGACCAGATGTCGCGCATCACCGGCTCGGCCAGGAACAGCCGGTAATAGATATCGACCAGCTCCGAAAACGACCTGCACAGGCCTTCAGCATCGCTGACATCCTTCAGCGCCGCGGAAATACAGGCCTGGCTTTCGGCCGTGTAGCGCTCGGCCAGCGCCCAGACCATCGCTCGCTTGTCCGGGAAGAACTGGTAGAGCGAGCCGATCGACACCCCCGCCCGTTCCGCCACCTCGCCCATGCGCATCGCATCGCTGCCTTGCTCGGCAATCAAGGCCGAGGCGGCGGCAAGCATGCGCTCGACCCGCTCGCGGCTGCGCTGCTGGCTCGGCGACCGGCGCGGCGCAGCAATGTCCGCCTGGTTTGGCCTCGCGGCGGTGTTCTCATCCATGGCTCTCTCCTTGGGTGATTTCTCGGAAACCGGCTTGACTCACAAAATACGAGGGTTTATCACGTTTTGCAAATGTGAGGATTACTCGCATTTAGGAATCGAGCAGAACCCGGCATCTGGAGCAACTGAGATGATGAAACTTCTTCCTACCCTTACCTTTGTCGCCGCGATCGGCTCCGGCGTCGTCGGCGGCGTCTTCTTTGCCTTCTCGAATTTCGTCATGGCAGCACTTGCCCGGCTGCCCGTCCCAAGCGGCATCGCGGCGATGAATTCGATCAACGTCACGGTGATCACGCCGACCTTCATGACGGCGCTGTTCGGCACCGGCCTCATCTGCCTCGTGCTGATTGCCGGCGTTTTCTTCGGCTGGAGCCAGTCCGGCTCCTACTGGCTGCTTGCCGGTGCCGTGATCTATTTCGTCGGCAATCCGATCGTGACCATGGTCTTCAACGTGCCGCTCAATGACGCCTTAGCCGCCGTCGATCCTGCCAGCGCCAACGGCGCCGCCGTGTGGGCAAACCACCTGAGCGAGTGGGTGATGTGGAATCACGTCCGCACCGTCACCGCGATCGTCGCGATGGCTTGCTTCATCATGGCATTGATCTGAAAACGGCAGCCCGCGAATGCAACCCCCGAAGGCTGCGTCCAACTTTCGGGGAGTTCGTCAGGCGGGGTCTTTCTTGCGATCCTTGTGATCGGCGTGGCCGAGGTCGCGGTCGGGATCGATGACATCGCGAACCAGCTGCTTGAGCCTTGCCGCGTCCGGAAAACCGCCGTCGCGCTTGCGCTCCCAGATAAGCACGTCGTTGCAGGAAATGGTGAAGATGCCGCCGGTGCCCGGCACCAGCGTCACTTCGCCGAGATCGGTGCCGAAGGTCGAGAGCAGCTCCTGCGCCATCCAGCCGGCCCGCAACAACCACTGGCACTGCGTGCAATAGGTGATGCGGATGATGGGCAGCGGCTTCTCGCTCATATCGTCTCGCGTGGCCGGTCAGGCCGCGCTGAGCTTGGCCATCGTCTCGTCGTCGACCTCGAAATTGGCGTAGACGCTCTGCACGTCGTCATCGTCCTCGAGGGTGGCGACCAGCTTCATCAGCGACTGCGCCCGCTCTTCGTCGACCGGGACGTTGTTCTGCGGCTGCCAGATCGGCTTCACCGATTCCGCCTCGCCGAGCGCGGCCTCGAGCGACTTCGAAACGTCGCCGAGATTCTCGAAGGCGCAATAGATGGTGTGGCCTTCCTCGTCCGATTCCACGTCATCGGCGCCGGCCTCGATCGCTGCTTCCATCACCTTGTCGGCGCTGCCGGCCGAGGCCGGATAATAGATCTCGCCGACACGGTTCCACATGAACGACACCGAGCCGGTTTCGCCGAGCGCCCCGCCGGCCTTGGTGAAGGCGCCGCGCACATTGGAGGCCGAGCGGTTGCGGTTGTCGGTCAGCACTTCCACGATCAGCGCCACGCCGCCGGGGCCGTAGCCCTCATAGCGCACGGCCTCGTAATTTTCGGCGTCGCCTGCGGAAGCCTTGTTGATGGCGCGCTGGATGTTGTCCTTCGGCATCGACACCGCCTTGGCGTTCTGCACGGCCAGGCGAAGCCGCGGATTCATCGATACATCGGGCGTCCCGGCCTTGGCGGCGACGGTGATCTCGCGCGCCAGCTTGGAAAACATTTTCGACCGCACCGCGTCCTGACGGCCCTTGCGGTGCATGATGTTCTTGAACTGCGAATGGCCAGCCATGGCACCCCTGTCGTGTTCGGCTAGAGCACCGCGGCGCCAAGCGAGATCGCTCGCCATCCGCAAAATGCTCGAATTCAAATTTTCAGAACGCCCCGGGCATGCCTGCGAAGGCGCGCGGCGCTCTTTGTCGGAATGGCCGGCTTATAGATAAATCGGCTCAATTCGTCCAGACGCACCCGTCATGCCAACGCCGAAGAGGGCCGTTCACCCCTCCAGATCGGACTTCAGCCGATCGAGAATGCTGATGGCGTGGCCGGCATACTGGCTGATCCAGCGGTCGTGGATCTGTTTGATCGGCAAGGCATTGAGGTGGTTCCAGCGTTCGCGCCCCTCACGCTTCGCCACCACCAGATCGGCCTCCTCCAGCACTTTCAGGTGCATCATCACCGTGCAGCGGTCCATGTCCGGGAACGCCTCGCACAGCGCGCCGGTGGTCTGCGGCTGATCCTTCAGGCGATCCAGCAATTCGCGCCGGCGCGCATGCGCCAAGGCCTTGAAAACATGGTCGTCGGAGGTTTGGCTTGACATGTTATATTTCTATAACATATCGTTTCAAGCAGCAAGGAAGGAGCTGTGGATATGTCCCTTGGTTTCAGGATTTCCGGACGCATCGGCAGACCGGTCGGCGAGGTCTTCGATGCCGTCGTGAACCCGACAAAGCTCAGCGGCTATTTCACCACCATCGGCGGCGCTTCGGCGCCGCTTGTGTCGGGCACCACCGTCACCTGGTGGAAGTCTGTACCGGTCGAAGTCGACGAGGTGACGAAGGACAAGCGCATCGTGCTGCGCTGGGACGCCACCGATGACGATGGAAAGCCCGCCTACAAGACCCGCATCGAGATGAATTTCGAGCCGCTTGAGGACGGCGGCACCTTCGTCACCATCGCTGAAGAAGGTTGGCACGAAGGCGAGGCCGGCCTGAAGAAATCCTACCTCAACTGCGAGGGCTGGTCGCAGATGCTGGCCTGCATGAAGGCCTATCTCGAATATGGCATCAATCTGCGCGACGGCTATTACCGCAGCGAGCTGCGCGGCGAGCCGGCCAACGAGACCAACATCTGAGCCCGACATTCAGGTCCCGATATTCGGCAGGAGGAGGTCGCCCGATGACGAAAGCAACGCCATTCCTGATGTTCGAGGGAAAGGCCGAGGAGGCCATGACCCTCTATTGCGAGACCATTCCGGAGAGCCGTGTGCTCGACATCACGCGCTATGGCTCGGGCGAGGACGGGACGGAAGGAACGCTCAAGCTGGCGCGCGCATTGATCGGCGGCGTCGAGGTCAGGATATACAACAGCCCCGTCCACCACGCCTTTACCTTCACGCCGTCCTTTTCCTTCTTTGTCGACTGCTCGTCCGAAGAGGAGCTCGAGCGGATCGTCGGCGTTCTTTCCAAGGACGGCGGCTTCCTGATGCCGACCGGCAATTATGGTTTCAGCCAGCGTTTCGCCTGGCTCAACGACCGCTTCGGCGTCTCCTGGCAGATCAACCTGCCGTAACGACATCCAACGCAACCGAGAGGATCGGCAATGGACACCGAGATCACAGGCGGCATCAACATCGCCATGAAGGTGCCGTCGCACCAATACGAGGCAACGATCGCCTTCTATCGCGATGTTGTGGGGTTGAAGCCGTTTACGGCGAAGGCGCCGGCGATCGGTTTCGAACTTGGTCCCAATCGCCTCTGGATCGACGAGGCGCCGATGATGAGCCAGGCTGAAATCTGGCTGGAGCTTTTCACACCGGACTTCAAGAGCGCGGCCTCCCATCTTGCAAAGGCCGGTGTCGTGCGCTGCGACGCAATAGAACCTCTGGGTGAAGGCTTTCGTGGCGGCTGGATCACCAGCCCGGCCAACATCATTCACCTCGTGCGGGAGCCAGACGCCTGGTGAATCCCGCCGGAAAGGAGAACCGTATGGAGCTCGGAGAATCTCCCATCGCCGAAACCGCCATGCTGATCCGTCGGCCGGTCGCCGAGGTGTTCGAAGCGATCATCGATCCGACGGTCACCACGAAATTCTGGTTTACGCATTCCAGCGGTCGCCTGAATGAGGGCAAGCTGGTCGAATGGGAATGGAGCATGTATGGCGTCTCGACCAAGGTCGAGGTGAGCGAGATCGTCCCCAACGAGAAGATCGTCATGCAGTGGAGCGATCCGCCGACCACCGTCGTCTGGACATTCACCGAGATGCCGAATGAAGCGACCTTCCTCGAAATCCGCAATTTCGGCTTCGCCGGTTCCGCCGATGAGCAGGTGAAGCAGGCTGTCGAATCCACCGGCGGCTTCGCGCTGGTGCTTGCCGGCGCCAAGGCCTGGCTGGAACAGGGCCTGACGCTCGGCTTGATCGGCGACCGTCACCCGAAGGGTGTTTCGGCCTAGCGGCTCACCGGCGCGGTGGCGAGCCTCAGTGCCCCTCCCCCGACCCCTGCCTCTTACGCCGTCGCGCCAGCATGTTGAGGCCTTCGACCAGCGCGGAAAAGCCCATGGCGGCGTAGATGTATCCCTTGGGCACATGATACCCCATGCCGTCGGCGATCAGCGTCATGCCGATCATCAAAAGGAAGCCGAGCGCCAGAATAACGATAGAGGGGTTCCTGGCGATGAAATTGGCAAGCGGCGTCGCCGCCAGCATCATCGCGCTCACCGCCACGATTACCGCGATATACATGATGGCGATCTCGTCGGTCATGCCGACGGCAGTGATGATGGAATCGATCGAGAACACGAGGTCGAGCAGGAGGATCTGGAAGATCGCTCCGGCAAGGCTCATCTGCAGCGTGCCGCCGACCATCGTGTCCTGATGATCCTGCGGGTCGACCGTGTGATGGATTTCCTTGGTCGCCTTCCAGACCAGGAACAGGCCGCCGGCGATCAGGATCAGGTCGCGCCAGGAAAAGCCGTGGCCGAGGGCGGTGAACACCGGCGTCGTCAATTGCACGATGATCGAGATCGTGGCGAGCAGGATCAGTCGCATGATCAGCGCCGCCGAAATGCCCAGCCGGCGGGCGCGGACGCGCTGCGCCTCCGGCAGCTTGTTGGTCAGGATCGAGATGAAGATCAGATTGTCGATGCCGAGCACAATCTCGAGCACCACCAGGGTCAAAAGCGCGACCCATGCGGTCGGATCGGAAACAAAATGAAAGTGCGGCGCCAGAAATTCGACAAGCTGCATGAAGGTCGTCCCCTCTACGATCTAGAGCAGTTTTCGCGGGTTTCGTCGCCAGTTAGGTATTGATCTCGCTTATATCAATGTCACGACCAGAAGGACGGAGCCGTCTCTTCCAGCCGCGGCCCGCGACGAAACGGCGCGATTTTTTCGGCAAGCCCGGTGCGGTCCGAAATATCGACGCCGACGCCGCAGAGCGTCGCGGGCCCTGAGGAGGCCTCGAAACGGCCCTTCGGCACCTTGGAAAGGAACCGGTTCAGCGGCTCTTCCTTGTCCATGCCGAGCGAGGAATCATAATCGCCGCACATGCCGGCGTCTGAAATATAGGCGGTGCCGCCATTGAGGATCTGATGGTCGGCGGTCGGCTGATGCGTATGCGTGCCGACCACCAGGCTGGCGCGACCATCAACGAAATGCGCGAAGCACATCTTCTCCGAGGTCGCCTCGGCGTGGAAATCGATGATGGCCGCATCGGCCTGCTCGCCGAGCGGGCAGGCGGCAAGCTCACGCTCGCCGGCCTGGAAAGGGTCGTCGAGCTCGGGATGCATGAAGACGCGGCCCATGATGTTGGCGACCAGCACGCGCGCGCCATTGCGGGCGATGTAGACGCCCGAGCCGCGGCCCGGCGTGCCCCTGGGAAAATTGGAGGGACGCAGGAAGCGCTCCTCGCGCGGCGCGAAGATCAGCGCATCGCGCTGATCCCAGACATGGTTGCCGGTGGTGACGACATCCGCGCCGGCCGCGAGCGTCTCGCGAAAGATCTCTTCGGTGATGCCGAAGCCGCCGGCCGCGTTCTCGCCATTGACGATGACGAAGTCCAGCTTGAAGTCGGAAATCAGCCCCGGCAGCTGCTCCCAGACTGCCGTGCGCCCCGTTTTGCCAACCATGTCGCCGAGAAAGAGAAGTCTCATATTATCCCGAGCCGAAGTCTGCCAAGCTGCATGACTTCCGCGAAGACCATCAGCCTCGCCGACTATCTATAGTTGGGGCGCGAAGCGGCGCAACCCGCTCTCGGTCAGTATTTCCGGAATGATCACGTCATGGTTCTCGTCGGGGACCATTTCGACTTCCTGGCAGTCGAAGGCGATGCCGATCAGCCTGGGCGCGATGCCCTTGTCGGCCAGCCTCGCGATCGCCCGATCGTAATAGCCGGCGCCGTAGCCGATACGGTGGCCGCGGCCGTCGAAGGCGGCGAGCGGCACCAGCATGAGCGTCGGGTCGAGCACTTCCGCCTCTTCATGCGGCCCGACCGTGCCGAAGCCCATCTCGACCATCGGCGCGCCGCGCACCAGTTCGCGAAAGACGATCGTGGTCTTGTCGAGGATCGCGGGCAGGCAGAGCCTGGCGCCCTTTTCGCGCAGCGCGAACATCAGCGGCCGCACATCGACTTCCGAGCGCATCGGCCAGAAGCCGGAGACAACCCGGCCGGGCTCGAAGTCGATTTTTTCCTTCGCGGTCTCGGCCATTTCGAGCGCTATCTCGACGCGCCAGAACTCGTCGAGGGCATCGCGGCGCGCCAACGCCTCCTTGCGAAGCTGTTTTTTCAGGTCTTTGGAAGAGCTCATGCGCGGACGCTAGAAAAGGTCGGATTTGGATGGCGTTTTAGGAGCGACGTTTCTAGCGCGATTCCAGGAAAAGTGCGCAGCGGTTTTTCCGTCCGGAATTGCGTCAAAACAGAGAGAAGGCGCTTGTCTCCCGAAAAACAGGAGAGCGACGATCCACGCAACCGGTGGAGAGGTCGATCCCGGGTGCCTACAAAGTAGGTGGGCGCCGTGTGAGAAAACCCACGGGTCTTCCCAGGGACAGCTCCCTAAGGATCGATAAGGCCCCGGGGATAAGTTTCTCCTGCCGGGAAGCGCAGACCGCCGTCGACAAATATAGGCCGATGATTAGCCGTGCGCCAGAGAAACGGGTCACCATTTGCGCATAATTCGTCTTGCGGACCGTCCCGATGGGAAGCTGTCCGGCAACCGCCCTTGCGCGGCCCGTCCAGCCTCCTTACGGTCCGCTGCACGGACAGGAGAAAAGATGCGTTTCGAAGGCACTGCGGCCTATGTCGCCGACAAGGATCTGATGGTTGCGGTCAATGCCGCGATCGCGCTGGAGCGGCCCTTGCTGGTCAAGGGCGAGCCCGGCACCGGCAAGACCGAGCTTGCCCGCCAGGTGGCTTCGGCGCTCGGGCTGGAGTTCATCGAATGGAACGTCAAATCGACCACCAAGGCGCAACAGGGCCTCTACGAATATGACGCCGTCTCGCGGCTGCGCGACAGCCAACTCGGCGACGAGCGCTTCAACGACATCGCCAATTACATCAAGCGCGGCAAGCTGTGGGATGCCTTCGCTGCGCAAAAGAAAGTCGTGCTTTTGATCGACGAGATCGACAAGGCCGACATCGATTTCCCCAACGACCTCCTGCAGGAGCTCGACCGGATGGAGTTTTTCGTCTACGAGACCGGCGAGACGGTCCGCGCCGAGTTCCGGCCTATCGTCATCATCACCTCGAACAACGAGAAGGAACTGCCGGACGCCTTCCTGCGCCGCTGCTTCTTCCACTATATCCGCTTCCCCGACATCGACACGCTGCACCGGATCGTCGAGGTGCATTACCCCGGCATCAAGCAGAATTTGGTGCGGGCGGCACTGAGCCAGTTCTACGAGATCCGCGATGTGCCGGGCCTGAAGAAGAAGCCGTCGACCTCCGAAGCGCTCGACTGGATCCGCCTGCTGGTCACCGACGACATCGCGCCCGAGGACCTGCGCGCCGATCCCAAGAACATGCTGCCGAAGCTGCACGGCGCGCTGCTCAAAAACGAGCAGGACGTGCACCTGTTCGAGCGCCTGGCCTTCATGGCCAGACGGCAGCAATAGCGCTTTCTCCGGCTGTGGACCGTTGCCGGCAATCGGTCCCTGCCGCAGCTTCGGACCGAAAGCACTGGAGGAGAAAAGATGTCCGAGATCGCCATTCGCCCGTTCGCGCAGTCCGACCACGCCGACTGGCGGCGCTTGTGGACTGCCTATCTCACCTTCTACGAGACCAAGCTGCCGGACGAGGTCTACGACGTCACCTGGAAGCGTTTGTTCACGGCAGGCGAATTCGAGCCGAAAGGTTTCATCGCCACGTTCGACGGCAAAGCGGTTGGGCTGACCCACTACCTCTATCATCGCTCCTGCTGGTCACTGGTCAACAACTGCTACCTGCAGGATCTGTTCGCCGATCCGGAGGTGCGCGGCAAAGGCGTGGGCGCGGCGCTGATCAAAGCGGCGCAGGACGAAGCCGGCAAGATCGGCGTCAAGAATGTCTACTGGATGACGCACGAGACCAACGCCACGGCGCGCCGGCTCTACGACCATGTGGCAAGGCGGACCGGATTCATCGAGTACGATTTGCTATAAGGGACTGATGTTCATCCCCTTCTTCCTAGAACTGAAGGCCGCGCGGGTTCCTGTTTCGCTCAGGGAATATCTGTCGCTGCTGGAGGGACTGGAAGCGGGGCTGGTCGACTATGACGTCGAGGCTTTCTACTACCTCGCGCGCTCGGCCCTGGTGAAGGACGAGCGTCATATCGATCGTTTCGACCAGGTCTTCGCGCATGTCTTCAAGGGTGTCGAGGCGCTCGGCGGCCCCGATGCCGTCGATGTCGCCAACATCCCCGAGGAATGGCTGCGTCGTTTGGCGGAAAAGCACCTGAGCGAGGAGGAAAAGAAGCTGGTCGAAGCGCTGGGCGGTTTCGACAAGCTGATGGAGACCTTGAAGCAGCGCCTCGAGGAGCAAAAGGGGCGCCACCAGGGCGGTTCGAAATGGATCGGCACCGGCGGCACCTCGCCCTTCGGCGCCTATGGCTACAACCCCGAAGGGGTTCGCATCGGCCAGCATGACAGCCGCCATCGCCGCGCGGTGAAGGTCTGGGACAAGCGCGAATTCCGGAACTTCGACGACACCGTCGAGCTCGGCACCCGCAACATCAAGGTGGCGCTGAAGCGGCTGCGCCGCTGGGTACGCGAGGGCGCCGAGGAAGAGTTCGACCTGCCCGGCACCATCCACGCCACCGCCGAGCACGGCTATCTCGACGTCAAGACCCGGCCCGAGCGGCGCAATGCCGTGAAGCTTCTGATGTTCTTCGACGTCGGCGGCTCGATGGATGACCATATACGCGGCGTCGAGGAACTGTTTTCCGCCGCGCGCGCCGAGTTCCGCCAGCTCGAATATTTCTACTTCCATAACTGCCTTTACGAGCGCGTCTGGAAGGACAATCGCCGGCGGCTGGCCGAGACGATCCCGACCTTCGACCTCCTCCACAAATACGGGCCGGACTACAAGGTGATCGTTGTCGGCGACGCCTCGATGAGCCCTTACGAGATTGCCCATCCGGGCGGCTCGGTCGAGCACTGGAATCCGGAGGCCGGAAGCGTGTGGCTGGCCCGCCTGCTGCAGCAATGGCCGAACGCGATATGGCTCAATCCCGAAGCTGAGAAGAACTGGCGTTACACGCACTCGATCCAGTTGATCAGCGACATCTTCGGCGGCCGCATGTTCCCGCTGACATTGGTCGGGCTTGAGGCAGCGACCAGGCAGCTGTCGCGCAGGCATTAGCTCGCTTTCGCTGGAAGCACCTGTAACAAAGGCCTATGTTTGGGCGAATATCCGTAGCAAGCAACAACGAGCCGCCAAGGCCGAGGAGATTTCATGGACACCCACGCCTATCCTGTCACCCGCACCGATGCCGAGTGGCGCGCCCGGCTGACGCCGGAGCAGTATGCCGTCATGCGCAACCACGGCACCGAGCGTCCCGGCAGTTGCGCCCTGCTCTACGAGAAGCGGGCCGGGACCTTCTATTGCGTCGGCTGCGACCAGCCGCTGTTCGAATCCAAGCTGAAGTTCGAGAGCGGCACCGGCTGGCCGAGCTTCAACGACCCGGTCCCGGGCTCGATCGAGACCACCGTCGACCGCAGCTACGGCATGGTCCGCACCGAATGCCATTGCGCCCGCTGCGGCAGCCATCTCGGCCATGTCTTCGAGGACGGCCCGCCGCCGACCGGCCTGCGCTACTGCATCAATGGCGTGGCGCTGCGCTTCGAGCCTGCGGTCTGATATGGGCTTCCAGTCTTCGCAAAGGGCGGCCTCGGCCGCCCTTTTTCATGCTCCATCCGGCTCTACACAACGACCGTTGTGATCAGCCAGAGCGCGGAACCGAGCATCATCAGCTGCGCCTTGAAACCCCCGGCCTTCTCCGCGGTCCGCCAGACAGCGACCGTCAGAAAAATGGTGTAGGGAACGGGGAGGAAATGCACCGCCAGCACCAGCCAGAGCGGCAGCTTCAACCCGAGCAGGACCAGCGCCAGCGCCGAAGAGGCGATGCTCAGAATGGTACCGACCAGCAGCATGTCGCGCCAGAACAGCCGGTCGAGCGGAACCTGGCCTCTCCAGCGCGAACGGAAAAAATCCCTCATCGCCCGCGACCTATCGCTGCCCGAGAATTTCGGTCACGGCTTCTTCGAAGCGTGAGCATTCCCGCACCAGCCAGTCGCTCATGGCCGGCCAATTGTCCTCGGCGTAGCAGTTCACCCGCCACATCGAGTTGATGCCGAGACCTTCGCAGCTCTGCTCGGGCCTGAGCTTCAGCCTGGCCTCGATCGCCGGCTGGAACGGCTTCAACCGCGACCAGGACTCCGTGGCGCCGAACTTCTCGTTGCGCCCGAAGAAGACGCCGACATGGTTCTGCGCCGGCGCGACATACATCGAAAGAACCAAAGCGAAATCCGGCAGCCCGCGCTGCCAGAACCATGGCCCGCGCCGAGCGAGCCTTTGCCTTTCTTGCGGGTGCCGTTCGGCGAACAGCGCCCAGAAGCCGCGATGGCGGAACTCCGAGGCGCGACGGCCGCCGAAGTCGAATTCGTTCATGGCCGGTCTCCGGCCATGAGGCTTACGCCATGCCGAGAGCGGCCTTGTAGAGATCGAGGATGGACTCCTCTTCCTGGCGCTCGGCCTGATCCTTCTTGCGCAACCGCACGATGGTGCGGATCGCCTTGGTGTCGAAGCCAGTGCCCTTGGCTTCGGCATAGACATCCTTGATGTCGTCGGAGATCGTCTTCTTCTCTTCCTCGAGCCGCTCGATACGCTCGATGATGGTGCGCAGCTGGCCGGCGGCTACAGTCTGGCTGGTCTCGGTGATTTCGTCGGCCATTTTTCTCTCCGCGTCTTCTGGAGCAGTGGCGATTCCCGCCACGGCAAATTGGAGCGGGTTCCCTGCCCGAGCGGGCGCGGCGGGTCAAGACACTTGTCGAGCGCCTGTGGACGGCTGCGCACATCCAAAGGTGTGCCGAGATTCAGGTCAGGCCGAGTCGAAAACGATGGATTCCGAGAACCGGAGCGGAGCGTACTTAAGGACGTGAGCACCGGAAGCGCAGGAAGCCGGCGTTTGCAGGCCGGCCTCACCTGAATATCGGCACACCTTATTTGAATGCGATCAACAGATCCTTCGCGTCGATCTGATCGCCGGCCTTCACCAGCACCTCGGCGATCTCGCCGTCGCGTTCGGCATGCAGCGCGGTTTCCATCTTCATGGCCTCGATCGACAAGAGCACGTCGCCCGCCTTGACCGCCTGTCCGGCCGCCACGGCAAGCGCCGACACGACGCCGGGCATCGGCGCGCCGACATGCCCCTCATTGCCGGGCTCGGCCTTGCGGCGCGCCTTGGCGGCGGAAGCGCCATGCGCCCTGTCCGGCACCTTGACGCGGCGCGGCTGGCCGTTGAGCTCGAAGAACACGGTGACCATGCCCTTGTCGTCGACTTCGCCGAACGCCTGGCAGCGAACCACCAGCGTCTTGCCCTTCTCGATATCGAGGAAGATCTCGTCTTCCGGCTTCATGCCGTAGAAATAGGTCGGCGTTGGCAGCACGCTCACCGGCCCGTAGGTCTCCTGCGCCGCGGCGAAATCAGTGAACACCTTCGGGTACATCAGCCAGGAGGCGAATTCATACTCCGAGAGCTTGCGGTCGAGCTTGCCCTCGATGTCCTTGCGGCTAGCCTTGAGGTCGGCTGCTTTTAGCAGCGAGCCGGGCCGCACGGTGATCGGCTTTTCGCCCTTCAGCGCCTTCTTCTGCAGCGCCGCCGGCCAACCGCCGGGCGACTGGCCGAGATCGCCACGCAGCATCGACACGACCGAATCGGGGAAGGCGATGTCCTTGGCCGGGTTCTCGACATCGGCGACGGTGAGATCCTGGCTGACCATCATCAGCGCCATGTCGCCGACCACCTTGGACGAGGGCGTCACCTTGACGATGTCGCCGAACATCAGGTTGACGTCGTGATAGGCCTGCGCCACCTCATGCCAGCGCGTCTCGAGCCCGAGCGAGCGCGCCTGTTCCTTGAGGTTGGTGAACTGGCCGCCCGGCATCTCGTGCAGGTAGACCTCCGAGGCAGGTCCCTTGAGATCGCTCTCGAAGGCTGCGTACTGGTTGCGCACCGCTTCCCAGTAGAAGGAAATGCGGCGGATCCATTGCGGATCGAGACCGGGGTCGCGCTCGGTGCCCTTCAGTGCCTCGACGATCGAGCCGAGGCAGGGCTGCGAGGTGTTGCCGGAGAAGGAATCCATCGCTGCGTCGATAGCGTCGGCGCCGCTCTCCACCGCTGCCAGCACCGTCGCCGCCGACAGCCCTGACGTGTCGTGCGTGTGGAAATGGATCGGCAGGTCGGTCGCCTCGCGCAGCGCCTTGAACAGCACGCGCGCCGCGGCCGGCTTCAACAGGCCGGCCATGTCCTTGACGGCGATGATATGCGCGCCGGCCGCCTCCAGCTCCTTGGCCAGCCCGACATAGTATTTCAAATCGTACTTCGCCCGCGCCGGATCGAGGATGTCGCCGGTGTAGCACATCGCCGCTTCGACCAGCTTGCCCTCGGCGCCGACCGCATCCATGGCGACGCGCATGTTCTCGACCCAGTTAAGGCAGTCGAAGACGCGGAACAGATCGACACCGCCGGCTGCCGCTTGGGCGACGAAATGCTGGACGACATTATCGGGATAGTTGGTGTAGCCGACGCCGTTGGCGCCGCGCAAAAGCATCTGCAGCAGAAGATTGGGCGCGGCCTCGCGCACTTTGCTCAGACGCTCCCACGGGTCCTCGGTGAGGAAGCGCATGGCGACGTCGAAGGTCGCGCCGCCCCAGCATTCCAGCGAGAGCAATTGCGGCAGCGCCCGCGCATAGGTGCCGGCGATGCCGGCGATGTCATAGGTGCGCATGCGCGTGGCGAGCAGCGACTGGTGGCCGTCGCGCATCGTCGTATCGGTGACCAGCACCTGGCGCTCCCCGCGCATCCAGGCCGCGAATTTCTCGGGGCCAAGCGCATCGAGCCTCTGCTTGCTGCCGTCCGGAACATGGCCGTTGAGATAGGGCACCACGGGTGCGGCCGCATTCGCCTTCGGCATTGGCCGCCCGCGCGTCTCGGGGTGGCCGTTGACGCTGACATCGGCCAGGTAGTTGAGCAGCTTGGTGGCGCGGTCCTGCCGCTTCACCTGCTCGAACAGCTCCGGCGTCGTGTCGATGAACCTCGTCGTGTAGGAATTGTCGGCGAAGCGCGGGTGGTTGATGATCGCTTCGAGGAAGGTGAGGTTGGTCGCGACGCCGCGGATGCGGAACTCGCGCAGCGCCCGGTTCATGCGCGAGATCGCCTCGCCGGGCGTCGGCGCCCAGGCCGTCACCTTTTCGAGCAGCGGATCGTAGAAGCGGGTGATGACCGCGCCCGAATAGGCGGTGCCGCCGTCGAGCCGGATGCCGAAGCCGGCCGCCTCGCGATAGGCGGTGATGCGGCCATAATCCGGAATGAAATTGTGCTCCGGATCCTCGGTGGTGATGCGGCACTGCAGCGCGTGGCCGTTCAGCCTGATGTCCTTCTGCGCCGGCACGCCCGATTGCTTCGTGCCGATGGCGAAGCCATCGAGGATGTGGATCTGCGCCTTGACGATGTCGATGCCGGTCACCTGCTCGGTGACGGTGTGCTCGACCTGGATGCGCGGATTGACCTCGATGAAGTAGAACTTGCCGGTGTCGGCATCCTGCAGAAACTCGACCGTGCCGGCGCCGATATAGCTGGTCTCGCGCGCGATCTTCAGCGCATAGCCGCAAAGCTCCTGGCGCAGCTCCTCGCTGAGATAGGGGGCCGGTGCGCGCTCCACGACCTTCTGGTTGCGGCGCTGGATCGAGCAGTCGCGCTCGAACAGATGCACGGCATTGCCATGCGTGTCGCCCAGCACCTGCACCTCGACATGGCGGGCGCGCTCGATCAGCTTTTCGAGATAGACCTCGTCCTTGCCGAAGGCGGCTTTGGCCTCGCGCTTGCCTTCCATCACCTCGCGCGCGAGGTCGGCCTCGGCGCGGATGGCGCGCATGCCGCGGCCGCCGCCGCCCCACGAGGCCTTGAGCATCACCGGATAGCCTATTTGCGCGGCGCGCTTCTTGACCTCGTCCATGTCGTCCGGCAGCGGATCGGTTGCCGGGACGACCGGGACGCCGACTTCAATCGCCAGGTTGCGCGCGGCGACCTTGTTGCCGAGCCGGCGCATCGTTTCCGGCTTCGGGCCGATGAAGGTGACGCCTGCCTCGGCGCAGGCCTCGGCGAATTCCGGGCTTTCCGACAGCAGGCCGTAGCCGGGATGGATGGCATCGGCGCCCGACAGCCTGGCGACCCGGATCACCTCCTCGATCGACAGGTAGCTCTCGATCGAACCCATGTCCTTGGCCAGATGCGGTCCGCGGCCGACCTGATAGCTCTCGTCGGCCTTGAAGCGGTGCAGCGAATATTTGTCCTCCTCCGCCCAGATCGCCACGGTTTTGAGGCCGAGCTCGTTGGCCGCGCGGAACACGCGGATGGCGATTTCGGACCGGTTGGCGACGAGTATCTTCGTGATGGCCAAGGAGTAGGCTCCAGCAGCGGAAGGGAGATGAACCGGCGCAATGATTAACGTGAAAATGCTGCAGCGCAAACAAATTTGCGCGACAGCTAAAACGATTTAAGTCGCCTGTTTGCGCCAAATCGTCATTGCTGTTCTTCGAACACGGATCATGGGTGGTGGACGGGTATTGCCCGAGGCGCGGCGCGGAGCTTCCGGTTGGCCTCGCCCGCAAACGAAAATGCCCGGCGCGAGCGCCGGGCATCCCCGAAAAGTCGGCTCGAGTTTGCCGGCTTATTTCTCGAAGTAGCTGTACTTGCCGTCGTCGCCCTTCTTCCATTCATAGATGACATAGTCAGGACGGGTGATGTCGCCCTTGCTGTCGTAGCCGATGTCACCGATGGCGGTCTTCCAGGTGTTGGCCCTGATCGTTTCCGCAACCTTCTGCGCGTCGTCGGCCGAGCCGGTCTTGGCGATGGCCTGGGCGATGATCTGCACCGCGGCATAGGAGTAGAGCGTGTAGGCTTCCGGCTCGAAGCCGTTGGCGCGGAACTTCTCGACCACTTCCTTGGCGGCCGGATTCTTGCGCGGATCCGGAGCGAAGGTATTGAGCGTGCCGGCAACGGCGTCGCCCGCGATCGAGGCCAGTTCGTTGGAGACGATGCCGTCGCCCGAGAACAGCGGCGCCTTCAGGCCCTGATCGGCCGACTGACGGATGATCAGGCCGGCTTCGGTGTGCAGGCCGCCCCAGTAGATGAGCGTGACGCCGTTTTCCTTCATCTTGGCGATGAGGGCCGAGAAGTCCTTGTCGCCGACATTCACGCCTTCGTACAACACTTCCGTGATGCCGTTGGCGTTGAGGTTCTTCTTGGTCTCGTCGGCGAGGCCCTGACCATAAGGCGTCTTGTCGTGGATGATGGCGATCTTGGCATCCTTGAAGTTCTTGGCGATGTAGTCGCCGGCCACCTTGCCCTGCTGGTCGTCACGACCGCAGGTGCGGAAGGTGTTCCACATGCCGCGCTCGGTGAACTTCGGGTTGGTCGCGGCCGGCGTGATCTCGAGCATGCCGTTTTCCTGGTAGACTTCCGAGGCCGGGATCGACACGCCGGAGTTGAAGTGGCCGTCGACGAACTTGACGCCGTCGGCGACGAACTTGTTGGCGACCGAGATGCCCTGCTTGGGATCGGAGACGTCGTCACCGATCTCGAGCTTGAGCTGCTGGCCGAGGATGCCGCCCGCCGCGTTGATGTCGGCGACCGCCTGTTCCGCGCCCTTCTGCAACTGCGCGCCGAAGGCGGCGTTCGGGCCGGTGATCGGACCGGCGACGCCGATCAGAATGTCGGCCCACGCGCTGCCGCTGAACGCGACGAACGCGGTCAGCGCCACGGCGGACAAAAGTGATTTTTTCATTGAAACGCTCCCATTTACGGAGTGGGCGTGGATGATACTTTCATGCGATGCCCACCCTTATCGCAGAAAGCATAGAATGCCGATTTTCAGGCACTTGTCACGCCGATTCATCCCCGAAACGGCGGTGATGGTGAACGTCAACCTTTCGGTTTCCAGCTTAACAAGGAAGCTCTTTCATAGAGCCAGTTATACTGCGTGACCATTTGGTTGGTGCGCGTGTATTGATAGCCGAGGAAGCCCAGTATCATCAGAACGATGGTGTCGACGATATAGTAATGCAGCGAGAACATCGTGCCGCCGAACAAGGCGTGATGGATGAACCTGACGCCGATACCGAGACCGAGCAGGAAGAAAAACAGCCGCAGATAGGTGCTCCAGGTCTGAGCCGCCGCTTTGCCTGTCATCCATGCCGCCCCGCCGCCAAGCAGGCCTGTGATGAACAGAAACTGCCAGATCGAGGCTTCTTCGTAGATAATGCCCTGCATGATCGATGTCCCCAGATCTTAGCATGATCCCGAAAAGTCGCAGATTTTTCGGAGAAGATCATGCTTCAAGAACAAAACCTTAGAGCGAGATGGCGATCCTGGGAAAGTCATCGCGCTTTAATGATGTCCGCCTTCGAGATAGGCGGCGCGCACTTCCGGATTGGCGAGCAATTCCTTGCCGGTGCCGCTCATCGTCACATTGCCGTTGACCATGACATAACCGCGCGTGGCGAGCTTGAGCGCGCCGAAGGCGTTCTGCTCGACCAGGAACACGGTCAGCCCCTGCGTCTTGTTGAGCTCGCGGATGGCGTCGAAGATCTGCTTGACGATCAGCGGCGCGAGCCCCAGCGAGGGCTCGTCCAGCAACAAAAGCTTCGGCCGCGCCATCAGCGCGCGCCCGATCGACAGCATCTGCTGCTCGCCGCCCGACAGCGTGCCGCCGCGCTGGGCGATGCGCTCTTTCAGCCGCGGGAACAGCGTGAACACCCTCTCGACGTCCTCGTCATAATGCTTGAGGTTGTCGAGGCTGGCGCCCATCTGCAGATTTTCCATCACCGTCATGCGCGGAAAGATGCGTCTGCCTTCCGGGGATTGCGCGATGCGCAGGCGTGCGATCTCATGCGTCGGCATCTTGGTGATGTCGGTACCGGCGAAGGTGATGGTGCCGGTGCGGGCGCGCGGCGCGCCGAAGATGGTCATCATCAGTGTCGACTTGCCGGCGCCGTTGGCACCGATCAGTGCCACGATCTCACCCTGGTTGACGCTGACATCGACGCCGTTCAGCGCCCGGATGTTGCCGTAGTAAGTCTCGACACCCTTGATGTCGAGCAACGTTGTGCCGGCCATTATTTGCGCCCTCCACGCGTCGCGGGCTTGGCCGCTGCTTCCTTCGCCAGCGTCTTCGCCTGGCCGATCCAGTCTTCGCGGGCAATGCGCCCGTCAAAGGCGAGATAGGCTTCCGCGGCCTCGATGTCGGCCTTCTTCCAGGCCGCTATCTGGTCGAAATGGAAGATGCCGTGCTCGTTGAGCTTGCGCTCGTTGACCGGGCCGATGCCTTTGATGCGGATCAGGCTGTCCGCCTTGCCGCCGCGCGGCGCGTCGAGGCGATTGGAGATGCCGCCGGCTTTCGCCGGCGCCTTGCCGGGCGCCTTCTTTGCAGGGGCTTTCGCCGTCGGCTTGCCTTTCGCGGCGGCCGACTTTGTCGCTGGCGATGGAACCGGCTTGCTGGCTATCGATGCAGCGCGCGCGTCGACTTGCGCCGCCTTCGAGGCGCCCTTCGACACCGTGACCCGCTCGCCCTCATTCCCATGTTCGACCGAATCGGAAACCGGCCCGGCCATCATCGAAGCGGAATTTCCCGGCCCATGCGCGGAATCGGGGCCGGTATCGAGCTGCTCGATCACGTCCTCATCGCCGACCTCGGTCAGCACCGTCTCGACCTCCTCGTCGTCAACGCCAAGATAGGCCGCGATGACGCGCGGATCGGTGCGGACCGACGCCGGATTGCCGTCGGAGATCTTGCGGCCGTATTCGAGCACGACGACATGGTCGGAGATCTGCATCACCACCGACATATCGTGCTCGATGAGCAGGATCGACGTGCCGGTGCTCTTGATGCCCATCAACAGCTCGTTGAGCGCCGCAGATTCCTTCGGATTGAGGCCGGCGGCCGGTTCGTCGAGGCACAGAAGCTCCGGCCCCGTGCACATGGCGCGCGCGATTTCCAGGCGCCGCTGCGCGCCATAGGGCAGGTCGCCGGCCGGATCGTCGGCGCGATCGACAAGATCGGCCTTCTCCAGCCAGTGCCTGGCGAGCTCGATCGACTCGGCCGAGGCCTGGCGATAGCTCGGAAAGCCGAACAGGCCGAGGAGAGTATAGCCCGAAGCCTTCATCAGCTTGTTGTGCTGCGCGACCAGGAGGTTCTCCAGCAGCGTCATGCCCGAGAACAGGCGGATGTTCTGGAAGGTGCGCGCCACCTTGGCGCGGGCCGGGATCTCGTGGTTGGGCAGGCGCTCGAGCAGATAGGTCGAGCCGTCCCCCCGGTTCAGCGTGATCATGCCTTCAGACGGCTTGTAGAAGCCGGTGATGCAGTTGAACACGGTGGTCTTGCCGGCGCCGTTCGGGCCGATCAGCGCGGTGATCTCGCCGCGCCTGGCCTGGAACGACAGGTCGCCAATGGCGACCAGGCCGCCGAACTTCATCGACAGGTGCTCGACCTGCAGGATGAAATCGTTCGAGGAAGGGGTCGCGTTCATCAGCCGTGCCCCTCCTTGGTGAAGGAGCTTGAAACCGCTCTTCGCTCCTTCAGGAAGGCCGTCGGCTCGCGGCTGCCGACGAAACCGCGCGGCTTCCACAGCATGACGATGACCATGGCCATGCCGAAAAGCAGCATGCGGTAGAGTTCAGGCGTGAAATCGGGACCGAAGACCCGCTTCAGGAAGTCGAGCTCCCGCAACGCTTCGGTGCCGCCGATCATCACCAGCGCCGCTACGGCGATGCCGACCAACGAACCCATGCCGCCGAGCACGACGATTGCGAGGACAATCGCCGATTCCAGGAAGACGAAGGATTCGGGACTGACGAAACCTTGCCGTGCGGCGAAGAACGAGCCGGCGAAGCCGCCGAACATGGCGCCGGTGGCGAACGCCGTCAGCTTGGTGGTGGTGGTGTTGATGCCGAGTGAGCGGCAGGCGATCTCGTCCTCGCGCAGCGCTTCCCACGCCCTGCCGACCGGCAACCGCCGCAGCCTGATGGTAACGAAGGCGGTCAAAAGACAGAGTCCGAGGATCAGATAGTAAAGGAAGATCTTGTAATAGGCGCTCGATGTGGCGATGTGCAGCACCTTGGCGATGTAGTTCGGATCCGAGACGTTGAACGACATCAGGCCGAAGAAGGAGACCTTTGGAATGCCGGAAATGCCGGCCGAACCGTTTGTCACCTCGCGCCAGTTGATCAGGACGAGGCGGATGATCTCGCCAAAGGCAAGGGTGACGATCGCCAGATAGTCGCCGCGCAACCGCAGCACCGGGAAGCCGAGCATGACGCCCCAGAAGGCGGCCATGCAGCCGGCGGCCGGGAGCAGGATCCAGAAGGACAGGCCGAAATGCGTGCCGAGCAGCGCGTAGGCATACGCGCCGACGGCATAGAAGGCGACGTAGCCGAGATCGAGCAGGCCGGCGAGGCCGATGACGATGTTCAGCCCCCAGGCCAACATCACATAGATCAGGATCTGGATGCCGAAATTGTCGACCCACTTCAAAGAGCCCTGAAACCCTCCCGCTATCGATCCTGTTACCAGCGCAAGCACCAGCACGACGATGATCGGATAGAGCGCCAGCGCGCTGATGCCCAACGCCGAGAAGTGGGCGTGGATGAAGGCCCGGAAATAATACATTACCCAGGCGACGGCATAAATGATCGCCAGCGCCCGCACAAAGCGCGCGTAGCCGGCAAGGTCGGGTCCGAGCAGCCCGTCAAGCGAGCCGGCCAGCACGAACAGCAAGGCTGCGACGACGACCGCGGCTATGAAATAAGGCATCCTGAAGAAGCGTGCCGCCATGGTGTCGGGCAGCAGGCCTGTGTCGATGTCGGCGATCTTCAGGCTGGCTACGAAGGGCTGGCCATAGGCGACATAGAGGAAGCGGCCCCCGGCGGTGGCGATGACCACCAGGGCGAGCAGGCCCCAGCGCTGCACCAGGATGAGTTCGTTGGAGATATTCTGGTCGGTCCTGAGACCGATAAACAGCACGAACAGGCCGAGCGCGATGGCGCCTGCATAGAGCGCTTCGCGAAAAGCGCGCTGAACTGGAGTAGCGACGGCGTCGCGCTCCGAAGACACGGTAACGGCCATCAGGATCAGACCTTTTCGACTTCAGGCCGGCCGAGGATGCCGGAGGGCAGGAAGATGAGCACGATCGCCAGGATCGAGAAAGCGGCGACGTCCTTGTAGTCGATCGAGAAATAGGCCGACCACATGCTCTCGATGAAGCCGATCAGCAGTCCGCCGAGCACGGCGCCGGGCAGCGAGCCGATGCCGCCGAGCACGGCCGCCGTGAAGGCTTTCACGCCCGGCACGAAGCCGTCCGAGAACACCACGACGCCGTAATACATCAGGAACAGCGTGCCGGCGACGGCGGCAAGGGCCGCGCCCATGATGAAGGTGATGGAGATAGTGCGGTCGACGTCGATGCCGAGCAGCGCGGCCATCTTGCGGTCCTGTTCGCAGGCGCGCTGCGCCCGCCCGAGCGCTGTCCGGTTGACGAGATACCAGAAAATCGCCAGCAGAATGATGGTGACGATCACGATGAGGATCTGCTTCAGCGAAACGCTCACACCATCAACAGTGTAGACTTGGCTGACCAGCGGCGGGATCGGCTTGTTGCGCGGGCCTTGCGTGACCTGGACGAAGTTGGACAGCGCGATCGACATGCCGATGGCGGTGATCAGCGGCGCCAAGCGGAACGAGCCGCGCAGCGGCCGGTAGGCTACCTTCTCGATCGTCCAGTTGTAGAGGCTGGTGAGAAGCATCGCCACGATCATCATGATCAGGAGCGCCACCACGACCGGCACCGAATAGAACAGCGCGCCAAGGATCAGGAAGACGATGAGGGCGGTGAAGGCGCCGACCATGAAGATATCGCCATGGGCGAAATTGATCATGCCGATGATGCCGTAGACCATCGTGTAGCCGATTGCGATCAGGCCATAGATAGATCCCAGCGTCAGCCCATTGATAAGCTGCTGGACGAAATACTGCATATTTACGCGGCTCCCCTGGAATGTCGCCCGTTTCCGGGTCGCACTCCTTTTCGTATTTCCCCTAGTCGTAAAGTCTCGAGCCCGGATTGCAACGTGATTTTTCAATCGCCGGGCGTGTTTTGGAAGCACGCCGCCCGATTGTCCGTTTTTCGTACCCGGCCCCCTGGACTATCGCGGAACCTATCATTGGCACAACGCAATGTCTTTGACGATTCGACCTTATGACGAGCTTCGTGTCGAAGAAATCGGCGTCAAAACAAGTTGATGAGAAGAATCCTTGCAATGATCGGGCTAGGTCGTTTCGGATCGCCACACATTCCGCAAGGTCAGGATTCCATCGCGTGTGACGGCCATGTGACGGCGAGGCGACACCGTTTGACATCCGCGCCGGGCTCAGTTCCAGATCGTCGACCGCAGGAAGGGCGGCACATCATCGAGCGCCGGGAAAACCGCGTTCGGGGTGTAGTCGGGCAGCGGTTTGCGGCCGGTTCCCCTGTCGATCCAGATGCAGCGGAAGCCGAGGTCGCGGGCGGCGGCGAGATCGAGATGCGGACTGGCACAAATATGCACGACGTCGCCCCGACCGACGCCAAGCGCATTGTGCGCAAAATCGAAGATCTGCCGCGCGGGCTTGTAGGCGCCGGCCTGCTGCGCGGTGACGACGCGGTCTATATGCCCGCCTAGTTGGGCGACATTGCCGGCGATGATGTCATCGTCAGTGTTTGAAATGATGCAAAGCTTGAAACCCTGGGCCTTCAGCGCGCCGAGCGCGGGGACGACCTCGGGGAATGGCGGCATTCGGGAGATGCTCCCGGTCAGCACCTCGATGTCGTCCGGCGAACGGGCGAGCTTCAGCTCCTCCATCGCCAGCCCCAGCCCCTCGCCGGCCACGCTGCGGAAGGATTTGTGAGGCCGTGCGGTCTCGAGCGCGTGCTCGTGCTTGTCGTAGACGCGGATCAGCGTCTGGGGTTCGATATTGGAGGCTGGGTGATTGGCGAGGATCGTGTTGACGGCGGCAAGCAGACCTTCATCCCACTGGATGAGGGTGCCGTAGCAATCGAAGGTCAGCCATTCGGGTTTTGGGCCGGAAAGCATCGATTATCCTTTCTTGACGATCTGACGAAAGGGACCGCTGAACGGGTCGCCTCGCATTTTTTCAGAACCCTGGCATGACCACTCTCGGACGTCAGGCCGATTGGCTGTTGCCGACAATTTGGGCGAGCCCGATACCGGCTTCGACCGGCTGAGGCCGCGAGGCTTATGTGACGATGAATCCATGCGCGAACGGATCGCGGTCGTCGATGAAGATGGTGTTCAACCCGGTCATCCGTGCCCAGCCGCCGATCGAGGGGATGATCGCCGGCTTGCCCGCCACGCTGACCTCCTTTTCGACCCTGCCCTTGAACAGCGAGCCGATGATCGATTCATGCACGAAACTGTCGCCGGGCTTGAGCTTGCCCTTGGCATGGAGCTGCGCCATGCGGGCCGAGGTGCCGGTGCCGCAAGGGCTGCGGTCGATCGCCTTGTCGCCGTAGAAGACGGCGTTGCGCGCATCGGCCTCGGCATGTTTCGGCTTGCCCGTCCACAGCAGATGCGACAGCCGGTTGATGCCGGGGTTCTCCGGATGCACGAAGGAGTATTTCTCATTGAGGCGCTGGCGCACAACCGGACTCCAGGCGATGAGGTCGCCCGCCGAGTAATCGGCCATGTCCCGATAATTCTTCTGTGGCTCGACGATGGCGTAGAAATTGCCGCCATAAGCGACGTCGACGCTGATCTCCCCGAGCACCGGGCATTCGACGGTCAAGCCTTCGGCATAGAGGAAGGACGGCACGTTGGTGATGCGCACCTCCTCGACATATTCGCCGACCTGTTTGTATTCGGCGATGACAAGGCCGGCCGGCGTGTCGAGCCTCAAGACGCCCGGCGTCTTTGGCTTCACCAGCCCGTGCTCGATCGCCATCGTGACGGTGCCGATCGTACCATGCCCGCACATCGGCAGGCAGCCCGAGGTCTCGATGAACAGGATGGCGATGTCGCAGTCCTCGCGCGTCGGCGGGTAGAGGATCGAGCCCGACATCACGTCATGGCCGCGCGGCTCGAACATCAGCCCGGTGCGGATCCAGTCATATTCGGCGAGGAAATGCGCCCGCCGCTCCATCATGGTCGCGCCGTCGAGCAGCGGCCCGCCGCCGGCGACCAGGCGGACCGGGTTGCCGCAGGTGTGGCCGTCGATGCAGAAGAAGGATTTTTTCGCCATGATGGACTCTTTTTCAGAAACGCTGCGGACTGAAGGGCGTGAGATCGAGGGGCGGAGTCTGCCCGAGAACGAGATCGCGGATCAAGCGGCCGGTCGCCGCGGACTGGGTCAGGCCGAGATGGCCGTGACCAAAAGCGTAATAGACGTTCGGCGCGCGCGACGCGCCGATCACCGGCAGGGAATCCGGCAGCGAAGGGCGAAAACCCATCCACTCGCGGCCGCCCGACGGATCAAGCCCGGGCAGGAAGCGCTTCGCCTTCTCCAGCATGGCCTTCGAGCGAGCGAAATTCGGCGGCCGCTCGATGCCGCCGAGCTCGACGGCGCCGCCGACGCGCAAGCCGGTCTCGAGCGGCGTGATGACGAAGCCATGGCCGGAAAAGATCAGCTGCCGTTTCACGTCGAAGGCCGACACCGGCAGCGTCGTGTTGTAGCCGCGCTCGGTTTCAAGCGGGATGCGGTCCCCAATATCCCTTGCCAGGAGATGAGACCAGGCGCCCGCGGCGATCAGAAGCGTCTTTGCCGCGCGCCTGCTGCCGTCTGCCAGAACGATCGTGGGGCCCTTTGCATCCTCTTCGATGCCCGCGACCCGCGCATGCTCGAAACGGGCGCCGAGCTTTTCCGCATAGGCCCAGATCGATTTGCCGAGCAGCTTCGGGTCGGCGACCGTCTTCCAGCCCGGCACGAAGGTGGCCTTGACGAAGCGCGGCGAAAGACCCGGTTGAAGCGCCGCCATCTCTTCGCCCTCGACATGGCGAAAGCCGATGCCGAAACGCTCGCGTTCGGCCCAGCCGGGCAGCGAGGCGCGGAACTCCGCCTCGCTCTCATAGAATTCCAGCGACCCATCCTCGCGCAGCATCGGCCGCGTGCCGGAGCGGTCGAGCAGCTGCATCCATTCGGCTTCGGAGAGCTTCATCATGCCCGCCTGCGTGGCGAGGCTCGTCTCGTAGTGCTTCGCCGCGCCCGCCCGCCAGAAGCGGATCAGCCAGGGCAGAAGTTTCGGCAGATAAGCCGGTGGGATGGTCAAAGGTCCGAGCGGGTCGGCGAGCCATTTCGGCAATTGCCGGATCATCCCCTTATGCGCCAGCGGCAGCACGTCGGAGAAGGCGAAGGCGGCGGCATTGCCTGAGCTCGTCTCCTCGCAGATGCCGGTGCGGTCAAAGACGGTGACGCTGCACCCCGCTTCCGAGAGCAGGGTCGCAGCGCAGATGCCGATGATGCCGCCGCCGATGATGGCGATGTCTTCCGCTTCTCCCCGCGCACCGGCAGAAGATGCCCCGGTGGCTGAGCGCCGCTCCTGTTCCCAGGATTTGGAATTTCGTTGCACGTCAGGGCTGTCCCTTATTCGGCCGCCACCATCTGCTTCGTCGATCGAGGAGACGTCTGCAGCGGCGGCAGCTTCGGCCGCATCGCCAGCGCATCCCGGACGATCTTTTCGACCGCCTTGCGGCGTTCACCCGACAGCGGCTGGCGCGGCATACGAACGCGGTCATTGGTACCGATCGCCAGCACTTCGGCAAGCTTGATGTTTTGGACCAGATAGGTCGAGACATCGAGGTCGAGCAAGGGCCGGAACCAGCGGTAGATCGCCAACGCCTCGTCGCGTCGGACCTGCTGCATCAACTGGTAGATCGCGACCGTCTCGCGCGGGAAGGCGGTGACGAGGCCGGCGACCCAGCCGATGGCGCCGACCGACAGCGCCTCGAAGGCAAGGTTGTCGACGCCGGTGAAGAGGTCGTAGCGGTCGGCGAACCGGTTGATGATCTCGGTCGATCGGCGGATGTCGTCGGAGGATTCCTTGATGGCGACGAAACGCTTGTCCGACGCCAACTCCTCCATTAGGTCGACGGTGACGTCGACGCGATAGGCGAGTCGGTTGGAATAGATCATCACCGGCAGGTCGCCTGCTTCGGCGACGGCGCGAAGGGCGGCGACCGTCTCTTGCGGGTCGGTGTGATAGATCGGGCTCGGCACCACCATCAGGCCGTCGGCGCCTTCCTTGGCAGCGCGTTTGGCGATAGCAGCCGCCTCACGCGTGCCGGGCTCGTTGACGGTCAAGAGCACCGGCTTCTTACCGGCAACCTTCTGCGCCGTCTTCAGCACCTCGATCTTCTCATCAGGCGACAGCATCGGCCCCTCGCCGAGCGAGCCGCAGATGATGAGGCCGTCGCAACCGGCCTCCATCTGCAGCCCGTAGCAGCGCTCCATCTCGGCATGGTCGAGACGGTCGTCGGCGGTGAATTTGGTCGTGACGGCGGGGAAAACTCCGGCCCACATGGCTACTTCTCCTCTGATATATCAGTCGTATATCTATTAAGAATTAGCCTGTCAACGCTGAATCACTTATGATATATGAAAAATATATCAGGAGCCCGCCCATTGATCTCCCCGCTGATATCCGTCGAGGCGAACGCGACCTTCGAGCCGGCGGCGACCAAGGCCTATCGCGCGCTTGAGCATATGATCGTCACGCTCGAGCTGGCGCCGTCGGGCTTCGTCACCGAAGGCGCGCTGATCGAGCGGCTGGGCCTCGGACGCACCCCGGTGCGCGAGGCGATCCAGCGGCTCGCCTGGGAAGGGCTTCTCGACATCAGACCTCGGGCCGGCATCGCGGTCGCACCGCTTCACGCCGGCGACTGGCTGCGGGTGCTGGATGCGCGGCGCGGCATCGAGGTGGTGCTCGCCCGCTCGGCCGCCCGCTTCGTCACCCGCGAGGCCGCCGACCTGTTCCATGAAGCGGCCCTGGCCATGCAGAAGGCGGTGATCTCGAGCAATGTGCTTGCCTTCATCCAGGCCGACAAGGCGCTCGACGAAGCGCTGGCCATCGCCGCCGACAACCCCTTCGCGGCGCGTGTGGCAGGCCCCTTGCAGACCCACAGCCGCCGCTTCTGGTATCGCTACAAGGCCGACACCGGCCTCGCCGAATCGGCCGAGCACCACGTGGCGCTGATCCGTTCCATCCTCGACGGCGACGAGGAAGCCGCCGCCAAGGACGCCAAGAAGCTGATAGCGCTGCTGCGCGGTCATGCCGAGGTGGCCGCCACGCGCTGAGCAGGACCAGCGCCTGCTCGAGGCACTTCAGCCACCCGGCTGCCCGACCGCGGTGGCCAGCGTGTCTTCCCACCCCTCGCCGGCGGCCAGGATGCAGCTCTGGCCTTTGACGTCGGTCATCAGGATGGTCCAGGTTCCGCCTGCCGAGACGAATACCTCGAAGATGGCGACTTGTCCGGCCACGCCATAGCCCAGCCGCTTCTCCTCGAATGCCTCCGCCAACCTCGCGACCAGATAGTCATGGCCGCCGCAGATGACTTGCGCCTGCGCCGGAACTGCCGACAGCGCCATCATGGCGCCAACGGCCGCAAGCTTGACCCATCGAAACGAAAATTCGCGTGCCATGGGGCACCTCCTTTGCCGTCGCATTCCGGCAAAGGGAGGCACATTCGGCCGCCTCAGTGTGCCGGAAGGCTCCAGGCCGGATTGGACGTCTTCATCGCGTCACTCCTTCTGGCTTCCGGTCTGTCGTCGGGAGATCAGGACTCCCTGGGATTCGATATGGTGAAGCTCCGCTCCGTAAACAAGCGGCGCTGCGGAGAGCGCCTTGCTTGGCGCCACTTGACGCCGGACCGTGGGAGCCGTTGTGGCGCGCACCCCGGCTCCCCGCCGGTTTCAGGCGCCCGGCATCGCCGCCGTGATCGTCGGGCTGTCCCAGCCCTCGCCGACGGAAAGCACGCAGCTCTGGCCTTTGGTATCGGAGGCGAGCACCGTCCAGCTTCCCTGGTCGGAGACGAATATCTCGAGCACGACGTTCGGATTGATCAGGCCGCGCCCAGCCTCGGTTTCGTGGAACTTGTCGCCAAGCGCCTTGATGATGTCGGCGCGCGCCGCGCATTGCGCCGCCGCGCTCGCCGGCACGGCTCCAACGGTCATCGCCGTCGCCGCCAATATTGCCGCCACAACAAATCGTGTCATCTGACACCTCCTCGCGCCAGACGAGAACCCCGGCTTGAACCGGCGCTGCTTGGTTGCCTGCACGCATGGCAGGAATAAAGCCTAAGGCAGATGGTGGTCTGTTGGTTCCATCACACGGCGATGGAATTATTAGAATATGCGGACGCACGCATGACGCGATGCGCCGGAATTCATGCGCCTGAAGTTGTGCTTCGCCTTCGTCCATAAAAAGAAAGCGCGGCTCGCGCCGCGCCTTCTCAATGTTGGTTTGGACGACCGTTCGGGCTAGTTCATCGTCGGGATGACAAACTCGGCGCCGTCCTTGATACCCGACGGCCAACGCGAGGTGACCGTCTTGGTCTTGGTATAGAAGCGGAACGCGTCCGGACCGTGCTGGTTGAGGTCGCCGAAGGACGACGCCTTCCAGCCGCCGAACGTGTAATAGGCGATCGGAACCGGGATCGGCACGTTGATGCCGACCATGCCGACCTGGACTCTGGACGCGAAATCACGCGCGGCGTCGCCGTCGCGGGTGAAGATGGCGACGCCGTTGCCCATCTCGTGGTCATTGGCGAGCTTGATGGCGTCCTCGTAGCGCGGCGCGCGCACCACCGAGAGCACCGGCCCGAAGATCTCTTCCTTGTAGATGCGCATGTCGGCGGTCACGTTGTCGAACAGGCAGCCGCCCATATAGTAGCCGTTCTCATAGCCCTGCATCTTGAAGCCGCGACCGTCGACGACGAGCTTGGCGCCTTCCTTGACGCCGATATCGACGTAACCCTTGACGCGCTCCAGCGCCTGCGCGGTCACCAGCGGACCGAAATCGGCGGAAGAGTCGGTCGAGGGGCCGACCTTGAGGCTCTCGACGCGCGGCACCAGCTTTTCCATCAGCCGGTTGGCGGTGTCGTTGCCGACCGGGACAGCCACCGAGATCGCCATGCAGCGCTCGCCGGCCGAGCCGTAGCCGGCGCCGATCAGCGCGTCGACCGTCTGGTCCATGTCGGCGTCGGGCATGATGATCATGTGGTTCTTGGCGCCGCCGAAGCACTGCACGCGCTTGCCCGATGCCGTGCCGCGCGAATAGATATAGTGCGCGATCGGCGTCGATCCGACGAAGCCGATGGCCTTGATGTCCGGATCGTCGAGGATGGCATCGACCACTTCCTTGTCGCCGTTGACGACGTTGAGGACACCGGCCGGCAGGCCGGCCTCGATGAACAGTTCGGCGATACGGATCGGCACGCCCGGATCGCGCTCCGACGGCTTCAGGATAAAGGCATTGCCGCAGGCGATGGCCGGCGCGATCTTCCACAGCGGGATCATGGCCGGGAAGTTGAACGGCGTGATGCCGGCGACGACGCCGAGCGGCTGGCGCATCGAATAGACGTCGATGCCGGGGCCGGCGCCGTCGGTGAACTCGCCCTTCATCATGTGCGGCGCGCCGATGCAGACCTCGACCACTTCGAGGCCGCGCTGGATGTCGCCGCGCGCATCGGCAATAGTCTTGCCGTGCTCGCGCGCCAATATGTCGGCCAGCTCGTCATAGTCGCGCTGGACCAGCTCGAGGAACTTCATCAGCACGCGCACGCGGCGCTGCGGGTTGGTGGCCGCCCATTTCGGCTGCGCCGCCTTGGCGTCCTCGACCGCGGCGCGCAGCTCCGCCTGCGAAGCCAAAGCCACCGTGCCGCGCACGGAGCCGTCCATCGGCTGCATCACATCCTGCTTGCGCCCGCTGGTGCCGGCGACACGCTTGCCGCCGATGAAATGACCGTATTCGATCATGCTTTTCTCTCCCTGTTCTGATGATGACGCATTGTCCGCCTTTGCGGCGGCGATGGCAACGCGAGCCAAAACGCAACCGTTGTGCGGAAAATAGACAACGGCGGCAGGCTGTGCATTAATTGCCGCAAATGATGGACTGCTGAAAAGGCCGAAGTTTGCGTTCCTTCACACCCCCCTCTGGCCTGCCGGCCATCTCCCCCGCAAGGGGGGAGATCAGACGTCACGAAGGCTTTCGCCAATCACCAACGATTGAAAAGAAGCGCCATCAGAGAAGCTGCCAATCTCCCCCCTTGCGGGGGAGATGTCCGGCAGGACAGAGGGGGGTGGGCGGGAACGCGGCGCTGCCGGTTAAAACGGACCACTCCCATGAACTGGGATGACGTCCGCATCTTCCTTGCAGTCGCCCGCGCCGGCCAGATTCTCGGTGCGGCCAAGCGCCTGGAGCTCAACCACGCCACCGTCTCGCGCCGCATCGCCGCGCTCGAAGAGGCGCTTCGCACAAAGCTCTTCCGCCGCCTGACCACCGGCAGCGAGCTGACGCCGGCCGGCGAGCGCTTCCTCGACATAGCCGAGCGCATGGAGAGCGACATGATCGCCGCGCGCTCGACCATTGCCGGCGAGGGCGACGACGTTTCGGGCACAGTGCGCATCGGCGCGCCGGACGGATTTGGCGTCGCCTTCCTGGCAAAGCGGCTGGGCGAGCTGACTGCGTTGCACCGCGAGCTCACCATCCAGCTGGTGCCGGTGCCGCGCTCCTTCTCGCTGTCCAGGCGCGAGGCCGATATCGCGATCACCGTCGAGCGGCCGAGCGAAGGGCGGCTGGTGGCGGGCAAGCTGGTCGACTATACGCTCGGTCTGTTCGCATCCCGCGCCTATGCCGAAGCCAACGGCCTGCCGAAGGCGCCGGCCGAGCTCGGCCGGCACACGTTGATCGGCTATGTGCCGGACCTCATCGTCAGCCCCTCGCTCGACTATGCTGCCGAGTTCAGCCCCGAATGGCGCACCAGCTTCGCCATCTCCTCGGCGCTTGGCCAGGCCGAAGCGGTGCGCTCCGGCGCGGGCATCGGCATCCTGCACACGTTCGTCGCCCGTTCGATGCCGGAGCTGGTGCCGGTCGACATCGTCGCGCCCATCCGCCGCGCCTATTGGCTGGTCTATCATGAATCGGTGCGGCCGCTGCGCCGCGTGCAGCTGGTCGCCAACTTCATCACCAAGGCCGTGGAACGCGAGCGCGGCCTTTTTGTCTAGAACACGATCTAGGACCGCTTGCCCAGAACGTTCGCGGGACAGAGATCTGACCGGTGTTCGCGTTGACAGATGGTATGCCTTGGAGATTGGCCGAAACGGTCCGGCCTCGTCATCCACGGGCGGAGCAAGGAGCGAAGCGACGCGCGCAGACCCGAGGATCCATTCCGTGTCGCATGAGCGCTGCCGCGGTGCAGAATTCTGCTCAGCTGCACTCTTTGATCAGAATCACGGAATGGATTCCAGGGTCTCCGCGACGCCGCTCCGCGGCTGCTCCGCCCTGGAATGACGAGGTTGAGAGGCTTCAGCCAATTCCCAACGTCTGCGCTGATTCACCGAAATGGACGGTGAAAATCTTGCCGCTGACAAGCCCGCAACGCTTCAAATGCCTGCATTGAGGAATTAATCCGCGTCGAGCACGAACGAGCTCACGATCTTATTGGCCTCGTCCGCAAGCGGCGCCCATTTGCGCTCTACCTCTTCGGAGTTGTCGCCCGCGACCCCGCAATCGACGAAGCCGTAATGCGAGCTGCGCAGCGTCAGCGCGATGCGGGAATGGCCGTAGAAGCTGACATTCTCGTCGGCATAGTGGAAATCCATCTCGGCCATGCGCACCGGATAGCCGTCCGGAAAATGCGCCAACCTGTCCTGGCGGAAGGCGGCCGACTGATAGGCGACGCCGACCATGGTCTGCCAGTTGCTCACCTTCCAGTCTTGCTCCATGAACGCCCTGACATCGGGCGGATTGTCGGGAGCGGTCGGATCATAGGCATTTTCCGACACGCGGCAGGTGAGCCCTCCTTCGCCGGATTTGATCTTGAGCCGAATGGTGTTGTCAAAGGCGGTTTCGCTCGCCCATTGCTCGGGATAGGTCAGCGAAAAGCCGTGCTCCTTGTCGTGAACGGTTTTGTCCGCTGCCAGCGCCGCCGGGGCGCAGGTCAGACAGGCGGCCGCCGCAAAAAGAAAAAGACGCATCCGAAGTCCCCTCGCTGCGGCCGACTTTATCACAGGCAGTTGGTCGCCGCCGCCTTGCCAGCGCCAGGCTCTACCGGCTGCTGTTCAGCGGCAGCTGGGTCATGGAGGCGTTCTGAGCCGAGCCCGCCGAAGCAACTGCAAAGCCCCTCAGATAGGTTTGAGATACCGCTCCGGGCTGAGGTCGCGCGCGTTGATCTCCGGCACCCGGTTGGACATGATGTCGGCCAGCACCTTGGCCGAGCCGCAGGCCATGGTCCAGCCGAGCGTGCCGTGGCCGGTGTTGAGATAGAGGTTGGCAACCTCGCTTTGCCCGATCAAGGGCGGTCCGTCCGGCGTCATCGGCCGCAAGCCGCACCAGAAGCTCGCCGCCTTGAGGTCGCCGCCGCCGGGGAAGAGATCGCCGACCGAGTGTTCGAGCGTGCGGCGGCGCGATTCCTGCAGGCGAAGGTCATAGCCCGAAATCTCCGCCGTGCCGCCGACCCGGATGCGGTCGCCGAGCCGGGTGATCGCCACCTTGTAGGTCTCGTCCATGACGGTCGACACAGGCGCGGCCTCGACATTGTCGATCGGCACGGTGATCGAATAGCCCTTGACCGGATAGACCGGTATGGGCCGCCCCAGCGAGCGCATGAACTGCGCCGAATAGCTGCCCATCGCCATCACGAAGGCGTCCGCGGATTTCCATCCGCCCTCCGTGAGGACGTTGGTGAGGCGATTGCGGTTCCTGACGATGCGCCGGATGGTCGAGCCATATTCGAAGGTCACGCCGCGCGCCACGCAAAGTTCCGCGAGCTTGTCGGTGAACATCTTGCAGTCGCCGGTCTCGTCGCCCGGAAGTCTAAGGCCGCCGACGAATTTCTCACGCACCGCCGCAAGCGCCGGCTCGGCGGCGATACAGCCGTCGCGGTCGAGGATCTCGTAAGGCACACCGTATTTCTTCAGTACCTCGACGTCGCCGCCGGTGCCGTCGAGCTGCTTTTGCTTGCGGAACAGCTGCAGCGTGCCTTTGGTCCGTTCGTCGTAAGTGATGCCGGTCGCCTCGCGCAGCGCCTTCAGCGTGTCGCGGCTGTATTCGGCAAGCGGCACCATGCGCGACTTGTTGAGCGCGTAGCGCTCGGCCGTGCAGTTGCGCAGCATCTTGAGGAGCCAGGTCCACATATTCGGGTCGAAGGCCGGCCGCACGACCAGCGGACCATACTTCATCAACAGCCATTTGACGGCTTTGACCGGGATACCGGGCCCGGCCCAAGGGGAGGCATAGCCCGGCGATACTTCGCCGGCATTGGCGAAGCTGGTTTCGAGCGCCGGCCCCGGCTGGCGATCGTAGACGGTCACTTCATGACCGGCCTCGGCGAGGAAGTAGGCGGTGGTGACCCCGATCACGCCGCCGCCCAGCACGATGACTTTCATTCAAGGCTCCCTCAAAGGCCGATCATGCCGCCCAAGGCATGGCCATTCCCTGTCTGCCGGATTTTGCAGCACCCGCCAAGTGCTGCGTTATCCGCCGATGTAACGGCGGTGAAAGCGCGTACCCAGGCTGGTCAATATCTCGTAGCCGATGGTGCCGGCATGGCCGGCCGCGTCGTCGACGCTTTGCGAGGGACCGATGAGCTCGACGAGGTCGCCTTCGCCGAGCCTACCTGCCGGAAGCGCCGAAGTATCGAGGATAATCGAGTCCATCGACACGCGCCCGACGAAGGGCAGTCGCACGCCCTCGAACCAGGCAGCCGAAGCGGCGCGACGGTGCCAGCCGTCGCCGTAGCCCAGCGAAATGGTCGCGAGATCGAGCAGCCCGTCCGCATGGCGGGTATGGCCGTAGCCGATACCGGCGCCGGCGTCGACCTGCCGCGTCTGCGCCACCTTGGCTTGCAGCCGTATGACCGGCAGCATCGGATTGGGTGCGTGTGGTGTCGGGTTGACGCCGTAAAGCGCGGCTCCCGGGCGGGCAAGATCATAGTGATAGGCCGGTCCGAGAAAGATGCCGGACGAGTTGGCCAAGGAGGCGGGCGCCGCGGGCAGCATCCTGCGCAGCCTTTCGAATTCGTGCCGCTGCCTCTCGTTCGCCGCCTGTTGCGGCTCGTCGGCGCGAGCGAGATGGCTCATGACGAAACGAATGTCGACGCCATCGAAGGCGCCGGTCTCCCCCGCGACCGCCTCGACTTCCGCCGGCGCCATGCCGAGCCTTGCCATGCCGCTGTCGACCTGGATGGCGGCGGCAAGGCTTTGGCCCATGCCTCGCGCGGTCTCGCGCCAGGCCTTCAGTTGCATGGCGCTGTTGATGACCGGCCAAAGCCCGGCCGCCGCGGCTTCCCGTTCAGAACCCGGAGGCAGCCCGTTCAGCACGAAGATGTCCGGCCCCGGGCCGATCGCCTTGCGCAGCGCGATGCCTTCGCCGAGCAGCGCGACGAAGAAGATGTCGCAGCCCTCTTTCGCCAGCGCCGAGGCCACTTGCGCGGCGCCAAGTCCGTAGCCGTCGGCCTTGAGCACGCCGGCGCAGCGGACGCCGCTCAGCCGCGCCTTCAGCCGGCGGTAGTTTTCCCGGATGGCCCCGAGGTCGATCGTCAGGATCGCGCCGGCGGCCGCCTCGCTCACGGTCGAACCACTGCTTGCATCATGTTCCGGAAACCCGCGTCCGGTGTCGTCGCTCATGGCGACCCCCGCTCATTGCATCGGCAATCAATACGGCCATGGGGCGGCCGCGACAACCGGGACAGATGGCGGCCGCTCAAGGGACGAGATGCTGGAACGCCGCCACCACCTGCTCATAGACCTTGCGCTTGAACGGCACGATCAGGTCGGGCAGCTCCCGCATCGGCCGCCAGGCCCATTCATCGAACTCGGCCTTATGGCCACCGGGAGGCGGATTGATCTCGATCTCGCCTTCGTCGCCATCGAAGCGGTAGGCGAACCATTTCTGCGTCTGGCCGCGATAGCGGCCCTTGAAGGCGACGCCGACCAGATGCTCCGGCAGGTCGTAATTGATCCAGCGCGGCGCCTCGGCCAGCAGCGACACGCTGCGCATGCCGGTCTCCTCGTAGAGCTCGCGCCCGGCGGCCTCGATCGGCTCTTCGCCGTTGTCGATGCCGCCTTGCGGCATCTGCCAAAGCTGCGTCGTGCCGGCAAACTCGCTGTCCGGTTCGGCGATGCGGTGCCCAACCCAGACCAGACCTGCTTTGTTGAGGATCATCAGCCCGACGCACGGACGGTAAGGCAGCGTTTCGGGATCGATCGTCTTGGCCATATGTCAGCGTTCCAGCTGTCTTTGAGAATGGAGTTCGGCGAGGCGGGTAGGGTTAGCCTTTTTGCGGATCGATCGCCACAGCCGAGATCGGCACGATCTCGATGCCGCGCTTCTTCGCTTCGGCAATCCACGACGTCACCGTGTCGACGGTGATATCGAAGGCCGAACCGACGCCGACGGCGCTGCCCTTGGCCCGCGCCGTGGCTTCGAGGCTGTCCAGCTTCTTGAGGATTTCGCCGCGATCCTGGACGGCATCGATCGCCATGTCGCCGGCGACGAATGGCACGCCGTCCTTCAACGCCAGGTCAGGCGCCACACTGCGCGATGACGAGCCGTCATCGATGTAGGCAAGCCCCCGCTTACCGAGCTCGGCCATGAACGGTTCCATCGCCGCGGCGTCGGCCGAGAAGCGGGCGCCCATATAGTTCATGACCCCGGTATAGTTGGTCGTGCGCGACAGGGCCCAGTGCAGGCTCTTCAAATTCTCGTCCGGGCTGGCCGCGACAGTCAGCGTGTTGCGGCCGGGATTGACGTTGGGATAATCGAACGGCTCGAGCGGCACCTGCATGACGATCTCATGCCCGCTTTGCCTTGCCGTCTGCATCCAGCGGCCGATACTGTTGCCTTGCGGCGCGAAGGCCAACGTCACTTCGGCCGGCAGCTTGGCGATCGCCGCCTGCGTGCCGGTCTGCGAGACGGCGAGCCCGCCAATGACGATCGCCACCCGTGCCCCGCGCGCGCCCGACCAAGGCCGCGCATAAACGTCGAACGGCCGCCGGCCGTCGGCGCTGCGGATCGGCAGCGGTCCGGTGTCGGTGGCCTCGATCAGCGCCCTGTCCGGGATATGGGCGACCTTGAGGTTCTGGCCGAGCGTCGACGGATCGCGAATCACGATAGCGGCCTTCGGCGGGCCGTCGCCTTCTTCGGTCTGGACGTGGATGATCTGCGGGCCGCCGCTCTTCATCGGCGTGCTGGCCTGTGGCGCCGCCGCCATCGGAGCCGGGGCGGGCGCCGCTGTCGCCGCAGGAGCAGCCTCGGCGGTGATCTTCGGCGTCGAAACGGCGACTTCTTCCGGCTTGCGGAACGGCCTTTCACGCAGCGCAATGGCGCCGGAAACACCGATCACGCCAAGCACGGCCAGCACCGCGATGAGCGAGCCGGAGCCGATGCCGCGCGAGGCCTTGCGCTGAGGCCGGATGGTCTGTCCGAGCGGGCGTTCGATGTCCTTGCCGATCTCAGCCAAGTCGTGTTTCCCCGGAAGCACGCCAGGGTCACGTTTTTCGTGACATCTCGCGTGAACTTCGCAATCGCCGGCGCGATACCCAGACGCGTGGCGCCCCGACCGCGGTCCCCGAATCAAACTGCCGGAACCTCGCGGCCCCGGCAGCATTGCATTGCTTCTCGCAGCCGGCCAGAGCCGGACCGCATTACTGGTTCAGCACGGCCTTGTCCGGGTTCGGCGGGAACGACGGATCGGTCTTTTCGCCGCGCAGCAGCTGCTCGGCATAGATCAGCTGCAGGTCGTTCTTCGGGTCCGGTGGCACATAGGCGGCCGAGCCCGAGCCGGTGGAGCTCTCGTCGGCGCCCTTGATGTGGCCCTTGAGGTCGGACTCGCCGCGGGTCAGGTCGCGGCCCTGCAGATCCGGCGGCAACGGCTGGTCGACCTTGATGTCTGGCGTGATGCCCTTGCCCTGGATCGACTTGCCCGACGGCGTGTAATAGAGCGCCGTCGTCAGCCTGAGCGCGCCGTTCTCGCCGAGCGGGATGATGGTCTGCACCGAGCCCTTGCCGAAGGACTGCGTGCCGACCACCGTGACGCGGCGCAGATCCTGCAGCGCGCCGGCGACGATTTCCGAGGCGCTCGCCGAGCCGCCATTGACCAGCACGATCATCGGCTTGCCGTTGATGTCGTCGACCTGCTTCGGCTTGGCGTCGAAGCGGGTGACGTCCTTCGGATCGCGGCCGCGCGTCGAGACGATCTCGCCGCGCTTGAGGAAGGCGTCCGACACGCTGACCGCCTGGTCGAGCAGGCCGCCCGGATTGAGGCGCAGGTCGAGCACATAGCCCTTCAGCTTGTCGTTCGGCACCTGTTTCTTGATGTTCTCAATGGCGTTCTCGAGATCGTCATAGGTCTTCTCGGTGAAGGAGGTGATCTTCATGTAGCCGATGTCGTTCTCGACCCGGTACTTCACCGCCTTGACCTTGATGATGTCGCGCACCACCGTCAGCTCGATCGGCTTGTCGGCGCCCTGGCGCAGGATGGTGAGCTTGATCGGCGTGTTGACTGGCCCGCGCATCTTCTCGACCGCGTCGTTGAGGGTCAGGCCGCGAACCTCCTCGCCGTCGATCTTGGCGATGTAGTCGCCGGAAAGCACGCCCGCCTTGGCGGCCGGCGTGTCGTCGATCGGCGTGATCACCTTGACGAGGTCGTTCTCCATGGTGACCTCGATGCCGAGGCCGCCGAACTCGCCCTTTGTCTGCACGCGCATGTCCTGCGCCTGCTCGGCATTCATGTAGGAGGAGTGCGGGTCGAGCGAGGACAGCATGCCGTTGATGGCGTTCTCGACCAGCGATTTGTCGTCCGGCGGCGTCACGTAATTGGCGCGCACGCGTTCGAAGATGTCGCCGAAGATCGCCAGCTGCTTGTAGGTTTCCGAACCCGCAGCATTCGCCGCCGAACCCGGTGCGCCGTAGACCAGGCTCATTGCCGATGCGCCCATCAGCGCGCCGGCAAACAGAAGCGACAGTTTCCGCATCATTTCACGTCCTTCCAGAAAATCGGTCCGCCCACCATGGGGCCGGATCGACGGGTTTTCCATCCTTGCGGAACTCAACATAGAGTTCCAGCGCCGCATTTCCATTTCGCGAGGCCGAGGTGCTTGCCACCCGGGCCTCTCCCATCGCGCCGATCGGCTCTCCTGCGAGCACCGACTGTCCGGTCGCGACGCTGATTCTGCTCATCCCCGCCAGAACGACATGATACCCGTCGCCTGCGTTGAGGATCAAGAGTTGACCATAGGAGCGAAACGGCCCCGCATAAAGCACGTTTCCATCCGCCGGCGCGGTGACGATGGCTCCCGATTGTGTCGCAACCATGTCGCCTTGCATCGCCGCGCCATTGCCGTCGTCGGCGCCGAAACGCAGCTTGATCTTGCCGATGACCGGCAGCGCGATCTGGCCTTGCAATGCCGAGAACGGCGCCGATCCCGTGAGACGGTTCGCTTCCGGCACCGGCAGCGCAGCGAGCTCGGTGGTCGAGGCCGTGGTGTCGTTGTCCGCCGATTTGCGCTCGCCCGCCTTGGCCTGGTCCTGCGCCTTGCGCGCCTTGTCGGCTTCCAGCGAGGCGATCAGGTCCTTGAGGCTGCTCGCCTTCGCCGCCAGCTGCTGCGAATGCTGCTGCTCTGCCGCCATCGCGGCCTGGGTGTCGGCCTGCAGCTTCTTCTTGGCCTCGAGCAGCATGGTGAGTCGCTTCTTCTCCGCCGTCTGGTCCGTGACGGCGGCGGTCAACCTGGCCCGCTCGGCCTCGATCGAGGCCGTCACCCGCGTCTGCTCCTTGAGATCGGCCATCAGCCGATCGGTCTGCTGGCGCAGTTCCGGCACCACCGCGCCGAGCAGGATGGCGCTGCGCACCGACGACAGCGCATCCTCGGGCTTGACCAGGATCGCCGGCGGCGGATTGAGCCCCATGCGCTGCAATGCGCCGAGCACTTCGGCCAGCACGTCGCGCCGCGCCATGAGCGAGGCGCGCAGCTTATTTTGTTCGGCCTTCAGCCCTTCGAGCTTGGCGCCGATGTCCTCGATGTCCTGACCGAGCTTCTGCTCCGTCATCGCCGACTGGATGAGCGCCGCGGTGATCGAAGCATAGTCCTTACGCACCGAAGCGATGTCGGCGGCGAGCTTGCCCAGGCGCTCCGACGAGAGCGTGATCTCCTTGGAAACCTGCTCGTATTCGGCCCGGCTCTGATCCGGGTCGGGCGCAAGGTCGAGCGAATTTTCGGCCGCCTGGACCGGACCGAGCGCGACCAGGGCGGCGACAAGGGTCAAGCCGCAGCGGACGCGCCAGGCGCGCGTAATCGGGTACCAGCCTTCAGACATCAGGCCTCTAACCTATCCGCCGCTTCGTTAACGAACCATCAACCATGTTGAAAGCGCCGCTCAGAGCAATTCCAGGAAAAGTGCGTAACGGTTTTCCGTCCGGGATTGCGTAAAACAGAATACCCCGTTGCCGCGCGATTGAGGCAGAAATCCTGGCGTGGGCCGGCAATCCCCAGCTTCTTGGCCGTCGAGCAATTCACGAACGATGATAGGGGTGACCCGCCAGGATCGTCGCTATCCGGTAAAGCTGCTCGCCCAGCATGACGCGCACCAGCTGGTGCGGCCAGGTCAGCGCGCCGAAGGACAGCACAAGGTCAGCCTGCTCGCGCAAGGATCTGTCATGGCCGTCGGCACCGCCGATGGCGACGACCAGCGCCTTGCGGCCGCCGTCCCGCAACTGGCCGATGCGGGCGGCCAGATCCTCCGAGGAGAGCGTCTTGCCGCGTTCGTCGAGCAGGATGAGAACAGCGCCCAACTGCAACTGCGCCTGCAGCTTCTGGGCTTCCTCGCGGCGGCGCTCGTCGGCGCTCTGTCCGCGGCTCTCGGGGATTTCGACAATGCCGGCAAACTCCAGCCCGACCGCGGGCCCGCTCTTGGCGAAGCGCTCGAAATAGCGGTCGGCGAGTTCTCTCTCGGGGCCGGTCTTCATCCGGCCCACGGCATGAACGGTGATCTTCATCCTCGCCCCGGCGAGCTTGTCCTAACGCGCACCGTGACGGTTCACGGCACGCGGATCAGGCTCAGTGCAAGGTTTCTTCCTCGAGATCCGGCGCCTGCCACATCTTTTCGAGATTGTAGAATTCGCGGACTTCGGGTCGGAAGACGTGGACGATGATGTCGCCCGAATCGATCAGGACCCAGTCGGCGCTGGCCAGCCCCTCGACGCGCGCATTGCCGAGGCCGGCATCCTTCAGCGCCTTGAGGAGATGATCGGCGACAGCCGAGACATGACGGTGCGATCGGCCCGAGGCGATGACCATATAGTCGCCGAGGCTCGATTTTCCCTGGATGTCGATTGAGACGATGTTTTCGGCCTTGGAGTCTTCCAGACTGGCAAGGACTGTGTCGATGGCGAGGGACGCGGCGTCGTTTCCGCTGATCCCTGCCGGCGAAGGCATGATGTCAGCCTTCTTCCGCAGTGCTGTTCTCAGTGTGTTTCCTTTCCCAACAAGAACAACCAAATCACCAGGTAAATCAGGTGACACCACTTAGATAGGCAGAGTTCCGTTGCAGTTTCAAGACGGGCGCCTTCGAAGCGTGATCTCCGCGCGATGTTGAGGAGGCGCTCCGCCAAGCCGCAAAAGGCGGGAACCGATGCCAGACGCACGGGTTATCGGCGCATTGACCAACGGGATACCCGCCATGCCCACCGACCCGCAAAGCGCCCTCATCACCATCCAGGCCGGGCTTGCGCAGCTGAGCACGCTGATCGTCTCCTATTCCTTCTCGGCCGTCGGCGCCGTCATCCTCCTGGTTGTCGGGTATCTCGTGGCCGGGCTTGCCGAGCGCTCGATCTATGCCGGCCTTGGCCACATCCATGGCTTCGATGAGACCTTGCGGCATTTCTTCTCGCAGGTCGTGCGTTACGCCATCCTGATCCTTGTCGTCATCATGGTGCTCGGCCAATTCGGCGTGCAGACCGCCTCCATCATTGCGGCAATAGGCGCTGCCGGCCTGGCCATCGGGCTGGCGCTGCAAGGCACGCTGCAGAACATCGCCGCCGGCATCATGCTTCTGGCGCTCAGGCCCTTCCGCATCGGCGAATATGTCGAGGTCGGCGCGATTGCCGGCACCATCGAGGAGATCGGTCTCTTCGCCACCAAGCTGCGCTCCGTCGACGGTGTCTATGTGATGGCGCCCAATTCGACGCTGTGGAACCAGCCGGTGCGCAATTTCACCCGCAACGGCGTGCGGCGCACCGACGTCACCTTGAGCATCGGCTCGTGGAACGACATCGACCGCGCGCAAAAGACGCTGCTTGCCATCGCCGCCGCCGAAAAGCGCATCCGGCGCGAACCGGCGCCAATCGCCTTCGTGGCCAGTCTCGGCGACACCACCGTTTCACTCACCTTGCGCTACTGGACGTCGGCCGCCGACTATTTCTCGACCCAGATCGACATGACCAAGCGCGCCAAGCAGGCTTTCGATACCGAGGGCATCTCGATCCCGCTGCCGCCTCCGGAAATGCCGGCGCCGGAGGCGCGCAAGCAATAGTCTCACCGGTTCTTCAGTGCCGGTTCTTCACTTGGAAGTGACCGACTCATCCTGCGCGAAGGCTAGCTCCACCGGCAGGGGTGTCTGCGCCGACATTGGCGCGAAACTGCCGCTTGTGGCCGCAGGTGTCGGCCGGCCGGCCATCACGCGCCACAGCACGAACAGGCAGAAGGCCGAGGCGATGACGATGCCGACATAGATGAAGGTCGCGGTGCCGAAGACGGCGGAAAGCGCCGTCACGATGCCGGGCACGATGAAGCCGGCCAGCGACCAGGCGAACAGCATCGAGCTCGACAGCGCCAGAAGCTCGTCCTTGCCGGCCCGGTCGGCGGCATGCGCGCTGGAGAGCGCGTAGATCGATTCCGACGCTCCGTCCCAGATGAGATAGATCACCACCAACGCCATCAGCGCGCCGCCGTCGAAGACGATGGCAAGCACGCTGGCGATCGCCGCGAGCGCCGCCGCGCCCGCCAGCACGTAGCGCCGGTCGGTGCGGTCCGATATCCAGCCGAGCGGAATCTGCAGGATCAGCGTGCCGACCGGCATCGCCGACAACAGCAGCGCGACGTCGGCCTGGCTGTAGCCCTTGGCGGTGGCATGGATCGGCGCGAAGCCGGAGACGATCATCGACAGGCCGCCGACGGCGAGCATGCCGGCGACGCCGACCGGCGAGATGCGCCAGGCGCGGCGAAGCGCCACCGATGCGGCCTGCGGCGCCGGCGGCTGCGCCAGCCGCGTCATGCCGACCGGCAGGATGGAGAGCGCCGTGAAGGTGATGCCGATCAGCGCTGCCGCGGCTGTATGGATGTCGACCGCAGCGAGCGTCGCGTAACCCACGCCTAGCCCGGCGATATAGGCGACGTAGAACACCGCCATGACCCGGCCGCGGATCGAATTGGGCAAGGCGTCATTCAGCCAGCTCTGCGCGACGATGAACAGCCCGCAGATGGCGAAGCCGTAAAGCGCCCGCGCGGCGATCCATAGAAGCGGTATCGGCCCGGCTCCGATCGCGGCATTGGAAAGCGCGATCAGCGCCGAAAGCACCATGAAGGCGCGGGCGTGACCCACTCGCTTGACGAGCGGCCCGGTAAGGATGCAGCCGGCCAGCCCGCCGGCCGAAAGCCCGGTCACGATCAGCCCGGCCCAGGTCGGGTCGAACCCGTCGGCGCCGAGGCGCACCGGGATATAGGCAAACATCAGTCCATTGCCGATCGCGATCAGCGCCATCGACACGATGACGCTGGCAATGGCGATCAGCGGCGCCGATTGCGCGGCGCGGGCGGGTTCGACTGTGGTGGGGTTCTGCTTCAACATGTCCACACAGCTTGGTCTACGGACAGGAAAAAAGCCGCCGTAAAAGCGACATGGCCGGACTTCCCTTCCCCCCTTGTGGGGGAAGGTGGATTGCCGCGAAGCGGCAAGACGGATGAGGGGTGTTCCAGCGGAGTGAGACGTCGGCGACCTCGTCGCTAGACAAAACGGTGTCGCCAAGCTGGAACACCCCTCATCCGTCTCGGCGCTATCGCGCCGATCCACCTTCTCTCACAAGGGGAGAAGGGGAAACTCATCTATCCTTCGCCGCCTTGCGGAGCGCGGTGGAGGAGAGCGAGGAGCGCGGACCGTGGATGAAGGTCCAGGCCGGCGCCGGCATGCGGGCAAGCAGCGGCGCGTCGCCCTCGTCGATACGGGCATAGTCGAAGGTCTTGGCGACGACCGACGACAGGAAGGAGAGCGTGGCGCCCGGACGGTCGATGACCGCGATCGGGAAGGTCAGCACGATCTCGCGCCAGCGCTGCCAGCGGTGGAAGTCGCGCAATGAGTCCGCGCCCATGATCCAGACGAAATCCACACCCGGGTTGCGCGCCTTGACCAGGGCAAGCGTGTCGGCGGTGTAGCGCGCATGCTGCGCCGCCTCGAAGGCGGTGACCTTGATCTTCGGGTTCCTGGCGATCTTTTCGGACAGCTCGACACGTTCGGCGAGCGGCGCCAGTTCGCGCGCGCTTTTCAGCGGGTTGCCGGGCGTCACCATCCACCAAAGCTGGTCGAGCACGAGCCTTCTCAACGCGATCTCGGCGACCAGCGCATGGCCGGCATGCGGCGGATTGAACGAGCCGCCGAACAAACCGACCGTCAGCCCCCTGGCGGCATGGGGCATGCGGAGGTAGCGGGCGGGAACGATGGGCTGAGGGGACGAAAGCATGGTGCTAGGCCCCCCTCTCTGGCCTGCCGGCCATCTCCCCCTCAAGGGGGGAGATCAGATGTCGCCGCGACTTTCGCCAATCACCGGCGTTGCAAGCCGAGCGCCGGCGCCGAAGCTGCCAATCTCCCCCCTTGAGGGGGAGATGGCCGGCAGGCCAGAGGGGGGGGCCTTGGCGCAAAGGCTCACACTCTAGCGGCAAGCGTCAAGGCCTCACCTGTCCAGACCCGCGCACGCGGTATTTGAACGAGGTGAGCTGCTCGACACCGACCGGTCCGCGTGCATGCATCTTGCCGGTGGCGATGCCGATCTCGGCGCCCATGCCGAACTCGCCGCCATCGGCGAACTGCGTCGAAGCATTGTGCAAGAGGATCGCCGAGTCGATCTCGTTGAAGAAGCGCTCAACCGCAGCCGTATCCTCGGCGACGATCGCCTCGGTGTGGTGCGAGGAAAACGTCTCGATATGCTCGATCGCGCCGGCGACGCCGTCGACCAGCTTCACCGCGATGATGGCGTCGAGATATTCCGTCACCCAGTCGGCATCGGTCGCCGGACTGGCGTCGGCGAAAGCCTTCATCACCTCGGCATCGGCGTGGATCTCGCAGCCGGCGGCACGCAGCGCCTCCAGGATCGGCACCAGATGTGTGGAGGCCGCCGCGCGGTCGACCAGCAAGGTCTCGGCCGCGCCGCAGACGCCTGTGCGCCGCATCTTGGCGTTGACGGCGATATTGACCGCCATGTCGAGATCGGCCGAGCGGTCGACATAGAGATGGCAGATGCCTTCCAGATGCGCGAAGACCGGCACACGCGCCTCGGTCTGCACGCGCCCGACCAGGCTTTTGCCGCCGCGCGGGATGATGACGTCGAGATTGCCGCCGAGACCTTTCAGCATCTCGCCGACGGCGGCGCGGTCGGTGGTCGGCACCAGCTGGATGGCGTCCCGCGGCAGGCCGGCGGCCTTCAGCCCTTCGACCATGCAGGCGTGGATCGCGGCCGAGGAATTGAGCGAGTCCGAACCGCCGCGCAGGATCACCGGATTGCCCGCCTTGAGGCAGAGCGCGCCGGCGTCCGCCGTCACATTCGGGCGGCTTTCATAGATGACGCCGATGACGCCGAGCGGCGTGCGCACGCGTTCGATGCGGAGCCCATTCGGCCGGTCCCAGGCCGCAATGGTTTCGCCGACCGGATCCTTGAGCGCGGCGATCTCGCGAATGCCGTCGGCCATCGCCTGGATGCGCGAGGGATTGAGCTTCAGCCGGTCCATGAACGAACCGGACAGGCCGGCCTCCTCGCCATTCGACGTATCGATGGTGTTGGCGTCGAGAATGGCCTGCTCGTTGCGCAGGATGGCGTCTGCCATGGCAACCAGCGCATCGTTCTTTGCTCTGGTGGAAGCGACGGCCAACGGTCGGGCGGCGGCGCGAGCGCGACGGCCGATATCGGCCATGAGTGCCACAGTGTCTTCGCCGGACTTTTCATGCAGCTTCAGCATGGTTCATCCCTCCGCCCCATCTAGTCGTCGGCCAATACTTGGTCGCCGGCAACGCTTACCACAAGGTCGTCGCGATGGATCATCGCCGATCGCGCCTCGTAGCCGAGCACGTTTTCGATCTCGGCCGTCTTCAGGCCTGCGATCCTTACGGCATCGGCGGCATCGTAGGCAACCAGGCCGCGCGCGATCTCGCGGCCCTCCGGCGACAGGATCGCCACCGTATCGCCGCGCGAGAAATTGCCGCTGACCAGCTTGACGCCGGCAGCCAGCAGCGACTTGCCCGACATGAGCGCACCGACGGCGCCGGCATCGACGGTGAGCCGGCCGGCCGGTTCGAGCTGCCCGGCGATCCAGGTCTTGTAACCCTTCACCGGATTGGGGCTCGGCCTGAAAAAGGTCGAGCGTTCGCCGCGTTCGATCGCCATCAGCGGCGACAGCCTGGTGCCGGACGTGATGATCATGGCGGTGCCGGCGGCGTTGGCGATCTTGCCGGCATCGAGCTTGGTGCGCATGCCGCCGCGCGACAACTCGGATGCGGCCGCTCCCGCCATCGCCTCGATGTCCGGCGTGATGCGGTCGACCACCGGGATGAACTTCGCTCGCGGGTCCTTGGCCGGCGGCGCCGTGTAGAGCCCGTCAACGTCGGAAAGCAGCACCAGCAGGTCGGCGCCCATCATCGTCGCCACCCGCGCCGCCAGCCGGTCATTGTCGCCATAGCGGATTTCCGACGTCGCCACCGTGTCGTTCTCGTTGATGACCGGCACCGCCTTCATCTTGAGCAGGGTCGAGATCGTCGCGCGCGCGTTGAGATAGCGGCGGCGTTCCTCCGTATCGCCGAGGGTCAAAAGGATCTGGCCCGATTTCAGCCCGTCCTTGCCGAGCGCGTCCGACCAGGCGCCGGCAAGCGCGATCTGGCCGACGGCGGCCGCCGCCTGGCTCTCCTCGAGCTTCAGCGCGCGTCTGCCGAGGCCGAGAATGGTGCGCCCGAGCGCGATGGCTCCCGAGGAGACGACGAGCACTTCCGCGCCCGCATCGGCAAGCACCGCAATGTCGCCGGCAAGCGAGGTCAGCCAGTCGCGCTTCAAACCTGTCGCGCGGTCAACGAGCAGCGCCGAACCGATCTTCACTGTGATGCGCCGGTATGATTTCAGCGATCTCATCGGTCTTATCGCCAGCGTGTGTCGACAGGCGCCGGAACGGCATCGCGCGCTTCTGCGACCACCGCCATCAGCGCGCGCAGCACGGCCTCGACGCCTTCGCCGGTGACGGCCGAGACAAGCATCGGCGCGCGGCCGGCGGCACGCTTCAGCGAGGCCGCCTTCTTCTTGCGGGCGTCCGCGTCGAGGATGTCGACCTGGCTGAGCGCCACGATCTCGACCTTGTCCGTCAACCCATGGCCATAGGCATCGAGCTCGGCGCGAACCGTCTTATAGGCTTTGCCCGGGTTTTCCTCCTGCGCGGAGACGAGGTGGAGCAGCACGCGCGTGCGCTCGACATGGCCGAGAAAGCGGTCGCCGATGCCCACCCCCTCATGCGCCCCCTCGATCAGGCCGGGAATGTCGGCGAGCACGAACTCGCGGCCGTCGATGCGGGCGACGCCGAGGCCGGGATAGAGCGTGGTGAACGGATAGTCGGCGATCTTCGGCTTGGCCGCGGTGACGGCCGCAAGGAAGGTCGACTTGCCGGCGTTGGGCAGGCCGACCAGGCCGGCGTCGGCAATCAGCTTGAGCCGGAGCCAGATGCTCAGCTCCTCGCCCGGCAGGCCGGGATTGGCGCGCCGCGGCGCCTGGTTGGTCGAGGTCTTGAAATGCTGGTTGCCGAAGCCGCCATTGCCGCCCTTGGCAAGCAGGAAGCGTTGGCCGACGACGGTCAGGTCGCAGATCAGCGTCTCATTGTCCTCGGCAAAGATCTGCGTGCCGGCCGGCACTTTCAGCGTGATGTCGGCGCCCTTGGCCCCGGTCATGTTGCGACCCATGCCGTGCATGCCGGTCTTGGCCTTGAAATGCTGCTGGTAACGATAGTCGATCAGCGTGTTCAGCCCGTCGACCGCTTCCGCCCACACATCGCCGCCGCGGCCGCCATCGCCGCCATCGGGCCCGCCGAACTCGATGAACTTTTCGCGCCGGAACGACACCGATCCGGCACCGCCATCGCCGGAACGGATGTAAACCTTGGCTTGGTCGAGGAATTTCATCGTTTCAAGTTTCTGCTATTGCACTTGCGGGATTGCTCTAAACCAAGGCAGAGCCGAGGGCGAGGCCGAATTGCGACTAAAGCGCCGGATGCCCTTTCGGCGCGCACGCGGTAGCACTGGCGGGGATTAAAGGGGCGCGGGAATGAAGATCGTTTCCTACAACATCCAGTACGGCATCGGCCTCGACCGCAAATACGATGTCGGGCGCATCGCCGACGCCGTGCGCGGCGCCGACGTGGTCGCGCTGCAGGAAGTGACCCGCAACAACCCGCGCAACGGCGACCGCGACATGGTGGCCGAGATCAGCGAGGCGCTGCCCGATTATTTTGCCGCCTATGGCAGCAATTTCGAGGTCAATATCGGCTCGCGCCTGGAGAACGGCCGCGCCATCTCGACCTCCTTCCAGCTCGGCAACATGGTGCTGTCGAAGACACCCATTCATCTGTCGCGCAATCTCCTTTTGCCGCGCAGCCGCAGCCTCGAGGCCATGAATTTCCAGCGCGGCGCGCTCGAAGCGCTGATCGAGACGCCGCTCGGCTTCATCCGCTTCTATTCCACCCATCTCGACCACCGCAGCCCGGTCGAGCGCCAGAGCCAGATCCGCTTCCTGCGCCAGCGCCTCCTGAACTATGCGCTCGAAGGCGGCGGCCTGTCGGGCATTCCCGAGATCGGCCTGCCGGACCTGCCCTATCCGGAAGCCTTCATCGTCATGGGCGACTTCAACATGCTGCCGGGCTCGCCCGAATATGTCGAACTCGCCGGCCGCCCGGACCATGAGTTCGGCATGCCGCTGACCGCCGATCTTGCCGTCGACGTCGCCCAGCGCCTTGCCGTCGCCGACCTCGTCACCTGGGTCGACCCCGACCGCCCCGACGACAAAAGCCGCCACAAACGCATCGATTACATCTTCACCAGCGCTTCGCTGGCCAAATCGCTGAAGCGGCTATGGTCCGACCGGGACGCCGTCGGCTCCGATCACCTGCCGCTCTGGGCCGAGCTGGGCTGAATTCTGAACTCCCCCTCATCTGGCCGCTACGCGGCCACCTTCTCCCCGAGGGGAGAAGAGATTGGCGCCGGCGCTTACCTGCTCCTCTCCCCTTGGGGAGAGGTCGGATTGCCCCGAATTGCCCTTTGCAATTCGGCTGGCAATCCGGGTGAGGGGGCGCTCGCCCAGCCCTGTGAAGCAAACGTCAAAAATGAATCCAATTCCTCAGGCTCGTCCAGGTCTTCCTGTCGAGCCTGTAGCGCTCGACCGGCACCTGGCCCGCGACGATCGAGTTCAGCATGCCCTGGCCGGCATACTGGAAGCCGCATTTGTGAATGACCCGGCGTGAGGCCGGATTGATCACCCTTGTCGAGGCATGCAGCACCTGGATCGAGGTCCGCTGGAAGGCGAGGTCGACCAGGGCGTGCGCGGCCTCGGTCGCATAGCCGCGCTTCCAGTAAGGCTCGCCGATCCAGTAGCCTAGTTCGAGGCCGCGATCGGTGGTGTTGAGCCCGGCGCAGCCGACGAAGGTGCCGGTATCCTTGAGCGTCAGGGCATAGACGATGCCGGCGCGGCGCGACGCAGCCATGGCGAGGAAGGTGCGGCCCTCGGCTTCGCCATAGGGATGAGGCATGCGGGCCAGCATTTCGGCGACATGCCGGTTGTCGGCCAGCGTGACGAGTTGCTCCAGATCGCTCTCGCGCGGGGCGCGCATGGCCAGACGCTCGGTGGCCAGCACCGGGCAATCGATCGCGTAACTTTCGTCTTCGGAGTCTTCCGCTTCGGCAACCATTTTAGTCCTCCAGGGGCAAGAAAAAATGAAAAAGGAGAGAGGGCAAACCCATCTCTCCTGATCCTTTTCCTGGCCTGGCCAGACACCGGTTCCCGAGATGGGCGCCGGTGTTATGGTGCGGAACCGGCTACTCCGCTGCTTTGGTAATCGGGTTCACCGATACGTAGGTTCGGCCGTTGGCTTTCTTGTTGAAGGTGACTGCGCCGGCTTCGAGCGCAAAAAGGGTGTGGTCCGTGCCCATGCCAACATTGGTGCCCGGATGCCATTGCGTGCCGCGCTGACGAATGATGATGTTGCCGGCGATGACGGCTTCGCCGCCGAACTTCTTCACGCCGAGACGCTTGGAGTGCGAATCGCGACCGTTGCGCGACGAACCGCCAGCTTTCTTGTGTGCCATTTGACTAACTCCGATGCGCCCTGAGGCGCTTGAATGGTCTTATGAACGCGTTCGCGTTCCGTTTCAAGTGCGCACCGGCGACGATTGTCGCCGGGCCATCTTATTTCAACTTGCCTTACTTCTTCGCCAGTTCCTTGGCCTGCTCGCGCCAGTCCTTGATCTGGTCGGCGCTGAACGGCATGTGCTCGTCGATCTTGGCGACATCCTTGTCGGAGAGCTTGGCGAGCTGCGCGAAGGTGACGATGCCCTGCTCGGCGAGGTCCTTCGCCGCGACCGGGCCGATGCCCTTGATCACGGTCAGGTCATCCGGCTCGCCCTTCGGCGCCTTGAACAGCGGCGCAGCCTTTTCCTCTTCGCCGGAAGCGGCCTCAGACTTGGTCTCCTTCTTTGCCTTGGCCTCCTTCGGAGCGGCTTCGGCCTTTGCCTCGGCGGCGACTTCCGCCTTGGCTTCGGGGGCCTTGGCCTCTGCCTTGGCGGCGGCCTTCTTCGACGGCTTGGCGCCGCCCAGCAGGATCTCGGCGATCCTGACGGTGGTCAAAAGCTGGCGGTGGCCGATCTTGCGGCGCGAATTCTGGCGGCGGCGCTTCTTGAAAGCGATGACGGTGCGGTTCTTGCCCTGCTCGACGACTTCCGCCGTGACCAGAGCGCCATCGACGAACGGCGCGCCGAAGGTGACATTCTCGCCCTCGCCATGCGCGAGCACATTGCCGATCTCGACGATGTCGCCGACCTTGGCTTCGAGTTTCTCGATCTTCAGGAGATCGTTGGCGGCGACGCGATACTGCTTGCCGCCCGTTTTGATGACTGCGAACATTTTTTGCCTTTCGCTGTTCGGTCGGCCTCGATGAACCGCCTCGGGCGGTTCGGCCGTCTTTTTGTCAGTCTGCGGGTTCAAAAAACAAGCGGCGCGGAAGAGCCTCCACGCCGAATGCGGGCTGTCCCTAACCGAAGGTTGCGCCGGAGTCAAGGCAAGCGGCTTGTCCTTGGAGAGGCCGCGAGCGCGTTGCCGGCAAATATCGGTCCGTCCCGTCGCAACCGCTTTTCCGCGGAAGCTGGAAATCGGGCGAATAGGGCCTTGTAACCGGAGCAGTCAGCCGTTATCTAGTGCGCCGCGCCGGCAACGGCCGACCATGACCTCGCGGAGAGGTGGCAGAGTGGTCGAATGCACCGCACTCGAAATGCGGCATACTCGCAAGGGTATCGGGGGTTCGAATCCCTCCCTCTCCGCCATCCTGCTTCTGTGCAAGCGCAGTTCGTCGTAACGGTGCCATTTGGCTATGCGCCCGGGGCACTTTTTCACAAGCGGCTTGACGGCAACCGGGATAGTTCAGGCACCGACCCCGCGCTCGCTGCTAAGGTTCAGACCTTTCAGAACATAGTTTTCGCGTGCTATCTGACCGTGACGAAGCACCCGCTTCACCGACGCTTTCATCGTTGAATCGACCCCGACCAACTCTCTGTTCCATCGCTCAAGATCAGTTGCTGTCCAAACAGGGTCGACCCGTCCTTTCAGGGCTTCACCTCCTACTGCTCGGAATTCAAATTGGTGAGCCCCCGGCAGAACACCGGATAGCTGACCATTTAAACTGACCTCCTCTTCCTCAATAGAGGTGCCACTCGCCCTCTCGGCCCCGCGTCCTACAGCATCAGCGCCGAACTGAAACTCTTTCTCTCCAGCGACCATACGCAAAGTCGCTCCATGTTGTCGCAACAGCTCGAAGAAGTCCCGCGCAGTCGCTATGATGCGTTGATCCGCCTCCACAATCGCCGCTTGGAACCGCTCTTCATCGGCTTCGCCAAACACATCAAGTAGTTTGGAGGCCTCCTCGACGGCTTCCTTCAGGTTGGTGTCCATCAACTGAGTTTGGTCTCGCACCTCTTCCAACAGAAATCCGAACGAACCTCGAACGATGTTTGTGATATGCATCGCTGCCGCGGATTTGTTTGCAACTGGGCCTTTAAGCCCTAAGCCTGAGGTGTTTTTTGCCAATACTTTAGCGACGAGGTCCTGAAAGGTTGCAACAGCGCCTGCGCCGAACTCTGCCTCGACGCCGCGGGACCCAACAACCGGGCGACCGCCAAAAAATAATGCCGCCGACGCGTATGTTTCCGGCGGCGCCTGGGCTTCCGCAGCTATCTGTGCGTCGAGCTCTTCAAGTCGCGATTCGAGGCTAAGCCGTGTCAGCACGTCGGCTTCCGTAATGCGATCTAATAAACCCACAACAGCCGCTCGATCGGCCTTCGCGTGGTCTCGTTCCAACTTTCTAATTGCGCTCATGGACTACGGTCCTCCGACAGCCGGGGCAGGCCCCAGGATCGCAACTGCGTCTGTGTCGTCCGCCGCATTTTCCAACCTAACCTTTAACATGCCCTTCCATAGATCGTCCCCTCTCCGATGAGAAAACAAACCCATGTAGTACCGGCCCGCCTCCACAATCGTTTCGGGATGCCCGTTTAACTCAACAAATAAGGCGTCCAACCGAAAATTCATTTTAACCTGACCGCGGTGAATGAGGTGCTGATGAGCCGCTAGGAACCTAGTCCAGTTTGCCAACTGCAAGGCATGCAAAGGCCGGTAGATGAACGATACCGTGTCAAGATCGTTGGGCTCTTTCGCTTCCAGGAAACTACCGTCCAACCACTGGAAACCCTGAACGATCCCTGCGGCTCGAAGTTGCCCTCGGTGGTCGAGCCATTTCCGCAGGATATCTCGCCGGTTATCTGTGGTTCCAAACGTAGTGACCACTTCGACGGACGAAACCTCGTATGGACTGAGGTCCTCAGGCGCCCCTCCTGGTCCGTGCGGACCGACGTAAGGTGGCAAAACCCCGTCGATTGTGAAAGAAGGTATCGGCACGCGTGTCCCCTCCACTGGACAAGTCATAGCCGGCAGAACTGACAGATGTCGATGGCCCGCCATTGCCTGGCGCGGAACTTACCCAGTTGCAACCGGCCCATAGGACCTGTCCTGTAGGCACGGCAATTGACGCCAACCATCGAACCCTATTCCAGCACAGTCGTTAAAACGCAACATGAGCCTTTTGGCGTCATTCTATGCGCTTGGAGTCGCCAGATGAGCAGTCTAGAAGTATCCATACGTATTATCTCTGGTACGGGTTTATGCGAGAATGATGCGCGACTTAAGGGGGAGCGAGCATTGAAGAAGCGACTGTTTGTCGGCTCATCCGTTGGAGGATTGGACGCTGCCTATGCAGCGCAAGAGAACCTTGAGCACGATCTTGAAGTTACGGTTTGGTCCCAAGGCGTTTTCGAACTGAACAAGACCAGCATCGAGGCCCTTTATCAGGCCTTGAGTCGCTTTGATGCCGCCGCATTTATTTTCAGGGGGGGATGACACCTTAGTGAAGAACGGAGAGCAAAGGGAAGCAGTGCGGGACAACGTGCTGTTCGAGCTGGGATTGTTTATAGGCCGGATCGGGAGAGACAATTGCTTCCTAATAAAGCCTCGTTCGCAAAGAGCACTCCATTTCCCCACCGATCTGCTGGGGGTGACAACGGCCGATTATGACGACAGCCGCGTCGATGGCAACCTGGTGGCCGCACTGGGGCCGGCTTGCAATCGAATAAAAAGGGCGATGGTTCCACCCAACGAACAAAAAATAGCAGTTGAAGGCGACATGCGCTCTCTACTTTTGGGGCAAGCCTACCGCCTCTTTTTCGCTCCGCCTAACCGATCAAAGCGGATACGCTTTCACGAAGATGGCACAATTGTCGAGGGCAACAACAAGAACGAGCATGCGTGGCGTATCGTAGGCAACCGCCTCGAATTGGTCCAATTAGATGGCCGGGTACACAGCCGCTTTGAATACGACCCACAGAATAAGATGTCTTCGACACACAAACGATGCCGACACGCTCTCGCTTCGGGGGCAAACCATCGTGCCGGACGTTTGAGGCTTAGCCCTCGCCCCGTCTAGTGTTGTAACGGTCCCCATTCATTTTCGTAGACGGGAACTGCGGGACCAAGCGTAACAATAAGTAATGAGCACAGTGAGCATATTGGGAAGAGGGGTGTCATGAAGGATACAACGAAGGACCTGCTACGCTCCTTGAAAATGACAGCGGGCTCCCGCTTTAACGCAGGAAAAAGAATGGAAAAGCATGATCGACGGCTCACGTTTCTTACAGCAATGACATCCGCCTACGTGATAGCCTTGACGGTACTGCCTTATTTCATCAAACTTCCGGTGCCCGTAACAGACCACCTGAATCTATTCACCGTAGTGCTGTCGGTCGTAATTTTAATATCGTCACTTTTGCAGTACTCAAGCAATAACACTGTCAAAGCCGAACAGTACCATTGAAGTGCTTTGGAGATAAACGAATTACGCCGCGAGCTTAAGATAAGGCAGAGGTGATATCTGATAAAGATTTTCTTGTTTTTTCGGGAAGATATAACTCAGTTCTCCAGAAATACTCGGTAAACCACGATGATATCGACTACGATCTATATAAGCTAGAACGCCCGGAGGAATTTCCGGGATTGACAACGATAGGAAAAATACCACTCTATGCGAAGATATTTTTCTACAAGAATACACCTAACGCAGTGCTTTTTTGTTTAACTCTTCTAGTTCTTTGGCTCGTGTTTTATTACGCGATCCCTCAAGCTACCAGTTAAGCGCAAATGACCAGGCCATTCGGGACCGGTGCGCGACGAGCATCGTCTTGTGAGCCGGATCATCGTGCGGCCCAGCGGTGGCATCCGCTAGCTTCCCAAGAGTATCCGGATCTCCCGCGAAGCAGCATACAGTCGCGTGACAAAAATCCGGCCGTAGTCGATAGTCATGTGATCTCAGGGGATCAACCTGCGGAGGGCCGTTCGATATGCGCTCTGGGTGGAATCCAACAGGGTCCGGCCGGTTTTTGGGCCGCCTGTCGGCCGGGTCGACCATAGCGGTTGCCCTGGCAATTGCGTTTTCCATTTCGCCTTCGCATGCGCAACCGCAGCATCGTTTGCCGAGCGGCTATAAATGGGGCCGCTGCCTGCTCGTCGTTCACGGCGAGACCCGCATCTCCGGAAGATGCTCCTACCAAATCGAGAAGGGTGGCGACTTCAATGTCCAGGGGCCTCGTCAGGTTTTTGCGGGCATCGACTATCCCGACACGCATAACGGGGCCGGTGAAATGTCGAAAGATTACTGGGCGGTTGTTTACAAGGACAGCGATCTTTGGGCGGGCTACGGCAACGCTGATATTCGCGACACGCACGGCGAGGCAGGCGATTGGGGAGAGCTTCGCCGCGAAGGCGCGTGCTATGTCGGGAGGGACGTCCGGGTGTGCCTTTGGCGTTAGCCGGCTCAAGGCGATTGCAGGGTTGAGTTCAAGGTGGTCGCCGCCTGATCCATCGGGCGGCTCCATCCCGCTTCGCTCTTCGAGTTTGGTAGGATCGGGGCGACCCTTCGCGAAGATGGCCTCCGAAGCCTTGGCGAAGGAGGCCGCTCATTCATTTCAGGCTACGCATTCGCGGCGCCCTTCGCAGGACTGACATCCTGAGCCCGAAGCAGGATGCGGCATAGGAAGCCGGCGTTCGGGCAGGTGCGCCCCTGACGGCCGCAAACGCCGGTGATCCGGCAGTCCGTCTTTGTGCCCTCTACGAGCGCGCTCATGCTGCCAGCCTCTGCATGGCTTCGGCCATCTGAGCCGAGACACGGCGGTCGTAGTCGTCGGAAAGCGCCCGCAGGGCCGCAGCCCCGTCGCCGGAAAATGACGGGCCGTGCATGAGCGCCAGAGTGCGTGGCGCGAGCTTGGCAAGCTCGCGGATGGTCGTGCCCATGCCGGGATTGAGTGCCGAATATTTGAACAGATCCTCGGCGGCGATCGCCGGGCCGACAACATCGCCGTCGGTCAGCGCGCGGTCGTTGCCGAGTTGGGTGAACAGATCGCCGCAGAGCAGGGTGCCGGTCGATTCCTCGTACATGACGCCGGCGTCCCAACCATGCGGCGTGTGCGGTGTATCGATGAAGCGCACGCGCTTGCCGCCGCCGATGTCGATCACCTCGCCATCTTTCAGCACCCGCGGCGCACGATCCGCGAAATCGTTGAGCGACACGTAGACGCCTGTCTGTCCGTGCGCGGCCGTTGCTTGCGGCGCAACGGTGAGCCATTCGTTCATGGCGCCGCATTCGTCGGATTCGAAATGGCCAAATCCAATCCAGCGAAGACGCTCCGGCGGGATGATGCGGGCAAGCGCGTCGCGGTTGAGCGCGAACATCTTCCGCAGACCGGTGTGGAACATGAGCGGCTCATCGCCCATGACCAGGAACTGGTTGAAGGTGAAGCCGACGGGCGGAGCAATATCCGGTACATAGGTCGATAGGCGGTAGATGCCCTCGGCGATTTCATCGATTTTCGTTTCCATGGAATCTCCTCCAAAACAATGGTTGCGTTCCCTCTCCCGGTTACCCAGGGCTGGACTTCGACCAAAATCGAAGTACATATGTGTGTAGCGAAATATTAGAACCCTGTCAACAATGGGTGCACATGCGTGTGCATTTAAATACATGACCCGCAAATACACCCTTAAACGCCGTGCCGAGCAGCAGGCGGAAACCCGGCGGCGCATCGTCGAAGCTGCGATCGACCTGCACGGTAGCGTTGGTCCCGCAGCAACGACCTTCAGCTTGGTCGCCGAGCGCGCCGGCGTTCAGCGACACACGCTCTACGCCCACTTCCCCGACGAGCGCAGCCTGCTGCAGGCCTGCTCGAGCACGCACATCGAGACGCATCCGCTGCCGAGCCCGGAGCCGTGGCGAGTTGTGGCCGACCCAGGCGAACGGATGCGGATCGCGCTGCTGGCGATCTACGAGTGGTACGGGCGCAATGAAAGCGTGGTGGCCAGCGTGTTGCGCGACGCCGAACATCACCCGCCAACCCGGGAGGCTGTCGAGACGAGCATCGGCCCGTATTTCGCGACCTGCCAGGCAGTGCTCGGCGAAGGCCTTGGCGGCAGCCAGCGAGCGATGCTGCGCGTGGCGCTGAGCTTCTTCACCTGGCGCACGCTGGTGCGCGAAGCTGGCCTGCAGCCCGTTGAAGCCGCAAATGCCATGGTTCAGGCCGTCCAAGGCGTGGGTTGAGGCTGAGATATACGGCTTGTCAGCTTTCTGACGGGTGCGCCGCGATCGCACTCAAGAACGCCTCGCCGAACTCCTTGAGCTTTGCTGCACCCACGCCGTTCACCTCGGCGAAGTCGTCGAGGTCGCGCGGACGGCGCTCGGCCATGTCGATCAGCGTGCGGTCGGAGAACACCACATAGGCCGGCACCTGCCGTTCCTTGGCGAGCCGCAGCCGCAGCGTTTTGAGCGCGGCCAGCAAGGAAGTGTCCACGCCCTCGCCCGTGGCAGAGCCTTGCGCGGCACGCTTCCTGCCGCGCGCCAGACGGTCCCGGCCTTCGACACGATACTCGAACGCAACCTCGCCGCGGCCGAGCGCGCGGCCGCTTTCCGAGATGGCGAGGCCGCCATGGCCGTCGGGATCCGGCACCAGGAAGCCGCCGGCGACAAGTTGCCGGATGAGCGACAGCCAGACCGGCTTCCGGTGCATGATGCCGGTCCTGAAGCTGGCGAGCTGCTGATGGCCTCTGGCCAGCACCTTTTCGGTCTCATGGCCGAGCAGGATGTCGATGACATGGGCGGCGCCGAAGCGCTCGCCGCTCTGCGCGACGGCCGCGAGGATGATCCGCGCCTCCGCCCCGCCATCGGCGCGCGGCGCCTGGTCGAGGCAGTTGTCGCAATTGCCGCAGGCTTGCGCCTCCTCGCCAAAATAGCCGAGCAGCACCTGGCGCCGGCACTGCGCCGTCTCGCAATAGCCGATCAGCGTGTCGAGCCGGCGATGCGCCCGCCTTTTGTGCTCGGGCGAGGTATCCTCGTCGTCGATGAACATCCGGCGCGTGCGGATGTCGCCGGCGCCGTAGAGCATGTGCGCTTCCGCCGCTCGGCCGTCGCGGCCGGCGCGGCCGATCTCCTGGTAATACGCCTCGAGGCTGCCGGGCAGGTCGGTGTGGAAGACATAGGCGACGTCGGGCTTGTCGATGCCCATGCCGAAGGCGATGGTCGCCACCATGACGACGCCCGACAGGCTCATGAAGGTGTTCTGGTTCGCCTCTCGCGCGTCCTTGCTCATGCCGGCGTGGTAGGCGAGCGCGCGCACGCCGTTCTTCTCCAGGAAAGCCGCCATTTCTTCCGTCTTGCGGCGCGACAGGCAATAGATGATGCCGCTCTTGCCCTGGTGACGCTCGATGAAGCGCAGCAGCTGGCGCTTGCTGTCCTGCTTGGGCTCTATCGCCAGCTTGATATTGGGCCGGTCAAAGCCCAGCACCAGGGTTTCGGCGCGCCCGGCAAACAGCCGCGCTTCGATGTCGGCGCGCGTGGCCTCGTCCGCCGTCGCCGTCAGCGCGATGATGGGCACCTGCGGAAACACGCCGCGCAATTGCGACAGGTCTTCATATTCGCGCCGGAAGGCCGGTCCCCATTGCGAGATGCAATGCGCCTCGTCGATGGCGATCAGGCCGACATCGAGCCGGGACAGGGCTTCGAGCATCCGCTCTGTCATCAGCCGCTCCGGCGCCATATAGAGGAGCCGCGTCTGCCCGGACGCCACGCGGCGCCAGGCAGCGACATTGGCGTCGCGGTCGAGCGAGGAATTGATGGTGTCGGCGGCCACGCCGGCAAGGCGCAAGGCGGCGACCTGGTCCTGCATCAGCGCCACCAGCGGCGACACCACGATGGTAAGCCCGCCTTTGACCAGAGCCGGAACCTGATAGCAGAGCGATTTGCCGGCGCCTGTCGGCATCACCGCCAGCACATGCCGCCCGGACAGCAACGCCTCGATCACGGTCGCTTGCCCGGGGCGAAAATCGTCGAAGCCGAACACATCCTTCAGGACGCGCCGCTTGTGATCCTCGGCCCGGATGCTCACTGCCTGCGCCGGCATCACCGCGCCGTTCCCGCGTTCAAGGTGTAGGCCGGCATTTCGTAGCCGAATTCGTGGCAGAAGCCCTCCACGCGGGCGAGGAACGCCGCTGGCAGGCCATGCAGGTAGGTCTGGAATTCTTCATTGCGCTCCCATTTTCTTAGCGACGTCGGCCGTATCGGATTGTCCGCATCGCGGCTGTAAAGCGTGACCGGTGACAGACCGAACGACCGGGCGATCCTGCCCTGGACGATATCGGGTTCGGCGATCAATTCCTCATAGCGCAGATAGAAAACGGCTCTTTCGGGTTGAGCCTTTCTAAGGCGCGTCAACCCGTCATACTCCGCCTCCCAGCGCTCGGTCGTTACGTGAAAACGCCGTTCGTTCACCGTCTCTGGATGGGAGCTTGTGAGCACGTCGAAAGGATGCCGCACGCAATAGATCAATCCGACCGAGCCAGGCAGATGCTCGATGTCCTTATGGCTCTCATAGGTGCGTTTGACGACCAGATTGACTTCGGGGCGATCCAGTTCGAGCAGCGCCTGATACGGCGCTTCGTCCCTATGAACATAGATATCGTCGAAACACGCCATCAAACGACGGCTTAGCGTGGTTCCGCTGCGAGCACAGCCGGCAATGAAGATTCTTTTGCGAAACGTCATTGCCGAGGGCAGCCGGGGCGCAGCCTTGCGCAATCGCCAGAACAGTCGTCTTGCGCCACGGCGTAGAGTGGTCGCCGGCATCCGGGCTGCTTTGCCAGGAACGTCCCTCGACGTGATCTCGGCCAAGGCGATGCCGCTCTCTCCGGCAACGGCGTAGAGCAGCCAGGTGCGGCCTCTCTCCTCGAAAATCGCAGGATCGCGCAACGCGTTCTCCGCGCCTTCGGCCGGCCCGTCCCGGCTGGGGCAAACCGGCAAGCCCGCGCCTTCGAAGTCCGTCTGCGGCCGCAGCAGTTCGGTCTCGCCTTTGACCGTCCAGCGTCTCCAGTCCTCGGCGAGATCGATCGTGCCGTGAAGTATCCGTTCCGGCGCGTCGCCCCTGCGCGTGTAAAAGACCCGCAGCCAGCGACCGGATTTCTGCAGTGCAAGATGCCGCGGGGTGGGAAGGCGCTTCATGCCGGACAGAACGACCGCACCCCGTTCGAAATCGGAGATGCCGGTCCTGGAGCGGAAGACGGTGATGGCTTCTGTCCCGAGAAGACCGTACCACCACTGATCGTGGCGGAAGAACCGGGCATAGGAAGGCCCGAGCGGCTCGGAAAGCGGATTGAAATGAAGGCCGTCACCGGATGTCGCGGCAAAGGTCGTCTGGCCTTCTCCGCCTTTTGCCGGTCCGTGAAAATACATAACGAAGCGGCGATTCCGCTGATCGACATGAACGTCGGGAGACGCGATGTGGCCTTTGATGAACGGACATTGAGCGAGAGATAGTACCCCGCCGGGATGGATGCGCCACGGGCCTTCGATCGAATCGGCGTAGGCGAGGCGGATATAGGAACCCCCGTGGTCGGCGAAATAGAGATAGTAGGCGCCCAGCCGCCCCGGCGCCCAGTCCGGCATGCCGATCAGCGACGGCCCGTTGATGTTGATCCCATCACCGCCGGGCAACATGTCCGGCGTCACGATAAGCCCAAGCCGGCTCGCGGTGAGAATGGGTGGCGCGATCATGCGGCAGGCTGCTTCCGGTCGCCGATTCCATCCTGGCGACAAGCGCGCCTGTCGTGGAGCCTGCACGTTCCAGCCCGGCATCGCCGGGTCTCACATGTCGCCTGCTCTTCCAAGCTAGCCCCCTTGATCTTGCCGCCGCCTGGGGCAGGCGCCTTGGCTCGATTGTCGATCCGGCATCGTTCGGCCTTGTCGTCTCGATACAACGACGTGCATTGAAACGGAAGGTCAAAGCAATGCCGCGGTCCATTCGCGGCGGCTTCGAACGACAGGGCGGTGGGGATAGCGTGCGCTTGCGACGAAATCACCGAAGCCTGGAGGGCCGTCACGACATTCCGCTCGAATCGCGGCGATCGCCGACTTCGCCGCCCGAGAGCTCCCCCGGCCCGTTCTGCGGTGCTATAACGCCGAGCCGCTCCGATGAAGGGCGGCGCCCGACGCAAAAGGAGCCCTGGCATGATCGATCCCGCGACGCTCGTCACCTACATCGCGGTCGTGTTCGGCTTCGTCTTCATCCCGGGGCCGGCGACGCTGCTCACGGTCGCGCGGGCGACGAGCTCGGGCACGAAGGTCGGCATCGCCACCGGCGCCGGTGTCGCTGCGGGTGACGTCATCCACACCATCATGGCCATCGTCGGCATTTCGGCCGTCGTCGCCGCTTCGGCGATGCTGTTCAGCATCGTCAAATATATCGGCGCGGCCTATCTCGTTTATCTCGGCATCCGCGCCATTTTCGAAAAGGCGCCGGCAGACCTGGCGGCCACGACGCTCCCCATTTCCGCGGGCCGGGCCTTCCGGCAGGCGATCCTGACCGAAGTGCTCAATCCGAAGACCGCGCTGTTCTTCCTGGCCTTCTTGCCGCAATTCGTGCACCCGCAAGGTGGTTTCGTGGTGCTGCAGCTGATGCTGCTGGGCATCATCTTTGTCTTGCTCGGGCTCTTCAGCACGGTCATCTTCGCCGTCAGTGCGGGCGGCCTGGGTTCCTTGCTGCGCCGCAATCCGGCGGTGTTGAAATGGCAGGGCAAGGTGGTCGGCGGCATATATTGCGCGCTCGGCATACGCCTGGCGCTGCAGCAGCGCTGAAACGCTTCACCCGGCGGCGCCGGTTCAGGCAGTCTGTCATAGCCGAATTCGCGACAGAAGGCCCGCATGGCCGGCGTCGGCGGGGTGACGAGATCGCGCTTTCTTTATAAAAGAAACCAAGCATATTCTTGCAGAACTCAGCCGGGGGCTTGCTGATACTATTCTTCCGCAGTCGTCCTGCTTCTCCGACACCGCAGCAATGGAATCCGTTTTCGCCATGGATTCATCCGCGCCCGTGCTGATCTTCTATGCCCGCAACGACGCGCTTGGCGACGGCTTGCTGCGGATTCCGGCCCTGCGGGCGGCGAGGACGGCCTTTCCGCAAAGCCGTGTCGTCTACGGCGCCATGCGCGGCTCATCGCTCTCGCATGCGTTGCACAAGCATGTCGCGCATCTCGTCGACGATTTCAGGACGAAGACGCCGCTTTCAGCCATCCTCGCCGAATTCGCGCCGCGCGGCCGCAAAGCCATCGTCGTCGATCTGCGCACCGGCGTGCCGGGCCTCATCCTCACGGCTCTTCGACTTGCAGGCCGGGGCATCCGCTACGAAGCGAACTTTGCCGGCCATCTTCTGTCGCTGCGCTGGGGCACGCGGTTGACGCTGCGGCCGGAACACAATGCCTGGCGCTACCACCGGCTGGTCGAGCGTCTGGCGGGGCGGCATCTGCCTTTCGATCACAGGCTCGATGTGCCGGACGCCGCGCGGGCTCTGGCGCGCCAGCTGCGCGGCGGTTGCGGCCGTCCGCTCGTCCTGCTTGGCGGCAATGCCCATGGCAGAAAGTGCATGAGCGAAGATCAGGTGGTGGCCGTTGCCGGCAATCTCATCGATGCCGGCTACCGGGTGCTGTATCTGGCGACCCCCGGCGGCGGACCGGCGCCACCGGCGCTCCTCGCAAGGGAAGGCCGCCTCCAGGTGGCCGGTCCGGAACTGGCGCCGGACATCACGAGCTTCGACGATCTCCTGCTTGCGCTGGGCGAGATGGCGGTCGCCTATATCGGCATGGAGGGCGGACTGGCGCATCTCATGGCCGCCGTCATGACGCCGGCGGTGATCGTCAACAACGGCGCCAATATGGAGCGCTGGCGCCCCCTTTCAAATGCGGTCGAAGTCGTCACGGTGCCAAGGCGAGGCCGTTCGGCCTATGTCGCCGACGCGCCGGTCGAGGCCATACTCGATGCCGCGCATCGCCTGCTCGCGGCAGGCCGCCGCGATCACATGGCGGTCGCAGCGGTTCCGGAAAGGCGTGAAACCGCTGCGGAGCAATCGGCGTCCGATAGAACCGCCGACCTGCCCTAACCGAGGAAATCGGCCCGGCAAGGCGCAAAACTGTCGACCAGCCGCCCGGCCTCCAGCGCCTTGACGCCATGTACGAGATTGGACGGCACGATGAAGCTGCTGCCTGTTTCGAGGATCTCCGATCGGCCGCCGACAGTGACCTCGAAGCGACCCTCGGCGACATAGCTTGCCTGGACGTGGGGATGCGAATGCAGCGCGCCGACGCCACCCTTGTCGAAGGCGAACTCGACCATCATCAATTCATCGGTATGCACCAGCACGCGCCGCCTGTTGCCGTCCGGCGTCGGCTCCCAGGCTTTTTCGCCCGCATGCGAAAAGATATCGGTCATCGCTCAGCTTCCGTTCGGCTTGTAAAGCAAATCCAGGAAAGGTCCGGCGCGGTTTTCCGGCGGGAGACGGTCACCGCGCCAGCCAGCCGCCATCGACCGGCACCACCGCGCCATGCATATAGTCCGACGCCCGCGCCAGCAGGAACACGGCCGCGTCGCCGATGTCGTCGGGCCGGCCCCAGCGCGCCGCGGGGATGCGCCCGAGGATGGCCGCGCTTCGGTCCGGGTCGGCGCGCAGCGCCTCGGTGTTGTTGGTCTCGATATAGCCCGGCGCGATGCCGTTGACGTTGATGCCTTTCGCCGCCCATTCGCAGGCGAGCAGCCTTGTGAGGCCGAGCACGCCGTGCTTCGAGGCCGTATAGGAAGCAACGCGGATGCCGCCCTGGAAACTCAGCACCGAGGCGATATTGACGATCTTGCCGCGCCGTCCGGGCTCCGCCAGCACACGCCTGGCAAAGCTCTGGCACAGGCGAAAGACCGTCTTCAAATTGATGTCCATCACCTCGTCCCAATCGGCTTCGGTAAGGTCGACCGCATCGGCGCGCCGGATGATGCCGGCGTTGTTGACGAGGCCGTCGAGCCGGCCGCTCTCGTCCCAGACCCGGTCTAACATCGCGGCCGCCTCGTCCGGGTCGCCGAGATCGGCCTTCACCGCTTCGAAGCTGCCGCCCGCGGCCGTAACTTTCGCGGCGGTGTCATCCATCGCCGATCGGCCGACGCCGACCACCAGGCCGCCGGCGCGCGCGATCGACACGGCGATGCCTTGGCCGATGCCGGTGTTGGCGCCGGTGACCAGGATGCGCTTGCCCGTGAGGCTGAAGGCGGAAAGATCGCTCACCGCAATTGATCCATCGCCACCTGATCGACGTCGGTATAGTCGACATTGTCTCCGGCCATCGCCCAGATGAAGGCGTAGTTGGATGTGCCGGCGCCCGAATGGATCGACCAGCCCGGCGACAGCACCGCCTCCTCGCTGCGCATGACGATGTGGCGCGTCTCGTCCGGTTCGCCCATGAAGTGGAAGACGCGCTGCCCTTCCGGCAGATCGAAGTAGAGATACGCTTCCATGCGCCGGTCATGCACATGGCAAGGCATGGTGTTCCACACCGAGCCTGGCGCGAGCTGCGTGATGCCGACGACGAGCTGGCAGGTCTTGACGCCGTCGGCGTGGATGAACTGGAAGATCGAGCGTTCGTTGCTGGTCGCCTGGCTGCCGAGGTCGAGCCGTCTGGCGTCGCCGATGCGGATCAACTGGCTGGGATAGGGCCGATGCGCCGGTGCGCTAAGCAGGTAGAATTTTGCCGGCTTGTCGGGCTCCGCCGAGCCGAACGACACCTGCTCGGCGCCCATGCCGAGATAGACCATGTCGCGCGCCGCCAATTCGTAAGCCATGCCGTCGGCCGTGACGGTGCCGGCGCCGCCGATGTTGACGGCGATCAGTTCGCGGCGGTCGAGGAAAGCCTTGGTTCCGGTCGGCTTGATCGCCTCGAGCGGCAGGATCTTGTCGATAGGCATGGCGCCGCCGACGATCATGCGGTCGTAATGCGTGTAGGTCAGGCTGACGAGGCCCGGCTGAAAAAGCCCCTCGACGTGGAAATGGTGGCGCAGCTCGTCTGTTCCCATGGCCGCGGCGGTGATGGGATCGATGGCGAAGCGCGAGGAAAATTGTGTCTGGTCCATTTCTAGGCCTTGTCTGACGGTCATTCGGTCGATGCGGCTTTCAGCGAATTGGCATAATAGGTCTGTCTGGCCTGCAGCCGCTCGCGGTAGCGCTGCTGGCTGCGGGTCAGATGCGTGCGCATCGCCTCGCGCGCGGCCTCGGCATCGCCTGCCGAGATCGCGTTGAGAATGACGAGATGCTCGCGCTGCAGGCCGCGCTGGTACTCGTCCGACTGAACGAGCTCTGTCGACCAGGGCGAGGTCACGTCGCAAGGAATGGCACGGCGTCCCAGCACATCGAGCATCTCGACATAGAACGGGTTGTTGGTGGCGCTGGCGATCGCGCGGTGGAAGGCGAGGTCGGCCGGGCCGGTCGGCTGGCTGGCGAGCAGCAGCCGCTCGAACTCGAAGAAGGCCTCCTGGATCGCGGCCTCCTGGGCGGCGTTGCGGCGGATGGCGGCCAGGCCCGCCGATTCGATCTCGATCGCGAGGCGGACCTCGAGCACGTTGAGCGCGACCGAATCCTTGGCTCCCATGTCGGCGGCCAGAACGCCGAAGCTCGTCGAGATGTGCTCGCTGACGAAGACGCCGGCGCCTTGCCGCGCTTCGACCAGGCCATCGGCGGCAAGCTTGGCCAGCGCCTCGCGGATGACCGTGCGGCTGACGCCGAAAGTCTCCGTCAGCTGGCCTTCGGTTGGCAGCTTCTGTCCGGGAGGAATCTCGCCCGCCAAGAGCTGCTTGCGGATCGCCGCGACCACGGTCTCCGACAGTTTCGGCTTCCGTTCGACCCTGAGGTCGGCAACTGTTTGAGACACGTGGTGCCCTCCTAGTGAAACAGGCTCGGCAGCCACAATGAGATTTCCGGTATGTAGGTGACAAGCATCAGCACCATGAAGGCCGCTCCATAGAACGGCCAGATCGAGCGCATTGCCGTCCAGATGGGAATGCGGCCGATGGCGCAACTGACGAACAGCACCGCGCCGACCGGCGGCGTGCAGAGGCCGATGCCGAGATTGAGGATCAGGATGACGCCGAAATGCACGGGATCGACGCCATAGGCCATCACCACCGGCAGGAAGATGGGCGTGGTGATGATGATGAGCGGCGACATATCCATGAATGTGCCGAGAATGAGCAGGACGACATTGATCAGGAGCAGTATGACCAGCTTGTTGTCGGACACTGACTGCAAAAACGCGACAAGCGCTGCCGGAACCCGCAGATAGGCCAGCAGCCAGCCGAAGGCCGCGGCGCAGCCGATGATCATCAGCACCATCGCTGTCGTGCGCACCGCCGCTGTCGTCGCGGTGACGAAATCGTTCCAGCTCATCGACCGGTAGATGATCAACGTCACCAGGAAAGCATAGACGATGGCAATGCAGGAGCTTTCGGTGGCGGTGAAGATGCCGGAGCGGACGCCGCCAAAGATGATGCCGATCAGGATCAGCCCGGGAATGGCGGCGACAAGCAGCTGCAAGGCCCGGCCGAAACCGGCAAAAGGTTCCGTCGGATAGCCGCGCCGGCTTGCCACCAGATAGGCGGTGACCATCAGCGACAGGGCCAGCAGCAGCCCCGGCAGAACCCCGGCGGTGAAAAGATCCGCGATCGAGATGCGGCCGCCGGCCGAGATCGAATAGATGATCATGTTGTGCGACGGCGGGATCAGCAGCGCGATGATGGCGCCGACGGAGGTGATGTTGACGGCATAGTCGATGCCATAGCCGCGCGCCTTCATCTGCGGGATCATCAGCCCGCCGACCGCTGAGGCATCGGCTACCGCCGAACCGGAAATTCCACCGAACATGGTCGACGCGGCAATGTTGACTTGTCCCAGACCGCCGCGCAGGTGGCCGACCAGGGACCCGGCCAATGCCACCAGGCGGGCGGCGATGCCGCCGCGAACCATAAGGTCGCCGGCGAAGATGAAGAACGGGATGGCCATCAGCGAAAAGACGCTGATGCCGGAATTGAGCCGCTGGAACACGACGACGGGTGGCAGGCCGATTGTGAGGATCGTCGCGAAGCTGGCGACGCCGAGGCAGAACGCGATCGGCGTGCCGATAACCAGCAGGAAGACGAAAGTGCCGAAAAGCACGGTCAGCGCCATGGTTCAGAGCTCCTCGCCGGTTGCGTAGATGTCGGCATCGACCGGCAGCCCGGCAAAGCGCCCCGCCAGCCGCTCGAGTGAAAACAGGCAGACCAGCCCGCCTCCCATGATGACCGGCAGGAAGCTGACGCCGCCGGGCAAGGCGAGCGACGGCATCACCGTGTTCCAGGTCAACCTGGCGAGCTGCACGCCATAGACGATCATGCCGGCGCCGAAGGCCAGCACGACGAGATCAGAAATGCTGCGCAGCACCGCCTTGGCCGAGGCAGGCAAGACATAGAGCAGCACGTCGAAGCCGAGATGCGTGCGCTCGCGCACGCCGACGGCGGCGCCGAGAAAGATGAACCAGCCCATCAGCAGCACGGATGAGGATTCGGTCCAGCTCGGCGAGCGGTTCAGCATGTAGCGCGAGAAGACCTGCCAGAAGATGATGACGGTCATCAGCGTCAACCCGGTGCCGCTGACCCATAAGGCCAACCGCGCAAGCCCAGAAAGGGCCTGTTCCACCCGCAGCCAGAACCCTTTCGTACCCGACCGGCTGGGTGGCAGCACGGAGGCCTCCGTGCCACCGGGCCTGTTGCCGATCCCGGTCATTTCGTCGCCTGGATACGGGCGGCGAGGTCCTTGAGCTCGGGCGTCGACAGATATTTGTCGTAGACCGGCTTCATGGCGTCGATCAGCGGCTGCTTGTCGATCTCGCTGATCTTGACGCCGGCCTTCTCGACGATGTCGCGCGACTTCTTCTCCTGCGCGTCCCATAGCTCGCGCATCTTGACGACGCTGTCCTTGGCCGCCTGGCGCACGATCGCCTGGTCTTCCGGCGCCAGCTTGTCCCAGCTTGCCTTCGACATCACCAGCACCTCCGGCACGATCTGGTGCTGATCCAGCGTGTAGTGCTTGGCGACCTCGTAATGCTTGGCGGATTCGAAGCTCGGCCAGTTGTTCTCGGCGCCGTCGATGACGCCGGTCTGCAGCGCCGAATAGACCTCGCCATAGGCCATCGGCGTGGCGTTGGCGCCGAGCGCATTGACCATGTCGACAAAGACGTCCGACTGGATGACGCGGAACTTCATGCCCTTCATATCTGCCATCGAGGCGATGTCCTTCTTGGTGTTGTAGAAGGAGCGCGCGCCGGAATCGTAGAAGGCGAGTCCGACAAGGTCATGCGCCTCGAACGCCTTCAGGATCTGGTCGCCGATCGGCCCGTCCATGACATGGCGCATATGCTCGACCGAGCGGAAGATGTAGGGCAACGACGGCACGGCGGTTTCCGGCACGATGCCGTTGAATGGCCCCATGGAGACGCGATCGAGGTCGATGACGCCGGCCTGGGTCTGCTCGATCGTATCCTTTTCCTCGCCGAGCTGCGCCGAATGATAGACCTCGATCGAATAGCGCCCGTTGGTGCGCTGCTTGATCAGCTCGCCCATATATTTGACCGCCTCGACTGTCGGATAGCCGTCCGGATGGGTGTCCGAAGAGCGCAGGACGGTTTCGGCCTGCGCGGCTCCGATCATCAAGGACCCGATGGCGAATGTCGTCGCCAGCAATCTCGAAATACGCAACATGTCTTTCCTCCCTTCACGAATACCTTGGCTCAGAGTCGGTACGCCTTCTTGGCAAGCGAGTAGGCAAGCTCCCGCGCCAGCTCATGCGCCTCCTCCTCCCGGAGGCGATGCTCGGCGACCAGCCGCGCCAGAAAGGCGCAGTCGACACGCCGCGCGACGTCGTGGCGCGCCGGGATCGACGGGAAGGCGCGCGTGTCGTCATTGAAGCCGACGGTGTTGTAGAAGCCCGCCGTCTCGGTGGTCATCTCGCGGAAGCGGCGCATTCCTTCCGGGCTGTCGTGGAACCACCAGGCTGGCCCGAGCTTGAGCGCCGGATAGACGCCGGCGAGCGGCGCCAGCTCGCGCGCATAGCTCGTCTCGTCGAGCGTGAACAGGATGATCGTGAGGTCGCGCTCCAGCCCGACGCAGTCGAGCAGCGGCTTCAGCGCCGACACATAATCGGTCCGCGTCGGGATATCGAAGCCCTTGTCGCGGCCGAATTTCCGGAAAATGGAAGGCGAATGATTGCGCCATGATCCAGGATGGATTTGCATCGCCAGGCCGTCGTCACGGCTCATCTTGGCCATCTCGGTCAGCATCTGGGCTCGGAACAGTTTTCGCTCGCGCTCATCCTCGGAGCCGCGCCGGATGCGGTTGAACAGCTCCTGCGCCGCCGCGTCGGAGAGATTGGCGGTCTCGGCCGTCGGATGACCGTGATCGGACGAGGTCGCGCCGAACTCCTTGAAAAAGGCGCGGCGCTTTAGATGCGCATCGAGATAGCCGGACCAGCTGTCGGTGTCGCATCCGGTGATCTCGCCGAGCCTATCCAGATTGGCCGCGAAGCCCTCGAAATCGGGATCGACCACGGCGTCCGGCCGATACGCGGTGACGACGCGACCCTTCCAGCCGCTGTCGCGGATCATACGGTGCCATTTGAGGTCGTCGAGCGCGCCTTCGGTCGTCGCGATCACCTCGATGTTGAAGCGTTCAAACAGCGCGCGCGGCCGATAGTCGTCGCGTTGCAGCAGCGCGGCGATCGTGTCGTAGATGCGGTCGGCGCTGGCTGCGGTAAGCGGCTCCCTGATGTCGAACAGATGCTCGAACACATGATCGAGCCACAGCCGTGTGGGCGTGCCGCGGAAGAGATAATAGTGCTCGGCGAAGCGCCGCCAGATCGCCCGGCCATCGGTTTCGACGGGAGCGCCGTCGAGCGCCGGCACGCCGATTTCCTCCAGCCGCACGCCTTGGCTGAACAGCATGCGGAAAATGTAATGGTCCGGCACGATCAAGAGCTGCGCCGGGTCGGAAAACGGTTCGTTGAGCGCGTACCAGCGCGGATCGGTGTGGCCGTGCGGACTGACGATCGGCAGGTCCTTCACACCCGCGTAAAGGGCGCGCGCCAATGATCGCGTTTCCGGCGAAAACAGCAGGTCCGGATCGGTCAATGCGGCCACGCGGCTCCTCCCAGGCTTCGCCATTGGTAGATCGGCCAGAGATAATGTCAACATACAAATATTATGTAGTTGTATGATGACTTTCGAAAGGGACGTGGCCATTGTGCACGGCGACAGCGGGTGTTAGGTCGCTGCCGTCGTTTTCCGATCGGAGACCAGCTTCCATGAACGGCCGTCTGTCCAACGCCACCCTTGCGGAGCTGCCGGCCGAAGTTCTGGTGCCTCGCTATGACCGCAAATCCGTCGCGCCCGGCATCGTCCATCTTGGCGTCGGCGCCTTTCACCGTGCCCATCAGGCCGCCTATGTCGATGCCTGTCTGGCGCATGGCGAGAGCGATTGGGGCATCATCGGCGTCTCGCTGCGCAGTCCTGACACGCGCGACGCACTTAAGCCGCAGGACGGGCTCTACACGTTGGCAATCAGGGACAGCGCCGGCGAGCAGCTGCAGGTCATCGGCTCGATCCAGTCCTTGCTCGTCGCTCCGGAGGACCCTGGCGCGGTGCTCGCCGCGCTCACCGATCCGCGCACCCGCATCGTCACGCTCACCATCACCGAAAAGGCCTATCTGAGAGCAGCCGACGGCACGCTCGACAGCGCGCACCCCGAAATTGTCCACGACCTCGCCAACCCGGTATCGCCGAAGACGGCGCATGGATTTCTCGCCGAGTCGCTCGCGCGCCGCCGCGCCGCCGGCACGCCGCCCTTCACGGTGCTCTGCTGCGACAACCTGCCGGCCAACGGCGCGACGCTGCATCGGTTGTTGGTCGAGTTCGCGAAATTGCGCGACGCCCAGACAGGCTCCGGCGACCGGCCGTTGGCAGGCCATATCGCCGATGAAGTGGCCTTCCCGTCCTCAATGGTCGATCGCATCGTGCCGGCGACCACGGACGCCGATCGCGCCCGCATCGCTGGCGAGCTCAGCATCGATGACGCGTGGCCGGTGATGACCGAGCCGTTCCGGCAATGGGTGATCGAGGACCGCTTTCCCGCCGGGCGGCCTGCCTGGGAGAAATTCGGCGTCACCATGGTCGAGGATGTCGGCCCCTTCGAGGACATGAAGCTGCGGCTGCTCAACGGCGCGCATTCGGGCATCGCCTATCTCGGCCTGCTCAGCGGCCACGCCACCGTCGACCGCGCCTTTGCCGATCCGTCGATCCGGCAGTTCGTCGATTGGCTCTGGGCCGAGGCTATTCCAACCCTGCCGCAGCAGGCCGGGCTCGACACAAGCGCCTATACGGCCGAGCTCGCCGAGCGCTTTTCCAACACGGCGCTCGCCCACCGCACTGCGCAGATCGCCAATGACGGCAGCCAGAAGCTGCCGCAACGCATCGTCGCCTCCGCCCTCGCCCGGCTAGAGGCCGGCTTGCTGCCGGAACATCTGTCGCTGGTTGTCGCCGCTTGGATCGCCGCCTGCGCCGCGCGCGGTAGCAGCTTGCCTGAGGGCCATTTCACCGACCCGCTCGATGCTGCCCTTAACGAGCTGTTCGGCCGCAATCTGCCGACGACGACAATGGCCGAGGCCGTGTTCGACCTCGCCGGCTTTGCCAAAGGCCACGCGGAACGACAAAGGTTGATCGGGTTTGTCGCCACGCACCTCGTCCATTTCAAGCAGGGCGGTCCGAAGCTGGCTCTTGCCGCGCTCGGCAACAAGAGTGGAACGGCTGGATAGCGTTTGTGCCCGGCATGGCTCGACGGTGCGCCGGGACGGCTTCACTGTTTGCCGGCCGACCCGTTCACCACCTGCAGCGCGGGCATGATCGACCCCATTCGCATTCGGGACTGTTTCGCAAACGGAAAGCACCAACAAAAAAGGCGGGGCAAGCCCCACCTTTCTCAATCGCTTGTCGGCAGCCGACTTCAGGCCGGCAGCAGCGCGCCTTCCAGTGTGGTGAGCTGGCTGAGGAACTGCTCCGCCTTGCTGCGGCTCTCGTCGTCCTTTGCGTCGGCCGCGTCTTCCTTGGCCTCCTGGATGCGACGAGCAAGATCGGCGCGATCGATGTCGTTCACATGCGTCGCCGATTCGGCAAGCAGCGTGCAGCCGGAAGGCAGGATGTCGGCGAAACCGCCGAACACGACGAAGCGCTCTTCCTTGCCGCCCGCGGTCTTTATCGTGACGACGCCGGGCTTGATGGTGGTCATGACCGGCGCGTGCTGCGCCATCACCGTCATCTCGCCTTCGGCACCCGGGATGACGACCGACTCGACCTGCTCGGAAACGAGCAGCCGCTCCGGCGAGACCAGTTCGAACTTGAAAGCTTCAGCCATGTAAACCTTAGCAGGTAGGGAATAGTGAGTAGTCAGTAGTGAAGGGACGCAACGGCCCGGATCACACCGCTATTCTCTACTCACTACTCACTACTCCCTATTCGCTTTCTTATGCCGCTTCAGCCGCCAGGCGCTGCGCCTTCTCGACCGCTTCGTCGATGCCGCCGACCATGTAGAAGGCGGCTTCCGGCAGGTGGTCGTAGTCGCCGGCGCAAAGGCCCTTGAAGCCCTTGATGGTGTCCGCGAGGTCGACCAGCTTGCCCGGCGAGCCGGTGAAGACTTCGGCGACGAAGAACGGCTGCGACAGGAAGCGCTCGATCTTGCGGGCGCGGGCAACCGTCTGCTTGTCCTCTTCCGACAGCTCGTCCATGCCAAGGATGGCGATGATGTCCTGCAGCGACTTGTAGCGCTGAAGGATCGACTGCACCTGGCGGGCAACCTGATAGTGCTCCTCGCCGACGACCATCGGGTCGAGCATGCGCGAGGTGGAATCCAGCGGATCGACGGCCGGATAGATGCCCTTTTCAGAGATCGCGCGGTTCAGCACGGTCGTGGCGTCGAGGTGGGCGAAGGAGGTCGCCGGCGCCGGGTCGGTCAAGTCGTCGGCCGGAACGTAAATGGCCTGCACCGAGGTGATCGAGCCCTTGGTCGTGGTCGTGATGCGTTCCTGCAGCGCGCCCATGTCGGTCGCCAGAGTCGGCTGGTAACCCACGGCGGAAGGAATGCGGCCGAGCAGCGCCGACACTTCCGAGCCCGCTTGCGTGAAGCGGAAGATGTTGTCGACGAAGAACAGCACGTCCTGGCCCTGGTCGCGGAAATATTCGGCGACGGTGAGGCCGGTCAGGCCGACGCGGGCGCGTGCGCCCGGCGGTTCATTCATCTGGCCGTAGACGAGCGCGGCCTTGGACCCGGCACCGCCGCCCTTCTTGTTGACGCCCGATTCGATGAACTCATGATAGAGGTCGTTGCCTTCGCGGGTGCGCTCGCCGACGCCGGCGAACACCGAGAAGCCGCCATGCGCCTTGGCGACGTTGTTGATCAGCTCCTGGATCAGCACGGTCTTGCCGACGCCGGCGCCGCCGAACAGGCCGATCTTGCCGCCGCGGGCATAAGGCGCCAGGAGGTCGAGGACCTTGATGCCGGTGACCAGGATCTGCGCTTCCGTCGACTGGTCGACATAGGCCGGAGCGGGCTGGTGGATGGCGCGCATTTCGACGCCGTCGACCGGGCCTTCCTCGTCGACCGGCTCGCCGATGACGTTGATGATGCGGCCGAGCATGCCGGGACCCACTGGAACCGAGATCGGCGCGCCGGTGTCATAGACCTCCTGGCCGCGGACCAGGCCTTCGGTCGAGTCCATGGCGATGCAGCGCACAGTGTTCTCGCCGAGATGCTGGGCCACCTCGAGCACCAGGCGGTTGCCGACATTGTCGGTTTCCAGCGCGTTCAGAATGGCCGGCAGGTGATCCTCGAACTGCACGTCGACGACGGCGCCGATGACCTGGCGGACCTTGCCGGCGGCGCCGACGCGCTTGGCCGCAACGCTGGCTGCGGAAGCCGCGGCCTTGGCCGGAGCGGCCGCCTTCTTCGCCGGAGCGGCGGCCTTCTCGGCGGCTGCCGGGGCCTTCGCCGCCTTGGGGGCCGGTGCCGCCTTGGCGGCGGTCTTCGGGGTAGCTGCTTTCGCCATCGTCTTTGCCCTTTTCGTCTATCCGTTGTTCACGCCGCTCGCCGGGTGTCCCGCGCGGCGCGTGATTAGAGCGCCTCGGCGCCCGAAATGATCTCGATCAGTTCCTTGGTGATCTGCGCCTGCCGCTGGCGGTTGTAGGTGATCGACAGCTTGTTGATCATGTCGCCGGCGTTGCGCGTCGCATTGTCCATCGCGCTCATCTTGGCGCCCATCTCGCCGGCCGCGTTCTCCAGCAGCGCGCGGAAGATCTGCACGGCGATGTTGCGCGGAATGAGGTCGGAAAGGATCTCGCCCGGCTCCGGCTCGTATTCGTAGACGGCATTGCCGCCACTGGTCGCCTCGGGAGCGGTCGACCCGGCGGCCGCCGGGATGATCTGTTGCGCCGTCGGGATCTGGCTGATCACCGACTTGAACTGCGAATAGAACAGCGTGCAGATGTCGAAGCCGCCATCGTTGAAGAGGTGAATGACCTTGCGTGCGATCGCATCGGCATTGGCGAAGCCGAGAGTCTTCACCTCGCGCAGGTCGACACGCTCCAGAATCATCGAAGCGTAGTCGCGGCGCAGAATGTCATAGCCTTTCTTGCCGACGCAGATGATCTTCACCTGCTTGCCATCGGCCAGCAGCCTGCGGATGTGGTCGCGGGCGAGGCGCGCGATCTGCGAGTTGAAGCCGCCGCACAGGCCGCGCTCGGCCGTGCAGACGATGAGCAGATGCACGTCGTCCCTGCCGGTGCCCGTCATCAGCGCCGGGGCATCGCCGCCGCCGCCGATCGCCTGGGTGATGTTGGCCAGGACCGCGCCCATGCGCTCGGAATAGGGTCTGGCTGCTTCCGCCGCTTCCTGCGCGCGACGCAGCTTCGCCGCGGCGACCATCTGCATCGCCTTGGTGATCTTCTGCGTCGCCTTGACCGAGGCGATACGGTTACGAAGGTCTTTTAACGAAGCCATGCTTCAAACCTGATCCCGTCCAGCTTCGTTCAAGCGAAGGTCTTGGCGAAGGCGTCGATCTCGGCCTTGAGCTTGGCGCGCAAATCGTCCGACAGCGCCTTCTCCTTGCGGATGCCGTCGAGCACGTCCCTGCCGGCCGAGCGCATATGGCTGAGCAGCCCATGCTCGAACTTGCCGACCTGGTTCAGCGGCAGCTTGTCGAGATAGCCGTTGACGCCGGCGAAGATCACTGCGACCTGCTCCTCGACCTTGAGCGGCGAGAATTGCGGCTGCTTGAGCAGCTCGGTCAGGCGCGAACCGCGATTGAGCAGACGCTGCGTTGCCGCGTCGAGGTCGGAGCCGAACTGCGCGAAGGCAGCCATTTCGCGATACTGCGCGAGCTCGCCCTTGATGGAGCCGGCGACCTGCTTCATCGCCTTGATCTGCGCCGAGGAGCCGACGCGCGACACCGACAGGCCGACGTTCACCGCCGGACGGATGCCCTGGAAGAACAGGTTGGTCTCGAGGAAGATCTGGCCGTCGGTGATCGAGATCACGTTGGTCGGGATGTAGGCCGACACGTCATTGGCCTGCGTCTCGATGATCGGCAGCGCGGTCAGCGACCCGTTGCCGTTGTCATCATTGAGCTTGGCGGCACGCTCGAGCAGGCGCGAGTGCAGGTAGAAGACGTCGCCGGGATAGGCTTCGCGGCCCGGCGGGCGGCGCAGCAAGAGCGACATCTGGCGGTAGGCGACGGCCTGCTTCGACAGATCGTCATAGCTGATCAGCGCATGCATGCCGTTGTCGCGGAAATATTCGCCCATGGTGCAGGCGGTGAACGGCGCCAGGAACTGCATCGGCGCCGGATCGGACGCGGTGGCGGCGACGATGATCGAATATTCGAGCGCGCCGCGCTCTTCCAGCACCTTTACGAATTGCGCGACGGTCGAGCGCTTCTGGCCGACGGCGACGTAGACGCAGTAGAGCTTTTCCTTCTCGGGGCCGTTGTCGTGCACCGACTTCTGGTTCAGCATCGTGTCGAGGATGATGGCGGTCTTGCCGGTCTGGCGGTCGCCGATGACCAGCTCGCGCTGGCCGCGGCCGACCGGGATCAGCGCGTCGATGGCCTTGAGGCCGGTCGACATCGGCTCATGCACCGACTTGCGCGGGATGATGCCGGGCGCCTTGACGTCGACACGCTTGCGTTCGGTTGCCTTGATCGGGCCCTTGCCGTCGATCGGATTGCCCAGCGCGTCGACGACGCGGCCGAGCAGGCCCATGCCGACAGGCGCGTCGACGATGGCGCCGGTGCGCTTGACGGTGTCGCCTTCCTTGATGTCGCGGTCGGCACCGAAGATGACGACGCCGACATTGTCTGCTTCGAGGTTCAGCGCCATGCCGCGGATGCCGCCCGGGAATTCGACCATCTCGCCGGCCTGGACGTTATCGAGGCCGTAGACGCGGGCGATGCCGTCACCGACGGACAGAACCTGGCCGACTTCGGAGACCTCGGCCTCCCTGCCGAAATTCTTGATCTGGTCTTTCAGAATTGCGGAAATTTCCGCGGCGCGGATGTCCATCAGCCGACCTCTTTCAGTGCAAGCTTGAGCGAATTGAGTTTGGTTTTGAGCGACGTATCGATCTGGCGCGAGCCCATCTTGACGATCAGGCCGCCGAGCAGTGACGGATCGACGGTCATGGCAATAGCCACGTCCTTGCCGGCGATGCTCTTCAGCGTCGCCTGGAGTTCAGCCTGCTGCGCCGCCGTCAGCGCATGCGCCGAGGTGACCTCGGCCGATGCCTCGCCGCGGTGGTCGGCGGCGATCTGGCGGAATGCCTTGATCATGCCGGGTACCGCGAACAGGCGGCGGTTCTTGGCGACGACGCGCAGGAAATTGCCCACCAGGCCGGTGATCTGGGCCTTGTCGGCGATGGCGGCGATGGCCCTTGCCTGGTCCTCGCCGGAAAACACCGGGCTGTTGATCAGCCGCGCGAGATCGTCGCTGCTGTCGAGCATTGCCTCGAAGCTGGCGAGGTCGGCCTCGACCTTGGCGACTGAATTGTCCTGCAGCGCAAGCTCGAATAGCGAGCCTGCATAGCGTTCGGCGACAGCTGAGATTGGCGATGACGATTGGGCCACGGACCGTCTTTTCTCTTGTCTGACAGGCCGCAGATTGTTGGCGCGAGCGAAAACTCTGGCTAAATCTTTGACCTTACTGCATTTTTCCAAGCACGGAGGCGCGGCTTCCGCTATCCCCGGTCGAAAGTCGATTGCCGTCTAGCACAGGCTTTTTAAGACCGCAATGCATCGTCCGGCATGGTTTTCAGGCACTTTTGTCGCATCAGGCGGCGAAGGCCAACCCCAAGCGCCGAATTCACGGTACAAAGCCGAAGGCAAAGGCCAGCGGCAGCGCCGCCAGCGCCAATTCAACCACGATCGACACCCAGTTGAAAGGGGTGTTGGCGCCGTCCGACATCATCGACAGAAGCCGGCCGAAGGCGGTGAACAGCCAGGAGAAGCCCAGCGCCATGTAAAGCAGCGGCTGCGCCAGAAGAATGCAGCACAGGCTGACGCCGAGATAAAAGCCCGACATGCGGCCGCGTCCCTCGGCGATCGCCGCCGCTTTCTCGGGCCTTGGCTGCAGGCGCAGCACACGAAACGCAAGCGCCGGCGCCAGGAACAGGAACAGGCCGAGCGCCAAGGTCACGACGGCGCTCGACCAGGCCAGCCACTCACCCTGGCTGGCGGGCCACGGAAACGCGAAGTCCATAAAATCCCCCTCTTATTTCTTGTTCTGAAACGGCGGCATTCTAGCCAGGGAATGAAGGCGCGCCAGAGGACGGCGGGCACATTAGGTGCCGCGCATCAGGCGAGCGCGAAATCGACCGCGGCCGCGGCATGGATGCGCGTCGTGTCGAAGACCGGAATGTCGAAATCGCCCTGGCCGATCAACATGGTGATCTCGGTGCATCCCATGATGACGCCGTCCACCCGGTCAATGCGCCGCATCCGGCCGATCTCGTCGAGATAGGCGGATTTCGATTCGGGCCTGACGATGCCCTGGCAGAGCTCGTCATAGATCACCCGATGCACCATGTCGCGGCCGCCCTGGTCGGGCACGATCGGCTGCAGGCCGTATTTCTCCGCGAGCCGTCCCTTGTAGAAATCCTGCTCCATGGTGAAGCGTGTCGCCAGCAGCGCCGGCCGCTTCACGCCGGCATCGAGGACGGCATGCGCCGTGGCGTCGGCGATGTGGATGAGCGGGATCGATATGGCGGCCTGCACCGCGTCGGCGAGCTTGTGCATGGTGTTGGTGCAGATCACCAGGCCCTCGGCCCCGCCCGCCTCCAGCTTGCGCGCGGCTTCCACCAGAAGAGCGCCGGCGCCTTCCCAGTCGCCGGCATGCTGGCGTTCGGCGATCTCGGCGAAATCGAACGACCGCAGCAACAGCTTGGCCGAATGCAGCCCGCCCAGCCGCTCGCACACGATCTCGTTGAGCAGGCGGTAATAGATCGCGGTCGATTCGCAACTCATGCCGCCGAGAAGGCCGAGGGTTTTCATAAACGACCACTCCGTTGGGGCTGTCTCTCCCGGTTATAAGAAGCTCTGCGGGTCGATGTCGACCTGCACCCTGACCGAGCCGCGCAGCTTCGGTCCATTCGCCAACATGGCCCGAACAAAGCCTTGCATGTCCGCGCGCCGTTCGCCTTGCACCAACAGCCGGAATCGGTGACGGCCGCCGATCAGCGACAAGGGCGCCTCGGCCGGGCCGAGCACGAAGAGGTCGGTAGCCTGCGGCGCCGCGCGCCTTAGCCCCCGTGCATGGCTTTCCGCCTCGCCGCGTGTCGCGGCGCTGACGATGATGCCGGCGAGCCGGCCGAAGGGCGGCAGCGCCGCCCGCTCGCGCTCGGCGATCTCGCGCTCATAAAAGGCTTCCGAATCGCCCGAGACGATCGCGCGCATCACCGGATGGTCCGGCTGGTAGGTCTGCAGGAGGCCGAGGCTCTTCTTGCCGGTGCGGCCGGCGCGCCCCGTCACCTGGCTGAGCAGTTGGAAGGTGCGCTCGGCGGCGCGCGGATCGCCATTGGCCAATCCCAGATCCGCATCGACCACGCCGACCAGCGTCATGCCGGGAAAATTATGACCCTTGGCGACCAGCTGCGTGCCAATGACGATATCGGCCTCGCCACTGGCGACGGCCTCGAGCTCGAGCCTGAGCCGGCGCACGCCGCCCAGAAGATCGGACGACAGCACGATGGTGCGGGCATCGGGAAAATGCCCGACCACTTCCTCGGCGATGCGCTCGACGCCTGGGCCGCATGCCACCAGATGGTCGAGCGTGCCGCATTCCGGGCAGGCTTCCGGCCGCCGCTCGTTATGGCCGCAATGATGGCAGACGAGCTGGCCGCGAAACCGGTGCTCGACCAGCCAGGCCGAGCAGACCGGGCAGCCGAAGCGGTGGCCGCAGACGCGGCAGAGCGTCAGCGGCGCATAACCGCGCCTGTTGAGGAAGAGCAGCGACTGCTCTTTCCTCTCCAGCGTGCGCTGCATCTGCTCCAGCAAGACCGGCGACAGGAAGCCGCCGCGCGCCGGCGGGGAACGCCGCATGTCGATCGACTTGAGGTCGGGAAGCGCTGCCTCGGCGAAACGCGACGACAGCACGGCCCGATCGTAGCGGCCCTGGCTGGCATTGACCCGGCTTTCCACCGAGGGCGTCGCCGAAGCGAGCACGACCGGGAAAGCACCGATATGGCCGCGTACCACCGCCATGTCGCGCGCATTGTAGAAGACGCGGTCTTCCTGCTTGTAGGCGGGATCGTGCTCCTCGTCGACGACGATCAGGCCGAGTTCCTTGAACGGCAGGAACAGCGCCGAACGCGCGCCGGCGACGACGCGCACGCCGCCTTCCGCAATCTGGCGCCAGACGCGTTCGCGCATCCGCGGCGGCAGGTCGGAATGCCATTCCGCCGGCTTGGCGCCGAACCGGTCCTGGAAACGTTCCAGGAAGGCGTGCGTCAGCGCGATTTCCGGCAACAGGATCAGCACCTGTCTGCCCTTGTCGAGCGCCGCTGCCACCGCTTCGAAATAGACTTCCGTCTTGCCGGAGCCGGTGACGCCGTCGAGCAGCGTGACGTTAAAGCCATCGGCGGCGACCGCGGCGCGCAGCTTGTCCGCCGCCGCTTTCTGGTCAGGCATCAATTCCGGCACGGCATGAGAAGGATCGGGCGCCGCCACCACCGGACGCGGCGGGATCATCACCGTCTCGAACACGCCCTGCGCCCGCAACCCGTCGATGACGGTCGAGGAGACGCCAGCGGCGTGCGCCAGCCCAGAGCGCGTCCAGGCAAGGCCGCCTTCGGCCGTCTCCAACACGCGCCGCCGCGCGTCGGTCAACCGGTCCGGTTCGGCCAGCGTGCGCTGCAGCCCTTCGATCCACGGCTCGGGGTCGAAAGCCTCGGGCGCGCGCAGCAGCATACGGGCCACCATGCCGGGGGCAGAGAGCGTGTATTGCGCGATCCAGTCGACGAAGCGGCGCATCGCCCTGTCGATCGGCGGGCAGTCGAACACCTCCTCGATCGGCCGCAATTTCTTCGTATCGACGGTTTCGACGGCGCCGTCCCAGACGATGCCCGCGACCTGGCGCGGCCCGAGCGGCACGCGCACGATCGAGCCCGGCACCACGCGCATGCCCGGCGGCACGGCATAGGTATAGGGCCGTTCGGCGGGCATTGGCACCAGCACGGGCGCGGCTGCGACAAAGGGCGAATCTTCGATCATCGGGCGTGACCTTGCCCCGACTTTGCTCTAGATCAAAGGGGACCCTCGCATCTGCCTGGCTGGCGCCCGGCAATCCCCAAGGAGACCGCCATGAAATTTTTTGTCGACACCGCTGACATCAAGGAAATCAAGGAGCTCAACGATCTGGGGCTGCTCGACGGAGTCACCACCAACCCCTCGCTGATCCTGAAATCGGGTGGCAAGATTTCCGAAGTCACCAAGCAGATCTGCGACATCGTCGAAGGCCCGGTCTCGGCCGAGGTCGTGGCGACCGAATACAAGGACATGATGGCCGAGGCCGAGGTGTTGGCCAAGATCGCGCCGAACGTGGCCATCAAGGTGCCGCTGACGCTGGACGGCCTCAAGGCCTGCAAGACCATCCGCACCGAGATGAACCGCATGGTCAACGTGACGCTCTGCTTCTCGGCCAACCAGGCGTTGCTGGCCGCCAAGGCCGGCGCCTCCTTCATCTCGCCTTTCGTCGGCCGCATCGACGACACCGGCTCGGACGGCATGGAGCTGATCTCGGAAATCCGCACCATCTACGACAATTACGATTTCAAGACCGAGATCCTGACCGCCTCGGTGCGCACGGTGAACCACGTCAAGCAGGCCGCGCTGATCGGCGCCGACATCGTCACCGCGCCGCCGGCCACGCTGAAGGCGCTGGTCAATCATCCGCTGACCGATAAGGGCCTCGCCGCCTTCCTCGCCGACTGGGCGAAGACCGGCCAGAAGATCGGCTGAGGCCGGAGCAATTCCAGGAAAAGTGTAACAATTTTCCGTCCGGGAATTGCGCAAGGCAAAAAGCAACTGAGTAGCAAAGAAGGCCGGGCAACCGGCCTTTTTTTCGTGGCAAAGCGCCTATGCCTTGCCAGGTCACCTGGCTCGGCGATTGGCCGGAACGCCCATCGCGATCGTCATCCACGGGCGGAGCAAGGAGCGAAGCGACGCGCGCAGACCCGAGGATCCATTCCGTGACATACGAGCGTCGCAACGGTGCAGAATTCTGCTCCGCCGCACCTTCAGGCCGAGGTAACGGAATGGATCCTAGGGTCTACGCGACGCCGCTTCGCGGCTGCTCCGCCCTAGGATGACGAAGTTCGGAAGGCTTCAGCCAATCTCCGGCGAGGAACTAGGCCTTTTTGCCGTGCCTGGCCAAATCCTGAGCAATGGAAAGACGCAGCAGATCGGCAAGCTCACGCGCAGCGCGGTTCTCCGCATCGATCTGCGCACGATAGGCCGCGAATTCCTGGCGCGGCCGGTCGAAGGACGAGGGGATCGAGCGCTTGCCGACGGCAATCACCGTGTTGGTCGCGGTGTCCCTGAGCACGTAGTTGGCGGTCAGCGTGACCGTGCCCGCCGTCGGCTCGTCTTCCTGGGTCTGCACCTGCACGATGGCCGCCGATTCGACGAGCTCGGTGACGCCGAGATCGAGCGTGTAGGCCGGCGCGGCCGGCTCGCCCGAGCCTTGCCCGAAGGCGAAGATCAGATTGTTGCGCACCTGCTGCGCGTAGCGCGTGTTGACCGGCTTGATCGAGATCGAGGCGAGCTCGGCGGATGCGCTGAGCTGCGATCCGGGCGACAGCGGCTGGCTGGAATAGAGCGGCCGCACGGTGCAGGCCGAAACCAGCGCAAGCGCGGCGACCATGCCGCAGACCGCCAGGCGGCCGCGCAGGCGGACCGGTTGTGACTTCACCGGATCAGGCAACGACATTGACGATCCTCTGCGGGACGATGATCACCTTGCGCGGAGCCTTACCTTCCAGTGCTTTTTGCACGAAGTCGAGAGCCAGCACCGCTTTTTCGACGGCACCTTGATCCGCGTCGCGGGCAATTGTCAAATCCCCGCGCTTCTTGCCGTTGACCTGCACCGGCAGCACGATCTCGTTGTCGACGACAAGGGCCGGGTCGTAGACCGGCCAGGGCCGCTCGGCGACCATTTCGGCGCCGCCCAGCTCCTGCCAGCATTCCTCCGCCAGATGCGGCATGACCGGCGCGATGATGTGCACCAGGATTTCCACCGCCTCGCGGCAAGCGCCCTTCAGCGCGTCGTCGGCCTTGCCTTCGGCAACGTCGGCCAGCGGCGCGGCCAGCACATTGGCGAGCTCGTAGATGCGGGCGATCGCGCGGTTGAAGCCGAGCTTCTCGATGTCCTCGCCAACCGCCTTCAGGATCTTGTGCGCGGCCTTGGAAACCACGCCCGCCTCGCCATCCTTCGCCGCCGCGGGCTTGATGCCGGGCAGAGATTCGGCCGCGATCTGCACCAGGCGCCAGATGCGCTGCACGAAGCGGTGCGCGCCGGCCGCGCCCTCGTCGGTCCATTCGACGTCGCGCTCCGGCGGCGAGTCCGACAGCATGAACCAGCGTGCCGTGTCGGCGCCGTAACCGTCGGTGATCTCTTCCGGGCTCACCGTGTTCTTCTTCGACTTCGACATTTTCTCCAGCGCGCCGATCGTCGCCTCCTCGCCGGTGGCGATCTCGACGGCACGGCGCTTGCCGCCCACGTCCTCGATCCTGACCTCGCCCGGCGACAGCCAGCGTCCGTTGTTGGACGGGCCACCGACGCGGTAGGTCTCGTGCACCACCATGCCCTGCGTGAAAAGGCCCTTGAACGGCTCCGCCAGGTTCAGGTGACCGGTCTCGCGCATGGCGCGCGTGAAGAAGCGCGAATAGAGCAGATGCAGGATCGCGTGCTCGATGCCGCCGATATACTGGTCTACCGCCAGCCATTCGTCGGCCGCTTTCGGCTCGGTCGGCTCGTTTGCCCACGGCGCGGTGAAGCGCGCGAAATACCAGGACGAATCGACGAAGGTGTCCATCGTGTCGGTCTCGCGCCGCGCATCGCGGCCGCATTGCGGGCATTTCACATGCCGCCATGTCGGATGACGGTCGAGCGGGTTGCCTGGGCGGTCGAACTCGATGTCGTCGGGCAGCTTGACCGGCAGGTCGGCCTTCGGCACCGGCACGACGCCGCAGGCTTCGCAATGGATCATCGGGATCGGGCAGCCCCAATAGCGCTGGCGCGAAATGCCCCAGTCGCGCAGGCGGAAATTCACCTTGCGCTCCGCCATCGGCCGGCCGCCGATGCTTTTCTGCTCCAGGAGCTTGGCCACTTCATCGAACGCCCTCTCGGGCTTCATGCCGTCAAGGAAGCGCGAATTGATCATCACGCCGTCGCCGTCATAGGCCTCCTCGATGATCTGGAAGCTCCCCTGGTTTTCGCCTTCCGGCATAACCACCGGGATCACCGGCAGGCCGTATTTGTTGGCGAAGTCGAGGTCGCGCTGATCGCCCGACGGGCAGCCGAAAATGGCGCCGGTGCCGTATTCCATCAGCACGAAATTGGCGACATAGACCGGCAGCGTCCAATTCTCGTCGAACGGATGGACGACGCGGATGCCGGTGTCGAAACCCTTCTTTTCGGCCGTCTCGAGCGCCGCCACCGAGGTGCCCATGTGGCGGACCTCGTCGATGAACTTCGCCAGCTCGACATTGTTCTCGGCGGCTTTTCTCGCCAGCGGATGGTCGGCGGCGACCGCCATGAAGGAGGCGCCGAAGATGGTGTCCGGCCTGGTCGTGTAGACTTCCAACTCATGTGTGTCGCCAACCGGTGCCGCCAGCGGCCAGCGGATCAGCAGCCCTTCCGAGCGGCCGATCCAGTTGTGCTGCATCAGCTTGACCTTTTCCGGCCACTCTTCGAGTCCGTTGAGCGAGTCCAGCAGGTCCTGCGCGAAGTCGGTGATCTTGAAGAACCACTGCGTCAGCTCGCGCTGCTCGACCAGCGCGCCCGAGCGCCAGCCGCGGCCGTCGATGACCTGCTCGTTGGCGAGCACCGTCATATCCTCCGGGTCCCAGTTGACCTTGGAGGATTTGCGCGTCACCAAGCCCTTCTCGACGAAGTCGAGGAACAGCATCTGCTGGCGGTGGTAATAGTCGACGTCGCAGGTCGCGAACTCGCGCGCCCAGTCGAGCGACAGGCCCATCATCTTGAGCTGCTCACGCATGACCGCGATGTTTTCGTAGGTCCAGTCCTTGGGATGGACCTTGTTCTGCATGGCGGCGTTTTCGGCCGGCATGCCGAACGCGTCCCAGCCCATCGGGTGCAGCACGTTGAAACCCTTGGCGCGTTTGTAGCGCGCCACCACGTCGCCCATCGTGTAGTTGCGGGTGTGGCCGATATGGATCTTGCCCGATGGATAGGGGAACATCTCGAGCACGTAGTATTTCGGCTTCGGGTCGTCGTTGCGGGCCTCGAACAGCTTCTTTTCGGCCCAGGCCTTCTGCCATTTGGGCTCTGACGTGCGCGGATTGTATCGTTCGGTTGCCATCGGATGTTTTTCACTTAAAAGCAGGTGCGCGGTGCTGGATTAAGGCGTGTCGATATTCAGGTCAGGCCGAGCCGAAAATGGCGGGTTCCGAGAACCGGAGCGAAGCGTACTTAAGTACGTGAGCACCGGAAGCGCAGGAAACCGGCATTTGCAGGCCGGCATCACCTGAATATCGACACGCCTAGGCCGGCAGCCGAGACAATGTCGTCGCGGTGTTCACCATGGATTGCCGGACCCGTCAACTGCGGCGAGCCGGCCGACCATGAAAACTATAGGCAGGATAGTGGCATGACGAACGCCGTAGAGCAGCTTCACGCGGTCAGGGCGAAGATCGCGAACGCCGAGCGCGAGGCGAAGCGAGCGCCCGGCGCCGTCACGCTTGTGGCGGTGTCGAAGACCTTCGCGGCCGAGGACATCCGCCCCGTCATCGAGGCAGGCCAGCGCGTCTTCGGCGAGAACCGCGTGCAGGAAGCGCAAGGCAAATGGCCGGCGCTGAAGGCGGCATTCGCTGATATCGAGCTGCACCTGATTGGCCCGCTGCAATCCAACAAGGCCAAGGAAGCGGTGGCGCTTTTCGATATCATCGAGACGGTCGACCGTGAGAAGATCGCCGCCGAGCTTTCAAAAGAAATGGCGCGGCAGGGCCGGGCGCCGAAACTCTATGTCCAGGTCAACACCGGCTCCGAGCCGCAAAAGGCCGGCATCGAGCCGCGCGAGGCGGTCGCTTTCGTCAAACGCTGCCGCGACATGCACGGTCTCGCCATCGAAGGCCTGATGTGCATCCCGCCGGCCGATGAAAACCCCGGCCCGCATTTCGCGCTGCTGGAAAAGCTCGCCCGCGAGGCCGGTGTCGCGAAGCTCTCGATGGGCATGTCCGGCGATTACGAGACCGCCATCGCCTTCGGCGCGACCAGCGTCAGGGTCGGGTCGGCAATCTTCGGCAACCGGTGACGCCGTCACCCGCTATCTTTCCGTGGGGTTGATTGATGATCCGCTGCCGCCACGCTATATCTAGCCAAGCTAGCTAGGAGCTGCGGATGAACTGGCATCTTCAGGACGCGAAGAACAATTTTTCAAAAGTGGTCCAGCGCGCGCGAACAGAAGGGCCGCAGACCGTGACGCTTCGCGGCGAACGGGCTGCGGTCGTGCTGTCCGCCGAGGACTACGACCGCTTGGCCGGGAAGAAGAAATCGCTCGCCGAATATCTTCTGACCGGCCCCGGCTGGGACGATGAGTTTGATAAGGAAATCACCCGCCGCTCGGATACGATGATCCGGGACGTCGACCTCTGATGTATCTGCTCGATACGAACGTTGTTTCAGACGCGCAGAGGCGACTGCCGAAACCAACCGCCTGGCTGGCTTCGGTTGATCCGACCTCGATCAGTCTCAGTGTGATCACCATTGGTGAGATCGAACGTGGGATCGTCAAGCAGCGCAAGACCGACCCCGACAGGGCAGCGCGGCTTGACGTCTGGCTGCGGGAACTGCGCCGAGACAATGCGGACCGCATCCTGGCGATCACGGAAGAGGTCGCCCTCGCGTGGGGCCGTATCACGGCCGGACATACGCGAGGGAACGCCGACACCCTCATTGCGGCAACCGCCCTCGTGCACGACCTGATCCTGGTCACTCGAAACGTGGCCGACTTCGAAGGCATGGGCGTGACGGTCGTCAATCCTTGGGAAGTCTGACGTTTCAAGATCCGCTGATTGGCAACTTCACATCAAGTTGACCACCGCGCTTGCGCCAGAACTTGAAACGAAACGGACCGTTCCTATTTGCTTGGTGCATATTCACTCCTTTCTCGGGGAATCTCACCATGCGTTATAATCAGCTCGGCAACACCGGCCTGTTCGTTTCCGAACTCTGCCTCGGCACCATGACATTCGGCGCCGCCGGCGAGAATGCCCAATGGGGCCTGATCGCCAGTCTCGACCAGAAGGGCGTCAACGAGATCGTCGGCCGCTCGATCGCCGCCGGCGTCAATTTCTTCGACACCGCGGATGTCTATTCCTTCGGCCAGTCCGAGCAGCTGCTGGGACAGTCGCTCAAGGATCTCGGCGTGAAACGTTCGGACGTTATCATCGCCACCAAGGTGCATGGCGCCATGGGCAACGGGCCGAACGAGCGCGGCTCCTCGCGCGGTCACATCATGGATTCGGTCGACGGCAGCCTTACGCGGCTGCAGCTCGACCATATTGATCTATACCAGCTGCACGGCACCGACACGGTCACGCCGATCGACGAGACGTTGCGCGCGCTCGACGACCTCGTCGCCAGCGGCAAGGTCCGTTACGTCGGCGTCTCCAACTGGCAGGCCTGGCGCATCGCCAAGGCGCTGGGCATCGCGGAGCGCAAAGGTTATGCCCGCTTCGAGACTATCCAATCCTACTACTCGATCGCCGGCCGCGATCTCGAGCGTGAGATCGTGCCGCTGATCAACGAGGAAAAGCTCGGCCTGATGGTCTGGTCGCCGATGGCCGGCGGCCTGCTTTCCGGCAAATACGGCCCCGGAGCACCCGGCAATGGCGAGGGCCGGCGCGCTTCCTTCAATTTCCCGCCGGTCAATGAGGACCGCGCCTGGGCCGCGGTTGCGGTCATGCGCGAGGTCGCCAGGAAGCACGATGTCAGCGTCGCCACGGTGGCGTTGGGCTATGTGCTGGCCAAACCTTTTGTGATGAGCGTCCTCATCGGTGCCAGCCGCATGGACCAGCTCGAGCAGAACCTCGCCGCAACCGGCTTGAAGCTCGACGCCGACGACCTCGCCAGGCTCGACGAGGTAAGCGCACTGCCTGCCGAGTATCCCGGCTGGATGCTGGAGCGGCAAGGCGCCGGCCGGCGTCCCGCGCCGTTCGTGCCGAAGGCGTAATTCCGCTCGGGCAGACAGGTCGGAGCCGCGTGCCATTGGCGCGCGGCTCTTTCCTCATTCACAGACGAACGGTTTCCGCGAGAAAATCGAGGAACGCTCGGACGCGGGCCGGCAGATGCTTGCCCTGACCGACATAGACGGCATGCGTCGGCTCCTCGTCGCCGGGATTGAACTCCTCAAGCAACGGCACGAGCAGCCCAGCGGCGATATCGGGTTCGACATGCCAGCGCGCCAGCCGGGCTATGCCGGCCCCTGCCAGCGTCGTTCGCCGCATCGCTTCGCCGTCGGTCAGCGACATGTTTCCGACAATCGGCATGATGATCGATTTGCCTGTCGCATCGACAAACGGCCAGCCCTCTATGTGCCTGGCGAAGCCGAAGGCCAGCATGTTGTGGCGAGCGAGATCGGACAATGCGCGTGGCCTGCCGCGCGCTGCAAGATACGCAGGCGACGCGACCAGGACCATCCGGCTCTGGCCGAGCTTGCGCGCAATCAGGCGTGACTCGCGCAGCGGCCCGGCGCGGATGGCGACATCGGCGCGCTCTTCCAGAAGGTCGATGACACTGTCGGTCAGCACGGCTTCGACGAAAATCTCGGGATAAATTTCCAGGAAGCGCGGCAACAGCGGCATCAGCCTGTGCTGGCCGAACGGCACATAGGAGTTGGCCCTCAGCCTGCCGCGCGGCGCAGCACCTGCCGCCGCTTCGCGCTCGGCCGCGTCGAGATCGGCGAGGATGCGCAGGCCGCTGTCATGGAAGGCAGCCCCTTCCGGCGTCAGCTGCAGCTTGCGCGTCGAGCGGCTGATCAGCCGCGCGCCAAGCCGCGCCTCCAGCCGCGCGATCAGCTTGCTCACCGCCGACGGCGTCATCCGCAGCGCCCGCGCCGCGGCCGAGAAGCTGCCCGCCTCGACGACGCGGACGAACACTTCGATCTCGCCGGAGCGGTTGATGTCGGGTCTCGCCATTCGTGAATCTATTTCACAGAAAATATGCCCGATGCAAGGCTGGTTCACAACCTGGCGGATCACGATCTTCCGGTCCGGGCGCGGGATGTACGCGTCCTCCAGCACAAACGGACGATCGCCATGCCTCTTGCCCTTTATGCCCTTACCGCCGGCGCCTTCGGCATCGGCGTCACCGAATTCGTCACCATGGGCCTGCTGCTTGATGTCAGCGCCGATCTCGGCGTCTCGATCTCGGCCGCGGGCCTGCTCATCTCCGGCTATGCGCTGGGCGTCGTCGTCGGCGCGCCGCTGCTTGGCGCCTTGACCGGACGCCTGCCGCGCAAGACCCTGCTGCTTGCCCTGATGGTGGTCTTCACCGTCGGCAACCTCGCTTGCGCGCTGGCGCCCGACTACTGGACGCTGATGGCGGCGCGTGTGCTGACCGCCTTCGCCCATGCCTCCTTCTTCGGCGTCGGCTCCGTCGTCGCGACCGGCCTTGTCGCGCCCAACCGGAAGGCCTCGGCCATCGCGCTGATGTTCACCGGCCTTACCGTCGCCAACATCCTCGGCGTGCCCTTCGGCACCTGGCTTGGCCAGGCCTATGGCTGGCGTTCGAGCTTCCTGGCCGTCACACTTGTCGGCGTCATCGCCTTTGCCGTGATCGCGCTGCTGGTGCCGCGCGACCAACCCGCCACCATGGAGGAAGAGGAGACCTCCGAAGGCGCGCTCGCCGTGCTCGGCCGCCGGCCGGTGCTGCTCGGCCTGTTGACCACGGTGCTGAGCTGGGTCGGCGTCTTTGCGGCCTTCACCTATCTGGCGCCCATCCTCACCCGCGTCACCGGCTTTTCCGAGGCAGCCGTGTCGCCGATCCTGCTGGTTTTCGGCGGTGGCCTGGTGGCGGGCAATCTGCTTGGCGGGCGCCTTGCCGACCGCCATCTGGTGCCGACGGTTATCGGCACGCTGGTCGCACTGTCGGCGATGCTGTTCGTCATGGCCGCGGCGATCCACCAGCCGGTGGCAGCGATTGTCGCCGTCGGTCTGCTCGGTACCGCCGCCTTCGCCACCGTCGCGCCGCTGCAGATGTGGGTGCTGGAGAAGGCCAAGGGCGCCGGCCAGGGCCTGGCCTCCTCCTTCAACATCGCCGCCTTCAATCTCGGCAACGCCATCGGCGCCTGGCTTGGCGGCTTCGTCATCGACCACGGTCCCGGCCTCGGCGCCGTTCCTCTTGTCGCCGGCCTGGTGCCGCTCGCCGCGCTCGGCGTCGTGTTCATCGCGCTGCGTCTCGAACGCGGCCGGGCGATCGGCAGGCCGGTCACCGCGCAGTGCTGAGCGCTGACTCCCTTCGACATCCAATCAGGAGAAAAAAGATGGACTATCGACCTCTCGGCGCCTCCGGCCTGAAAGTGCCCGCGCTTTCCTTCGGCGCCGGAACTTTTGGTGGCTCTGGCCCGCTGTTCGGCCACTGGGGCAACAGCGACGCGAAGGAAGCGCGCCGGCTGGTCGACATCTGCCTGGAGGCGGGCGTCAACCTCTTCGACACGGCCGATGTCTATTCGAACGGCGCTTCGGAGGAGGTGCTGGGCGAGGCCATCAAGAGCCGCCGCGACGCGGTCCTGATCTCGACCAAGACCGCGCTGCCGATGGGCGATGGCCCGGCCGACTGGGGCTCGTCCCGCTCGCGCCTGATTCGCTCCGTCGATGCGGCGCTGAAGCGCCTCGGCACGGATTATATCGACTTGCTTCAGCTCCACGCCTTCGACGCCTCGACGCCGGTCGAGGAGGTGCTGTCGACGCTGGATCACCTCGTGCGCTCCGGCAAGCTGCGCTATGTCGGCGTCTCCAATTTCTCCGGCTGGCAGGTGATGAAATCGCTCGGCCTGGCGGAAAAGCACGGCTATCCGCGCTATGTCGCGCATCAGGTTTATTATTCGCTGGTCGGGCGCGACTATGAATGGGAGCTGATGCCGCTCGGCCTCGACCAGGGCGTCGGCGCCTTGGTATGGAGCCCGCTCGGCTGGGGTCGGCTCACCGGCAAGATCCGCCGCGGCCAGCCCTTGCCGGAGAAGAGCCGGCTGCACGGCACCGCCGATTTCGGCCCGCCGGTCGAGGACGAGCAGCTTTTCAAGGTGATCGATGCGCTGGAAGCGGTCGCCGCCGAGGCCGGCAAGACCGTGCCGCAGGTCGCCATCAACTGGCTCCTGCAGCGGCCGACCGTGTCATCGGTGATCATCGGCGCGCGCAACGAGGAGCAGCTGCGCCAGAATCTCGGCGCCGTCGGCTGGGCGTTGACGGCGGAGCAGATCGCGGCGCTCGATGAAGCAAGCGCGGTGACGGCGCCTTACCCGTACTTCCCCTATCGCCGCCAGGAAGGCTTCGCCCGGTTGAACCCGCCGGCGGTGTGAAGCTAGCGCTGAAACTGCCAATCTCCCCCTTGCGGGGGAGATCAGCTGTACCGCCGCCTCAGTGCACCCGAAACTCCCCATCCACCTTCCGCCACTCGTTCGGCGCGATCAGCTTCTGATGCGTGTAGGTGACCGAATGCAGCGGGCCGTCGAGCTTGGTCTTCCAGAACTCGATGAAGCGGATCAGCACCGGGAATTCCGGAGCTAGGTCATAGTCCTGCCAGACATAGCTTTGCAGCAGGTGCGGGTGATCGGGGTAATGATAAAGGATCTTAGCCGTAGTCAGCCCGTATCCCCTGAGCATCAGATCCATTTCGGAATTGTCGCGCATTGCGTTTCCTTGGTTGATTCTCCTTCCTCCCAACGCTGAATTGAGCCCACGGTTGCTTAACTGTCTATGGATTTCTTCGAGACTCTGCAAAATTTTTGTCGTTAAAACAGGCGGTTAGCAGCCGCGAAGCGAGAGTGCTAATGGCTGTTCCAATTGCCCCTGCGTCATCCCGCCACGCGAATCCAACGTCTAATGTTGCCGTCAACGCGGAACTGTTAATAATGCCCGCGAATTCGCGGCCGCTTCGCTGCGATGGCGCCGGCGGCGCAAGCCGGTGGATGGTTTGGGAGGAAAGCAAAGAAATGTCCGATGTGCATGTCCACCGCGTCCAGCCGGCGTGGAAGAAGAACGCGTTGATCGACAACGACACCTATCTCAAATGGTATGCCGACAGCGTGAAAAATCCGGATAAGTTCTGGGGCAAGCACGGCAAGCGCATCGATTGGTTCAAGCCTTTCACCAAGGTCAAGAACACCTCCTTCGACGGCAAGGTCTCGATCAAGTGGTTCGAGGACGGCCAGACCAACGTTTCCTACAATTGCATCGACCGGCATTTGAAGAAGCGCGGCGACCAGACCGCCATCATCTGGGAAGGCGACAACCCCTATGACGACCGCAAGGTCACCTATAATGAGCTCTACGCGCATGTCTGCCGCTTCGCCAACGTGCTGAAGAAGCATGGCGTCAAGAAGGGCGACCGCGTCACCATCTACATGCCGATGATTCCGGAAGCGGCCTATGCCATGCTCGCCTGCACGCGTATCGGCGCGATCCATTCGGTCGTGTTCGGCGGCTTCTCGCCCGATGCGCTGGCCGGCCGTATCGACGACTGTAAATCGACCATCGTGATCACCGCTGACGAGGGCCTGCGCGGCGGCAAGCCGATCCCGCTCAAGGACAACACCGACAAGGCGATCGACATCGCCGCCAAGGCCGGCACCAAGGTCGAAAAGGTCGTGGTGGTGCGCCGCACCGGCGGCAAGACCGGCTGGGTGCCGGGACGCGACGTCTGGTACCATGAAGAGGCGCAGACCGTTAAGACCGACTGCAAGCCGGAAAAGATGAAGGCAGAAGACCCGCTTTTCATCCTCTACACCTCCGGCTCGACCGGCAAGCCGAAGGGCGTGCTGCACACCACCGCCGGCTATCTCGTCTATGTCTCGATGACGCACCAATATGTCTTCGACTACCATGATGGAGACATCTACTGGTGCACGGCCGATGTCGGCTGGGTCACCGGCCACAGCTACATCGTCTACGGGCCTTTGGCCAATGGCGCCACGACGCTGATGTTCGAGGGCGTGCCGAACTACCCCTCGCAGTCGCGCTTCTGGGAAGTGATCGACAAGCACCAGGTCAACATCTTTTACACCGCGCCGACGGCGCTGCGCGCGCTGATGGGCGCCGGCGACAGCCATGTGAAGAAGACCTCGCGCAAGTCGCTGCGCGTGCTGGGTTCGGTCGGCGAGCCGATCAATCCGGAAGCCTGGGAGTGGTATTACAACGTCGTCGGCAACGCCAAGGTGCCGATCGTCGACACCTGGTGGCAGACCGAGACCGGCGGCATCATGATCACGCCGCTGCCCGGTGCCACCGACCTCAAGGCCGGCTCCGCCACGCGGCCCTTCTTCGGCGTCCAGCCGCAGCTGGTCGACGGCGAAGGCAAGGTGCTGGACGGCGCCACCGACGGCAATCTCTGCATCGCCGATTCCTGGCCGGGCCAGATGCGCACAGTGTATGGCGACCACGACCGCTTCGTGCAGACCTATTTCTCGACCTACAAGGGCAAATATTTCACCGGCGACGGCTGCCGGCGCGACGCTGACGGCTACTACTGGATCACCGGCCGCGTCGACGATGTTATCAACGTTTCCGGCCACCGCATGGGCACGGCCGAGGTGGAATCGGCCCTGGTCAGCCATGACAAGGTGTCGGAAGCCGCCGTCGTCGGCTACCCGCACGACATCAAGGGCCAGGGCATCTATTGCTATGTCACGCTGATGGCCGGCACCCAATCGAGCGAGGAATTGCGCAAGGAGCTGGTTGCGCATGTCCGCAAGGAGATCGGCGCCATCGCCACGCCCGACAAGATCCAGTTCGCGCCGGGCCTGCCGAAGACCCGTTCGGGCAAAATCATGCGGCGCATCCTGCGCAAGATCGCCGAGGACGATTTCGGCGCGCTCGGCGACACCTCGACGCTGGCCGATCCGGCCGTGGTCGACGATCTCGTCGCCAACCGGCAGAACAAGAAGGGCTGATGACCGGCAAGGCAATCCTCGGCACGGTCAGCCAGCTCTGGCGCTATCCGGCGAGCTCGCTCGCCGGCGAGCGTCGTGACGCCATCTCCGTCGGGCTGAGGACCGTCGACGGCGACCGGCTGTTCGGACTGGTCGACGCTTCCGACGGCGAGATCGCCAGGCCCGACCGCGAAGCCAGATGGCACAAGGTGCCGCTGATCCGCACCAGGCTGAGCGAGGCCCCGGTGAATAGGGAATGGCGGCTCGAAGTGGCGGTGCCCGGTGGCGAATGGCTGTCGGCGCCGGATCCTGAAAGCGATCGCGCGGTATCGGCCTTTCTCGGCTTCGAGGCCTCGATCCGGCCGTTCGGCGCGCAGAACGCGGCGCCCGGCTACGCCGGCCCGCTGACCGAGGCCCGCTATCTCAAGGCGCCGATCCATCTGCTCACCACCGCCTCGCTGGCCAGGCTGAAGGCGCTGCATCCCGAAGGCGTGCCCGATCCGCGCCGCTTCCGGCCCAACATCGTTGTCGAGATGGACCCGGTCGAAGGCGCCTTTCCGGAGACGCAATGGATCGGCAGGAAGCTCGCGGTCGGCGATCTGCTGCTCACCGTCTCCGAACCCTGCCGCCGCTGCGGCTTCACCATCATCGCCCAGGACGGTTTCGACACCGATCCCGGCATCCTGCGCAATTTGGTACGCCATAACGCTCACAATCTCGGCGTCTACTGCACGGTCGACCGGCCGGCACGGATCGAGCTCGGCGCGCCGATGCGCTTGATGGACTGAAGGGGGTCGGGTCTACCGGTACAAATCCGCCCGTGTCGGCGGCAGGCCGCTCGGGCCGCGGGCGCGCCTGGTGGCGACGGTCTGGAAAATCTGCGCCGAGGCGCGCTCGAAGGTGATCGAGCAACCCGTCAGATAGAGCAGCCACAGCCGCGCCTTGGGCTCGCCGACCTCGGCGACCGCCTCGTCGAAGCGCGCATGCAGGCGCTCCGCCCAAAGGCGGCAGGTTTGCGCATAATGCTCGCGCAGGTTTTCCACGTCATAGACCAGGAAGCCGTGCGCCTCGAGATTGCCGAGCGTCATGCCGATCGTGTCGAGCTCGCCGCCGGGAAAGATGTATTTGATCAGGGCCTTGTATTCCGGCCCCTTGCGCAGGGTCTTCTTCAGGTCGCCCTTGCTGCGCCGGGTGATGGCGTGGTGCAGATAGATGCCGCCGGGTTTCAGCAGGCGGTGGACAGTCGAGAAATAGGCAGCGTGGTTGGCGATCCCCAAATGCTCGAACATGCCGATCGACGAGATCTTGTCGAAGCTGCCGGAGAGCTCGGCATAGGACTTTATCTCGATGGTGATGCGATCCTGCAGCCCCTCGGCGCGAATGCGCTCGCGGGCAAGCTCGGTCTGGGCCTGCGACAACGAGACGCCGTGGCCGACGACGCCGTAATGTTTCGCCGCATGGATCAGCATCGCGCCCCAGCCGCAGCCGATGTCGAGCAACGTTTCGCCCGGCTTCAGCCTGAGCTTGCGGCAGATATGGTCGAGCTTGTCGATCTGCGCCTGGTCGATGCCGTTGGCGAAATCCCTGAAATAGCCACAGCTGTAGACCATGCGCTCGTCGAGGAAGAGCCGATAGAAGGCGTTCGAAATGTCGTAATGGTGCTGGATCGCCTCCTTGTTCGACCCGCTGACATAAGGGTTGCGGCCGGAAAGATCGCTGCGCGCCGTCATTTGTTTGCGCGAGAAAAGTACCGCCGGCAGGTCGCGCAAAATCGCCAGCTTCGGCAGCGATCTGAGCTTCGTCTTGAGCTTGCCTTGCGAAGGCAGCGCGTAGAAATCGAACAGCGTGCCTTCTTCGATGTCGATGGTCTTGGAAATCCACATCTCGACCAGCGTCGAGAAGCGCGGCCGGCGAAGCAATTGCCAGACGATATCCTGGTCGTTGATGGTGAGCACCGGACCGCCGGCGGGACCGATGCGCTCGCCGGTCCAGAGCTTGACCGCGAAACCCGGTTTCAGCGTCTCGACGACCGTTCGTGCGATCCGCGCGGCTTTGTCGGCGGCGTCCATTCTCACCTCCCGATGCGTCGAATGCGGGCCCTCCCGGGCGCCACTGTCATCCAACTGGCCTGCGTAGCGCAATCCCGATCTGTTGCCCAAAAACACCGCGGGCAGGGATTTCCCGCCTGCCATTCCGTTGCGGCACCTTGCCATTTGCCGCGACGCACCCCATCATCTGTGTGTGTTCAACGAACTGAAAGGAGGTGATCCGATGTCGAGTGATTTCGTTTTCCATAACGTGAGCTCAGCGGATTGCACTTTCGGGAAGCAGTCTTCCCGTTAAGGCGCGAGACGCGCGGCAGGTAGCCCGATGGGGTTGCCGCCGGAAGCCGCGTCATGGACGGAAACACGGAAGGCCGCCGGCTTCGTCAAGAAGCGGCGGCCTTTTCCTTTTTGGGGTCGGCGCTGCAGTTCAGCGGCTGATTGTAAGCTTTTCGATATTACGGCTGATTTCGCCGAAGGCCTGTTTCAATTCGGCGCCGTTGGCGGCCTCGTAGTAATGCTTGAGCGACGAGGTGTCGTCAGTCGCGCAGTTCTTCAACAGGGACGTGGCCTGATCGCGTTCGGTCGCGGACATAGCCGGGTCGTTGAGATCGAAGCCGATGGTGAATATCTCGATGCTGTCGCGTTTCATGTTATCGCAGATGGCTTCGGCATTGGCGCGCGACTTTTGACCTTGATCCTGCGACCGCGACGCGCCGCGTCCGCCGGCAAAGGCGGTGTTGAACTGGCCGTCCGTCATCAGAATGGCGATCTTGGCCACCCTGTTCCGATCGAAGTTGGCCGGGCCGGCACCCAGGCGGGCGCTCGAGATTGCCGTGCGCCAGGATGGCGAGAGCATGTAGTAGCCCCATTGCGCGGCAATGCCGCCTGCGGTCACGCCCCCAGCCTGAAAATGATCGATCGCCGTCAGCAGCTTGTCCTCATCAGCAGTCAGCGGAACCAGGGCAGCCGTAGGGCATAGCGTCATGCGGTAGTCGCGGTTGACTTTGGCCAGATAGATCTTGCCCTGGTTGTCCCGGCGTTGCGTGTAGGGCCCGTCCGATGAATAATCGGCGTAGCCGTCCTTGTCCTTGCGCTCGGTTGCGCAATGATCGGAGACCGTAGTGGAAACCGCCACCGGGGCATCGATCGGCGGCGGCACTTTCGGCCCCGTCTCGGTCTCGACGAAGACGGTATCGGCCAGGCCGCCGGTGTTGACGGCTTCGGCGTAGGGTATGATCGATACCCGAATCCGGGGATCGTTGGGATCCCGGTTTTGATCCAGGAGATCCTTTACCGTCTGTGATGCGGCTGCCTGCAGGTCGCCGATCTTGTTGGTCTTGGTGCGCCAGTCGGGCCTCATCGAACCGGTGACGTCGAGCATCATCGCCACCTCGACGGTCTTGTCTGAATAAAGCGCCATGGTCGAGGCGGTCACGCGGCGCATGGTGCTGGTGCTGAACAGCGGAAAATAGAGGCCGACATCGACATGCGCATCCGCCTGTACGGTGTTGGCCGTCCTGTTGACCGTAAGCTTGTCGAGCACGATCTGGTTGGCCTGCAGGATGCCGGCCGTGCTGTTGGCGTCTAGAAACGCCTGCACCGTTTTGTTGGCATCGGTTTCCGTGATGACGCCGAGGGTGAGATCGCGGGCCGTCGAGGTCACGGCGGCGTCGACGACGCCCTGCAGGCTCGATCTCGCATTGTAGAGTTGCGAGATGTTGACCGCGAATCCCACCCCCAGCGCGAGAACCGATGCGGCAGCTCCGAAAAGTACCGCGAAATTGCCTTCGCGGTTGCGGGCGAAGCCGTCCACCCCACGAACGACACCTCTGAACTGCCGCATCCCTTCCGCCTCCACTGTCCGCGGCACCGTGCCGCTCGGCAGAGGCGTTGCAGGATTTCGGCCGGACGCGGCCGGCAGCCGCCGTAAGGCGATTAACAAGAGGTTAATCCGTTGTTTTTGCTGGCTTTCGGCAAATCTGAAGGTGAACCGGAAGTAAACGAAAATGCCTTGGAAACGCGGCCTTCATGAGCGCTTGCCATAGTCTTGAAGACTGTCGCGGTCGTTCTCTCTTCGGCACAATCGAACTGTGCCGAAGCGGGTCAGCGGCTCCGGTGAAACATGGCGCAGCGCAGGGTCTGTTGAGATTCGGGTCAGGCCGAGTCGAGAAGGGCGGCTTCCGAGAACCGGAGCGGAGCGTACTTAAAGTACGTGAGCACCGGAAGCGCAGGAGGCCGTCCCTCGCAGGCCGGCCTCACCTGAATATCGACAGAACCTACCCCAGCATCTGCGCGCTGGCCGTCCGATCGACGCCGTGATGCGGGGGATTGAAGCGGTTGCCTTCCTGCTCGTAGGTCCAGACCTTGAACAGGGTGAGCCGGTGCGGGCCGAAACTGTGCAGCAGCGGCACGTCGGTGGCGTCGCGGCCGCGGGCGATGACGACGCGGCCGATGCGGGGCCGGTTGTGGCGCGGATCGAACGTGTACCATTTGCCGTCGAGGTAGACTTCCATCCAGGCCGAGAAATCCATCGGCGCCGGATCGGCCGGCACGCCGATATCGCCGAGATAGCCGTTCACATAGCGCGCCGGAATGTTCATGCATCGGCAAAGCGCGATCGCCAGATGCGCGAAATCGCGGCACACCCCGACACGCTCCTCATGCGCCTGGGCCGCCGTGCGTGTGGCGCGCGCATAGCCGTAGCCGAAGGAAAGCCGGCTGTTTACATAATCGACGATCGCCTGGACGCGTGCCCAGCCGGGCGGCAGCTGGCCGAAAAGCTGCCAGGCGGTGTCGCTGAGATGGTCGGTCTCGCAATAGCGGCTGCCGAGCAGATAGACCAGCACATCGTCCGGCAGTTCCGCGACCGGCGTTTCGTGCGCCAGCGTGTTCACCTCGTCGGTCTCGCCGCTGTCCTCGACCGCCGCGTCATAGAGGATGCGGAAGTTGCCTGCCGGCGCCGTGAAACGACGGCAGATATTGCCGTGGCGGTCGCGATAGGTCCGGGTCGGCACCGAGGGCGAGGTCAGAACCCGCGTCTGCCGCTTGATGTCGGCATGGCGGTCCGGATGGATGTCGAGGAGCGAGATGATCGGCGTCACGGCCGCGCATTCGATGGCGATTTCATAGCCGAGCCGGATCAGCATCGCATGCCCCCCTTGGTGATTTTGGAAAGACTGCCCGTTCAACGCCGCGAGCCGGAGCTTGTTCCCGTGCCGGGATGAAATGGTGGGCCTCTCGCCTTCTCAGGCGGTGCCGGCCGGTCTAAACTGGGCTTTGCGTTTCGCCCCTCCCGAAAACGATTCTCCAGGACATTCGATGTTTGCAGGCTCAAAATTCGCCGCCTTCCTGTTCGACATGGACGGCACGGTGCTCAACTCGATCGCCGCGGCGGAACGGGTGTGGGCAAAATGGGCGGAGCGTCACGGCCTCGAGGTGGCGAGCTTCCTGCCCACGATCCATGGCAAGCGCGCGATCGAGACGATCGCGGGACTGAAGCTGCCGGGCGTCGACGCCGTCGCCGAAGCCGATGCGCTGCTCAAGGCCGAGGCGGAGGACCTCGAAGGCATCGTCCCGATTCCTGGTGCCATCGCGTTTCTGCAATCGCTGCCGCCGGAGCGCTGGGCGATCGTCACCTCGGCGCCGCGCGAGCTGGCGCTGCTGCGCATCGAGGCGGCCGGTATTCCGGTTCCCGCCATGATGGTCACGGCGGAAGATGTCACCCATGGCAAGCCGGCGCCGGACTGCTTCCTTTTGGCGGCAAAGCGTCTCGGCGTTGAGGCGCGCGACTGCCTGGTCTTCGAGGATGCGCCGGCGGGCATCGCGGCAGGCGAGGCCTCCGGCGCGTCGGTGGTGGTGATCAGCGCCACGCATGTCCACCCGCTGGTCACGCCGCACCCGACAATCCGTTCCTATGACGAAATCGGCATCGCTACGGACGTCAGTGGCTGGATCGCGCTCGCGCCCGAGCGTGCGGTTGCTTAGAAGTCGGTGGCGAGCCCCTTCACCTCCCAGTCGCCGTAGCGGCCGGGCTCCTTGCCGCCGCGACCGCCGATTTCCTTCGGCAATTGCGCTTCGGCCGCTCGGTAGTTCCGGCGACGCGCTTCGGCTTCGGTCAACGCGCGCTGCGCCGCTGGGGTTAGCGTTTTTTGCGGCTCTTTGGTCGTTGCAACTGCTTCGGTTTTGCTGGGTTCTTCAGTCATGCGATACTCCCGCCGATTGAAACGAAGACCGGCGCCTCCCATCATATAGCCATGACGACAGAAGGATCGACCCCTATTCGCCACCTCCTCCGCCATCAGACCAGACGGATGAAACGATGAACACGCTTCGCACCGCCATGCTTCTCGCCGCGATGACGGCGCTGTTCATGGGCGTCGGTTATCTGATCGGCGGCTCGGGCGGCATGGTCATCGCGCTTCTGATCGCCGCCGGCACCAATTTGTTCAGCTATTGGAACGCCGACAAGATGGTGCTGTCGATGAACCGCGCCGTCGAGGTCGACGCGAAGAACGCGCCCGAATATTACGCGATCGTGCAGGCGCTGGCCAAGCAGGCCGGCCTGCCGATGCCGAAGACCTATCTGATCGACAACCCGCAGCCCAACGCCTTCGCCACCGGCCGCAATCCGGAAAATGCTGCCGTTGCGGCGTCCACCGGCCTGCTCGAGCGGCTCTCCCATGAAGAGGTCGCGGCGGTCATGGCGCATGAGCTTGCCCATGTGCAGCATCGCGATACGCTGACCATGACGATCGTGGCGACGCTCGCCGGCGCCATCTCGATGCTCGGCAATTTCGCCTTTTTCTTCGGCGGCAGCCGCGAGAACAACAATCCGTTCGGCTTTGTCGGCGTGCTTGTAGCGATGATCGTTGCGCCACTCGCCGCGATGATCGTGCAGATGGCGGTGAGCCGCACCCGCGAATACGAAGCCGACCGGCGCGGCGCCGAGATCTGCGGCAACCCGTTGTGGCTGGCTTCGGCGCTCAACAAAATCGCGCGCGGCGCCGAACGTATCCCCAATGAGGATGCCGAGCGCAATCCGGCGATGGCGCATCTTTTCATCATCAATCCTCTGCATGGCGAGCGCATGGACAATCTGTTCTCGACCCACCCGAGCACCGAGAACCGCATAGCCGCGCTGCAGGAGATGGCGCGCGCGATGGGTGGCGCATCGCCGGTCGCCCGGCGCCAGGCTTCTCCGCCACCCATTCAGCCCGAGGAGCCTTCGGCGGGGCCATGGGGCAAGCCGGCGGACCCGCCGCCAGCGGAGGCTGAGCCGGCGCCGCCAAAGCCCAATCCCTGGGGCCGCAACCCGACCGGACCGCGCAATGTCCGGTCGAAGGGTCCCTGGTCGTGACGCCGCCGAGGTGCGGACATTCAGGCAATCCGCAACACAAGGCTGGTGACGAGAACGTCGCCGGCCTTGCCGCACGCAAGGCGGCGGCGCGGCTGCTTGCCGCCGTCATCGATGCCCGCACGCCGCTGGACGGGTTGACCGACAACGAGCACGGCCATCCGCAATACAAGGCGCTGGACGGCCGCGACCGGGCGCTGGTGCGCGCCATCCTGGTCACGGCGCTGCGCCACCGCATGACCATTGCCGGGCTTTTGTCCAAGCGCCTGGAAAAGCCGCTGCCGGCCAACGCCACGGCGCTCTCGCATATCCTCAATGTCGCCGCCGCGCAGATCCTGTTTCTCGATGTTCCCGACAGCGCCGCCGTCGACCTTGCCGTCACCCACGCCAAGTCCGATCCGCGAACGCTGCGTTTCTCCGGCCTCGTCAACGGCGTGCTGCGTTCGCTGGCGCGCGCCAAGGAGGCTGAGCTTGCCCCGGCGCTTGCCGCCACCAGCGAGGCGCCGCAATGGTTCTCCGAGCGGCTGACCGCTGCTTACGGAGCCGACAAGGCGCGAGCCATCCTTGCCGCCCATCGCCACGAGGCGCCGGTCGACTTCACCGTCAAGGCCGACCCGGTGATCTGGGCCGAGCGTCTCAGCGGCATCGTGCTGCCGACCGGCACCGTGCGCGTCGAGAAGCTTGCCGCCAATGTCATCGACCTCCCCGGTTTCGCCGATGGCGCCTGGTGGGTGCAGGATGCGGCGGCAAGCCTGCCGGCACGCCTGTTCGGCGACATCAGAGGCCAGCGCGTCGCCGACCTGTGCGCCGCGCCCGGCGGCAAGACGGCGCAGCTTATCCTGGCCGGCGCCGAGGTGACCGCGATCGACACCTCGAAGAACCGGCTGGCGCGGCTCAGTCAGAATCTCGAGCGCCTTGGCCTGACCGCCGAGCTCGTCCAGACCGACCTCCTGGATTACCGGCCGGCACAATTGTTCGACGCCGTGCTGCTCGATGCGCCCTGCTCCTCGACCGGCACGGTGCGCCGCCACCCCGACGTGCCATGGACCAAGACCATGGCCGACGTCGAAAAGCTCGCCGACCTCCAGCGCCGGCTGCTTGCCCATGCCGTCACCCTCGTCAGGCCCGGCGGACGGATCGTGTTCTCCAATTGCTCGCTCGATCCGATCGAGGGCGAGGAGCTCTATCGGGCCTTCCTCGCCGAGACCCTCAGTGTGGTCGCCGACCCGATCCGGCCCGGCGAGTTCGCCGGCATCGATCCGTTCCTGACACCGGAGGGCACACTGCGCACCACGCCGGCCGACCTCGCGCTGGAATCGCCCGGGATTTCAGGCCTGGACGGCTTCTTTGCCGCGCGGATGAGACGGGCCGATTGAGACGTTATCTCATAAAATTTGCTGACTTTTTTAGCGACGGCACGGGCAAGGCGGCGTGAAGCGGTTCACTTCGGCGAAATCCGCCTTCGCATAAGTTCTTGAATCGCATAAGCTTGTGCTCGGGTTATGGGGACATCAGGAGGGCTATTGGCACTTGTTGCCGGCAGCACGACGCGTCTTTGGACGCTTGTCGCGAGGGAGTTCTGGCGCAAAACGCGCCGGCGCCTCCGCGCCGGGCCGGTCTATCGCTGGCGCTATTCCGGCCGCACGCCCGAACGCGTCCTGATCGCGCCGCCGGATCTGCGGCTCGCCGACCCGCAGATCGCACTGGAGATCTATTATGGCCGCTATCCTCTGTCGGGCCATTTGGTCGAGACCGGCGGCAAGTCGCCCTTTCAGCTCGACGTGCCCAATCGCGGCTGGCAGAAATCGTTGCATGGCTTCCGCTGGCTGCGCCACATGCGCGCCACCGGCACCGAGCTCGCCGCCGCCAACGCGAGAGCCCTGGTGACCGACTGGATCGCCATGCATGGCAACCAGATCTCCGGCATCGCCTGGGAGCCGGGAACGACGGCCAAGCGGGTGATCGCCTGGCTGCAGCACTCCTCGGTGGTGCTGCAGGGCGCCGAATTCCCTTTCTATCGCGCGTTCCTGAAATCGCTCGCTGTGCAGATCCGCTATCTCCGCTCGATGGTGCGCGAGATGCCCGATGGCGAGGCCAGGCTGCGCGCCCGCATCGCGCTCGCCTTCGCCGCGCTGTCCCTGCCGGCGCCGGCCTCGGCGCTGCGTGCCGCGACACGCAACCTGGCCGAGGAGCTCGAGCATCAGATCCTGCCCGATGGCGGCCATATCTCGCGCAAGCCGATGGCGGTGCTCGAGCTGCTGGCCGATCTTCTGCCGTTGCGCCAGACCTATGCCAACCAGGCCGAGGCGCCGCCGTCGGCCTTGATCGGCGCCATCGACCGGATGTTGCCGGCGCTGCGTTTCTTTCGCCATCAGGACGGCAGCCTTGCCCGCTTCAACGGCATGGGCGCCACCATCCACGACCGCATCGCCACCATCATGCGCCATGACGACACGGTGGGCGCGCCGCTGCTGCACGCGCCGCACTCCGGCTACGAGCGCCTGTCGATGGGCGGCGTGACGGTCATCGCCGACACCGGCCTGCCGCCGCCGGTCGACGTCTCCAACGCGGCACATGCCGGCTGCCTCGCCTTCGAGCTCTCCTCTGGGCGCCAGCACTTCATCGTCAATGCCGGCATCGACACTTACGGCGCCCCGGAATTCCGGCCGCTGGCCCGCGCCACCGCCGCGCACTCGACCGCGACGCTCAACGACACCTCGTCGGCGCGCTTCAGCCACTCGCTGCGCGTCAGCGACCTGTTGGGATCGCCACTGATCGGCGGCCCGCAGCATGTGCCCTGCAAGCGCCTCGACCAGAAGGGCATGCAAGGCTTCGTCGCCCGCCATGACGGCTATGTCCAGCAGTTCGGCTTCCTGCATGAGCGCGAGCTGAAGCTGACCAGCAACGGTAACGTGCTTGCCGGCCGCGACCGCTTCCTGCGCCCGGGCAATGCCGCGATCCGCAACAACGGCCGCGACTTCGTCACGGTGCGCTTCCACGTTCATCCCGACATCAGCCTACTGCAGGACGACCACAACCGCCTGACGCTCGCCGGCGCGCAGGGCGACAGCTGGGTCTTCACCTGCGCCGAAGTGGTGCCGGAGGTCGAGGAATCGATCTACTTTGCCGGCCTGAGCGGGCCGCGCCGCAGCCGGCAGATCGTGCTCGCCTTCAAGGCCTCGGAAATTGCCGAGGTCCACTGGCAGCTGACCCGCACCATAATTTCCGGCTATTCCGAAAACAACTGAGGCTGGCTGGCAAACGGCTGCGCGCCTGATCCCGGACTCACTTGATTTCCGGGGCTCATATGCTAGGGCCGGCCAACGTCCCTGCCAACAGCTCTGAAAGGCCGCCCGCCATGGCCGTGCCCACAAAAAACATTCCGGCGCCTGACCTCGTTCCGGTGCGCCGCGCGCTGCTTTCCGTCTTCGACAAGACAGGCCTGGTCGATTTCGCCAAGGCGCTCGCCGCCGCCGGGGTCGAGCTGGTTTCGACCGGCGGCACGGCAAAGGCCCTCGCCGGGGCGGGCCTGGCGGTCCGCGACGTCTCCGAGCTCACCGGCTTTCCCGAGATCATGGATGGGCGGGTGAAGACCTTGCATCCGTCGGTGCATGGCGCGCTGCTCGGCATCCGCGACGACGCCGAGCATGCCAAGGCGATGCACGACCACAACATCGAGCCGATCGATCTCGTCGTCTGCAATCTCTATCCGTTCGAGGACGTCCGCCGCTCCGGCGCCGGCTATGCCTCGATCGTCGAGAACATCGACATCGGCGGGCCGGCGATGATCCGTGCCTCGGCCAAGAACCACGCCTACGTCGCCATCGTCACCGACCCGGCCGACTATGCTTCCGTCGTAAGCGCGCTGGAGATGAATCTGGGCTCGCTGTCGCTCGATTTCCGCAAGATGCTGGCGGCCAAGGCCTTTGCCCGCACCGCCACCTATGACGCGGCGATCTCCGGCTGGTTCGCCGAGGCGCTGGAGATCGAGCACCCGACATGGCGCGCGTTCGGCGGCCGGCTCGACCAGGTGATGCGCTATGGCGAGAACCCGCATCAGGGCGCAGGCTTCTACCTGTCGGGAGACAAGCGGCCGGGCGTGGCAACGGCAAAGCAGTTGCAAGGCAAGCAGCTCTCCTACAACAACATCAACGACACCGACGCCGCTTTCGAGTTGGTCGGCGAGTTCGATCCGGCGCGCTCGGCGGCGGTCGCCATCATCAAGCATGCCAACCCCTGCGGCGTTGCCGAGGGCTCATCGCTGAAGGCGGCCTACGCCAAGGCGTTGGAATGCGACCCGGTCTCGGCCTTCGGCGGCATCGTCGCCATGAACCGCATCCTCGACGCCGAGGCGGCGGAAGAGATCGTCAAGACCTTCACCGAGGTCATCATCGCGCCCGACGCCACCGACGAGGCCGCCGCCATCGTCGCGGCGAAGAAGAATTTGCGCCTGCTGGTCACCGGCGGCCTGCCCAACCCGCGCGCCGCGGGCACGACGGTGAAATCCGTCGCCGGCGGACTGCTGGTGCAAGGCCGCGACAATGCCGTCGTCGACGATCTCGAGCTCAAGGTGGTGACGAAGCGCCCGCCGACGCCGGCCGAGATGGCCGACCTCAAATTCGCCTTCCGCGTCGCCAAGCATGTCAAGTCCAACGCCATCGTCTATGCCAGGGACGGCGCGACCGTCGGCATCGGCGCCGGCCAGATGAGCCGCGTCGATTCCTCGCGCATCGCCGCCCGCAAGGCGCTGGACGCTGCCGAAGCGGCGGGCCTCGCCGAGTCGCTGACCAAAGGCTCGGTCGTCGCCTCGGACGCCTTCTTCCCCTTCGCCGACGGCCTCTTGTCGGCAATCGAAGCGGGCGCCACGGCGGTCATCCAGCCCGGCGGCTCGATGCGCGACGAGGACGTCATCGCCGCCGCCGACGAGCACGGCATAGCCATGGTGTTCACCGGGGTGAGGCACTTCAGGCATTGATGCGCTTCTTCCTTCTCCCCTTGTGGGAGAAGGTGTCGCCGAAGGCGACGGATGAGGGGTGCTCCAGGGAATGAGGCGTGGGCGATTGCAGCTTTCGACGGGCATGTTCGCCAAGCTGGAGCACCCCTCATCCGTCTCGGCGCTACGCGCCGATCCACCTTCTCCCACAAGGGGAGAAGGAAAAGTCGCGCTACGCCTACCGTTTATCCGCCGGATACGGTGTCCCCGCCAGGATCGCCATGCCGATGCCGAGGAACAGGATGATCGCCGCCATGCCGAGCCGCGGCGAATTGCTGATGGTGGTGATGCTCGCCACCATAAACGGCGCCAGGAAGCTCGTCGCCCGGCCGGCCAGCGCATAGATGCCGAAATAGCGGCCGGACTCGGCGGCGGTCACGCTGCGCGCCATGTAGGACCGCGACGACGCTTGCACCGGCCCGAAGGCGAGCCCGATCAGCAGGCCATAGAGGATATAGGCTTTCTCCGCAGCTGTGCCGAACAGGCCGCCGGAATCGGCGGTCGGCAGGGGGATCAGGCCGAGCAGCGTGAAGCCCGGTCCGGTGGAGACGACGCCGATGGTGGCGACCGACAGCATCACCAGCGCGATCATCACCACATGCTTCGAGCCCAGCGCTGTATCGAGCCGCGCCGCGATCCAGCAGCCGAAGATGGCGACGACATTGAGGATGATGCCGAACAAGCCGATCTCGGTGATCGACCACTGGAACATGCCGGCTGCGAACGTGCCGCCGAGCGCCAGCAGCGCGTTGACGCCGTCCTGATAGATCATGCGGGCCAAGAGGAAGCGCAGGATGCCGCTGCGCTGGCGCACTTCCACCAGGGTAGACTTGAGCTCGGACAGGCCCTCGCGCACCGCCGGGCCGATCGGGATCCCCTTGGTGGCGTCCGGCGTGAATAAAAACATCGGCAGGATGAACAGGAAATACCAGCCGGCCGACATCGGCCCGGTGAAGCGCGCGTCCTCGCCGAGTTTCGGATCGAGTCCGAACAACGGATCGAGGCCGATGAGCGTCTTGCCGGTCTCGAGATTGCCGGCCAGTAACAGCACCACGAAGATCAGTGCGATCATGCCGCCGAGATAGCCAAGGCCCCAGGCCATGTTGGAGATCCGGCCGATCTCTTCCTTCGGCACCAGCCGCGGCATCATGGAATCGTTGAACACGGTCGAGAATTCGGCCGCCACCGAAGCCAGCGAGAACAAGAGCACGACCAGGAAAAGGTTGGAGCCCGGCGCCGCGAACCACAAAAGCGTGAGGCTGGCGATCTTGATGGCCGCGAAGAAGGCGATCCACGGCTTGCGCGGCCCGGTCTGGTCGGCGATCGAGCCGAGCACCGGCGACAGCACCGCGATGACCAGGCCCGCGGCGGCAATGCCGTAACCCCACGCGGCCTGCCCGGCAGTCGGATCGCTCGCCATGCGCGAGACAAAATAGGGTCCGAAGATGAATGTCGTGACGACGGTGAAGAAAGGCTGCGCCGCCCAGTCGAAGAACATCCACCCCCAGATGCCGCGCCCCGATGCCCGCTGCACTGTCTCTACCGCCACCATGCTGATTCCCCTGGCACCGCTCGCGTCGGGCGCCATGTCTGCATGTTTTCAGGCAGCGATGCAAACGGACAAGCGGCGGTTCCTCGCCCCACGCAGTGGGTTACGCTATACACACATCTTCTGTGACTGGCGCGACTGATCAGGCCGAGGCTTGATTGCCACGTGGTTCCCCCAATCCGTCGCTGCTTCGCAGCGCCACCTTTCCCCCCTCCGGAGGGAAAGGAAGGGAGCGTTGCTGGACGGGCGTTGACGGCAAAAAGCTTGGCGCCCTTCCTCTACCCCGTCGATCGGGGGAGAGGTGGCTCGGCGAAGCCGAGACGGAGTGGGGGTCGACCAGCGCTGCATAAGATAATGCATGCGCCAAGCTGCCATGCACGCTATCGCTAAAGGCCAGCCGCTTTGGCAGGGGCGAGGAACTTCACATCCCCGTCAGGTCGCTCATCAGCCCAGACGCCACCGACAGCCTCGACACGGTGATGTCGCCGCCTTCGGTCAGCGCCTGCAGCCGCTCGCGGATGCGCGCGACACGGTCGCCGCCGGCTTCCAGCCAAGCCCCGACCGGATCCGCCGTCGTGCCGTGCGCGGTGAGCGCCGCCACCGCGATGCCGCGCCGCGCCACGCCGATCGTGTCGGCCGCGCGCGACAGCGCCAGCTGGTCGTAATAGTCCGGCGGCATGATCGAGCGCGCGGCTTCCTCGACGCGTGGGATGCGGAAGGCATCGCTGACGGCGAAGAAGGCCTTGGCCGCGCTGACGATGTCGGCATTGGCGGTGCGCGCGGTGAGCGCGACGTCGGGGATCAGCTCGGCCACTTCGGCCAGAGCGAGCTGCCCGGCGAGCTTTTCCGGCGCGCCGCTCTTGGACAGGCCCTGCCGCCGCTCCTCGACGCGCTCGCGCGAGAAGGCCGGCAACAGCGAGAGAAGCTTCGGCTCGAGCGCCTTGCGCGCCTCCTGCAATTCGGCGATGCGCTGGCCAAGCGGCGCGGAGCCGGCTTCGTGCTTCAGGTACCAGCCGCTGGTCACAAAGATAAGCCGGCTGATCGCTTGATAGAGATCGAGCTGGACCTGCCCGTCGATATGGTTGTCGAGCGCGTCGATCTCGCGATAGAGCGCAGGCAGCGCGAAGCCGTCGCGGACCATGGCGAAGATGCGCACCACATCGGCCGCCGTGCGGCCCGTGGCTTCCTGTAGCCGGTTGACGAAGGACGGTCCGCCGCGATTGACCAGGTCATTGGCGAGCACGCGCGCGATGATCTCGCGCCGCAGCCGGTGTTCGCGGATCTCGCCGGCGAATTTCCTCGCCATGCGTTCCGGGAAATAACCCATCAGATCGCGATCGAAATGCTGATCGTCGGGCACGTCGCTGGCGACGATATCGGAGAACAGCACGATCTTGGCATAGGCGAGCAGCACGCCGAGCTCGGCCCTGGTCAGCGGCTCGCCGCGCGCCTCGCGTTCGGCAAGCGCCGCGGGCGAAGGCAGCGTCTCGACCGCCCGGTCGAGCAGGCCGCGCGCTTCCAGCGCCGACATGAAGCGCGCCTGGTGCGCGATGTCGGCAAGCCCGCGCTTGCGCGCCAGCGAAAGCGCCAGCGTCTGCTGATAGTTGTTGGCGAGCACCAGCGCGCCCACCTCGTCGGTCATCTCGGCGAGCAGCTTGTTGCGCGCCGGCCTCGCCAGCGAGCCTTTGCGCATCGCCGACGCCAGCGCGATCTTGATGTTGACCTCGACGTCGGAACAGTTGACGCCACCCGAATTGTCGATGGCATCCGAGTTGCAGCGGCCGCCATTCATGCCGAACTCGATGCGCGCCCGTTGCGTGACGCCGAGATTGGCGCCCTCGCCGATGACTTTGGCCCGGACATCAAGCGCCGTGACGCGGACGGCGTCGTTGGCGCGGTCGCCAACATCGGCGTTGCTTTCGCCTGAAGCCCGCACATAGGTGCCGATGCCGCCGAACCACAAAAGGTCGACCGGCGCCTTGAGGATGGCGTTCATGATCTCGACCGGCGTAGCCGTGGTTTTGGCGAGGCCGATCGCGGCGGCCGCGGCCTGCGGCAGCGTGATCGATTTCTCGTTGCGCGAGACGACGACGCCGCCTTCCGACAGCTTCGACTTGTCGTAGTCCTGCCAAGACGAGCGCGGCAGCGCGAACATGCGCTGCCGCTCGGCCATCGAGGCGGCCATGTCCGGATCGGGATCGATGAAGATGTCGCGATGGTCGAAGGCGGCGATCAGCCTGGTGGCCGGCGACAACAGCATGCCGTTGCCGAACACGTCGCCCGACATGTCGCCGACGCCAACCACGGTGAAGGGCGAGGTCTGGATGTCGCGATTCATCTCGCGGAAATGCCGCTTCACCGCTTCCCAGGCGCCCTTGGCGGTGATGCCCATCTTCTTATGGTCGTAGCCGGCCGAGCCGCCGCTGGCGAAGGCATCGTCCAGCCAGAAGTGATGCTTCTCGGAAATCGCGTTGGCGGTGTCGGAGAAGGTCGCCGTGCCCTTGTCAGCGGCGACGACGAAATAGGGATCATCCTTGTCGCGCCGCACCACGCCGGCCGGCGGGATGACGCCGTCGACGCCGATATTGTCGGTGATCGAGAGCAGGCTGGAGACGAAGTTCTTGTAGGCCGAGGTGCCTGCTTCGAAGATGGCATCGCGCCCGGCGCTCATCGGCAGCTTCTTCGGATAGAAGCCGCCCTTGGCGCCGACCGGCACGATGACAGCGTTCTTGACCTGCTGCGCCTTGACCAGCCCCAGCACCTCGGTGCGGTAATCCTGGGCGCGGTCCGACCAGCGCAGGCCGCCGCGCGCCACCGGGCCGAAGCGCAGATGCACGCCTTCCACCTCGGATCCGTAGACGAAGATCTCGCGCCATGGCCGCGGCGCCGGCAGTCCCTCGACCGCCTGCGAATCGAGCTTGATCGCCAGCGACTGCCCTTTTTGTTTCGTATCGGTTACAAAATGATTGGTGCGCAGCGAGGCTTCGATGAGGTTGAGATAGCGGCGGATGATGGTGTCGTCGTCGATGTTGGGCACCTCCTCCAGCGCGTCCTTGATCTTGGCCTTGAGGTGCTTGGCCGCAACCGCGCCTTCGCCTTCCGCCGCCGGGCCGAGCCGGGCGACGAACAGCGCGTGCAGGCCGCGCGCGATCTCGGGATAGCGATTGAGTGCGGCGGCGATGAAATCCTGGCTTTGGGGAATGCCGGCCTGCTGCAGATAGCGGCCATAGGCGCGCAGGATGGCGATCTCGCCAGACCACAGGCCGGCGGTCTGGGCCAAGCCGTTATAGCTGTCATTGTCGACATCGCCGCGCCAGACCGACAGGAAGGCGTCCTCGAAGAGCGCGCCGCCGTCGGAGATGTCTATTCGCGCGCCATAGCTGTTCTCCAGTTCCATGTCGTGGATGAAGACTTTGCCGGAGCCGGTGTCGGCGACCTCGAAGGTGCGCTCGCTGATGACGCGGAAGCCGATGTTTTCCAGCACCGGCACGCGCCGCGACAGCGCGACAGGGCTGCCAAAATGATAGATCTTCAAAGCCGCCTGGTGCGGCTTCTGGTCGGCATGGCGGTAATAGTCGATGGCGATCGGATTGTCGGCCCCGATCTTCGCGATGCGGCCGGCATCGGCCAGCGCCACGGCGGCCGAGAAGCTGTCGCGATAGCTTTCGGGGAAACGCGCCGCGATCGCCTTCAGCGCCGGGTCGCTGCCGGCCGCCTCTGCGGCTTCGGCGAGCGCGTCCTCCCAAGTGCGCACGATGTCGCGAATCGCCGCCTCGATCGCCGACTGCTCGACCTTCGGGGTCTTACCGCCGGAACGGCCGATGATGAAATGCACGCGCGCCAGCCCGCCTTCCGGGAAGGCCGGGTAATAGGCCGACAGACGGCCCTCGAACACCGTCTTGAGATAGGTGCCGACCTTCTCGCGCACGACGCTGTCGTAGCGGTCGCGCGGTACGAAGACGATGATCGAGACGAAGCGGTCGAACTGGTCGACGCGTACCAGCGCCCGCACGCGCGGCCGCTCGATCAGCCCGAGTATGGCGCTGGCGTGCTTGCGCAGGATGGGAATGGGAACCTGGAACAGCTCGTCGCGCGGATAGCTTTCCAGGATGTTGATCAGCGCCTTGCCGGAATGATCGTGCGGATCGAAGCCGGATTTCGAGATCACGGTCTCGGCCTTGGAGCGCAGATAGGGGATCTTCATCACCGAGCGCGTGTAGGCGGTCGAGGTGAACAGGCCGACGATGCGCAGCTCGCCCGCGAGCGCCCCCTTCGACGTGTAGGTCTTGATGCCGATGTAATCGAGATAGATGCGGCGATGCACCGACGACTTGGCATTGGCCTTGGTGACGATCAGCGGCTCCGGCCCGTGCAGGAAGGCGCGGATTTCCGGCGTCGTCGTCACCGCCTCGGTGCCGCGCCTCAACACCAGCACATCCGGATCCGACAGGATGCCCAGGCCGGGTTTGTCGGCGCGCTCCAGCGAGCCGCTTTCCTCGCCGCCGGTATATTTGAACTCGCGCATGCCGAGGAAGGTGAAATTGTCGTCGCGCAGCCATTCGAGGAAGGCGATCGCCTCGGCGACGCTCTTCTTGTCGAGCGGCACCGCCGAATAGCGGAATTCGGAAATCGCCTGGTCGAGGCGGGCGAGCATCCGCTTCCAATCGACGACGGCCGCCCGGACCTGCGAAAGCACCTTGTGCAGCCGCCCGGTGAGGCTCTTGGCCTGCTCGGCGGTCAGCCGCGGGATATGAACATGGACGACGCTCAGCCGGTCGTCATCCTCCTTGCCGCCGTCGCCAAGCACCTCGACCACACCGGTCTTGCCGTGGCGGACGGTGACGATCGGATGGGTGACCAAGGTCGGCTCACCGCTTGTCTCGGTGATCTCGCCGAGGATGGAATCGAACAGGAACGGCATGTTGTCGTTGACGACGGTGATGACCGTGACCGGCCGGCTGTCGCAGGCAACGCCCGAATCGGCTTCGACGGCAACGACGCTTTCGCCCTTCCTGTGGCTGGCAACTGCTTGGGCGGCGAGCTCGCCGGCGCGCTCGAGGTCGGCCACGTCATAGGCCGCGATGTCCTCGGCGGGCGCCCGCGCCAGCAGATAGTCGGCAAGCCTTGCGGGTTTCTCCTCCGCTTTCGCGGCGGCGGCTTTCCTCTTCGGCTTGGATTTCACGCTGGCCATGACGCTTAGTCCCTCCCGTTATATGCTTTTGCGACTATGGTAGCCAGATGACCGCCGTTTGGCGACAAAGGTTTGACGGCGCTTAAAAAAATTCCAACCGACGCCACCGTCCCGCGAGGAGAACAATCATGACCGGCAAAGTAACCGCGCTCGACCTTGTCCTGGCGGAGCTCGGCGAGACGACAAAAGCCTATTTCGCCAAATGCGAGGAGAAGCTCGGCCTCGTGCCCAACGTGCTTCTCGCCTACGCCTTCGACGAGAAGAAGCTGCGCGCCTTCACTGACATGTATAACGACCTGATGCTGGGCGATTCCGGTCTGTCGAGGCTGGAGCGCGAGATGATCGCCGTGGTCGTCTCCTCGATCAACCACTGCTTCTATTGCCTGACCGCGCATGGCGCGGCGGTGCGCCAGCTGTCGGGCGAACCGGCGTTCGGCGAGATGATGGTGATGAATTTTCGCGCCGCCGAGCTATCGGACCGGCAGCGCGCCATGCTCGAATTCGCGGTCATGCTGACCGAGGAGCCGGCTAAAATCGTCGAGGCCGATCGCGCCGCCTTGCGCCAGGCCGGCTTCACCGACCGCGACATCTGGGACATCGCCTCGACCGCCGCCTTCTTCAACATGTCGAACCGGGTGGCAGCTGCAGTCGACATGCGGCCCAACCCCGAATACCACGCCATGGCAAGGTGATCTCGTTACAGTCGACTCAACTTAACATCGATTGCCTGTTTTTCGTTTTGGTCCGATGATCAGGATTGCGGCAAGGCCGCATATCGGATTGCAGCATCACTGCACATCGCAAGCGGCGTGGCCGCATGCCGGTTCGACGCCGCCGACAAAGGGAGGAGAACATGGCGAAATTTCTCTATGTCTATCATGGTTCCGGCAAGATGCCGACCGACGAAGCCGAACGCAAAGCGGCGATGGATGCCTGGACCGGCTGGTACGACAAGCTCGGCTCGGCCGTGGTCGACGGCGGCAATCCGGTCGGCATGTCGAAGACGGTGCTGCCCGGCGGCAAGATCGAGAACAATGGTGGCAGCAATCCGACGGCCGGCTACACGATCGTCGAAGCCAAGGACATCGACGATGCCGTCGCCAAAGCCAAGGACTGCCCGATCCTGATGGACCCGGCTTTCACTGTCGAGGTCGCGCCGATCATTGAAATGATGTGAGGCCGGCGCTCTATCGCGCGGCGATAGCGGCGGCAGCGCCCGCCATCGTCGTGGCGCTGACACGGTTGGCGATCTTCATGGCGCGCTTGCTCCTCAGCAACCGGCGCGCCTGGGAGGCGGCCAGCACCCAGGCGAGATCGATGACGATCAACACGAGCGCCATGGTCAGCGTCAGCTCGACCCAGCCGACAACGCTGACCGAGGCAAGATCGATGATGGTCGGCAGCAGCGCCAGATAGAACATCATGATCTTCGGATTGCCGAGTGTCACCGCCATGCCGGCAAGGAAAAGTTTCAGGGGCGAGTCCTCGCGCGGCATCTCGCCCTCCTTGGCCTCGACCGGCGCCGTCCACATCTTGAACGCGAGATAAGCAAGGTAGGCGACGCCAACCCATTTCACGACGACGAACGCGTAATGGAAGGTTTGCGCCACGACGGCGAGCCCGAACACCGCCAGCGAAAGCCAGACGCCCTCGCCGATCCACATCGCCAGCAGGAACGGGAAGACGTCGCGGAATCCTTTCGAGATCACCCGCGCCACCAAGGCTGCGATCGACGGGCCGGGCGAACCGGCGGCGACAAAGAGCGCGGCGGCGAAGATCAGCAACGAGGCGAGATGCATGAGGTCGCTCCCTATAAGATAGAAAAGAACGATAGCCGATCAGAGTGGAGTTGGCACGCCCCGGCAAGGCGCGATCGTTCATCAAGGCGACAACAACCGCCAGCGCCGGCGCCGCCCCTAATCTGGCTGCCGCCATCTTCTCCCCGTTGAACGGGGCGAAGGGGCTGTCGTCGCCGATTTCGCCTCACCAACGTTGCAGAAAGAGCGCCGGAGTCCGCGCGAGATTCCCTTCTCCCCGTTCACGGGGAGAAGGTGCCGGCAGGCGGATGAGGGGCAGCGCCGACGCCCAAATTTGAAACGAAAGCAGCCGCCTGCCGCTGAAACAAAAGAGGGAGCACCCGCTCCCTCTTTCGAACTTTCCGTGGAACCTTACGCCGCGCCCATCACCTTGGCGGCCTTCTCGAAACGCTTGCGCTCGTTCGGGTCGAGATGGAGCTTGCGCAGGCGGATGGTCTTCGGCGTCACCTCGACCAGTTCGTCGTCCTGGATCCAGGCCAGCGCGCGCTCCAGGGTCATGCGGATCGGCGGCGTCAGCTTCACCGCTTCGTCCTTGCCGGCAGCGCGGATGTTGGTGAGCTTCTTGCCTTTGAGCACGTTCACTTCGAGGTCGTTGTCGCGCGAATGGACGCCGATGATCATGCCCTGGTAGACCTTGACGCCCGGATCGATGATCATCGGGCCGCGGTCTTCCAGGTTCCACATCGCATAGGCGACCGATTCGCCCTGCTCGTTGGAGATCAGCACGCCATTGGTGCGGCCGGGCAGCTCGCCCTTATACGGCTCATAGGCAAAGAACAGCCGGTTCATCACGGCGGTGCCGCGCGTGTCGGTCAACAATTCGGACTGATAGCCGATCAGGCCGCGCGTCGGCGCGTGGAAGACCAGGCGCTGGCGGTTGCCGCCGGACGGACGCAGCTCGACCATCTCGGCCTTGCGTTCCGACATCTTCTGCACGACGACGCCGGCATGCTCCTCGTCGACGTCGATGACGACTTCCTCGACCGGCTCCAGCAGCTGGCCGTCGTCGCCCTTCTGCATGACGACGCGCGGACGCGACACGGCAAGCTCGAAACCTTCGCGGCGCATCGTCTCGATCAGCACGGCGAGCTGCAATTCGCCGCGGCCGGACACGAAGAAGGAATCCTTCTCGGCCGATTCCTCGATCTTGAGCGCGACATTGCCCTCGGCCTCGCGCAGCAGCCGGTCGCGGATGACGCGGCTGGTCACCTTGTCGCCCTCGGTGCCGGCAAGCGGCGAGTCGTTGACGAGGAAGGACATGGTCACGGTCGGGGGGTCGATCGGTTGCGCATGCAGCGGCTCGCTCACCGCCGGATCGCAGAAGGTGTCGGCGACGGTGCCTTTCGACAGGCCGGCGATGGCCACGATGTCGCCCGCCTGCGCTTCCTCGATCGGCTGGCGCTCGAGGCCGCGGAAGGCGAGGATCTTGGAAATGCGGCCGGTCTCGATCTGCGTGCCGTCATGGTGCAGCACCTTGACCGCCTGGTTGGCCTTGAGCGTGCCGGACTCGATGCGGCCCGTGATGATCCGGCCGAGGAACGGATTGGCCTCGAGGATGGTGCCGATCATGCGGAATGGGCCGGGATGGACCGTCGGCGCCGGCACATGCTTGACGACGAGATCGAACAGCGGGGCGAGACCCTGGTCCTTCGGACCCTCGGGGTTTTCCGAAACCCAGCCGTCGCGGCCCGAACCGTAGAGGATCGGGAAGTCGAGCTGCTCGTCTGTGGCGTCGAGCGCGGCGAAGAGGTCGAACACCTCGTTGACCACTTCGATATGGCGGGCATCCGGACGGTCGATCTTGTTGATGACGACGATCGGGCGCAAGCCGACCTTGAGCGCCTTGCCGACGACGAATTTGGTCTGCGGCATCGGCCCTTCGGCGGCGTCGACGAGCACGATCGCCGAATCCACCATCGACAGGATGCGCTCGACCTCGCCGCCGAAATCGGCGTGTCCGGGCGTGTCGACGATGTTGATGCGGGTGCCATGCCAGTCGACCGAGGTCGCCTTGGCCAGGATGGTGATGCCGCGTTCCTTTTCGAGGTCGTTGGAATCCATGGCGCGCTCGGCGACGCGCTGGTTGTCGCGAAAGGCGCCGGACTGTTTCAGGAGTTGGTCGACCAGGGTGGTCTTGCCATGGTCGACATGCGCGATGATCGCGATATTGCGGAGGTTCATTGTCTGGTCTCGGGAGCGTTGCAGGCAGCAGGCCCAGAGGCGCCGCCTTTTTCGGTTGCGCGGCTCATACAAGGTTTTTCGCAATTGCGAAAGGGGAGGCCCGACCCCAAATACATGGTCACTGATTCTTAAACGTCTTGGTGTGAAATGATTCCGTTAACCAAGGCGGAACCTTTGAGGGGCCGGACAGTTCCATGTTCATGACCGATCAGATGTCCAGATTGCGTCCGGTTTTCGCGTGGGCGGCGCTTGGCGTGCTCGTCGCGGCCGGTGCCGCGCAGTCGGCGGCTGCGCTTCGGCAAGCCGACACGATCGTACCGCCCGACGCCAGGACCGCGCAGCAGATGTTCGCCGACGCGCCCGACGGCGTCGACCCGATCGTCACCGGCCCGGTCAGCGCCGCCTTCAAGCAACGCCAGAAGGATGCCAACTGCGACACCGCGGTCTGGCCGAAGATTCCCACGGCTTGCTATCCGGATTGACGCTCTTCACGGCATTTCCGAGTTCAGTTCTGGACTGTCACGGCGCTTTGACATCGCGGCATTAGGCCGAGCGGCTGCTGGGCCCAGGGTGTGTTGAGGTTAGGCCGGGCCGAGAACGGTGGTTTCCGAGAACCGGAGCGGAGCGTACTTAAAATACGTGAGCACCAGAAGCGCAGGAAACCATTGTTCGCAGGCCGGCATCACCTGAATATCAACGCAGCCTAAGCCGACCGCACCGGATCGAGCGTAACCTTGTAAAGCTCGTTGTCGTCGCGATCCATCAGCCGCACGGTGAGCTGTTCGGTCGCGCCGGAAATGTCGACCAGACCGAAGAACTGCAGCCCGGCCGACGGCGGCAGGTTCTGGCCCTGTTCGGCGGTTGGCGCCTTTATGAACTTCAGCTCCGGCCCGAAGGTCATGTCGAGGTCGTTGGGGCCGAAGGTGCCGGCGTGGATCGGGCCGGAGACGAATTCCCAGAACGGATTGAAATCCTGGAACTGCGCCTTGTCGGGATTGTAGTAATGCGCCGCGGTGTAGTGGACGTCGGCGGTCAGCCACACCGTGTTGGTGATACCGGCATTCTTGATGAAGCGCAGCACGTCGGCGAATTCCAACTCGCGGCCTTTCGGCGCGCCATTGTCGCCGTTGGCGACAGCCTCGGCACCGGCCTTCTTCGCCGCGTCGTTCCAGACGACCAGGCCAAGCGGCATGTCGGCGGCGATGACCTTCCACGTCGCCTTGGAATTTGCCAGCTCGCGCTTCAGCCACTTGGACTGCTCCTCGCCGATCATGCGCGACTTCGGCGTCAGCGTCTCTTCCATATCAGGACCGTTCGGGCCGCGATAGGAGCGCATGTCGAGGAAGAACACGTCGAGCAGCGGCCCATGCGAGACCTTGCGGTAGACGCGGCCCGGCTCCGACGGCTCGTAGCGGATGGTCGTCATTTCATGGAAAGCGCGAGCCGCCCTGGCCGCCAGCACATGGATCGACTTTTCCTTGTAGCGGTCGTCGGCGGTCAGGTCCTTCGAATCCGACCAGTTGTTGAGCACCTCGTGGTCGTCCCACTGGTAGAAGGTCGGGCAGATGGCCGACAGGCCAAGCACATGCTTGTCCATCATGTTGTACTTCCACTGGTCGCGGTACTCGTCCAGCGTCTCGGCCACCTTGCGCTTGCCGTCGATCATGACGACGTTCTTCCACTTGCCGCCGCCGGGCAGGTCGACCTCGTCCTTCAGGGCGCCGTCGGCATAGATGGTGTCGCCGGAATGCAGGAAGAAGTCCGGTGTGTGCTTGGCGATGGTCGAATAGGTCTTCATGCCGGTCTCGTCGATGCCCCAGCCCTGGCCGGCGGTGTCGCCCGACCAAGCGAAGCGCACGTCGCGCTTGGACGACGGCGCGGTACGGAAACGGCCGACGATCGGCTCGGACACGGCATTGATGTCGGAAAGATCGGCAGCAGTCATGCGGTAGAAGATGTCCTGGTCCGAGGCGAGATCGGTGAGCAGCCGCTTCACCGTGTAGTCGCTGGCCGGCGAGGTATCGAGCGCAGCCAGCCGCGCCGCATTGGCGAAGCTTTCGGTCGTCGATACTTCATACATCACACGGGCCGGACGATCGGTGCGGGTCCAGACCATGCCCGAGGTGGCGTCGACATCGCCGGACTGGACGCCATGCGTGAAGGCCGGACGCTGGCTGGCGCGGGAATAATAGGGCAGCGCCAGACCGGAGGCGCCGACAAGGCCGAAGGCGCTGGCCGAAGTGACGAAAGCGCGGCGGGTGAGCGAAAGCTTGTTCATGGCTGTCTCCGGGATGGCATTGAGCGGGACCGCCAAGCTCTCGCTTCAATGTTTCAGGCGCATATCGGAACCATGAAGTTTTGATAACAGTCGACATCTTCCTTCTCCCCTTGTGGGAGAAGGTGGATCGGCGCGATAGCGCCGAGACGGATGAGGGGTGTTCCAGCGGAGTGAGGCGTCGGTGTTCCCTGGAGCACCCCTCATCCGGCCGCTTCGCGGCCACCTTCTCCCACAAGGGGAGAAGGGAAAGTCGCGCCTAAGCCGCCTGCGGCTCCGGCCCGAAGGCCGGCCTGCTCGTGTTGATCAACAGCGAGATACAAGCCGCCGCGATACCAGTCATGCCGGCAATCAGGAAGGCCAGCTCGTAATTGCCCTGCAGCTCGCGCATCGTGCCGCCGAAGGCCGCGGCCGCGGCTGCGCCGACCTGGTGGCCGGCGACGATCCAGCCGAACACGATCGGTCCGCTGCGGTCGCCGAACGCCTCGTTGGCAAGCCTCAGCGTCGGCGGCACGGTGGCGATCCAGTCGAGCCCGTAGAGCACGGCGAAGATGACCAGGCTGGTCGCCGAGAAGCCGGAATAGGGCAGGTAGATCAGCGACAGCCCACGCACCGCGTAATAGATGCCGAGCAGCTTGCGCGGATCGAAGCGGTCGGTGAGCCAGCCGGACAACGTCGTACCGATCAGGTCGAAAATGCCCATCATCGACAACAGCCCGGCCGCCTGCACCTCGCCGATGCCCATATCGCCGCAGAAGGCGATGAGATGCGTGCCGACGAGGCCATTGGTGGTGAAGCCGCAGACGAAGAAGGTGGCGAACAGGTACCAGAACACCCGCGTGCCCGCCGCGCGGCGCAGCGTGTTCAGCGTGTGCGCCAGGAAATTGCCCTGCGATGCCGGCGACACCGGCGGCACGTCGTCGGCATCGGCGCCATAACGAACCTGGCCGATCGAAGCGGGGCGCTCGGGCACCAGCAGCAAGACGAAGGGTATCAGCGCGGCGGTGGCCAGCGCCACGGCAATCGCCACGGGCTTCCAGCCGCCGCTCTGCGCCAGCGAGGCGATGAGCGGCAGGAACACCAGCATGCCGGTGGCGCTGGAGGCTGACATCAGGCCCATCATCAAGCCGCGATTGGTCTTGAACCAACGGTTGACGATGGTGGCGCCAAGCACGCTCGCCACCGCGCCCGAACCGATGCCGGAAAACACGCCCCAGGTGATGAAAAGATGCCATGGCTCAGTCATGAACAGGCTAAGCGCGGTCGATCCCGACATCACCAGCAGCGAGCCGAGCAGCGTGCGGCGCAGCCCAATACGTTCCATCAGCGCGGCGGCGAACGGTCCGGTCAAGCCGTAGAGCAGGATGCCGACGCTGGCGGCCCAGGACGTTACGTCGCGATGCCAGCCGAAGCTTTCCTCCAGCGGCACCATCATCACCGAGGGCGCCGAACGGAGCCCGGCCGCGATCAGCAGGCACAGGAAAATGACGGCAACGACGACGAATGCGTAGCGCTGGCCAAACGGACGGGACTGGATTATCATGTTACTGACCGGTACGTTGCAATGGAGTGAAGCCATACATACGTACCGGTCAGTAACATTGTCAAGCGAGTTGTTTGAATGCCATCCGACAATAAAATTGAAGCGTCGATCAGCGAGCCCCCTGCTCCGAGGGCGGCAGACAAGATCCTGGACGTGGCGCGCGACCTCTTTTACCGCGAGGGGATAAGGGCGATCGGCGTCGACGAGATCGTCAGGCGTGCCGGCGTCACCAAGCCGAGCCTGTACCGCAGCTTCCCGTCCAAGGATGAGCTCGCCGCCTCCTATCTGCGCAAATACGACCTCGAATTCTGGGAACGCTTCGACGAAGCGGTCGACGCGCATCCGGGCGATCCGCGCGCCCAGATCATCGCTTTCCTGACCCGCGTCGGCAAACGCACGCAAAAGCCGGACTATCGCGGCTGCGGCATGACCAACGCTGCGGTGGAATATCCCGAGCGCGGCCATCCCGCGCGGGTAGTGAGCGAGAATAACAAAGTCGAATTGCGCCGCCGCCTGCGCGCCATGGCCGCCGCAATGGGCGCCGCCGATTCCGATACGCTGGGTGACGGCCTGCTGCTGCTCATCGAAGGCGCTTATATCAGCGGTCAGTTGTTTGGCGTTGGCGGACCGGCGGCGGCAGTCGCCCGCAACGCCGATCTCTTGATCGAAGCCAGCTTGAAGAAATAGCGATTGACGTTACGCTCGGGCAGCTCGAAATGGAGTTGTCGGCGATGCGCACTCTTCTGATCCCGCTTGCCCTCGCCGGTTTCTGCCAGCCGGCCCAAGCCGGCGCCATCTCCAGCGCCTATACCGATCTCGACTGGAAGAAGGACTGCGTGACCTACGCGCAGGCCGCGGAAGGCGACGGCGACTGGGCGAGCCTCGCTTGCTCCGGCTATCGCGGCTACCCGGTGCTGATCGGTTATGACGATGCGCGCGAATCCGTCTATTATGGCTTTCCGTCCGACGACATGACTGCGGTCTGGGAGAGTTTTACCGCGTTCAACGGCTCCGGACCGAAAGTCGAATGGCGCATCGAGACCAATGGCGACGTCGTCATCCCCTTCGCCGCCATCCACCGCCGCTCCGTCAGCAACCCTGAGGACGAAAAGAAATCGACCGATGTGCTGGTCGTCGCCAAGGTGGCGCAACCGGAAGAGCATCAAGGTTGCACGATCGGCCTGGTATTAGCCACTGGCAATCCGCAGGCCAACGACCAGGCGCGCAAGCTCGCCGACGACAAGGCGAAGACCTTCGCCTGCGGCAAGGACAAGCGCGAGGTGATCGGCGACGTGCCGCCCTTCGGCCGCGTGGACAACTAACCGGGCCTCGCCAACAATTGGGCCAGGGCCGGATCGGGTTCCCATTCGGGTCGCTGCCTAGTAAACCCTTGCGCGGTTGCAGCCGGTCTTGGGAGGTCCGCTTGTCCAGCTCTGTCAGCGTTGCGAACGAGAACGGGGTGGCGGTGATCACCGTCGACAACCCGCCGGTCAATGCGCTGAGTTTTCATGTCCGCAAGCCGCTTTACGAGGCGCTCACCGCTTTGCGCGACGATCCCGCCGCGAGCGCGATCGTCATCGCCTGCGCCGGCCGCACCTTTGTCGCTGGCGCTGACATCACCGAATTCGGCAAGCCGGTCGAGCAGCCGGAACTGCGCGCCATCATCACCCTGCTGGAAACCATCGCCAAGCCGACGGTCGCCGCCATTCACGGAACAGCGCTGGGCGGCGGGCTGGAACTGGCGTTGGGCTGCCATTTTCGCGTCGTGGATGCCGGCGCCAAGCTCGGCCTGCCGGAGGTAAAGCTCGGCCTGCTGCCGGGCGGCGGCGGGACCGTACGTTTGCCACGCCTGATCGGCGCCGCGAAAGCGCTCGGCATGATCGTCTCGGGCAGCCCGATCTCGGCCGGCGAGGCGAAGGCCGTCGGTCTTGCCGATGCGGTTGTCGACACCGATCTGTTGGCAGAGGCGGTTCGTTTCGCCCACGAAATGGTTTATCGAGGCGGACCGTTCTTGCCGGTGCGTGACCGCGACGACCGCCTTGCCGGAACCGACCTCGGTGCCCTCGACCGCCAAGCCGCCGATCTGGCCAAGAAAGCCCGCGGACTGGACGCGCCGCTTGCCTGCGCCGAAGCCGTGCGTAATGCGATTACCTTGCCGTTCGACGCAGCGCTCGCGGCCGAGCGGGAGCTTTTCCAAAAACTCGTTTCCGGCGACCAGTCTCGCGCGCAGCGGCATTTGTTCTTTGCCGAGCGCGAGGCGGCGAAGATACCGGGTAAGGATCTGCAGACGCGCCGGATCGAACGCGTCGGCATCATCGGCGCCGGCACGATGGGCGGCGGCATCGCCATGGCCTTTGCCAACGGCGGTCTCCCGGTGACTTTGCTCGAGACAAGCGAGGAAGCGCTGCGGCGCGGTCTGGCGACGATCGAGAAGAACTACACCGTCTCGGTCAGCCGCGGCTCGTTGAGCGAAGAGGCGAAGCAGCAGCGGCTCGGCCTATTCAAGGGCAGCACCGACTACGCCGATCTCGTCGATTGCGACTTGATCATCGAGGCCGTGTTCGAGGACATGGCGGTCAAGAAGGAGGTGTTCGGCAGGCTCGATGCGGTCGCCAGGCCCGGCGCCATCCTCGCCACCAACACCTCCTATCTCGACGTGAACGAAATCGCCGCCTCTACGTCGCGGCCGCAAGACGTGCTCGGCATGCATTTCTTTTCGCCGGCAAACGTCATGAAGCTCCTGGAGATCGTGCGCGCCGAGAAGACCGCGCCAGAAGTGCTGGCGACGGTCGCCGATCTCGCCCGGCGCATCGGAAAGATCGCGGTCGTCGTCGGCGTCTGCCAGGGTTTCGTCGGCAACCGCATGCTGTCGGCGCGGGGCGCCGAAAACGAGGCGTTGTTGCTGGAAGGCGCGACGCCAAGCCAGGTCGATGGGGCCTTCACAGATTTCGGCTGGCCGATGGGGCCGTTCCAGATGGGCGACCTCGCCGGCCTCGATATCGGCTGGCGCAACCGCAAGGCCCGCGGCCAGAAGGCTGTGATCGCCGATGCGCTGTGCGAAGAGGGACATTTCGGCCAGAAGACCGGGCGCGGCTGGTATCGTTACGAGACCGGCTCGCGTGAGACGATTGCCGATCCGGACGTCGAGGCGCTGATCCGGGCGAAGGCGGCGGAGCTTGGAATTGCGCGGCGCGAGATCGGCGCCGAGGAGATTCTCGAACGCACACTTTATCCCTTGGTCAACGAGGGCGCCAAGATTCTTGAGGAAGGCATCGCCGCGCGCGCGTCCGATATCGATGTCGTCTGGGTCGATGGCTACGGCTTCCCGATCGGCAAGGGCGGGCCGATGTTCTGGGCCGGGGTCGCAGGCGCGGCGAAGATCGTCGAGCGGTTGGAGCATTGGCACGAGCGCACAGGCCGGCCGATCTTCGAGCCGGCGCCGGCGTTGAGGCGGTTTGCCGAGACGGGGGCTTGGGAAGTGGGCGACGCCCGGCAATTCGTCATTCCAGCGCGAAGCGAAGCGTAGACCCTGGAATCCATGCCGTTCGATCAGACGAAGAATGCCACGGTCCAGAACAGGCATTGGCGCAGCCGTCGCTGGTTCTGCGCCGTTGAGCAGCGTCGAGGTCACGGCATGGATCCTCGGGTCTGCGCTGCGTCGCTACGCTCCTTGCTCCGCCCGGGGATGACGAACGCACAGGCGTCCCCATCAAATTTGACCATGTGGACAAATCTCAGGCGCCGTTCCATAGTCCCGGGTGTCTGACATTTTGGAACGGCCGGCTCGACACGGCTGTCGAACAGAGGGGCACTTCAATGGAAAACGAACGTAGCAAAACGCAACGCGCCGGCCTGTCGCGGCGCAACGTGCTGGAACTCGGCGCACTCGGCCTAGCGGCGGCTGCACTGCCCGGCGCGGCCTTCGCCAAGGACAAGAAGCTGAAGGTGGCGGCGATCTTCGCCACGCCGATCGAGGAGCCGTGGGACAACCAGATCCACGTCGCCCTGCAGAAGGCTGAGAAGGAGCTGGGCATCGAATACAAATGGTCGGAAAAGGTGCAGACCGCCGACTTCAGCCGCGTGATGCGCGAATATGCTCAAGGGGGCTACCAGCTGGTGCTGGGCGACGCTTTCGCCGCCGAGCGCGAGTCGCGCCGCACGGCCAAACAATTCCCGAAGACCGCGTGGCTGTTCGGCTCCGGCGCCGGTCCGGCCGAGCCCAATTTCGGTGTCTTCGACAACTGGATTCACGAGCCCGCCTATCTCTCCGGCATGATCGCCGGAAAGATGTCGAAATCGGGCACGGTCGGCGCCGTGGCGGCGATGGGCATTCCGGAGGTCAACCGGCTGGTCAACGCTTTCTTCGCCGGCGCCAAGGAGGTCAACCCGAACGTCAAGAAGAAGGTCGCCTTCATCGGCTCTTTCTTCGATCCGCCCAAGGCCAAGGAAGCGGCCGTGGCACAGATTGATGCCGGCGTCGACGTCATCTATGCCGAGCGCTTCGGCGTCATCGAGGCGGCGGTCGAGAAGAAGATTTTTGCCATCTCCAACATGTCCGACCAGTCCAGCCTCGGGCCGGATACGGTCATCACCGGCCCGGTGTGGGACATGTACCCGACGGTCGAGCAGGCGATCAAGCTGGTCAAGGCCGGCGTCTTCACCGCGCAGGACTATGGCGATTTCTCGCGCATGGCCAAGGGCGGCTCCTATCTGGCGCCTTACCACAAGTTCGACAAGACGCTGCCGGCGGACGTCAAGGACCTGGTCGAGAAGAAGAAGGCCGAGATCCTCGAAGGCAATTTCCGCGTCGACGTCGACGAGAACACGCCGGTTTCGGATTGACGCCTGGGGCGGCGCGAGGCCCCCCTCTCTGTCCTGCCGGACATCTCCCCCTCAAGGGGGGAGATTGGCAGCTCAGGCGCTCCGCTAGCCTTGCCGCGCTGGAGATTGGCGAAGGCCGCCGTGACATCTGATCTCCCCCCCTTGAGGGGGAGATGGCCGGCAGGCCAGAGGGGGGTGCAGCGCTGCCCTCCGCGATTGGCCGGATCGCAAGTCAGGAGCACCCTTGTCCGCCCCACTCATCGAAATGCGCGGCATCACCAAGAGCTTCGGCGCCGTCAAGGCGAACGAGGCCGTCGACCTTAGCGTCGCGCCCGGCGAGATTCTCGGCCTGCTCGGTGAGAACGGCGCCGGCAAGACGACGCTGATGAACGTGCTGTTCGGCGCCTATGCGCCGGACGCCGGCGAGATCCTGGTCGAAGGCAGGCCCGTTGCCATCCACAATTCCGCCGACGCCCTGGCCGCCGGCATCGGCATGGTGCACCAGCATTTCCACCTCGCGCCGCGCCTTACGGTGCTGGAAAACCTTTTGATCGGCATTGCCGGCAGGTCCGGTCGCATCGACCGTGCTCGCGGGCTTGCCCGCCTGGACGAAATCAGCCGGCAATATGGGCTGAGCCTCGATCCGAACCTGCCGGTGTCGGCACTGTCGGTCGGTGAGCAGCAGCGGCTGGAAATCATCAAGGCGCTGTTTCGCGGCGCCAGGCTTTTGATCCTCGACGAGCCGACGGCGGTGCTGGCGCCGAGCGAGGTCGATGGCCTTTTCGCCGCCCTGCGCTCTATGGCGGCGCAAGGGCTCGGCATCATCTTCATCTCGCACAAGCTCAACGAAGTCAGGGCCCTCACCCATCGCTGCGTCGTCCTGCGCAACGGCAAGGTCGCCGGCCGCGTCGACCATCCGGCAAGCACCACGTCGGCGGAAATGGCCAAGCTGATGTGCGGCCACGAGATCGTGCCGCCGGTCAAGCAGGCTTCGACGCCCGGCGCCGCCGTGCTGACGCTCGACGGCATATCCACTTCCGCTCATGCCGGCACGCCGCTGCGCGAGGTCTCGCTTTTCGTCCGTGCGGGCGAGATCCTCGGCATCGCCGGCGTTTCCGGCAACGGCCAGCGTGCGCTCGCCGACGTCATTTCCGGCATGCTGCCACCGAAGGCTGGCACCATGATGATAGCCGGCAAAGCGGTGATGCAATTTTCGCCGCGCGAGCTGCAGGCGCTCGGCCTCGGCCGCATCCCGGAAGACCGGATGACCACCGGCCTCGTCACAAACCTGCCTTTAGCCGATTCCATGGTGCTGCCGCGTATCGGCACCGAGGCCTTCAGCCGCAAGGGCCTGCTCAACCCGGCCGCCATCCGCGCCTTCGCCGAGCAACAGATCAAGGCCTATGACATACGCTGCCCCGGACCGATGGTGCGCGCCGGAGCGTTGTCCGGCGGCAATCTGCAGAAGGCGCTTCTTGCGCGCGAGCTCGCCTTCGACCCCAAGGTGCTGATCGTCTCGCAGCCGACGCGCGGCCTCGACATCGGCGCTGCCCGCTTCATCCACGAGAAATTCCTCGCCATGCGCGCCAAGGGCTGCGGCATCATCGTCATCGGCGAGGACCTCGAGGAATTGCTGATGCTCTCGGACCGCATAGCCGTGATGTATGAGGGCCGCATCGCGGGCACGCTTCCCAGCGCGGATGCCACCGTCGCAAGGCTCGGCCTGATGATGACCGGCGCGGAGGGGCACGCCTGATGTTCCGCCTCGAAGCCCGCACGTCGACGCCCGCCTGGTTCAACCTCGCGCTGCCGCTGGTCGCCATCGCCGCCACACTGATCCTGTGCAGCGGCCTGATCGCGATTGCAGGCGCCGGCGTCGTCGAAGCCTATGGCGTGATGCTGTCTGCATCCCTCGGCGACAGCTACGCCATCACCGAGACGCTGGTGCGCGCCGCCCCGATGATCTTCACCGGCCTGGCGGTGGCAATCGCCTTCCGCGCCAAATTCTGGAACATCGGCGCCGAGGGCCAGCTGCTCGCCGGCGCGGTGGCAAGCTGCTTTGTCGGCGCCATCCCGATGCCGGGCTATCTCGCTATGCTGCTGATGGCCCTTGTAGGCGCGGCTGCGGGCGCTCTCGTCGCGCTGGTGCCGGCGACATTGCGCGTCAAATTCAAGGTCGATGATGTGGTCAGCTCGCTGCTGCTCAACTCGGTCATCTATTACGCGCTGATGGCGCTGATCGAAGGGCCGTGGAAGGACACCTTCTCCGGCTACCCGATCTCGCCGCCGATCGAGGACTCGGCCAATTTCCCGGTGCTGATCGAAGGCACAAGGCTGCATCTCGGCGTCGTCGTGGCGCTGATCGCAGCACCCCTTTGCTGGTTCCTGATCGCGCGCACCACGCTCGGCTTCCGCATCCGCGTCACCGGCGAGAACCCGGAAGCGGCGCGCTATGGCGGCATCAACGTCCAGCGCGTGCTGCTTTCCACCGCGCTGCTCTCCGGCGCGCTGGCCGGGCTGGCCGGCGTCGGCGAGGTCGGCGGCGTGCACTTCCAGGTGATGAGCGACATCTCGCCGGGCTACGGCTATTCCGGCATCGTCGTCGCCATGCTCGCCAGGCTCAACCCGCTCGGCGTGGTGCCGGCGGCGATCTTCCTGGCCGCGGTCATGACCGGCGCCGAGGCGATGTCGCGCGCCACCGGCGTGCCGGCTTTCTTGAGCGACGTCATCCAGGGCACGGCCCTGCTGGCCATGCTGGTGGCGCTGCTCTTCACCGCCTACCGCATCCGCCGCGTGGGAGCGCAAACATGAGCGCGGTGTTCGAGCAGATCTTCCAGGTCGGCTTCCTCGCCGCCATCATCCGCATCGCCACGCCGCTCGCTTTCGCCACGCTTGGCGAAATGTTTTCCGAGCGCGCCGGCGTGCTCAATCTCGGCATAGAAGGCATCATGCTGCTGTCGGCGATGGCCGGATTCACCGCGGCGAGCCTTAGCGGCAATCTGTGGCTGGGCGTACTGGTGGCCGTGCTGGTCGGGGCGCTGATGGGCGCGCTGCATGCGCTGTTCACCGTGGCACTGGGCCTCAGCCAGCATGTCTGCGGCATCGGCGTGACGCTGTTCTCATCCGGCCTTGCCTATTTCCTCTACCGGCTGATCTTCGGCCAGCAATCGGTGCCGCCGAGCATCGACGGCTTCAAGCCGGTGCCGATCCCGCTGCTTTCGGACATCCCGATCCTCGGCCCGGCGGTGTTCAGCCAGTTCACGCTGGTTTATCTGGCGATCATCGCCATCCCGCTCGCCGCCTTCGTGCTCTACCGCACGCCATGGGGGCTGTCGGTGCGCATGGTCGGCGAGAATCCGCGCGCGGCGGACTCGGCCGGCGTCAGCGTGATTGCCACGCGCTTCCAGGCGGTGATCCTCGGCGGCGCGCTGATGGGCCTTGCCGGCGCCTTCCTCACCATGGCGCAGTTCAACGCCTTTACCTTTGGCGTCGTATCCGGGCGCGGCTGGGTGGCGATCGCGCTGGTCGTGTTCGGCCGCTGGGATCCCTGGCGCTCGGCGGGCGCGGCGCTGCTTTTTGCCTTCGTCGACGCGCTGCAGCTCAGGATGCAGGCGAGCGGCCTCGGCCACATCCCCTACGAAGCCTTCCTGATGCTGCCCTTCATCTTCACCATCGTCGCCATGGCCTTCATGTCGCGCAACGCGGTGGCGCCTTCGGCGCTGCTGAAGCCGTTCCGACGGGAGGAGCGTTAGGGGGCGGCGCCCTTTCCTCTCCCTCCGGAGGGAGAGGTGGCGCTGCGAAGCAGCGGCGGAGTGGGGGAACCACCTCGCAACCGCCGCGAGCGAAAGGGCACTCGGCGCACGAATCTCCTTGCACCGCGCCATGGGTCGACCCCCACTCCGTCGAGCGCCTGGCCGTTCTGGAACGAAGAACCTGGAACCGGGTATGCCGCTACCGGGCGAGAATGAAAAACCACAGATTGCATCCTTCCCAAAAATTTGTTCCAGAAACTGCTCAAAAATAGCAATCGACAAAGTCTACTAACTTTATAGATTAACGGTCGCGACGGAGGATCGACCATGTCCTACATTCAGAACGCCCAACGCAAAGGCCAGAGGCTTGCCGCCGACCAGAGCTGGAGGCCCGCCTATGGCGGCACGTTCGCCTATCTCGTCTTTGCGCTTGCCTTCGTGTTCACCGGCGCCGTCGTTTTCGGGATCATCCCCTGACTGAGCCGGGGCCAGAGCAATTCCAGGAAAGTGCGATCTGTTTTCCGCCCGGAATTGCGTAAAGACAAAGGCCCCGCCGTCCAAAAATCTGAGTTGTGTAATCGGAGCTGAAGAAGGCCGGCGCGCTGTGGCGCGCCGACGAGATGGATTTGACTCGGGGGTTCGGAGCGGGGCGGCCCAACGTGATGGAGGAGATGGCAATGCCAATCGAGTTCACGCATGTTCCAGACAAGCCTGCCAATGGCAGCTTTTTCTATGATTTCGCCGAGACGGCGACCAAATTGTCGCTGATCGAGGATTGCGGTTTCCGCAAGCTGGTGGTGGACGATCCGGCCGGCCTGCTCACTAACATGGACATCGCCGCGCAGACGCTCGACCGCACCGGCTCGCTGGAGGTGGTGCTGACGCATTGGGCCGGCGTTATCGAGCCGACGGTGGCGGCAGGGCAGCTCGCAGTGCTCGACCGCAGAGGCGGGGGGCGTCTGTCGCTTCGCATGCTGAGCGAGCCGCTTGAAGACAGCGATGCCGAGGCGCGACCGGTCGGCCACAGCGTCGTGTGGCAGCGCATCGACGAATATCTGGTGCTGCTGAAGCGCCTGTGGTCGAACGACAGGCCCTTCGACCATGAGGGCGCCTTCTACAGCGTGCGCGGCGGCTTCGTGCCGCGCAAGGGTCCGCACGGCGCCGATCTCGTCATCCGGCTCGGCGGTCAGTCGGGCACCGCGCTGAAGGTCGCCGGCAAGCATGCCGATGTCTTCGAGCTGGCCGCCGGTTCGCCTGACGAGGTGAGGCAATTGATGGAGCGCGCGCGCAGCGCCGCCGCTGAGCACGGCCGCGGCGGCAGGCTGCGTTTCGCGCTTCCGGTGCGCATCCACCCGGACGGCTGGACGGGCGCCTCGGATCACAAGGCGGTCGAGATTGCCGGGCCGCCGGCGCGGCTCGCCTTGGCGCTGTTGCCCTATGCGGCGCTGGGCGTCGAGGAATTCATGATCGGCGGCATCGACCGCCTGGGCGAGATCGCCCGCATCGGGCGCGAGACGATCGCGCTGGTCGCGAATTCGCTGGCGCGACGCGAGACGGAGGTCCCGCAGCCGGGTGCGTTAGCCTCGCACCCTTTTGCGCAACACTGCGCGTCCTAGACTAAGGTCGCTCCGCGTCGGAATAGTCCAGGCCGTCCATCACATAATCCGCGAACAGGAAGTCGCGGATGCCGGCGATCCGGCCGTTCTCCCAATCGATGAGGATGAAATAGCGCGGCGGTCCGTCCGGACGCTCCGGGCTGGTGACCAGGATGGCTGGCCGGCCTTCGACAAGCCCAGTTGTGAAATGCCAATGCGTCTCGTCGGCATAGCGGCCGAAATAATTGCCGACATATTCCTTGCCGTCGGCGCGCAGGCGGTTGACCAGCTCCAGCTTGACGTCCTCGGCCAGCAGGCCGCGCAGGGCATCGAAGTCCCTGGCGTTGAAGGCGGCCACATAGTCGCCGAGGCGCCGCATGTCTTGTTGGTCGAGCGCCGGGCGGGGCGGCGCGATGCGCGGCGCGGCCGCGAGCTTGCGCAGGCTCTCGCGACCCCGCTGCAGCGCGCCCTTGATCGCGGTCTCGGAAGTTTCGAGGATTTCGCCGATCTCTTCCAGGCTGTGTCCAAGCACATCCTTCAGCACGACCGTGCATCGTTGCGCCGGCGGCAGTTGCATCAGTTCGGCCAGGCTCGCCTCGGCGGCAATGCGAGCATCCAGCGCCGAGTTCTGGTCGGCGATCGTGTCGAGCTCGACCTCGCTTTCGCGCCCCCGCAGGCGGGCGCGCTTGCGCAGGAAATCGAGGGCGGCGTTATGCGCGATGCGAAACAACCAAGGCTCGGTCTTGTCGGGCATGTCGCCATTCCTGATCGCCACGAAGCCTTTTGCCAAAGCCTCCTGGACGATGTCTTCGCCATCGATGACCGATCCAACCATGCGCGACGCGTAGCGGTGCAGCTTGGCTCTCAGCGAAGCGGCATCGCGCTCGAAGGCGCGAAGCCTGGTTTCGGTCGCCGCAACGGACTGATCGTGCGAACCGGTCACGCGTGCTCTACCTCTTTGTTTGACGCAATTCCGGACAGAAGGTCGGCGAAGGCGCCGAACCTAACCGTTTCACACTTTTCCTGGAATTGCTTCAGTTCTCCACCCCGCCCGTATGGGAATAAGTCGTGTGGCCCATCATGGTCTCGCCGGAGGCGAGCTCGACGATGCTCTTCATGTATTCGCCGAAGCGGGGATCGCCGCGGAAGGCCGCGATGTCGTCCGCCGAACGCCATTGCGAGATGTTGGCCACCTTGCTGCCGTCGCCGCCGACGACCACGGATGACGACAGCGAGCCAGGCTGCCTGCTGAAGAAACTCCTCGTGCCCTCGGCAAGCGTGTTGGCGAGTTCCTGCTGCTTGCCCGGCTTGGCGGTGAAGACGTTGATCAAGGTCACTGTGGTCGACATGGCTTGGCTCCGTTTGTCCTGATGGCGGAGGCCGTCTTGGCTCTCGCACCCGTTACGACCCTCAAGACGAACTCCGAACCGAAAACGGAACGGTACATGCAAAAGTTTTTCGGCAATCAATCAAGTTCGCGATCCGGACGCTGCCATGGACCTATATCGAGCGGCCGCCGCGCCCGTGAGTTCAGAAAAATTTATCCTCGCGTTCCAAAAGCCATCCGCGTTTCGTCTTGGTGAGTGCCGGGTTGCCATCCCGGCATCAACCAAGGGAGAAGCAAATGTCGATCCTGTCATCCATCGCTCGCATCGCGGCCGAATACACCGCGACCCGTACCCGCTATCGGGCAGCGCGGACGCTTTATCTGCTGCCACTCGACATCCGCAAGGATATCGGATGGCCGGAACCCGGCGATCCGCGCAATCCCGAAATCCTCAGCTCGCCACACCCGCGAGCCGTGATAGCGCGCTGATGACGGCCGCCGAGTCCGCCAGCGCGCCGAAGACGCCGTCCTCGACCGTCACCATATGCAGCGCGGCTTCATGGGCATATTGGTCGCCGCTGGCGCAGGCGTCCGAAATCGTCAGGCATTGGAAGTTGCGGTCGCAGGCCTCGCGCAACGTCGTGTGCACGCAGACATCCGTCGTGCAGCCGGTGAACATCAGATGCGTGATGCCGCGCGCCCGCAGAATGAGCTCGAGATCCGTGTGGGTGAAGGCGCTGTTGCAGGTCTTGTCGATCATGATGTCCCTACGCGCCACCTCGATGTCGGAAACGATCTGGAAACCTGGGCCGGAGCGCAGCAGGACATCGGTGCCGTCGAGGCCGGCCCGTTTGCGACGCCATCTTTCGTAAGGCGTCATATCGGCCATGTCGGCGCGATAGCCTTGCCTGGTGTGGATGATGGTGAGGCCGGCGGCGCGGGCCGCGGCAATCAGCCGGTTGACCGCCGGCAGGATGGCTCGCAGCGGCGACGGATCGTAGCCCTTCCTGGCGAAGTAGCCGGTCGGCGAGAGGAAATCCTCCTGCAGGTCGATCGTCAGCAGCGCCGTGTGCTGCGGCTCCAGTCTCCCGTCATAGGGAAAGTCGAAGGGTATCGCCTTGATCATCGGCCGCCTGCTCTTCTTGCTCCATGCGCATCGTGCCCGGCAACCGTCTTGCGGTCCAGGCCCGCAGCGTGCTCAGGCGGGCATAGGCACATTATGAATTGTGGAGCAGCATAGTCATCTTTATAGTTGACTCACAAACTCATGTTTCATAGTCAACCGGCACGGCTCGCCCTGCGCCTGTCTGTATGGCGGCCGCCGCATTGCAACGATGAAGCGAGGACGAGCCTTGTCCCGAAACAGCCTCTTGGCGGCGCTGGCCGCGTCGCTCATTCTTTCGGCTGGTGTCGCCGCGGCGCAGGGACGATCGCCTGCGCCGGTCGAGCAGGCGCCGGCCGCTCCAACCCTGCAGACGCCCCCGGCGCAGGCGTCCGCCGCCACGTCGATCGATCCAGGCATTCGGCCGGCTGCGAACGGCGCCACGAGCGAAGAGCCTTCCATCTCGCTGACGCTGCCGCATGACCTGTCGCCCTGGGGTATGTTCATGAATGCCGACATCGTCGTGAAGGCGGTGATGGTCGGGCTGGCCTTCGCTTCCCTCGTCACCTGGACGATCTGGCTCGCCAAGTCGCTGGAGGTCCTGGGCGGCAAGCTGAGGGCCCGCCGCGCCGCCGATGCGATCGGCAACGCCGCGACATTGATGCAGGCCGGCCGGGAGCTTGGCCGCAGCGGCGGCCCGGGCGCGCTGCTGGTGCGGGCGGCAGAAGAAGAACGGGCGCTATCGGCCGGCGCGCTCGATCATGCCTCCGGCGACGGCCTGAAGGAACGCGTCGCCTCCAGGCTTGCGCGCATCGAGGCGGCGGCAGCGCGGCGCATGTCGCGCGGTACCGGCCTGCTCGCCACCATCGGCTCGACGGCGCCCTTCGTCGGCCTGTTCGGCACCGTCTGGGGCATCATGAACGCCTTTATCGGCATCTCGCAGGCGCAGACCACCAACCTCGCCGTCGTAGCGCCCGGCATCGCCGAGGCGTTGCTTGCCACCGCCATGGGCCTCGTCGCGGCCATTCCGGCGGTCGTCATCTACAACGTCTTCGCACGCTCGATAGCCGGCTACAGGCAGATCCTCGCCGACGCTTCCGCCGGCGTCGAGCGGCTGGTCAGTCGCGACCTCGATTTCCGCACCGTGCCGCAGGCGACGGCCATGGCGGCGGAGTAGCGGCGATGGCGGCACGCATTCGCGAGACCTCCGGCGACGATCTCGAGGAAAGCCACGACATCAACGTCACGCCGTTCATCGATGTCATCCTGGTGCTCCTGATCATCTTCATGGTCGCTGCACCGCTCGCCACGGTCGACGTCGATGTCGACCTGCCCGGATCGACGGCTACGCCGGCGCCGCGGCCCGAGACACCGCTGTTCCTTACGCTGAGAAGCGATCTGACGCTCGCGGTCGGCAATGACAGCCTGCCCCGCCCGGCCTTTGCCGCTGTGCTCGACAGCCGCACCAAGGGCGACAAGCAGACGCGCATCTTCCTGCGCGCCGACAGGACGGTCGGCTATGGCGACCTGATGGAGGTGATGAACCTGCTGCGTAGCGCCGGCTATCTCAAGGTCGCGCTGGTGGGGCTCGAAGCTACGTCGGGCAGTGCTGGCGGACCGGCCGAGTCTGGAGCTCCGGCAACTGGTGCAAACTCGGCGTCGGCTCCGGGTGACGGCTCAGCGCCATGACGGTCGCCGCGCTTTCCCGCATTTCGCAGCCGCGCTTCGGCGCGCGTGAGGCCGGCCTGTGGACGAGCGCCGCCGCGATCATTCTGGCCGCGCATGTGGCGGTTGCCTATGCGGTGCAGAATCTGAGCTTCGCCGAGATGCAGGACGGCGGTCCGCCGCCGGCGCTGGCGGTCGAGATGGCGCCGCTGGCCATCGCCCCCGCCGTGCCGGAAGAGGCGGCGATGCCGGACACGGTGACACCGGAGCCGCCCGATGCGGCGGAGGAGACGGAAAAGCCCATCGACGTGAAATCGGTGATCGACCCGGCGCCGGTGGCCGAGCAGACCAAGCCCGTCGCTGAACAGCCCCTCGATACCGACGACACGCAGGAGGCCAAACAGGCCGCTCCCGCCAAACAGGCCGTTGCTGCCCTGAGCGAGCGGCCGCCGCTGGACGAAGTCGTGCCCGATCCTGTCGAGGCGATCGCGCCGGACGTCGTCATTCCCCTGCCGGTACCGAAACCTGCGGAAGCGGAGATGAAGGCGCAGAGACCGGTCGAAGCCAGGAAGAAGGCCGAGAAAAAACTGGTCGAGAAGCCGAAAGAACGGGTGAAAAAGGAAAAGGCGCCACCGCCAAAGGCGACGACCACCGCCAGCATCGACGCCAAGGCTGCGGCGAAGGCGGCAGCACCGCAGTCCTCGAATGGGGCGCCGCGCTCCAGCGTCGGCCCGTCGCGCTGGAATTCCAGCCTGGCGGCGTGGATCAGGCGGCACACCCGCTATCCGAGCGCGGCGCGCTCCAGGCGGGTCGAGGGCACGCCGAGCGTGACCTTCACGGTCGACACCTCCGGCAGGGTGGTCTCGGCCCGGCTGGCGCGATCCTCGGGCGATGGCGATCTCGACCGTGCGGCGCTCGGCGCATTGCAGGGCGCCTCGGTGCCGGCGCCGCCGGCGGAGCTCGGCGCCCGCGTCACCCGCACCGCGCCCTTCGTCTTCAGCCTGCGGGACTAGAGCAATTCCAGGAAAAGTGTGGGCGGTTTTCCGTCCGGAATTGCGCGAAAACAAGGAGATAGGGCGTTTCGCCGTTTCCATGAAACGGTGAAACGCACTAGGCCGGCGCGCCGGATGGTGGTAGGCGGCTCACTGGTTCAGCTCAATTCCAACGGCCGAGGCATCCTGCCGACGGAAACCGTATGACGACATTCACGCGCCGCGCCCTTCTCAAAACCACAGCTGCCGCAGGCCTGGCCGGCATCGGCGCCGCGACTGTCGGCAGATTGGCGGGCTTTGCAGCCGCCAAGCCTGCCCCGCTGATCCTGAAGACCGCAAGCATCGGGGCGCAGCTGATGGACGGCGCGCCGACGAAGAATGTGCTGACCTACGGCGAGGCCGGCATGCCGCCGGTCGTCAGGATGAGAAAGGGCGAGCCGTTTGCCGCGCGCCTGATCAACGGCATCAATGATCCGACGACCATCCACTGGCATGGCATCCGCGTTCCTAACAAGATGGACGGCGTGCCGTTCCTGGTGCAGCCCTATGTCTATCAGGGCGACAATTTCGACTATGAATTCACGCCGCCCGACGCCGGCACCTTCTGGTACCACCCGCATTGCAACACGCTGGTCCAGATGGGCCACGGCCTGACCGGGGTGATCGTGGTCGAGAATCCGAAGGACCCGATCTTCGACGTCGAGATGGTCGTCAACCTGCGCGACTGGCGGCTTGGCGACGACGGCCAGTTCATCGAGCCGTTCCGGCCGCGCGACGCGGCCAAGGCCGGCACCTTCGGCACGGTGCGCACCGCCAATTGGCAGGGCCAGCCGCAATTCGATGCGCCGGCCGGCGGGCTGGTGCGGCTGCGCGCGGCCATCACCGACGTCACCCGCATCTATGCCTTCCGCGTCGACGGCGCCGAGGCGACGGTCATCGCGCTCGACGGCAATCCGGTGCCGCAGCGTTTTACGCCGGATGCCTCGCAGCTGGGGCCTGGCCAGCGGCTGGAGCTTGCCATCCGCATGCCCGACGAGGAGGGCGCGATCGTCAGCCTGCGCGATGTCAGGGGCACCAAGCCGAAAATCCTGGCGACGCTGCGCTCGGTCGGCAAATCGCTCAAGCACGATCTGCGCGATCTCGGCCCGCTTGACGCCAATCCCGTGTCGGAGGTGGACCTGACAAGCGCCAAGCGGATTCCCCTGGCGCTGAGCGCGACGGCCGAGAACGTTGCGGCCGACGGCATTTGCGGCTCGCTCGGCTACAGTTTCTGGGCGATCAACAAAGTGCCGTGGCCGGGCGACACTCCGGACCCGACCGCGCCGCTCGCCGAACTGAAGCTCGGCCAGAGCTACATCATCGACATGGAGAACCTGACCCCGCACGCGCACCCGATCCATTTGCACGGCATGAGCTTCAAGGTGCTGTCGTCATCGACCAGGGCAGTGCAGCCGCTAATCTCCGACACCTATCTCATTCAGCCCGACGAGAAGGTGCAGCTCGGCTTCGTCGCCGACAATCCCGGCGACTGGCTGCTGCATTGCCACATCATCGAGCACCAGAAGACCGGCATGACGAGCTACTTCCGGGTGGTATGAGCGCATCGGCGTGGAGATGCGTCGGCATTCCGCAGGTTGACGCGTTTGGCCGATTGCCTAGGTAGGGAGGAGGGCGCTGGGGCGGCACACAACTCCGACCGACGGCATGACATCCTTGCATATTCGAAAACTTGCCTTTGTTGCGGCAGGTATCTCCATCCTGTCGTCCTGCGTCATCCCCGACGATACGTCGAGCATCGCCAAGGTCGACGCCACCACGGCCGCTGCCCGCAAGGAGATGGTCGGTCTCAGCGAGGCCGATGTCCGCATGTGCGCCGGCTTTCCGACCGCGACGGCCGACACGGGGCCTTCCGGTCAGATTTGGACCTACCAGCGCACCGTGCAACGCGGCAATCTCAGTATCGCGGTGCCGACGATGGCCGTGGGCGCGATTCCCGCGGTCGGAGGGTCGGTCAACGTCGCCCCCGGCGGCTATTGCAATACGCAAATACGCATGCTCAACGGCCACGTCGCAGAGGTAGCCTATGCCGGCGACAATAACTTGCCGAACAGCCGTGACGCGCTGTGCGTCAGCACCGTGGACGCCTGCGTGGCCTATGCGCGCCAACGCAATCACAAAGCAACACCAGTCTCCAGGTGAGTGGGACGAGGCCGGTCCGAGACTCCGCTTGTGTCAGCGTCCTCCGGGGTGTATGGCGCCGGGCTCCTTTTTGGAGGCGTCGGGCGAAACATGCCGGCCCATGTCTCTGCCGGTTTCGGGCGGCGGGACATCCATCAGGTTTCTGACCTTGGCGTTGTTGTGCGCGTGGATGATGGCGCGGCTCAAACGAAGCAGGGTTCCGAGCGCAGACATTGGCACGTCCTCCATTTGAAATGGCTGATATGTCGGCGGCGGGTGCCGGAAAAATGCGCCCGGTCTGTTTCACGCGAATGGCTCGGAAACCGGCTGACCGTTTCCAAACCCTTTCGTCTGGAAACACTTGCGTGCAAATGGCTGCGACCGCGATAGACCTCGACGAAAGAGCCGACGGGCTCCGCGGAACAGTCCGAAATTCGTCCGGCGCGGGGCCCATGTTTCGGCAGGATTCAGTCGCGCGCCAGAAGCATGTATGTTTGACGATACTGATTCTTCCGATCTTTTTGGCTGGTCGATGTGAGAAAAATCGTCGCTGCACTCACCGTAGCCGTCGTTCTTGTCGTCGGGCTGCTTTTCCTTCTGCCCGCGCTTGTTTCAACCGACTGGGTTCGTGCCGAACTGAGCCGGCAACTGTCAGCCGCAACCGGAATGACAATTCGGCTGGACGGACCTGTCAGACTATCGCTGCTGCCCAAGCTGGCGGTGGTCGCGGACGATATCTCGCTTTCGACCGGCACGGGCGATATCGCGATATCCGCTCCGCGGTTCTCGACTTCGATAACGCTGTCGTCCCTATGGTCGAAAAAGCTTGAGATACAGTCCGTCGCGCTGGCGGATCCGGTAATCGCGCTCAAGGCTTCGGCAAACGTGGCGTCAGCTCCGGAACCGAAGGATGTACAGGCCGATCCGTTCGCGGCGGTTGTCGATACGCTCGAGCGGCTGGCGATCAACCAACTGACGATAACGAACGGCACCCTCACCTCAGGCGCGTCGACCGGCAATTCCGCTGAGGTGACAGCAATCGACGCCGATCTGAGGGTTCCGGACCTCGACCGGGAGGTCTCGTTTTCATTGGCCGGCACCAGCGGCGGCCGTCGCGTTGAAATGAGCGGGAGCCTTTCCGCCTTGAGGCCGATCCTGAAACGGCTGCCGGCCCAGATCGCCATCGAGGCGCGTCTCGATCCGGCGCCGGTTGCCAAATTCTCTTCATTGCATGCGAGTGGAGAGATCCAGCTCAACGGGAACGGCAGTTATCAGATCAAGGGCGGAAAGTTCGATGTCGGCGACCAGAGCTTCCAGATGGACGCGCTCTTTCAGCCCGGGGCGCGGCATCGCTTCTTCGCCGACCTGGCGGCAAAGCGCGTCGATATCGACGCCTTGAGCGATATTGGAAAGGATGGTTCCAGCGCGGGCAAGGTTTCGGCCGGCTCCGGCGAGCCCGACCTCGCGATGCTCTCTGCGTTCGACGCCGACATCAGCGTTGCCATCGATGAATTGGTCGGCGGCAAGATACGGGCTTCCGACGTGCAGCTCGCCGCAACGCTGCATGACGGGCATCTCGAGGCAAGGCTGGAGCACTTCGGCCTCGATGCGGGAAATCTCACCGCGACAGCCTCGACGATTGTCGGTGAAGCACCACCGACCATACGGGGCAATGTTGCCAGTTCGGGGCTGGACGTCGGCTCTATAGCGAAGCTGGCCGGACAATCCGTGCCGTTGTCCGGAAAGCTGACCGCCGATATGGGGTTCGCTTTTCGCGGACTCACCGCGGAGCGCATACGCAGCAGCGTCAATCTGCAGGGAACGGTTGGAATTCGGGAAGGCAAGCTTCCGCTTGCAGCACTTGCCGAGGCCCGGACGGCCGACGACATCACCGGACTCAATCTTGACGCGAAGGTTCACGATGTCGGCAAGCCGGTCGATTTGACGGGCAAGCTCGTCTGGCGGGGACAGGCCGTGACGTTCAAGTCCCAGCTCGCGCCTGCATCCTTTCTGGCCAGCGGCTCCGTTGCCGATGCGTCCGGGCCGATCAGCCTTTCGGTTTCCTCCAAATACCTCGAAGGCAGCATAAGCGGCGCTGCCGGGGGTGGCGGCACGTTCAAGGGTCAGGTTTCGGTCACATCGGCCTCGGTCGACAAGCTCATGCAATGGCTGGGGCAGAGTGCTTCCCACGGTCTGCGAGACTTTGCCTTCAAAGGTTACGTGGACGCCGGGCGAGGACAGCTTTCCTTTCAGAAAGCCGCTGTTGCCTTGAACGGGATCAAGGCGTCGGGCCAGGGCTCGATGAAATTTGGGGAGCCTCTCAACATCCGGACGTCGCTCAAATTCGCGAAGCTTGACTTCGCGGCGTTCGCCGGCGGTGGCGAGGCTGCCACGGGAGGAACGCAGAAGCCGAACGGCGCCACCGACGCGCCAATCGATCTCTCCTTCCTCAAGGGAATTGATGCCAAGGTGGATATCCAGGCCGACAAGCTCGGCTATGGAAAGGTCTTCGCCGGGCCGGTGGCGACCACTCTGGTGATCGCCGATGGCAAGGCGCACCTGAACGTGCCGCAAAGTCCCTTCTACGGCGGCACGATTGCCGCGGAAATGACAGCCGACGGTTCCGGCGATGCCGCGTCCCTGGACCTGAACACGGCGATCGCCGGCGCGGCCGCGGCTCCCTTGCTCCATGACGCGGCGGATTTCGACCGCATCGAAGGAACGCTCAATGCGACCGTCGCGGTTTCAGGCTCGGGAAAGACTACGAAATCGCTTGCCCGCTCCCTTGGCGGCAAGGCGGCGGCAAAATTCGGCGACGGCGCCTTCCGGGGCATCGACATAGCGGAGGTCTACAACAACCTGGTCGGGCTGCTTTCCAGCGGTTTCAAGCAGGATCAGACCAAGAAGACGACGTTCACCGAACTCGGCGCCTCTTTTGCCATCGAGAACGGCGTCGCGCAGACGACGGACATCAGCCTGCTGGGTCCGCTGGTGCGAATGGACGGCTCGGGCAAGATAGACTTCGCCGACCAGACGCTCGACATCCGTCTCAACCCCCGCGTCGTTGCCTCGCTTGCCGGGCAGGGAGGCGATGTTGCCGTGAAGGGCATCGGTGTGCCTATCGTGGTCCAAGGCCCGCTGTTTTCGCCTCGGGCCTATCCGGACCTGAGCGCATTGGCCAAAGACCCGCAGGGCGCGCTGGACATGTTGAGCCGCCTTGGGCTGCCAACCGGGAAACTCAATCTCGACAAGCTGATCCCGGGCCAAACGGGCTCGAACGGCGACGGTTCCGGCAAGGGAGCGGCGAATCTGATCGGCGATCTTCTGCGCAACGCCGCGCCCCGGCCCAAGGCGCTGCCCGCGGCTCCGGAACCCGCCGTGGCGCCAGACATCGGCAAGACGGATAATGCGGCTGCGCCGCCAGGTTCGAACGCCGGTGGCGAGGCCGAAGCAGAGACCGCCGCGCCGGCGGCCGAACCCGCTTTCGCCGACCCGCAGGCCTCCCCTGCTTCGCCCGAAGCGCCAAAGAAAGGGGAAATCGACACGCTTCTCGATCAGCTGGCGAATTAATACACATGATCTAACGCTCATATGTGCGGCCGCAAATCAAAGTGATCTCGGCCGCCGCAAATCGTCCCCAATCGGGACGTTCTTCCGGCCTTAATCTGGAGACGTTGGAGAGGCCGATGAAATTGTCTGTTCTTGCCCTTGCCGGCACCATGCTGGCGGTGATGCCAGCGGTCCACGCGGCACCAATGATTGGCATGCCGGCCAGAAATGGCCTGGTGCAGCAGGCGCATGTCACATGCGCCTACCTGACCGAGGACGGCTACTGCGTGCGGCCGCACAAGAAGCATAAATACTGGAAGCACCACCACTACGACCGGCCTGCCTACCGCACCGATGAGCGTCAGCTACCGGACGAGGATTACTGGCGCTATCAGCGTCCGCGGCCGATCATCCGGGTTGTTCCCGACTATCCGCAGGACGAAGACAATTGGGATGACTGGGACGATTGAGGCGAGCCGCCCTTCATTGGCAAGCGGGATGCCTGCAGGCCCGCTATTCATCAGAGCGGACACCCCGCCATTGGTCTGGCAGGTCGGCGGAGAGGTCGATGAAACTCGCCGTCTGGCCTGCCCGGCGCGATCTTTGCGCGCCCGGGCGGCGCCCGAACCGGCCCGTCCCGGAATAACGGACGGAGCCGGGGCTCCTACCTCTTCAGCGCGATGCTCATGCCGCTGAGGTCGGCGTTGACCTGCAGGCCGACCTGCCGGCCGGTGAGCTCGAGCTGGGCGCCCTTGTCATTGGTCATGACGATCACCTGGGCGCCTCTGCCGAGCGCGCCGCCACCGCCGGCCGCGCCGTAGACGCCCGTCACATCGCTGGCTCGTCGGATGTGGCGCACCCTGCCCTGAAAATAGGTCTTGGACGCGCCGAAGGCCAGGCCGCCCGAGATGCCGCCGACCGAGATCGGATACCGTTTGCCATGGAAGGTCAGCGTGCCTTCGCCGCCGGAGCCGCCGATGAAGAAGGCCGCCTTGTAGACGGAGAAGCGGATCGTACCGCTGTCGGCATGCGCGGCGCTGGCAATGCTGACGCTGGCGGCAGCAATGGCCGCAACCGCGACTGAACGGAACCTGGACGAAATCTTCATGATGGAGAACTCCTCAAGCATCGCCGCTTACCCAGCCGGCCGGGGAATATCAGCTTCAAAAGTATAGCTGAACCGTCTTGCCCTGCCATTTGTTCCAAGCACGCGGCCCGAAATCCGGCAGTCACAAAATGCTGAGCGAGGAGGCAAAAGCCGATGAGAAGTACATGCGATGCTGGCTGGTGGAGCTGAGGGGGATCGAACCCCTGACCTCATCATTGCGAACGATGCGCTCTCCCAGCTGAGCTACAGCCCCGTTCCAGCGGATGGGCTTGTATCGGTCGCGGCCGTTTGATGTCAAGGCGAAAGACCGGGCCGGCACAAGCGCCGTGGTGGGGCGGGCCTTGCCCGCACGCCAAGCCCGCGGGCCTTGCCCGCTCGCCAAGCAATGGCTACATGTCGGCGACAATTTTGGAGACCGGCATGATCGCCCTTATTCAGACCATCGTCATGGCGCTTGATATCTACTGGTGGATCATCATCGCTTCGGCGATCTTTTCCTGGCTCTACGCCTTCAATGTCGTCAACTCGCGCAACCAGTTCGTCGGTTCCGTCGGCAATATGCTCTATCGGCTGACCGACCCGGCGCTGCGCCCGATCCGCCGCTTCATGCCCGATCTCGGCGGCATCGACATTTCGCCGATCATTCTTTTGCTGATCATCTTCTTCATCCGGCAGTTTCTGGTCACCACCGTCTGGTCCTGGGTCGTGACCGGCGGCTGATGAGTCCGCCGTTTCGGGAGCGCGAGAACGGCATCGACCTCTTCGTGCGTCTGACGCCGAAAGCGGCGCTCGACCGGATCGACGGCGTCGAGACCGCCGCCGACGGTCGCAGTCACCTTAAGACCCGCGTGCGCGCCGTGCCGGAGAACGGCGCCGCCAATGCAGCGCTGGAACGGCTGATGGCCAAGGCGCTGGGTGTGCCGGTGTCGGCCGTTTCGGTGGTCGGCGGCGGCACATCGCGGCTGAAGACGCTGCGGGTCATGGGTGATGGGGCCGAGCTGGCGAAAAGCGTCGAGGCTCTTTCTAAGCAATCGAAGATCTGAGACGCAGGCGGGACGGCGCCCCCCTCTGTCCTGCCGGACATCTCCCTCGCTTGGCTACGCTATGCACACATCTTCTGTGACTGGCGCGACTGATCAGGCCGAGGCTTGATTGCCAGGTGGTTCCCCCAATC
>NZ_JAIUHQ010000008.1:0-221160 GCF_020165215.1 Mesorhizobium sp. CA15
GCCGAGACGGAGGCGGGGTGTTCCAGCGGAGTGAGACGCGGCGTTCCCTGGAACACCCCTCATCCGGCCGCTTCGCGGCCACCTTCTCCCACAAGGGGAGAAGGTGAAAAGCGCAAGTCACGTCCGCGCGGCGCGGTCGGGGGCCATACCGTAATCCTCTGAGCGCTCGACGGCGCGGTAGAAATCGGCGAGCTGCTTGCCCCGCTCCGGCTTGAAGATGCGGCCGGCAATGACGACCGAGGCGATGCGATCGATGCGGAAGGCGCGGAAATCGTCGCGCATCTCGCACCAGGCGACCAGTGTCCAGACCTTGCCCCAGAACCACAGCCCCAACGGCCTGATGTCGCGCGCGGTGCCGCGGCCGGCTTCGTCGGAATAGTCGATGGTCAGCACCTGGCGCTTCTCGATGGCGCGCTCGATCAGGTCGATCGCTTCCCGCGCGGCGTCGCTCACCACCCACATCGGCGTGTGGATCTCGGTGCGGGCGATGCGGTCCTTCTCGGTGTCGGGCAGCACGGCGCCGATCTTGACCAGCGCCTCGTCGGCGGCCCTCGCCATCGTAGCGCCGCCGAAGGCGCGCACCATGCGGGCGCCGGCAACCAGCGCCACGATCTCGTCACGTGTGAACATCAGCGGGGGAAGGTCGAATCCCTCCCGCATCATGTAGCCGACGCCCGCTTCGCCATCGATCGGCACGCCGGTCGACTGCAGGTCGGCTATGTCGCGGTAAATGGTGCGTTCTGAAACCTCGAGCCATGCGCCAAGCTTCTGCGCGGTGACCAACCGGCCGCCCCGCAAATGCTGCACGATCTGGAAAAGCCTGTCAGCACGACGCATCGCTAGATCCCCCGAGGATTATGGCATAAGCCCTTCGCGCTTGCGCTGCGCGGCAATGAATTTCGCACCGAAGGACAGTCGCGGCGACGGCTTGATGTGGTTGACGCCCGGTGCGTTCAGCTTGTCGTTCCAGCTTCTCACCATTGCGGATTACTCCGGATCGTCGAACCATGTTCGTTGCTGTCAGGATCGAAGTCGCTCCAATTACCGCATGCCTCCTGACAACATACTGTCAGGAGGCTACGGCGAAGCTACCGGCAAACAAAGGCTTCTTTCCCTGAACTCAACATCGCTGGCCATTACATCTGGGCGCGCTGCCGCCACAATCCAAGTCGCGGCGGCAAAATTTCAGTTTTCACGCACGCGGCCCTGGTAAAGGTCCGGCCAGCCGATGTCCTTGCGGATGTCCGCCGGCAAGGTGTTCAGGAAACGCTGGGTGCGAATCTCGTTGCGCACGGTGCGGATTCTGCCGACATAATGCTGCACACTACGCAGAATTGTAAAACCGTTCATGACCTCACTCCTCTCTTTTGGATGGGAAGAGTATCTCACACCCCTCCTGACAGCAGTCTGTCAGGAAGTTGGCAGGGTGCGGAGAAAGACGGTGCGGTGCCGCTCGCAGCGTTCGAATAGGCCCTATTTCTGTCAGGAATGCTGCGCCCGAGGCTGCGCTCGAGAACAGCTTTGACAGTCGCCATCGATGCTGGTCAAAGGCGGCATGACGAAACTGCTCGCCCTTGTCATCTGCGGCATCATGCTGATCCAGGTCATCAAGCCGCTGGGCTGGCCGGGGCTGAAGCGGCGCGGCGATTTTTGGAAGCTGGCGCTGCTTGCGATGGCCGCTATCTCGCTGGCGGCGGTGCTTGGGCACTGGGCATAGGCCTGTCCATATTCGGGGGAGGACGGCTCGCGAGTGGCGCGTCCTGCCGTTCACGCGCAGCAGTCCGACCGATCCTTGTCTTTGTCCCGATATTCGTCATGCAGGCGCACCCAGTCCATCAGGTTGTGATAGGGACCCGTCTCGCCGCGGCCCTTCGGCGTCATGTCGAGATAATGATAGGCGCCGATCAGCGCGTCGCCGCCGCGGGCGCGCGACATGAAGGTGAGGAAGATGTCGCCGCACTCGTTGCGATAGAAGATGCTGGTGCCGGGCAGGTCTTTCGACCGCAGCGGGCGCTTCTCGAAATTATAGGTGGTCTCGCCCGCCGCGATCTGCTTGTCGGTGAAGGAGACCTGCAGGTCGAAGTTGAAATCGGACGCATAGGACGACACCCAGTCGAACTTCCAGCCCATGCGCTGCTTGTAAGGCAGGATTTCGGCCAGCGGCGCACGCGAGATGACGACCAGCGAGACGTCATGATGCTTCAGATGCCGGTTGGCGCCGTCGATATGGTCGGCGAGGAACGAGCAGCCCTCGCAGCGGTGGTCGGAGCCCGGCGCCATCATGAAATGATAGACGATGAGCTGGCTCTTGCCGGCGAACAGTTCGGCAAGATGCTTCGGCCCCGCTTCGCTCTCGAATACATAATCCTTGCGCAGCTTGAACCAGGGCAACTGCCGCCGCTCCGCGGCGATAAGCTCGCGGAATTTTGTCAGCTCCTTCTCGCGCTCGAGATGCTTGCGATGCGCTTCGAACCAGTCTTCGCGCGAAACAACGGCATTGCGATGCATGACCATCTCCTGTCCTCTCCTGCCAAGGACGTTCGACATCGGCGCGATCCGACATGGTCGATAGCGGTCGGCGCCTGACAAGTGGGAACGCGGCTCGCAAAAAGCAAAAACCCGGGCTGCCGGCCCGGGTTTTATGCACTGCTCAGAGATGGCGTCAGGCGGCCTTTTCCAGCGCCGGCTGCCATTTTCCGAGCGCTGCCAGATGGTTCATGTGGGCCCGGTGAGTGAAGGCAGCCTGGCCGGCGGCAATGTTCGAGGCCTTGCCGCTCCATGCCTTCTGCGGCGCGGCCTGCAGCGCGCGGCCATAGGAGAAGGTCAGTTTCCAAGGATGCGGGCCGATGGCGTTGATGGCATTGAGGTTGGCGGTCGCCTCCTCGTCCTCCTGGCCGCCGGAGAGGAAGGCAATGCCGGGCACTGCCGACGGCACCACTTCGCGGAACAGCTTTATCGTCTTTTCGGCGATTTCCTCCGGGCTGTCGGTCTTGCCGGACTTCTTGCCGGAGATGACCATGTTCGGCTTCAGGATCGACCCTTCCAGGATGACGCGCGCCGCGTAGAGTTCGTCATACAGCTTGACCAGCGTCGCCTTGGAGACGTCGTAGCAGGTGTCGATCGAATGCGCCCCGTCCATCAGCACTTCCGGCTCGACGATCGGCACGATGCCGGCTTCCTGGCAGAGCGCGGCATAGCGGGCCAGCGCGTGGGTGTTCGAGGCGATCGAATTGGCCGAGGGCACGCCCTTGCTGGTGTCGATGTCGATCACCGCGCGCCATTTGGCGAAGCGGGCGCCGAGCTTGTAATAGTCGGCAAGCCGCTCGCGCAGCCCGTCCAGGCCCTCGGTGATGGTGTCGCCGGGAAAGCCGGCGAGAGGCTTGGCGCCGAGATCGACCTTGATGCCGGGAATGGCGCCGGACGCCTTGATGATGTCGACCAGCGGTGTGCCGTCGGCGGCCTTCTGGCGAATGGTCTCATCGTAGAGAATGACGCCGGAGATGTATTTTGACATCGCCTCCTTGGACCGGAACATCATCTCGCGATAGTCGCGCCGGTTATCGGCCGTGGATTCGACGCCGATGACGTCAAAACGCTTCTTGATGGTGCCGGAGCTCTCATCGGCGGCCAACAGGCCCTTGCCGCCGCTCACCATCGCGGCGGCGATATCTTCGAGACGTTCGCTCATGGGTGCTCTCCTACGCTGCGTTTATTCCGCGCTAGCAGAACACTACCGCCAAAGGAATGACGCCGGAAAGCCAGAATCGATTGAAAGCCGCGCGGGCTTTGCCCGGTCTCGGACTGTTTACCGCTTCAGCACCTCGACGCCCGGCAGCGGCTTGCCTTCCATCCATTCGAGGAAGGCGCCGCCGGCGGTCGAGACATAGGTGAAGTCGTCGGCGACGCCAGCATGGTTGAGCGCGGCCACCGTGTCGCCGCCGCCGGCCACCGAGACCAGCTTGCCTTCCTTGGTGCGTGCGGCCGCATGCTTTGCCGCGGCCACCGTAGCGCGGTCGAAAGGCTCGATCTCGAAGGCGCCGAGCGGCCCGTTCCAGACCAGCGTCGCGGCGCGGTCGATCCAGTCGTTGACGCTCTGCACGGTCTTTGCACCGACATCGAGGATCATGCCGTCGGACGGCACGTCCGAGATGGCGACGGTCTCGCTGGCGGCGCCCGCCTTGAATTCCTTGGCCACAACGCCGTCGGCGGGCAGGATGATGGCGCAGCCGGCTTCCGCCGCCTCGATCATGATCTGCTTGGCGGTGCCGGCGAGGTCATGCTCGCAGAGCGATTTGCCGACATCGGTGCCGCGCGCGGCAAGGAAGGTATTGGCCATGCCGCCGCCGATCACCAGCGCATCGACCTTCTTCACCAGGTTCATCAACAGGTCGATCTTGGTCGAGACCTTGGCGCCGCCGACGATGGCCACCACCGGCCGTACCGGATCGCCGAGGCCCTTTTCCAGCGCGTCGAGCTCGGCCTGCATGGTGCGGCCGGCAAAGGCCGGCAAATGATGCGCCAGACCCTCGGTCGAAGCATGCGCGCGGTGCGCGGCCGAAAAGGCGTCGTTGACATAGATGTCGCCATTGGCGGCGAGCTGTTCGGTGAAGGCCGGTTCGTTCTTCTCCTCGGCCTTGTGGAAGCGGGTGTTCTCGAGCAGCAGGACGTCGCCGTCCTTCATCGCCGCGACGGCGTCCGCGGCCTTGGCGCCGACGCAGTCGGCGGCGAAACCGACCGGGCGGCCGAGAACGTCAGCCGTGGCCCTGGCGATAGGCTCCAGCGAGAATTCGGCCGATGGGCCGTCCTTGGGGCGGCCGAAATGCGCAAGCAGGATGACCTTGGCACCCATTTTCGAGAGCTCGGCGATGGTCGGCGCGATGCGCTCGATGCGAGTGGCGTCGGTCACCTTGCCGTCGGCGACGGGAACGTTGAGGTCGACGCGCACCAGGACGCGCTTGCCGCTGACGGCGCCGATATCATCGAGTGTCTTGAAGCCGGCCATGGTCGTTCCTTCCTAGTGCCTTGATGCAATCCAGACGGAGAACCGCCCACACTTTTCCTGAAATTGCTCTAGCAAAAACGCGGCGACCTTACTCGGCGCGGAAGACGATGCAAGGGCCGCGTCAATGGCGCGCGCGCAAAAATGATGTCGCCGTGAGACATCAGCCTTCGCCGGTTGCCTTCTGCCCGTCCGCTGGGGGCGCCACGGTGTCGACCGGCACGTCGTCGGCTGCCTGCTTCGCCGCCGGCCTGCGCCAGCTGCGGATCAGCGCTGCGATGCGGTCGCCGATCTCGCCGGCGCTCATGAACACCGGCACGCGCGCGACCGGCGCGGTCGGCTCGAAGGACAGGCCGAGGCCGGTGATTCTGCCTTTCTCATCGACATCGCGCACGATCAGCTCGATCGGTCCGATCATCACACGGTCGGCATATTCGGCACGGCCGCCAAGCCGCTCGGTAACGAGCGCTGCAACGGTGAGCTTCTGCTCGGCCTCGGACAGACCGGGGGCATAGGCGGCTTCCAGCTCCGCGGCCGAGCGGGCCGGATCGACGGCAAAGGCGCCGAAGAAGTCGGCATCCTCCGGATCGACCACGGCGCGGCTGGCAAAAAGCTTGTCGAGCAGGCGCGGATAGCGGTCCGGCACGAAGATGTAAACCTGATCGCCGGCCGCCAGCCGGCCCATGTCCTGGAAGCGCATCGAGCGGCCGTCGCGCAGCACCAGCGAGGGCCTCGCCCAGCGCGGGATGCGCTCGCCCCGCGCCACCGGGCTGCCGGGTGCTACGCGATAGGCGAGCAGCTCATGATGTGCCGAGCCCGGCAATTCGAGCTCAACCTTGTCCAGCGGCCCAAGACGGGCCGGCACGATCAGCCCGAGGCGGCGCGCCAGCGGACCGACCGTCCAGCCCTGCACCACCAGCGACACCAGCACGATGATGAAGGCGGCGTTGAAGATCAGCCGGCCGTGCTCGAGCCCGCCGAGCAGCGGCGTTATGGCGAGCAGGATCGAGACCGCGCCGCGCAGGCCGACCCAGGAGACGAAGGCGACCTCTGGCCGCGGCAGCCGGAACGGGGTCAGGCAGAGCCAGACGGCGACCGGGCGGGCGACGAAGATCAGGAACAGGCCGAGCAGGATCGCCGGCACAAGGATTTCGGGGAATTGCGAGGGTGTGGCGAACAGGCCGAGGATCAGGAACATGATGATCTGCGCCAGCCACGACATGCCGTCCTGGAAACGCTTCAGGATGGTGACGGCGCGTATGTCGGAATTGCCGGCGATCAGCCCGGCAAGATAGACGGCGAGGAAACCCGAGCCGCCGACGGCGCCGGCTGCCGCGAACACCATCAGCGATAGCGTCAGCACGAAGATGGGCAGCAGGCCGTGATCGAGATTCAACCGCTCGACCAGACGCACGATGGCAAAACCGCCGAGCACGCCGATGACGGCGCCGAGCCCCATATTGGCGAGGAAGCCGAGCAAAAGGTTGGTGGCCAGCACGTTGGCTTCCGGGTTGGCATGCGCGGCGATGATCTCGACCAGGGTGATGGTGAGGAAGATGGCGATCGGGTCGTTGGTGCCGGATTCCACCTCGAGCGTCGCGCGCACGCGCTCGCGCAGATGGATCTCGCCGGCGCGCAGCAGGAAGAAGACGGCGGCCGCATCGGTAGACGCGACAGCGGCGCCAAGTAGAGAGGATTCCAGCCAGCTGAGATTGAGGAAATACGAAGCGGCGACGCTGAAGATGCCGGTGGTGAGGATAACGCCGATCGTGGCCAGCGACAGCGCCGGCCCGGCCGCCTGGCGCAGCGCGTTGAGCGGCGTGCCGAAACCGGAATCGAACAGAATGATGGCCAAGGCCAGTGAGCCGGCAAAATAGGCCAGCCGCGCATTGTCGAATTCGATGCCGAGCCCGTCGACGCCGGTAGCAAGGCCGATGCAGAGGAAGAGGAGCAGCAAAGGCGCGCCGAAGCGGAAGGCGATCAGGCTCGAAAACGCGGCGGCGACAATGAGCGCCGTGCCGACCAGCGTCACGAGATATATCGCATGCTCCATCCGCTATTGCCCCTCCAAGTCCCTCTGTTTGTGGCTTTACGGGAGAGTGGGGCGAAGACATGACCAGTGCAAGGCAACAGGATGTTTTTTGGGTTCAATGCTTCCAAACTTCGTCATTCCAGGGCGAAGCAGGAGCGAAGCTCAGCCGCGGATTCTGGAATGACGACGCGATTGGTGTTCCGGCTGTCACCAGGTGCGCTGATCCGCCGAGACTTAAACGAAAACGCCCGGCCGAAGCCGGGCGTTTTGAACTGTAAATTGACGAGCGATCAGCCGATGGTCTTGCCGAAGGCGACGGCGGTGTCGCCCATGCGGTTCGAGAAACCCCATTCGTTGTCGTACCAGGACAGCACCGAGACGAAGTTGCCGTCCATCACCTTGGTCTGGTCGAGTGCCACGATCGAGGAATGCGGGTCGTGGTTGAAGTCGATCGACACGTTCGGGTGATGGGTGACCGACAGAACGCCCTTCAGCTTGCCATTGGACGCGGCGATGACCGCTTCGTTGATCTCCTGCGCGGAAGTCGAGCGCTTGGCGATGAACTTGAAGTCGACAACCGAGACGTTCGGGGTCGGCACGCGGATCGAAATGCCGTCGAGCTTGCCCTTGAGCTCGGGCAGCACAAGGCCGATCGCCTTGGCGGCGCCCGTCGAGGTCGGGATCTGCGACAGCGCCGCGGCGCGGGCGCGGTAGAGATCCTTGTGCATGGTGTCCAGCGTCGGCTGGTCGCCGGTGTAGGAGTGGATCGTCGTCATCATGCCCTTCTCGATGCCGACGGTCTCGTGCAGCACGGCCGCCAGCGGCGCCAGGCAGTTGGTGGTGCAGGACGCGTTCGAGATGACGATGTGGTCCTTGGTCAGCTTGTCGTGGTTGATGCCGTAGACGACGGTGAGGTCGGCGCCTTCGGCCGGGGCCGAGACGAGCACGCGCTTGGCGCCGGCGGTGAGATGCGCGGCGGCCTTGTCGCGGGCGGTGAAGATGCCGGTACATTCGAGCGCGATGTCGACACCGAGCTCCTTCCAGGGCAGTTGGGTCGGATCCTTGATCGCGGTGACCTTGAACTTCTCCTTGCCGACCGAGATCTGGTCGCCGTCGACGGTCACCTCATGCGGGAAGCGGCCATGCACGCTGTCATAGCGCAACAGGTGCGCGTTGGTCTCGACCGGGCCGAGGTCGTTGACGGCGACCACGTCGATGTCCTTGCGGCCGGATTCATGGATGGCGCGCAGGATGTTGCGGCCGATGCGGCCAAATCCGTTGATGGCAACTCTGACGGTCATTGTTCTCTCCCTTGGGGCGGATGGGTCCGCAGTGTCATAACGGCGGAAGGCGCAAGAATCCAGCCGCAGAAGGTCGCATTTAAATCGATTAGGTTGGTCCAGTCCGGCAAAACCGTTAATCGGCCTGCCGGGCCCGAGGCAATTCTCCTACTCGCCGTGTAGCCGGGCTTCGACCGCCTTGGCGGCAGCTTCGGCGGTGATGCCGAAATGCGGATAGAGCTGCTCGATCGAGCCGGAGGCGCCAAAACCGTGCATGCCGACGAAAATGCCGTCGGTGCCGATCAGGTGATCCCAGCCCTGGCGGATGCCGGCTTCGATCGCGACCTTCACCTTGGCGTTGCCGATCGTCTTCTTGCGGTAATCCTCGCTCTGCTGGTCGAACAGCTCGAAGCAGGGCACAGAGACGACGCGGGTCGGATGGCCGTGCTTTTCCAGCAGGTCGCGCGCGCCAAGCGCGACCTCGACCTCGGAGCCGGTGGCGAAGATCGTCACCACGGCCTCGCCGCCGGCGGCGGCCAGCTCATAGGCGCCCCGGCTGGAGAGGTTCGTCGCCGAGTGCTCCGTGCGCACGGTCGGCAGGTTCTGGCGGGTCAGCGCCAGCGTCGAGGGCGTCTTTTCGGATTCCAGCGCGATCTGCCAGCATTCGGCGGTTTCGACCGCGTCGGCCGGGCGGAAGACATTGTGGTTGGGGATGGCGCGAAGTGCGGCCAGATGCTCGACCGGCTGGTGGGTCGGGCCGTCCTCGCCGAGACCGATCGAATCATGCGTCATGACGAAGATCGAGCGGATGCCCATCAGCGAGGCCAGGCGCATCGACGGGCGGGCGTAGTCGGAGAAGCACAGGAAGGTGCCGCCATAGGCGATCAGGCCGCCATGCAGGGTCAGGCCGTTGATCGCCGCCGCCATGCCGTGCTCGCGAATGCCGTAATGGACATAGCGCTGGCCGTAATCGTCGGGCGTGATGTTCTTGGTCTGGCTGGTCTTGGTGTTGTTGGAGCCGGTGAGGTCGGCCGAGCCGCCGATGGTTTCCGGCACCGCGCCGTTGATGACTTCCAGCGCCATCTCCGACGACTTGCGGGTGGCGACCTTTGGCTTGTCGGCCGACAGCTTCTTCTTGTAGTCGGCGATGACGGCGTCGAAGTTGGAGGGCAGCTTGCCGGCGAGGCGGCGCTCGAACTCGGCCTTGAGCTTCGGCTCGGCCTTCGCCAGGCGGCCTTCCCAGTCGGCGCGGGCCTTGGCGCCATCCGTGCCGACGGTCCGCCAGGCATCGAGGATGTCGGCCGGAATCTCGAAGGGCGGCGAGTCCCAGTTGAAGAATTTGCGCGCCCCGGCGATTTCCTCGGCGCCCAGCGGCGAGCCATGCGCCTTGTTGGTGCCGGCCTTGGTCGGGGCGCCGAAGCCGATGGTGGTCTTGCAGGCGATCATCGTCGGCTTGTCGGAATGGCGCGCCGCCTCTATGGCATAGGCGATCGCTTCCGGATCGGTGCCGTCGATGTGGCTGGCGTTCCAACCGCTGGCCTGGAAGCGGGCGACCTGGTCGGTGTTGTCGGCCAGCGAGACCGGACCGTCGATCGAGATGTTGTTGTTGTCCCAGAAGACGATCAGCTTGTTGAGCTTCAGATGCCCGGCCAGCGCGATGGCTTCCTGGGAGACGCCTTCCATCAGGCAGCCGTCCCCGGCCAGCACATAGGTATAATGGTTGACGAGGTCGTTGCCGAAGGCGGCGTTCATGATGCGCTCGCCGAGGGCGAAGCCGACCGAATTGGCGAGGCCCTGGCCGAGCGGGCCGGTGGTGGTCTCGATGCCGGCGGCATGGCCGTATTCGGGATGGCCGGCGGTCTTGGAGCCGAGCTGGCGGAAATTCTTGATCTGGTCGATCGTCATGTCCTCATAACCGGTGAGGTAGAGGAGCGAATAGAGCAGCATCGAGCCGTGGCCGGCCGACAGAATGAAGCGGTCGCGGTCGGCCCAGTGCGGTGCCTTGGCGTCGAATTTCAGGAAACGGCTGAACAGCACCGTGGCGATGTCGGCGCAGCCCATGGGCAGGCCTGGGTGACCGGAGTTCGCCTTCTCGACGGCGTCCATGGAAAGGAAACGGATCGCGTTGGCCATCCGATCATGTTGTTCACGCGAGGTCATGCTTCCTCCGGAAGTGAGTTGGAGCCTGGGGAGAACCCTTGGAAAAGGATGCCGCGACACATAGCAGGCACGGTCTTTTAGTCAACAAATCGGGATGGATTTTGCCGGGCTTGTGATGGCACCCGCCGCCTACATTAGCGATAGCGGGGGACAGTCGCGAGAGCTTTGTTGACGTGCCCTTCACCCGGCGCCTAATCTTTCCCAGGTAACGCGTTCTGAACACGTGCGATTCGGTGATGGGCAGGGCATAGGACGAGGCCATGACCGGGGAAACGACCCTCAAGGAAGTCATCGCCAGGCTGGGCAAGGCCATGGAAGGGCTGGAAAACGCCGTGGCGGCGAAGCTCGAGCATGAGCGCGATTATTCGGAAGCCGAGGCCGAGGTGCAGCGCATGAACGCCGACCGCTCGCGCCTGGCGCAGGAGCTCGACAATTCCGAAGCGCGCGCCGAACGGCTGGAGGACGCCAACAAGGAAGTGTCGCGGCGGCTGGTGACCGCCATGGAAACCATCCGCGCGGTCCTGGACAGGTAAGGCAATGGCACAGGTCACGGTTTCCATCGACGGCAAACAGTATCGCATGGCCTGCGACGAAGGCCAGGAAGAGCATCTGATCGACCTTGCCGAGCGCTTCGACCGCTATGTCTCGCACCTGAAGGATTCCTTCGGCGAGATCGGCGATCAGCGGCTCACCGTCATGGCCGGCATCATGGTGATGGACGAGCTCTCGGAGCTCACCAAGCGTGTCAAAGGCATGGAGAGCGAAGTGCTGACCTTGCGCAAGACGCGCGACGAGGCGCTGACCAAGGCCGACAAGAGCGACAGCGTGCTCACGACCGCGCTCGGCGCGCTCGCGCAGCGCATGGAAGACCTCACGGCGACGCTCGCGATAAGGAAAGCCTGAGCGGCCCACCCTCTCGCGAAAGTGCAAAATCCTGCCGGAGAGCGCCGTGCTCGCCAAAAAAATATTTGGCTGCAGCGGGCTAGGTTACGGCTCCTGGCGTTTGACCGATGCCGCGATGGTGGTAGCTTAGAATGCTTGCCGGCCGAGCCGGCCATCGTTTCATCAAAAGGGTAGGGATAGGTCATGAGTCTTCGTATCAACGATGTCGCGCCGGATTTCACGGCCGAGACCACGCAGGGCACCGTCAAGTTCCACGACTGGATCGGCGACGGCTGGGCGGTGCTGTTCAGCCATCCGAAGAATTTCACGCCGGTCTGCACCACCGAGCTCGGCACCATGGCCGGCCTCGAAGGCGAGTTCAAAAAGCGCAACGTCAAGATCATCGGCATCTCGGTCGATCCGGTATCGAGCCACGAGAAGTGGCAGGCTGACATCAAGACCGCCACCGGCCAGACGGTGAACTATCCGCTGATCGGCGATAAGGACCTCAAGGTCGCCAAGCTTTATGAAATGTTGCCGGCAGGCGCCGGCGAGACCTCCGAGGGCCGCACGCCGGCCGACAACGCCACCGTGCGCTCGGTCTATGTCATCGGCCCGGACAAGAAGATCAAGCTGGCGCTGACCTATCCGATGACCACAGGCCGCAACTTCGACGAGATCCTGCGCGTCATCGATTCCATCCAGCTGACGGCCAAGCACCAGGTGGCGACGCCGGCCAACTGGAAGCAGGGCGACGACGTCATCATCACCGCCGCCGTCTCCAACGAAGACGCGATCAAGCGTTTCGGCGCGTATGAGACGGTTCTTCCTTACCTCAGGAAGACCAAGCAGCCGACAGCCTGAGCCTTTCCTTCTCCCCGTTCCACGGGGAGAAGGTGCCCGAAGGGCGGATGAGGGGCGGCGCCGCGGTCGAGGATCAGCGCGCCGGCCTCGCGAAGACAGTCGCTGGAAAGACAACCTAGCAGCCTCAGCGCTGCCCCTCATTGCCCTGGCGGGCATTTCTCCCCGTATAGTTACGGGGAAAGGGGCGCGCGACCGCTTTCGCCAAACAAAAAGGCGGCGCCGAAGCGCCGCCTTATTCATTGATTCCTTGAGCTTGTTACGCCGCCGGCTGCGCCTCGATGGTCCGCAGCGCCTGGGTCTGGCGCTTGGCGGCCGCCTTGACCGCGTCCTGCACCTTCTCGAAGGCGCGCACCTCGATCTGGCGCACGCGCTCGCGGCTGATGTCGAACTCGGCCGAGAGTTCTTCCAGCGTCAGCGGCTCTTCGGCCAGGCGACGCGCCTCGAAGATGCGCCGCTCGCGGTCGTTGAGCACCGACAGGGCACCCGACAGCATGGTGCGCCGGTTTTCCAACTCGTCCTGCTCGATGAGCATTTCTTCCTGGCTCTCGTGATCGTCGACCAGCCAGTCCTGCCATTCGCCGGACTCGCCTTCGCTCGCCCGGATCGGGGCGTTGAGCGAAGCGTCGCCCGAAAGGCGGCGGTTCATCGACACCACTTCGGCCTCGGAAACGTTGAGGCGAGTGGCGATCTCGGCGATCTGCTCGGGCTTCAAGTCGCCATCGTCGAGCGCCTGGATCTTGCCCTTCACCTTGCGCAGGTTGAAGAACAGACGCTTCTGATTGGCGGTGGTGCCCATCTTGACCAGGCTCCACGAGCGCAGGATGTATTCCTGGATCGAGGCCTTGATCCACCACATGGCATAGGTGGCGAGCCGGAAACCACGCTCCGGTTCGAATTTCTTCACGGCCTGCATGAGGCCGACATTGCCTTCCGAGATCACCTCGCCGATCGGCAGGCCGTAGCCGCGATAGCCCATGGCGATCTTGGCGACGAGCCGCAAATGGCTGGTGACGAGCTTGTGGGCAGCCGTAGTGTCCTGATGCTCGGCATAACGCTTTGCGAGCATGTACTCTTCCTGCGGCTGAAGCATCGGAAAGCGGCGGATTTCTTCCAGGTAACGGGCGAGACCGCCTTCACCGGAAACGATACTGGGTAATGATTGGGCCATGATAGCGCCCCTCTCTCTTTGGAGTGGATGCCCCCGAAACGCGGCGGGCATTCGTCACGGATCCCAAAGGCTCATCCGCGACAACCTGTGTATATAGGAACAAAACCAGAAAAGACAGGCATTTGTTCAACGCTAAACAGTCTGTCACGCTAAAGTGAACAACGCCGGTCAGGTTTTTTGATGGCTGGTTTGCAGCTTGTTCGTGGCGGGTCGGTTCAGAGTTTTCGGAAGTCGCCGACGAGTTCCTCCATGTCTCCTGGTATCGGCGCTTCGAACCTCATCGTTAGATGGGTGGTCGGATGCCGGAATTCAAGGAGCCACGCGTGCAGGGCCTGCCGGGGAAAGGCTTTGACCTTGGCCTTCAAGGGTCCGGGCAGCCGGTTGGCCTTGGTGCGGAAAGCCTGCCCGTAATCCGGATCGCCGATCACGGGGTGCCCGATATGGGCCATGTGGACGCGGATCTGGTGGGTCCGGCCCGTCTCCAGCCGGCATTCGACCAGGCTTGCCGTGGCGAAAGCCTGTTGTCCTTCGCCGAAACGTTCGACAATGCTGAAATGGGTGACGGCATGGCGGGCGTCGTCGCGACTTTCAGACACCACCGCGCGGCGGACGCGGTCGGCGGCGCGACCCAAGGCAGCCTCGATGGTGCCGGTCGGCCGTTGCGGGATGCCCCAGACCAGCGCCAGATAGGCGCGCTCGAGGTCGCCGGTGCGGCCATGATCGGCAAAGGCTTCCGACAGCGCCTTGTGGGCGCGGTCGGTCTTGGCCACGACCATGACGCCGCTGGTTTCCTTGTCGAGGCGATGGACGATGCCAGGACGCCTGACGCCGCCAATGCCGGACAGGCTGTCGCCGCAGTGATGGATCAGCGCGTTGACCAGCGTGCCGGTCCAGTTGCCGGCGCCGGGGTGGACGACCAGTCCCGCCGGCTTGTTGATGACGATCAGCTCGTCGTCCTCGTAAAGAATGTCGAGGGGAATGTCCTCGCCCTGTGGCTCCGCCGGCTCCGGAGCGGGCACGAGGATCTCGATCGTCTCACCGACCGTCAGCTTGCGCTTGGCTTCCAGCACCTTCCTGCCGGCGATGGAGACTGCGCCTTGCTTGATCAGCGCCTGCACGCGGCTGCGCGAGAGCTCCGGACCGAGCTTGGCGGCAAGCCACTGGTCGAGGCGCTGGCCGGCGGCATCGGCGCCGGCTTCCAGGACGGTGGCTTCGCCTGCGGCCAACTCATCGTCCGTCGGTTCCTCCCCTATCAATGTCGAACTCTCTTCGTTATGAGCGCTCATCGAAACCCGTTGCGGATTGTTTAGCCATGGCCCGGCCGATCGCCGAAGAAGATGAGGAAAAGCCGCTCGACCCCGCGGCCGAGAATGTGCGCCGCAAGCTCGTCCGCTTCATGATCGTCAATCTCGGCCTTCTGTTCCTCGCCCTTATGGTGGTGATTGGGGCGCTTGTCTACAAAGCCCGCAACGCGCCGGTGGCCGGATCGGCGCCCGCCGGCGATGTTCAGGCTCCGGCCGGTGCGCCGCTCTCGGGCGACATCGTGTTGCCCGTCGGCGCCAAGGTGATCAGCCAGTCGCTCTCCGGCAACCGCCTGTCGATCGACGCCGAGCTTGCCGATGGCGGCCGTTCGATCTTCGTCTACGACATCTCCGAGCGCCGCATCATCGGCCAATTCGCGGTTCGCAACAAATGAGCGGCTTTGCCGAGCAGCGCAGCATTGCGACCGTCGCGCTCGTCGTCGGCAATTACGACGAGGCGATCGCCTGGTATGTCGAGCGGCTCGGTTTCGTGCTGAGCCAGGATGTCGATCTCGGCGGCGGCAAGCGCTGGGTCACCGTCGCGCCGGCGAAGGGCAAGGGGGCGAGGCTGCTCCTGGCGGAAGCATCCGGCGAAGAGCAGGCAAGCCGCATCGGCAACCAGACCGGCGGCCGCGTCTTCCTGTTTCTCGAAACCGACGATTTTTCCCGCGATCACCAGGCGATGCTCGCCAAGGGCGTCGAGTTCCGCGAAGCGCCGCGCCACGAAGCCTATGGCACGGTGGCCGTTTTCGCCGATCTCTACGGCAATCTCTGGGACCTGATCGAGCCGAAACGGCAGCGCTGACCAGCAGCTTTGGGCAAAGCACGCAAAGTGCCGGAAACCCCAGTTGCTTTTTCCCAGCCGCCAGCCTATGTAGCCGGTTCTTGAGCGCGCCCATCGTCTAGCGGTCAGGACACCGCCCTCTCACGGCGGGAACAGGGGTTCGATTCCCCTTGGGCGTACCAAGCAACTCTCCTGTAGACCGAAAGACCAATCCCTGCTGGGTCCAATCTGGCGTTCGCGCGTTCGTCCGTTCTGGCGCAGCGCTTGCAGTTGCTTTAGCATTCTCTGCACAAAGCCTGCCGCAAGTGCGGGCGGGAGGAGTCCAATGCGGAAGCTGCAGTCGCAAGGTGTTCATCATATCACGCTGGTCGGCGCCGGGCGCCAGACCTCGATCGACTTCTGGGAGGGCGTGCTCGGCATGCCTTTCATCTTCGAGCAGCCCAATCTCGACAAGGCGAGCGAAAGCCACCTCTACTTCGATCCCGGCGACGGGCGGCTGATCACCGTCTTCACCGACGAGACCCGGGTCCCGGTCAAGCGGCGGACACCGACCGATATAGGCTGCGTCCATCACATCGCGTTCTCGGTGTCGCGGGTCACATTCCTGCAGGCAGTCGCGCGGCTCGACGAGCGCGGCATCAAGCACAGCGGCGTCAAGGATCGCGGCTTCATGGATTCGATCTATTTCGAAGATCCGCTCGGGCTGTTGATCGAGCTCGCGTCCTACCGCTTCGACCCGCCGGCCGGCTTCACCCATGCCGACGTGCTGATGGAGGCGCACAAGATCCGCGTGGCGCGGGGCGACTACAACATCGCCGAATTGCACCTTGCCGACGCCATCCAGGCGCTGGTCGAGCGGTCACGCGCAACCCTGTCGGAAAACAGGGCGCCGAGGAATCCGTACTGAGCAAGCAAAGGGAGGGACATGAAATGGCAAAAGCCGCAACAAAGAGCGCGAAGAAACCCGCTGCCAAGGCCGCGCCGAAAGCCGCGGTAAAAGCCGCCGCGAAATCCGGCGCCAAGGCATCGGCGAAGGCGGCGGCCAAAGCGGCCGCGACCTCGAAAGTGGCGAAGCCAGCTAAGAAGCCGGGCATAAAACTCAGCATGCTGAGGCCGAGCGTCAACAACATGACGGTGCGAGTGTTCGCGCGCGCGGCCGGGCTCGATCCGGCGGAGACCGATGCCTGGGGCCTTACGCGTTCGCCCGAATTCCTGGCGCGCAACCCGGCGCATCTGACGCCGATGATCGAGGACAAGGGCCTGCCGCGCGGCGTGCTGTGGGAAAGCTGCGCCATCATGCAGTATCTCGCCAACAAGCACGGGCTGGACAAGTTCTATCCGAAGGCGCCAGCAAAGCGGGCGATGATCGATAGCGCCATGTTCTACCTGGTCGGCACGCTCTATCCTTATGTCGCCCGCGCGACCTATCCCGCGCTCGGCTTTCCGCAATATGCCGGCGAGGTCGGCCACAGCGACGCCCATCCCGACAAGAAATCGGAAGCGCAGAAGGCGGCGATGGCTGCGATCGCCGAGCCGCTCGAGGTGTTTCACTCCTTCTTTCGTAACGGCAAACCGTTCATCGGCGGCAACAACCCGTCGATCGCGGATATAAGGCTGGCGGCGACGCTGGAATTCCTGGCGGTCATCGACTACGCGCTGCCCAGCTGGGCGAAGGAATACATGGCGGCCATGGAGAAGAAGCTCGGCAAGGCCTATGCGGAGCCGGCAGGCGACGTGCGCGGCTACATCGCGCATGTGAAATCGCAGGCCAGGGCCTAACAGCCGGCTCAGGTTAAGGTTTCATTTACCCAACGCCTGTCTACTGGTCACAGTCCTCGCCGCGACCACGGATGTACTGGCGCGAAGCGGAGGCGAAGGGAAAGGTCGGCCGAGCGCCGGCCTTTTGCTTTTCCGGCCGTTGTATCGCCTCCCACGGCAATTACGACATACGACTTATCCGGTGCCAGACTGGTTGAAATCCTATTGTCATCGGCGGGATTGATCCTACCATTACCTAGGGTTGACAGGTGCGAGCCGGGCAAAAAGCGATGAGGACGGCGATGACAAGAACGGTGAAACTTTCCGCGGTCGCGAGCGCGCTCCTGGCGAGCGCCGCCATCACGGCCGAAGCCGCGCCGCTCAACGGTATGAACGAGGTTGGCGCCGCCTTGCTCGCCTGCTGGACGCCGCCGGCCAATTCCGACAATTCCTCGGTGACACTCAGCTTCAGCTTCAAACGCGACGGCACGCTGATCGGACCGCCGAAAACAACTGCTATCCATGTCAGCGGCGACGACAAGGCGCGTAAGGCGTATATCGACGCTGCGACCAAGGCCCTGAACGATTGTCTGCCGCTCAGCCTTTCGCCCTCGCTGGCGCAAGGCATCGCCGGAAACGTCTTCACGCTGCAGTTCAACTCGCCGAAGAAGTAGGCCACGGCGAAGGCACCGAGCCTAAGGCTCGCGATCTTCCTAGATTCGCTCCATGCGCTTCAGGTTTTTGATGTTAGGCATGTCTTTGTCCCGAAATCGGTTGGAAGACATGTTCTAACCGTGTCGCACTTTTCCTGGAATTGCTTTCAGGTCAAACCGCGTGCGCGCCTGATCTGGGCGTGCTTTTCCAACTCCGGCATCTCGAAGACATAATCGTTCCAGGCGGAGTCCGGAATCTGTCCGGCAAGGTAACAATCCAGCAGAAGGCTTTGTTCGGGGGTAAGGGGTCTCGGCGCGTGCTCCAGCCCAAGCGAATGGATCAAGTTCCTGGTCAGGCCAGAGACGGTGAAGTGAAAGGACATCTTCGGTCTCCTCTGCGCAGCGCGCGTCACATCAACGCCAACAACGTCCGTCACCGGGCAAAGGTTTCATCAGCGATCCGTGATCGCGCCGCGGTCGCGGCCGGGCTGAATCTGTCGGGCTGTCTTTCTTCACGGGCAGTGGATCCAGCCGGCATCGACCGGCGGATTGAGGCAAAGCTACTCGCAGATGACGCGGTAGCGCTTGCCGGTTTCGCCGACATTCCTGCAGGTAAGAGCGGTCTGCTCGTCCGAAGACTGATCAGCCAGATTCTGGTTATATGAAGGCCTTGCCGGAGACCTGGAATAGCGCCTGACCGACGGGCCTTGCGGCGCGCCCGGCGGCGGCAAAGGAAACACGTCCGACGCGATCTGCCGCGACGCGGTCGTTCCCGGCGGCGCCTTGTCCCAGACACGTCTGACGTCCATCCGGCTAGGGACGATCACCGTGCCGTCGTCGCTGCGCGCGCAGCCGCCCGCCGCAAGCAGCGCCGGGCACAGGATGAAAGCCGCGATTCGACCAAACATTAGCAACACCTCAGGCACCTTATAATGCGTTGTTGCCATCATCGCCAACGGGCGGATTACCGCAGCCGGCGCCAGGGCCGGAAGCTGGCTCAACGGCACCGGGCGGCAGGCGGTTGCAATCATTATGGTTAGCGGATCGTTAATGCTTGTCGGGCACATTCCCCCGACGGACCGGCACAGTTCGGCCTTGGGGGTAGGAATGGCGGATACGGACGGGACTGTCGAGGCGGACAACGAGGCGGACAGACGCGGCAACGAGGCCTTTCTCGGCGACGTCCACGATATGGCCGGGACCTCGGAGGCGCTTGCCAATCTCAGGCTGATGGTCGATTCGATGCCGATCGGCGTCATCGTTCTCGATGCCGAATTGCGCGCGGAGGTGGTCAACCGGGCATTTTACGACTTCTGGCAGATCGATCCGCGGCGCGCTCCGGCCGGCAGTCGCTTTCGCGACCTCATGGAAGCCAGTCGTGATGCCGATCCGTTCGGCGCCGAGGAACAGGCCTGGCAAAGACATGTGGCCGAACGGGAGGCCGAAATCCGGGCTGGAAGCGCAGGGTCCAGGCAGTTGCCGCGCAAGGACGGCCGCACGCTGATAGCCTCGCTGGCGCCTCTTCCAGGCGGCAAGCGGCTGATCTCCTATGTCGACATCACCGACATGAAACAGCGCGAGAACGAGGCAGAGGACGCGCGCAAGAATCTCGTCACCGTGCTGGAGTCGCTGCCGGCGGGGGTCATCATCTACGATCGCGACGACCGCTTCGTCTTCGCCAACCGCAAGCTGCAGGATACGCTGCCGGCGCTGAAGCCGGCCTGGCAGCCTGGCCGCACGTTTCGCGAGGCGTTGGCGCTTGGCCACTCCGTCGGCTATTTCCGCTCGAGCGGCGACTCCGGAATCGACAGCCTGTATGGCGTCGACACCGAGCGTTGGCTTGACGCCATGCTCAAGCGGTACCGTTTGCCGAGCTCGGCCTACGAACGCCTCAACGCCGACGGGCGCTGGTACCAGGTCTATGACATGCGTACCGACGACGGCACATTCATCGGCGTGCGTGTCGATATCACCGACATCAAGGCGCGCGAGAAGGCGTTGCGCGATTCCATGCGCCAGATCGACCTTTACCGGCATGTGATGGACGAATTGCCCGTGGCAGCCTTCATCAAGGCCGACGATCTCACCATAGAATTCGTCAACAAGGCCTGGTGCGCGCTGACCGGACTGCCCAAGGACGAGGTGCTCGGCAAGACTGATCGCGAGCTTTTCGCGACCGAAGAGGCGGACGGTTTCAGCAATGACGACAACGAAGTTGTGGCGACCGGCGCGGGACGCGAGATCGAGGAAGCCGTCACCCACCGCGACGGCACGGTGCGCCAGCTGATGACGCGCAAGAGTCGGCTGGTGGCGATCGACGGGTCGGTGCATCTGGTCGGCTCCAGCACCGACATCACCGACGTCAAGGCGCGCGAGCAGGCGCTGCGGCAGAGCATGAGCGAGAACGAGGTGTTCCGCAGCCTCATCGACAATGTGCCGGTGTCGATCTACGCCAAGCGCTCGGACCTCAGGCAATTCTACGTCAACAAGGGCTGGTGCGATCTCACCGGCTTCAGCAGGGAAGAAGCGATCGGCAAGACCGACGTCGAGATTTTCGGCGCGGACGGCGAAGCCTTCGTCGCCGGCGACCTTGCTGTGCTTCGCACCGGCGAGACGCAGGAGATCGAAGAGACGGTGACGATGCCGGACGGCAGCGTCAGGCATCAATTCGCGCGCAAGGGCGCGATGATCGCCTCGGACGGCTCGCTCTATCTCATCGGCTCCACCACGGACATCACCGAGCTCAAGCAGCGCGAGGCGGAGCTCAGCGAGGCACGCCGGCGCGCCGTGCTCGCCGACCGGGCCAAGTCGGAGTTCCTCGCCAATATGAGCCACGAGATCCGCACGCCGATGAACGGGGTTCTTGGTATGGCAGAGCTGCTGGCAAAGTCGGACCTCGATCCGAAGCAGAAGACGTTCACCGACATCATCGTCAAATCCGGCAATGCGCTGCTCACCATCATCAACGACATCCTCGACTTCTCGAAGATCGATGCCGGCCAGCTGGTGCTCGACCCTGCACCCTTCAATCTGGCCGAGGCGATCGAGGATGTGGCGACGCTGGTCTCGACGCGCGCCAAGGAGAAGGACCTCGAGCTCATCGTTCGCATTCAGCCGGGCCTCGACGGCCAGTTCGTCGGCGATGTCGGCCGTGTCAGGCAGATCGTCACCAACCTGCTCGGCAACGCGGTGAAGTTCACCGACAAGGGTCATGTCCTGGTCGACGTGACGGGTGAGCGGGTTCCGGCGGGAACGAGGCTCACCATTTCCGTGACCGATACCGGCATCGGCATTCCGGAAGACAAGCTGAAGCAGGTTTTCGAAAAATTCAGCCAGGTCGACACCTCCTCGACCAGGCGGCATGAGGGCACCGGGCTTGGCCTTGCCATCACCTCGCGGCTGGTCGAGATGATGGCCGGCGAGATCGGTGTCGACAGCGCCGAAGGCAAGGGTTCGACCTTCTGGTTCACGATCACGCTGCCCAAGGCCGAGCAGGGCGGTCAGCGCATCATGCCGGTCGACGTCACCGGCGCGCGCGTGCTCATCGTCGACGACAATGCCGTCAACCGCTCGATCCTCAGCGAGCAGATGGCGTCATGGACGTTCGATTCCTGCGCGGCCGAAAGCGGCGCCGAAGGGTTGAAGGTGCTGATTGCCGCCGCCGCCTACGGCGTGCCGGTGGACTGCGTCGTGCTTGATTATCAGATGCCGGGCATGACCGGCGCCGAGATGGCGCGCATCGTGCGCAATACGGCGGGCCTGGCGCATACGCCCATCATCATGCTGACCTCGGTCGACCAGTCGCTTGCCGGCACGGCCTATCGCGACCTCGGCATCGATGCGCAGCTGATCAAGCCGGCGCGCTCCTCCATTCTCCTGGAAACGCTGGTCTCGACCATCCAGCGCCACCGCCACAGCAGCGCGGCGGCGCAACCCGCCATTGGCACCGCCAGCCCCCCGCGAGCCGCTCCGGCGCAGACGGCGGCATCGGAGCGCGCCATGCTGCAACCGCCCCCGGCGCGGGCTCGTCCGCGCCCCGCCGATGCCGAGCGCGAGCTCGACATCCTCGTCGCCGAGGACAATGAGGTGAACCAGATGGTGTTCACCCAGATTCTTGGCGAGACCGGTTACCGCTTCGAGATCGTCGGCAACGGCCGCAAGGCGCTCGACGCCTTCGGCAGACTCAATCCGCGCATGATCCTGATGGATGTATCGATGCCGGAAATGAACGGGCTGGAGGCGACGGGCGCGATCCGCCGGCTCGAGGAGGACATGGGCACGCATGTGCCGATCGTCGGCGTCACCGCGCATGCGCTGAAGGGCGACCGCGAACGCTGCCTGGAAGCCGGCATGGACGATTACCTGCCGAAGCCGGTCAGTCCGCGGGCGCTGCTCGAAAAGCTCGAGCGCTGGCTGGGTTCGGACGTCGAGACCCGGCGCAACGCCGGTTAAAACGAATTTGGCGGGCAGGACGGCGGCAAGGGGCTGACGCATGCGTATGGTGCGATCGCACCATACCAAAGCAAGCGCCAAGCTCGGACAATCATGACATTGATTCCGCTCTTCGGTTACGGGCGGGAGCAGCGACCGCCGACAAGAAACAGCGTCGACTCTACCCCAACGGACCCTGTTTTCGGCGATGGCCAGGCCATGATCCGCTCTGGCTTACAGGCAACGCACTCTCGTCCGGATTTTATTTCCCGGCGGCCGTCATCCGGCCGCCGGGATAAATTTTGTTTCAAAAGTCAGACAAGTTGCTGATTTCCGCGGCAAACTCCGTCCGGCCCTTCGAGGCCGCTGCGGAACCCCTTCCGAGCATCCTCGTCCAGACGTTACCGGGCTGACACGAAACTGTCATGCGACTGTAATAATCGAGGGCTATTGCGCTGACCGGGCGCCGATACAACGGGTGCCGAAAGACCATCTTCCGAACAGGAGCAGGCCACATGAGACATTTCATCCGCTCGGCGGCCGTTGCAATTGCAATGGCTGCGGCATCAACCCTTAGCATGGCCGCCGCGATGGCAGCCGACATTTCCGGCGCTGGCGCCACCTTCCCCTATCCGATCTACGCGAAGTGGGCCGACGCCTACAAGAAGGAGACCGGCATCGGTCTCAACTACCAGTCGATCGGCTCCGGCGGCGGCATCAAGCAGATCAAGGCCAAGACCGTGACCTTCGGCGCTTCCGACGCGCCGCTGAAGGGCGAGGATCTCAACTCCACCGGCCTCGCGCAGTTCCCGATGGTGATGGGCGGCATCGTGCCGGTCGTCAACCTCGAAGGCATCAAGCCGGGCGAGCTGGTGCTCGACGGTCCGACGCTCGCCGACATCTTCGCCGGCAAGATCACCAACTGGAACGACGCGGCGATCAAGAAGCTCAACCCCAAGATCAAGCTGCCCGACCAGGCGATTGCCGTCGTCCACCGTTCGGACGGCTCGGGCACCACCTTCAACTTCAGCTACTACCTGGCCGACGTCAGCGCCGACTGGAAATCGAAGGTCGGCGTCAACACCGCGCTTGAATGGCCGGTGGGCATCGGCGCCAAGGGCAATGAAGGCGTCGCCAACAACGTGTCGCAGACTGGCGGCGCGATCGGCTATGTCGAATACGCCTATGCCAAGCAGAACAAGCTCACCTATACCGACATGGTGAACAAGGACGGCAAGAAGGTCGAGCCGACCGCGAAGGCGTTCTCGGCCGCCGCGGCCAATGCCGACTGGAGCTCGCAGCCGGGCTACGGCGTTATCCTGGCCAACCAGGCGGGCGCCGAATCCTGGCCGATGACTTCCGCCACCTGGATCCTCGTCTACCAGAAGCCCGATGATGCGGCAGCCACGGCCGAAGCGCTCAAGTTCTTCGCCTGGTCCTATGCCAAGGGCGACAAGATGGCTGCTGAGCTTGACTACGTTCCGATGCCCGACAAGGTCGTGAAGAGCGTCGAGGAGATGTGGGGCAAGGACATCGTCGACAAGGATGGCAAGCCGGTCTACTCCGGCATGTAATTCCCGCCGAATGAGGAGGGCGCCTCTAGCGCCCTCCTGTCTCTTTCGAAATGCGAGGGGCTAAATGACAGCCGTTTCCGAAGCCGCGACATCGTCCGCCCTGCGGACCAGAGAAGCGACGGTGCGCCGCTTCGCCGTCACCGACATGGTTTTCCGGACGGCGACGCGCCTTTCCGCCATACTCGTGCTCGTTCTGCTCGGCGGGGTCGCGATCTCGCTGGTCGCCGGATCGTGGGAGGCCCTGTCGAAGTTCGGCTTCTCCTTCCTGACCACCGAATCCTGGAACCCGGTCACCGAGAATTTCGGCGCGCTCGCGCCCATCTACGGCACCATCGTCACTTCGGCCATCGCCATTCTCATCGCCGTGCCGATCGGCATCGGCATCGCCGTCTTCCTGACCGAGCTTTGTCCGCGCCCGCTCAGGCGTCCGATTGGCATCGCCGTCGAGCTGCTCGCCGGCATTCCCTCGATCATCTACGGCATCTGGGGCCTGTTCGTCTTCGCGCCGTTCCTGCAGACGACTGTGCAGCCCTTCATCATCAGTCTTTTCCACGGCATACCGGGGCTCTCCAGCCTGTTTGCCGGTCCGCCCTACGGCATCGGCTTGCTGACCTCGTCGCTGATCCTCGCCATCATGGTGCTGCCTTTCATCACCTCGATCACCAAGGACGTGTTCGACACGGTGCCGGCGGTGCTGAAGGAATCGGCCTACGGCATCGGCTGCACGACCTGGGAAGTGACCCGGCGCGTGACCATCCCCTATACCCGCATCGGCATCATGGGCGGCGTCATGCTCGGCCTCGGCCGCGCGCTCGGCGAGACGATGGCCGTCACCTTCGTCATCGGCAACGCGCACCGCATCAGCGCCTCGCTGTTTGCGCCGGGCACGACGATCTCGGCGACCATCGCCAACGAATTCACCGAAGCCGACGGCAACCTCTATACATCCTCGCTGGTATCGCTCGGCCTGATCCTGTTCATCATCACCTTCATCATCCTCGCGCTCGCACGCTACATGCTGTTGCGCATCGATAGCCGCACGGGAGCCTGACCGATGTCGACTGCCGCATCGCTTCACCAAAGCCGCAAGCGCAAGAATGCCGTGATGATGACGCTGTGCGTCGTCGCGGCGGGCATCGGGCTGGCCTGGCTGGCGCTGATTCTCGGCGCCCTGCTCTACAAGGGGCTTTCCGGGGTGTCGCTCTCCGTGTTCACGGAAATGACGCCGCCGCCCGGCGATGCCGGCGGCCTGCTCAATGCCATCTACGGCAGCATCGTCATGACGATCATCGGTATCGTCGTCGGCACGCCGATCGGCGTGCTGGCCGGCACCTACATGGCCGAATACGGACGCTTCTCGAAGCTTACGACGGTGGTGCGCTTCATCAACGACATCCTCTTGTCGGCGCCTTCCATCATCATCGGCCTGTTCGTCTACGAGCTGATGGTGCGGCCGATGGGGCACTTCTCGGCGATTGCCGGCGCGGTCGCGCTGTCGATCCTGGTGATCCCCGTCGTGGTGCGCACCACCGAGGACATGCTGAACCTTGTGCCCAACGCGCTGCGCGAAGCAGGCACCGCCATCGGAGCACCGCGCTGGGTAGTGATCCGCTCGGTTGCCTATCGCGCGGCGCTCTCCGGCATCGTCACCGGCATCCTTTTGGCGATCGCCCGCATCTCCGGCGAGACGGCGCCGCTTCTCTTCACCGCGCTCAACAACCAGTTCTGGTCGAGCAATCTCAATGCGCCGATGGCCAGCCTGCCGGTAACCATCTTCCAGTTCGCTCTCAGCCCCTACGAGGAATGGCAGCAACTGGCCTGGACGGGCGCACTCATAATCACCCTGACGGTTCTCGGGCTGAGCATCATCGCCCGCAGCCTAACCGGACGCAGAGAGGACAGATGAAACCGATGTTGTCCACCGACCTGAACGCAGCCGACACGACCGTCGAGAAGGCCAAGATCGAGGTCAAGAACCTCAATTTCTACTATGGCCAGTCGAAGGCGCTGAAGGACATCAACCTGTCCCTGCCCGAGCGCAGCGTGACCGCCTTCATCGGCCCGTCGGGCTGCGGGAAGTCGACGCTGCTGCGCGTGCTCAACCGCATCTACGAGCTCTATCCGAAGCAGAGCGCCGAGGGCCAGGTGCTGCTCGACGGCAAGAACATCCTCGACCGCTCGCAGGACCTCAACCTGCTCAGGACCAAGATCGGCATGGTGTTCCAGAAGCCGACGCCGTTCCCGATGTCGATCTACGAGAACATCGCTTTCGGCGTCAGGCTCTATGAGAAGATCAGCAAGGCTGAGATGGACAGCCGCGTCGAGCAGGCGCTGAAGCGCGCAGCACTCTGGAACGAGGTCAAGGACAAGCTCAACGCCAGCGGCCTAAGCCTCTCGGGCGGCCAGCAGCAGCGCCTGTGCATCGCCCGTACCGTTGCGGTGAAGCCCGAGGTCATCCTGCTCGACGAGCCGGCCTCGGCGCTCGATCCGCTGTCGACCGCCAAGATCGAGGAACTGATCGACGAGCTGCAGGCCGACTACACGATCGTCATCGTCACCCACAACATGCAGCAGGCGGCGCGCGTGTCGCGGCAGACGGCGTTCATGTATCTGGGCGAGCTGGTGGAGTTCGACCGGACCGAGAAGATCTTCACCTCGCCCCGCGAAAAGCGCACGCAGGACTACATCACCGGCCGCTTCGGCTGAGCTCATACGAGGACATCATCATGGCCGAACATACCGTCGCTTCCTTCGACGAGGATCTGAGGCAGATCAGCCGGCTCATCAACGACATGGGCGATCTCGCCGCCTCCATGGTCGGCGCTTCGACCAAGGCCCTGCTCGAGACCGACAATGCCATGGCGCAGCGCGTCGTTTCCGACGATGCCATCATGGACGCGCGCCAGCGCGAGCTCGACGACCGCGCCATCACGCTGATCGCCAAGCGCCAGCCGATGGCCGACGACCTGCGCAACGTGGTCGGCTCGATCCGCATGGCGGGCGACCTCGAACGCATCGGCGACCTCGCCAAGAACATCGCCAAGCGCGTCGGCTCGGTCGGCGTCAGCGCCGCGCCGCGCGACCTCACGCATTCGATCGATTCCATGGCGCAGCTGGTGCTGATCCAGGTCCAGGCCGTGATCCAGGAATATACGGTGGGCGACGCCACGGCGCTGGCCAAGCTTCGCAACGACGACGAGCGCATCGACGTCAAATACACATCCGTCTTCCGGGAACTCCTGACCTACATGATGGAAGACCCGCGCAACATAACCGCCTGCACGCATCTTCTGTTCTGCGCCAAGAATCTCGAGCGCATCGGCGACCATGTGACCAACATCGCCGAGAACGCCTATTATGTGCTGACCGGCACGCAATTGCCCGCGAATCGTCCCAAGCAGGACGAGACGACAATGTCGGCGCCGGCGGCCTGACGATGGGTATCTGCCAATGATCGCGCCACGCATCATGGTGGTGGAGGACGAGGAGCCGCTTGGTGTGCTGCTCCGCTACAATCTCGAATCCGAGGGTTACCAGGTCGAAGTGGTGACCCGCGGCGACGAGGCCGAAATCCGCCTTCAGGAAAACGTCCCCGACCTGCTCGTGCTCGACTGGATGGTGCCCGCGGTTTCCGGCATCGAGCTCTGCCGGCGCCTCAGGATGCGGCCCGAGACCGAGCGGCTGCCGATCATCATGCTGACGGCGCGGGGCGAAGAAAGCGACCGCGTGCGCGGCCTCTCGACCGGCGCCGACGACTATCTGGTCAAGCCGTTCTCGACGCCGGAGTTCATGGCGCGCGTCAAGGCGCTGCTGCGTCGCGCCAAGCCGGAGGTGCTGTCCAGCGTGCTCAAGGTCGGCGACATCGTGCTCGACCGCGAGTCGCACCGCGTCTACCGCAAGAAGAGCGAGATCAGGCTCGGCCCGACCGAGTTCCGGCTGCTGGAATTCATGATGCGTCATCCCGGCCGGGTGTTCTCGCGCAGCCAGCTGCTCGACAATGTCTGGGGCGAGACGATCTATATCGACGAACGCACCGTCGACGTCCATGTCGGCCGCCTGCGCAAGGCAGTCAACAACGGCCGCATGCCGGACGTCATCCGCACCATCCGCGGGGCGGGTTACGCGATCAGGGAAGATTAGGGGTAAGGCGCCGAGGCGCTGACGGATTCTGTCTCCAGCATCGGATCGCGTGCATTGGCGATTAGTCGAGACGCTTGTGCTTCGCACGGGCGGAGCAAGGAGCGCAGCGACGCAGCGCAGACCCGAGGATCCATTCCGTGATGTCGATGCGTTGCGACAGTCCAGAATTCTGTGCCGCTGCGCTCGACGCGTGAGGTAGCGGCATGGATTCCAGGGTCTCCGCGACGGAGCTTCGCTCCTGCTCCGCCCTGGAATGACGAAGCTGCGGGGCCTTCCCTTCGCTAATTTCAAGCGTCTGCTGCTGTCCCCGGACCTCTTCAAGGCTGCCTCAGGCCACGTTCTTTCCCGTCCCCGCTCTTGCCTGGCCTCCCGGCCCGAAAATCTCCTGGTCGACGAAGGTCAGCGCGCGCATGGCGCAGCCTTCGCGGATCAGCGGCAGTTCGTTCGGCTCGGTGTCGAAGGAGATCGATTCGGAGTGCTGGCCGCCGGCCGTCTGGGCGATCGCCTCGCGCAGCGCCGGCTCGATCAGGTCGAAGGCGGCCGCACTGACGCCGACCATGGCGACGGGCGCCGGGTCGATGAGGGCGAACAAGCTGCCGAGACCGAAACCAAGCGCTTCGCCAGCCCGGCGGTAAGCCTCCCGTTCGGGGCCGTCCCTCTCGCGCGCCTTCGCGGCAAGGGCCCGCATGTCGGCGTCGCCGACGTCGACCGGCTCGGCGTCCTCGCTCATTTTCATGGCGCTGCGCCAGATCGCATAGTTGCCGGCATAGGCCTCGACGCAGCCGCGGCGGCCGCAGCGGCAAAGCGCCCCGCCCGGGCGGTGAATCATGTGGCCGAACTCGCCGCCGGAGGAATGCGTGCCGGTGAACAGCGCACCCTTGAGCACGAGACCCATGCCGATGCCGTGCGACAACAGGATGGCGATGAAGTCGTCGCGATAGCGCTCCGGGTCGCGCCATTGCAGCGCTACCGCCATCATGTTGCAGTCATTCTCCATGGTGGCGGAGATGCCGAATTCCTTCTCGAGGATGTCGGCGAAAGGAATGTCGGTCAGCGGCGTTATCGGCGACCACAGCATGGAGCGCGCATGCGAATCGGTGATGCCCTGGATGCCCATGGCGATGCGGGCGACGCTGCCAATGTCGAGGTCGGGATCCTGCAGCCGGCGCCGCACGATCGCCACGCATTCGCCGATCAGCTCGTCGCGGGGCATAACAAGCGTGTCCAGGCGCTGCTGCTCCTCGGCAACAACCTGACCGGCATAGTCGATCACGGCGACCGACAGGAAGTTCAGCGACAACACCACGGTCAGCACCGCGGCTGCTTCAGGGTTCAGCGCAAGGCCGATCTGCGGCCGGCCGCGTTTCAACGCCGTCGGCTCGCTGGCCTTGCTTTCGGTGAGAATGCCCTCCTGGATCAGGTCGGCGGAGATCGCCGAAATGGTCGAGTGGCTGAGCCCGGTGGTGGCGGCAATTTCGGTCCGTGATGGCTGACCGGCGCGGCGTACCGCCGAAATCACCATGGCGCGGTTGCGCCGGCGCAAATCGTCGTGGCGGATTCCGACCGACATCGTTTCGCACGTCCTCCCCGGTCATCGCGGCCTTGTGATAATGCCATAGCCTCGCTGACACGCTAGGGATTGTGGCAGAAGCCAGGGGCCATGTCATTATTTATTGCGGATGCCGAAAAAAATGCCTGAGCCCATCAAAACCCATCAGAATCTCGGTTGACAGTGTCGTTACGCTGGACCACTATTTTTTTGAGGCTCGAAAAAAAGCCTCTGTGCCGGCCTTCGGGCCAGTCTGGGTCGCGCCGCACGGGCGCAGGGAGGATATCATGAAGAAATTTGCAGCCGCCATTCTGGCGGGCGTTGCCATGTCGCTGACGCTGGCGTCTGTCGCCGAGGCGAAGGACAAGGTGATCGGCGTGTCGTGGTCGAATTTCCAGGAAGAGCGCTGGAAGACCGACGAAGCAGCGATGAAGGCCGCCATCGAGGCCGCCGGCGACAAGTATATCTCGGCCGACGCGCAGTCCAATCCGGGCAAGCAGCTAACCGACGTCGAAAGCCTGATCTCGCAGGGCGCCAACGCGCTGATCATCCTGGCGCAGGATGCCTCGGCAATCGGCCCGGCGGTGCAGAAGGCGCTCGATGAAGGAATCCCGGTCGTCGGCTATGACCGCCTGATCGAGAACAAGGACGTGTTCTATCTGACCTTCGACAACAAGGAAGTCGGGCGCATGCAGGCCCGCGAGGTGTTCAAGGCCAAGCCGGAAGGCAACTATGTCTTCATCAAGGGCTCGGGCTCCGATCCGAACGCCGACTTCCTGTTCGCGGGCTCCATGGAAGTCCTGAAGGACGCCATCGACAGCGGCAAGATCAAGAATGTCGGCGAGGCCTACACGGACGGCTGGCTGCCGGCCAACGCGCAGAAGAACATGGAGCAGTTCCTGACCGCCAACGACAACAAGGTCGACGCGGTCGTGGCTGCCAATGACGGCACCGCCGGCGGCGTTGTCGCGGCGCTGACGGCGCAGGGGCTGGCCGGCACCGTGCCGGTCTCGGGCCAGGACGGCGACCACGCGGCGCTCAACCGCATCGCGCTCGGCACGCAGACCGTGTCGGTGTGGAAAGACGCGCGCGAGCTCGGCAAGAACGCCGCCGAGATCGCCTCGCAGCTCGCCGACGGCAAGAAGATGGGCGACATCGCCGGCGCCAAGGACTTCACGACGCCTGGCGGCAACACCGTCAAGTCGCTGTTCCTGACGCCGGTCGCGATCACCAAGGACAATCTCAACGTCGTCATCGACGCCGGTTGGATCAAGAAGGACGAGGTCTGCGCGGGCGTGCCCGCCGGCAGCGTCCAGGTCTGCAACTGAACCTTGCCGACGTTCGATCAAAAATACCTGCGCCGCGGCCAGGAGCGGTTCAACGAACCGCTCCTGGTTTTTGTTGCCGCAATCCCGGACGGAAAACCGCTACGCACTTTTCCTGGGATTGCTTTAAAGCCGCGGCGTTTTCAAAAAAGCCGCGGCGTTTTCAAAAGATTTTGCCGTTCTGCCTCAGGCGGATAGCTTCCAGCTGAGTTCCGGCATCCGCGCCAGACGGCAAGCCCGTGGGAGGAAATCATGACCGACACGACGTCTACCCAACCGGCGGACACCGCGCGCGCGTCGGAACTCGGCACTGTTGCCCGGTTCCTGAAGGCGACCGAGCTCGACACCCGCATGCTGGGCATGATCGGCGCGCTGCTCCTCATCTGGATCGGGCTGCATGTGATTTCCAGCCTGCGGCTTGGCGTCAACCCGCTCGACTTCGACAGCCGCACGTTCCTGACGCCGCGCAATCTCTGGAACCTGTCGGTTCAGTCTTCGGCCGTGGCGATCATGGCCTCCGGCATGGTGCTGGTCATCGTCATGCGCAACATCGACCTGTCGGTCGGGTCGGCCGAAGGGCTGATCGGCATGGTCATGGGCTTTGCCCAGGCGCATTTCCTGGTTCGCTTCGTCGGGCTTGAACTGGGAAACCCCTGGATCTGGGTTCTGGCGTTGATGATCGGCCTGGCGCTCGGCCTCATCATCGGCGCCTTCCAGGGCTTCGTTATCGCCTATCTCGAAGTGCCGGCCTTCATCGTCACGCTGGGCGGATTGCTGGTATGGCGGGGCGCTGCCTGGTGGGTCACCAGCGGCCAGACCGTTGCGCCGCTCGACGCCACGTTCCAGTTGATGGGCGGCGGCCCGGCGGGCTCGATCGGCGCCAGATGGAGCTGGGCCGTCGGCATCGTCGCCTGCCTGGCGGTTATCTTCATGCATTTCAACGGCCGCGTGCAGCGCAAGCGCTTCCGCTTCCCCCTGCGTCCGGTCTGGGCCGAGACGCTGCTTGCCACGGTCACCTGCGCGGTCATCCTGGGCGCGGTGTGGCTCGCCAACTCCTATCCGTGGCCGGTCGGCATCGTGAACCGCTACGCTGCCGCCAACAACATCACCGTGCCCGAAGGCGGGCTGTTCATCGCGCATGGCATCGCCATTCCGGTGCTGATGGCGGTCGCCGTCGGCCTGATCATGACCTTCGTCACCAAGCGCACTAGATTCGGCCGCTACGTCTTTGCCATCGGCGGCAATCCGGAAGCCGCCAATCTTGCCGGCATCAACACGCGCTGGATCACCATGAAGGTGTTCATGATCATGGGCGTGCTGGCGACGATCGCGGCGGCGATCTCGTCGGCCAGGCAGAACTCCTCGACAAACGCGCTGGGGACGCTGGATGAACTGCTGGTCATCGCCGCGGCGGTCATCGGCGGCACGTCGCTTGCAGGCGGTTCCGGGACCGTGCTCGGCGCCATGCTGGGCGCATTGCTGATGCAGTCGCTGCAATCCGGCATGGTGCTGCTCGGCGTCGATTCACCGCTGCAGAGCATCGTCGTGGGCGCCGTACTGGTCATCGCGGTGTGGCTCGACACCCTCTACCGCAAGCGCGTCTGAGCAAGGATTATAGAGAGGAAAGGGATCATGGCTGACAAGACCGCTCCCGCCGGCGCTCCGCTGGTCGACATGCGCAACGTCTCGATCGCCTTTGGCGGCATCCGCGCCGTCGACGACGCATCCGTCGATCTTTTCCCCGGCGAAGTGATGGCGCTGCTCGGTCACAATGGCGCCGGCAAATCGACGCTGATCAAGATCCTGTCCGGCGCCTATAAGCGCGACAGCGGGCAGATATTCATCAATGGCGAGGAGGCTTCGATCTCCAATCCGCGCGACGCCAAGAAATATGGCGTCGAGACGATCTATCAGACGCTGGCGCTGGCCGACAATGTCGATGCCGCGGCCAATCTCTTCCTCGGCCGCGAGCTGATGACGGGTTGGGGCACGCTCGACGACGTCGCCATGGAAGCCGAGGCGCGCAAGGTGATGGGCCGGCTCAATCCGCGTTTCCAGCGCTTCAAGGAGCCGGTTATCAAGCTGTCGGGCGGACAGCGGCAGTCGGTGGCGATCGCGCGCGCGATCCTGTTCAATGCCCGTATCCTGATAATGGACGAGCCGACGGCGGCGCTCGGCCCGCAAGAGACGGCGCAGGTCGGCGAACTGGTCAAGCAGCTCAAGGCCGACGGCATCGGCATCTTCCTGATCAGCCACGACATCCATGACGTGTTCGAGCTTGCCGACCGGGTCTGCGTGATGAAGAACGGCCAGGTGGTCGGCACGGCGCGCACGACCGATGTCACCCAGGACGAGGTGCTCGGCATGATCATCCTCGGCAGGTGCCCGCCAGGCGCCATTCCGGGCCCAGGGGCGCTGAAAATCGCGGCATGAAGTCGAACTGGTAGCCGGCTAATTAACGGCTGCGTGATGTACCAGCCGCGGTGATGGTTTGACCGCGCCATTGTGTTGGCGCCGAGACTTGCCCATAAAGATCGTCGACCGTCCACGGGCCGCATCCTTGATTTGAAGAAGCTCTTTCCGATCCTTGCCTTTGTCGCCGTCGCGCTGATCAGCCTGACCATGGCAGGGTTCGCCTATTTCGCGACGCAGGAGGCGGCGCGGATCAAGTTCGAGGGCACGGCCGACGACGCGCTCAACCGCATCGAGAGCCGCGTCGACCTGCATCTGTCGCTGCTGCGTTCGACGCAGGCGCTGTTCGATGCCCGCAACGGCGACATCTCGCGCGGCGAATTCAAGGCCTTCTTCACCGCCCTCGACATCGACGACAATTTCGCCGGGCTGCGCGGCATCGGCTTCCTGAGGCTCGCCAAGACCGGCGACGAGGCGGCGGTGGAACGCGACATCCTGCACGATCATGGGTCGGCGCATCCGATCTATCCTGCCACGACGCAGCAATGGCGCACGCCCATCGTGCTGTTCGAGCCGCTCGCTGCCTCCAACCAGTCGATCATCGGCTTCGATATGTTCACCGAGCCGGTTCGGCGCGCGGCGATCGAAAAGGCGATGGCAGACGACCGGCAGCATGCGAGCGGTTTGGTCCAGCTCGGCCAGGGCGCCGGCGTGGCGCAGACCTTCACCGGGTTCCTGGTTTTCGTGCGTCTGAACGTCGAGACCGCGCCAGACGTCATCAATGCAAGCCGCTCGTCGACGGCCGGCTTTCTTTACGCCGCGTTCCGCGCGCAGGACTTGTTCCAGGTCGCGCTCAGTCGTTCTCCGCTGCTGCCGGTCAATGTCGAGGTCTATGACGGCAAGCCCGAGGACGGCAATCTTCTGTTCCGTTCGGAGGCGCCGCCTGCAGAACGCATCGGGGCGACGCTTCTGGCGCATCGCGATATCGTTGTCGCGGGCCGGCCCTGGACCGTGCTGTTCAGGCCGACAAGCGCCTTCGAACCACCGTCTTCGCGCGCCATACCGGTGATGCTCGGACTGTTCGGCCTTTTGCTTGCCGGCGCCATCGCGCTGGTGGCGCGCTACCAGGAGCGCGCCTATGAGGCGAAATCGGCGCTGCACGAGGCGACCGAAAAGAGCCTGCTGGAAAAGGATCTGATCCTGCAGGAGATGAAGCACCGCATCAAGAATTCGATCACCCGCGTGCTGGCGATCGCGCGACAGACGGCTTCGCAAGCCACCGACGTGAAGGAGTTTTCGGCTTCGTTCTCGGCGCGCCTGCAGGCCATGGCTGCATCGCAGGACATGCTGACCCGCTCGCGCTGGCAGAAGGCCGATCTTGGCGACCTGCTGCGCATCGAGCTCGGGCAGGTGTTCGGCAAGGACCTTCCCGACGGCGTGTTGTCAGGGCCGGAAGTGCTGCTGGACGAGACGACGACGCAGGCGCTCGGGCTGACCTTCCACGAACTTGCCACCAACGCGCTGAAATATGGCGAGGCCGGCAGTTCGGTGGGCGCCCTCAAGGTCGACTGGAGCGTCAACGGCCGCGGTCGCGAGCGGACGCTGGTTCTGAACTGGCGCGAGGCGGGTCAGAAGGAACTGGAAGCGCCAGTCAAGACCGGCTTCGGCACCAAATTGATAGATCTCAACGTCACGCGCGAATTGCGCGGCACCATCGCGCGCGACTACCACGCCGACGGATTGAAGGTGGAAATCAGGATCCCGCTGGGCGCGTAAGGCAAAACAACGATTTGAATTTGAGTTTAGAGCAAACCGGGGGGCCGGCTGCCGGCCCCCGGTCTTTCCCGTGCTGAACTAGTTGCAGCGAGCCGTGTAGATCCGGCCGCGATGATCGCGATACTGGCAATAGCCGTTGCGCAGGTTGCGAACCAGAAGGCCCGACCCGGCGCCGACGGCCGCGCCGATCAGCGCACCCTTGCTGCCGCCGACCAAGCCGCCCACGCCGGCGCCGATCAGGCCGCCGCCGACGACGTCCTGCTCGGTTGTTGTGCAGCCGCTGACAGCGACCACGGCAACCATGGCAATCATCATCTTCCGCATAGAATTGCTCCTCACTTTTGTCCTCACTTTCGGCAGTGCCACCAGCCATTTAGCATGAAAAAAGGTGCTTTGCCTGCCCGATTTTACTGTTGCCTAACGTAGTCTTGTCGGGGCGCTCGCCGTTCGACCCGACAAGCATGCCGGGCACCTCCAGCGTTGCGAACTGCGTGCCGTCGGGCCGCACGTTCCAGACGATCCGATCGCAGTCGTCCAGCGCCGGATCCATAGTGGCCGACAGTCAAAGCCGCGTGCGGGGTCAGAACAACTGCCAGGCCGCGGTCAGGGCCACGGCGGCCAGAAGCGCGATCGCGCCCAGGCGGAGCGAAAGATGCGACGACCGCGGCGCCGGCGGCAGCTCGGCATCCTGGAAGCCGCTCATCGAGACGCGGGCGGCCTGCTCCAGCCTGTTCATGTCGGCAACCATCATTTCAGTCTCCCCAGGTCGCGCCGGGGCGCGGATGGGTTTCCGGCGCATCGTCAGCCGGGAGCACAGGATCGGACTTTATGGTGAACAGCCGGTTAAGGGCTCCGCCGGCAAAGCGCTCCCATCTCCGTCTGACGAAATTGCGGACGGCTGCGGCGAAGCCGCCGAGCCTGACGGTTACATTTTTCATGGAATTGCTCCTACGCCATCGGCGGCGCTCTCAATCGGTCTCGAAATTCCCGTGCGGGACGGTGAGACGGTATTCCATCCGGTCTCTGCCGATTTCCAGCGTCGCTGAGCCATTCAGCGACATCGGCACGACGCGTTCCAGCGCCACGCTGCCGAAACGCTTCTCATTGCGCTGCGCGTCGCCGACCGCCTCCGTCCAGGTCAGCAAGAGGTTGGGCGAGGTTCCGTCTTCAGCCTCGAGCTTGGCGCGCACCTCGACATGGCCGTCCGGCCGCGACAGTGCGCCATAGCTCACTGAGTTGACGGCCAGCTCATGCATGGCGAGACCGATATGCAGGGCGGCGTTGGGGTTGAGGTAAGGATTTTCGCCCGCGAACCGCAGGCTTTGAGCCAGATCGCTGCTGTAGCGGCCGACCTGGCCGGATACGAGCTCGTGCAGCGCTGCTCCTCGCCAGTTGGAGGATGTGACGAGATCCTGCGAGGACGCGAGCGATTGCAGCCGGCCGCGAAACCGCGCCAGGAAGTCGCCGAGCGTCTCCGTGTACCGCCCGGTCTGAGTGGCGACACTCTGGATGATGGCGAGGAGATTTTTCGATCGATGGCTGACTTCGCGCAGCAATGTCTTGAGGGTCTGCTCGCGGCGTTTCTGCTCCGTCGTCTCCACCATCGTCGTGACGACGCCGAGGACATCGCCGGTCTCCCCCCGGTCTGCATCGATCCAAAGCTGGAACCAACGCACGCCCTGGTGCCCCGGAATGCTGAGCTCGAGCTGGTCCGGGTTGCCGGATTCGATCACCTTGAGTTTGGCGGCTCTTATGCGTTCGGCCTGCGCCGGCGAGAGCAAGTCCTTGCCGTCGGCTGTATCGGACGCCCACGGCGCGTTCATGTTGCGCGCCCAGACCGTTTCCATCTGCCGATCCTGGTAGAGAACCGAAATCCCTGCGTTGTGCAGGGCGTGAAGCAAAGCCCGCCCCACCTGCATCCCGCTTTCCGAAGGATGCATTGCGATCACTTCGCGCTTTTCGACCCTGTCTTGCGTGGGACCTTGGGAAGGCATTGGAGATATCCCCCACTCGGTCCTTGAACGGCCCAATCCGCAACTTGTTCCGCACGAGTCAAACCCTGCAGGGCTCTCCAAAAACGGTCCGCCGGACGGTGCTCTTTCGAGGCGCCGTCCGGCGGTGGCTGGAAACCGTTTGAGGGGTGCGGCTTCCAGTGTTGCGGTCAGGCTCTCCTGAAGAGGCCTGCGATGAGCGAAATCACCAGGAAGGCAAGAAAGATAAAGAACAGGATTTGCGCGATGCCTGCCGATGTGCCTGCGATGCCGCCGAACCCAAGCGCGCCGGCGATGATCGCAACTACGAGAAATACGAGCGCCCAGTACAGCATGATGCGTCTCCTTCTTATGTCGGGAAAAGAACGTGGCCAGATGCCGTTTGTTCCACCATTTGCTGAAAAAGACGATCCCCCAAAGCGAGCTTTTCAGACCGCGCACAGCCAAGCGTCACGCATGGCGCGAAGCCCTCGCATGACACTCGAGATCCAGCTTCGGAAGGGATCAGGCGGCGGCCTTGGCCTGACGGTCGAAGAACAGGGCCTGGCTGATCAACGCCTTGACCATGTCGGGATTGAACGGCTTGGTGACCAGGAAGGCCGGCTCGGGCCGTTCGCCGGTCAGCAGGCGTTCAGGGAAGGCGGTGATGAAGATCACCGGCACAGGCGTCGAGGACAAGATCTCGTTGACCGCTTCGATGCCCGAGCTCCCATCGGCGAGCTGGATGTCGGCCAGAACCATTTTCGGCCGCGTCCTGCCGAACAAGGCCACAGCCTCGGCATGCGTGCGCGCCGTGCCGACGACGCGGTGGCCGAGGCTCTCGACCATCTCCTCGATATCCATGGCGATCAGCGGCTCGTCCTCGATGATCAGCACGTCGGTCGCAACTTGCCGGGAAATCTCGTTGCTCGCTTGGGCAAGCAGCTCCGAGAACTCATCCTCGTCGACGTCGAGGATCTCCGCCGCCTCGTCCTCGCTGAAACCCTCGACGGCAACCAGAAGGAAAGCCTGCCTCGGCAGGGGCGCGATGGCATTCAGATTGGCCGCGGCCCGCTGCTCCCAGGCGGTCTGCGCCTGTTCCTGCGGCACGCGGATGGCCACGGAGGTGAACAGCCTGGCGAAAACCTTGTACAGCGCAATACGGTCGCTCGAGGCTTCGGGGAAGATGTTGGTATCGGCGATAATGGCTTCCAGCATCGCGGCGACCAGCGCGTCACCGCTCTCCTGCGATCCCGACACCGCGCGCGAGAAGCGGCGAAGGAACGGGAGATGAGGAGCGATGGTTGCGGACAGACTCATTATTGACGTCTCCCTCAGATGACGTTTCATGTTCAAGGCCGCATTGGTTGCAAGCCCCTCTGCATCAAACGCCGGCTTCCGGAAAAAGTTCCGCCGGCCGCGGAACTAAATTAGCAGGTGAGCGTTTCGGATCCAGGGATGGGCAACCAGACGAGGGTACCGCTTGCGTTGTGGTTTGAAGTCGAAGAGCGGCTCGGGTGCTGGAAATTAGGGCTATTTATGAAGGAAATGTCAAAAAAACAGATGGCTGATGCCGCAAGCAGGCATCGGAACGGGGATGGCAATCCGCTTGGTGCAAACTCCGAAATCGCTCGCAAGCTCAAGCAGTATTATGACGAACTGGTCTCGGATCGTGTGCCGGACCGTTTCGCTCAGCTGCTCAGCCAGCTGGAACAGACCGAACCTGCCCAGAAAAAGGACTGAGGCATGGCGGCGGTATCCCAGAGCTTCAAGACCGAGCTGCTCGGCGCGATCCCGAGCCTGCGGGCTTTCGCCGTGTCGCTCACACAGAATGCCGACCGGGCCGACGACCTCGTCCAGGAAACGCTGGTCAAGGCATGGGACAAGCATGAGAGCTTCCAGCCGGGCACCAATTTGAAGGCCTGGCTGTTCACCATCCTGCGCAACGAATTCTATTCGCAGATGCGCAAGCGCGGCCGCGAAGTGCAGGACAGCGACGGCATCATGACGGCCAGGCTTGCCGTTCATCCGGCTCAGCATGGCCAGCTCGATCTCAAGGATTTCCGCGGCGCGCTCGAGCAACTGCCCGAGGACCAGCGCGAAGCCATCATCCTGATCGGCGCTTCCGGCTTCTCCTATGAAGAAGCCGCCGAGATCTGCGGCTGCGCGGTCGGCACGATCAAAAGCCGCGTCAGCCGGGCGCGCGCCAGGCTGCAGGAGATCCTCAAGATTTCCGGAGAGGACGAGTTCGGACCCGACGCGATCTCAGCGCAGGTCACAGGTTCGAACGCGGCTTAACTTTCGGGACGCGAAGGCGACAAGTACCTGCTCGCGCATTCGGCGTCATCATTCGGCACGCTTGACGTATACGGCATTTCCTTGGGAAACCCGGATTCGCACCGGCCATGATGTGAGCACGCAGGCGGCCTGAGATTGCCTCGGCGGCGACCGTCAGGCCGCCGGAGCGGCCCGTCCGCAGGCGATCGCCACGGCTTCGACGAGATCGTCGCCCGAGTAAGGCTTGGTCACCAGTCGAACGTCGGGGAACGAGTTCTTGACTTCGTCGGAATCCGAATAGCCGGAGGCGAATACGAACGGCACGCCCTCTGCACGCAACCGCGCGGCGAAATCCAGGGTCGACACCCCGCCAAGCATCAGATCGACAACTGCCGCGTCGAAGCTCGAGGGAAGCGCCTGCCCGTCGATGTCGGCGATCTCGCGCGCGATCGTCACATCCGCGGCGCCGTGATCACGGCAAAGCTGCTCGACATCCATCGCTATCAGGAACTCGTCTTCGAGGACAAGAATGCGCAATCCGTCAAGCAATGCTGTCACCTATGGGGTATCTCCTTGGCAGCCGCACTCATGCGCGCAATCCGTCACGATGTCATTTAAAAAAGACATGGACATGACCCCGGCGGAACCGCTGCCCCCCTCAAACGTTTCCTTGCGCCCCTAGGGCAGGGATTTCGAAGAGGGGTCGAATGTCCGGACGTTTGGTTGCCACTCGCCAATATCCTTGTGAAAAATGCCCGCTGCGGCCGCTGCCGGCCTTCCGCGAATTCGACGAGCAGGAATTGTCATTTATCGACACCTTCAAGCGTGGCGAATTGGCTGTCGACAGAGGTGCGACCGTGCTGGTCGAAGGCAGCCACAGCGCGCATCTTTACACGGTGCTGTCGGGTTGGGCGTTCCGCTACAAGCTTTTGCCCGACGGGCGCCGGCAGATCCTCAATTTTTCCATGCCTGGCGACCTCATCGGCCTGCAGGGAAGTCTGATGGGCGAAATGCAGCATTCCGTCGAAGCCCTGTCGCCGATGCTGCTTTGCGTTTTCGAACGCGATCAGCTGCAGGAACTCTATCGCAACCATCCCGGCCTTGCCTATGACATCACCTGGATCGCGTCGCGCGAGGAGCGCATGCTGGATGAGAACCTGCTCAGCATCGGCCGCCGCACCGCGCTTGAACGCGCCGCCTATCTTATCGCCTTCATCGCCCGCCGGGCTCGCGGCGCCGGTCTCAACGGCAAGACACCGGTGCAGATCCCGATCACGCAACAGCACATCGCCGACACGCTCGGCCTCTCGCTGGTCCATACCAACAAGACGATCCGCAAGCTGATGGACCGCAAGCTCATCATGTGGCGGGACGGCGGCTGCGAAGTGATCGACTATGACGGGCTGAAGAAGCTTGCCCGCTGGGAGGGGCTAGGCGAGGAATGCAGGCCGCTGATCTAGGTTGGCTTGCAACGACCGGAACCATGGCGCCGAAGGGGCGTTGAAACCAACGCAAACACAAGGAGTTAGAGAATGGCAACCGCCGCAGGCAAATCCGCCACAGACGAAGCAACCGCCGCCGATTTGGAGGCCGATATCGAGCAACTGAAAGCGGACATCCAGCGACTCACCGAGCAACTCGCCACGACCGGTCAACACGGCTACGGCGCGGCCCGTCGCGCCGCCGCGGACGGCGTCGAGCAATTGCGCGCGCAGGGCGAAGCCGCGTTCGAGAGCATGCGGGGAAGCGCCGAGGATATCGAAGCGCAGCTGATCGCCAAGGTGCGCGAGAAGCCGGTGACATCGCTGGCCATAGCGGCGGGCGTCGGTTACCTGTTCGCCCTGTTTTCCCGCCGCTAACCGCAGATGGGGGCGCTTGTCTCGCTGATCTCGGCCCTCGCCTCGGGCGAGGCGATGGCCGCTTTGCATAGGGCGCGGACCGCGGCAATCCTTTACGGGCTTGCCGCCATTTTCGCCGTGTGCGGTGTCGGCTTCCTCATCGGCGCCGCCTACATCTGGCTGGCAGTCCGCTACGGACCGATCGCGACCAGTCTCGGCTTCGGCATCGGCTTCCTGGTGGTTGCCGGGCTCATCCTCGTCATTCACAAGCTGGCGGCCGGCATGCGCAGCAAGCGCCGCGCGCGGCGACGCCAGGCCAATATGACGGCGGCGGGCGTTACCGCAGCACTTGCCTTGCTTCCGGCCCTCGCCAAAAGCAAAGGCGGGCTTGGAGCCGTTGTCGCGCCTGCCCTGGCGGTCGTCGCGTATGCTATCTATCGCGAGAACACCAAATCCGGGCCGTCGAAGCCGGACCCGGAAGACTTGCCTTGAGCAGTGCCGGAGCGCTCATTTCAAGGACGGCTCGAGCGGCATCGATATTTCGGCGAAAACGCCATCCGGGCGGAATTCGTGGATCACCTCGCTGTCGATGACCTTGGCGAGGCTGCGGCGGATCAGGATCGAGCCAAAACCCTGGCGATCCGGAGGCTCGACCCGCGGCCCACCGCTTTCGCGCCAGGTCAGCACCAGGCGGCGCGCGCCTTTGCGGCCTTGCGTCTTCCAGTCGAGATCGACTTTTCCCGACGGCGCGGAGAGTGAGCCGTATTTCATCGCGTTGCTGGCGAGCTCATGCAGGATCAGGCCGAGCCCGACCGCTTGATCGGGCGAGAGCAGAAGCTCGGGACCCGAAATCGCGATACGCGGCTGGCGGCCCGTGTCGAAAGCCCTGACCTCGATGCGTGCCAATTCGCCGATGCCAATGCCGCGCCATTCGCGGTCGGACAGCAGATTATGGGCGGCGCCGAGCGCCTGCAGCCTGGCACCGAAGGCCTCCAGGAACACACTCGGCTGGCGAGCGTGGCGGACGGTCTGCGTCGCCAGCGCCTGCACGGTCGCCAATGTGTTCTTGACGCGGTGGTTGAGCTCACGCAGCAAGAGGCGCTGCCGCTCGTCGCCGAGCTTGCGCTCGGTGATGTCGTAGTTGACGCCGAAGATCAGCGTCGGCTTGCCCTCGCCGTCGCGTTCGATCACGCGTCCGCGCGTGGCGATCCAGCGGGGTGGATGGACCCCCTTGACCCGGTACTCGCCAAAATAGTCGTCGCTGCCGCTCAGCGCGTCGCGGAAACGCGTCTCGGTCTGGTAGACGTCGCGCGGGTCGATGGCGCGCAGGATGTCGCGCGCCTTCAGCCGGTTCGAAGGCGGCAGGTTGAAAAGCTCGGCCAGAAGCGTGTCGCATTCGATCATGTCGGTGGGTATGTCCCACGCCCAGCTCGCCAGTGAGGCGGCGTCGAGCGCGATGGCGCGGCGCTTTTCCTCGCGCGCCAGTTCCGCCTTGGCGATGGCGCCGTCGCGGGTGGCGTCCTTCAGCGCGAACAGGCTGGCCGCGAGGTCGGCCAGCATTCTCAGCTTCGCCAGCTTTTTCTCGGCCGGAAACGGTCTCGGCTGGCGATCGAGCACGCAGAGCGTACCGATCCTGGCACCGGCCACCATCATCGGCACGCCGATAAAAAAACGGATGTGCTGCTTGCCCGTGACCAGCGGATTGTCGGCGAAACGCGGATCGAGCGTGGCGTCGGTCACCACCATGGGATCGTCGCCGGCGGCGATGGCGTGGGCGCTGAAGGAAGTGCTGGTTGGCGTCTCCTTCTCGTCGAGGCCGATGCGCGCCTTTAACCGCCGGCGACTGCTGCCGATCAGGTTCACCAGCGCGACAGGCGCTTCGGCGATTGCCGCAGCGAGACCGGTGATACGGTCGAAGTCCGGATCGGTTGCGGTATCCATGGCGCCCAGGCCCTGAAGCAGGGCGAGCCGTTCCGCATCGATCACGACGCGGCTGACGTCCGCTGGCAAACTATCCGCCTTGCTGCTCACCATTCCCTCAAAACGCCACGCAATCGGCCATCATATACACGCAATCGGTTGCCGCATGCTTGCGGGGCGTCTTTTCCGACACGGAACCTTCCCGAACAGGATCCGTTACCGACCATGTCGTGCCTGAAGCGCCCGCCGCCGCGCAGCATGGAGGCCAATCGTGACCAAGATCGTACCTGAAGACAAAGCTCGCCAGGGGCATTGGGGCTGGCACGCCCTCAGAATCCTCATCGCCGGGCTGCTGCTCGCCTTCATCGCGTGGGGCGCGGTCGAGATCTACGGCGAGCTGATCAAGTCGCCGACGACCCAGCAGAACGTGCCGACGGCGCCGCCCGCCGAGCAGAAATCCACTCAAGGCAGCTGATCTTTCCATCACGCCGCCTTCGCCTGCGCATTGCGGGACGGGACAAGCACGTTCAGGGCGCCGGGGTGAATCTCGACCGTGGTTTCCCTCTCCAGCCTGATCAATTCGCCGTCCAGCACCGCGCTGAACTTCCTGGTGGGCGAACGGATTTTCAGCACGACCTTGCCAGCCTGATGCACTTCGACATGCGCGCTCTGGCGCAACCTGCCGCGCAGCATGTCCAGCAGCAGCTTCGCCAGATGATGGCGCCGGCGCGCGACGCTGACATAGATGCCGAGCACGCCGCCAGCCGGGTTGTCGGCATAGGGCAGGTGGCCTTCGCCGAACAGATTGTTGGAGATGCCGATGCCGGTCGTGCGGGCGACGATCTCGGTCTTGCCGATGCTCAGGCTCACCTTGAGCGCCGGCGGGTTCTTGATAGCCGCCCACGCCGCGCGCACGGACGCCTGCATCTTTCCAAGGCGCGAGCCGAAATCCATTTTCTCGCGCAACTGGACCATCTTGGCGTGCATGCCGACGGAGAACTGATGCACGAAGGGCTGGCCGTTGGCGCTCGCCATATCGACGGCGATCACCTCGCCGTCGGCAAAGGACTGCAACGCCGCTTCCAATGTCTGCGGGATGCCCAGGCCGCGCGCAAACAGGTTCATCGTGCCGGCCGGCAAGATGGCCAGGGCCTTCTTCTTGTTCATGAGGAGGGATGCCGCGGTGGAAATCGTGCCGTCGCCGCCTCCGGCGAGAACAACGTCGATATTTCGCCTGGCGATGACCTTTTCCAGCGCCGTGGCGACGTCGCGACCGGCAACGATGTCGATCTCGACCGAATGCCCCGCCGCTTCGAGGGTCTGACGCAGCTTTTCGGAAAATGCCTCCATGTCGATGGTACGGAGGGTGCCGCCGTCCTGGTTCAGCACCGCAGCAAACCGCATATCGCGCTCCGTGTTCAGGTCACTTTGAGCCGGCAGACCCTCAGCCGCAGGCTGAAACGAGGAGGCCGCCGCAAAGGTTCCGCCGGGAGGCCAGCAGTCCACGGACGCGTGAACGCGTTGCGGTTGGAACAACCCTCCGGTCACAACGTTGTGAACCTGTAGACATTGCCGCTTCCGACCTGCCGTCAAGAGGCTGGCCAAGGAGCGTCATGCACAGATCAGGCACGAGGAGAGACCATCATGATGATCCGCACTCTTTTTGCGACGACCGCGATCGCAACCCTTCTGGCAACCGGCGCTTTCGCGCAGACGACGCCCGCCCCGGCTCCACAGCCCCCAGCAGCCGAGAATCCGGCGCCGGTCCCGCGCGCCGATGGCGCCCTGATGAGCAATATTATCGGCGAGTCCGTCTATAACGGCACGGGAGACGATGCACAGAATATCGGCAAGGTTGACGATGTCGTCTTCGATTCCGGCGGCAAAGCCAAGTCCGCTATCATCGGCGTCGGCGGATTTCTCGGCGTCGGCAAGAAGGACGTCGCTTTCGACTACGGCAAGCTGGAATGGGCAGAGAAGAACGGCGACCGCTGGCTGGTCGCCAAGTCCACCAAGGATGAGCTGAACGCTCTGCCGGCGTTCGACCGCAAGCCTTACGATCCGGCGCCGGCGCAGTCTACCGACGCTACGCAGCCCGCCAACAACACGACGACAGCCCAGGCTCCCGCGGCCGCACCGGCCGAGCCGGTGAAGAAGGCGGAGGGCAACCTCGCCACCAACATCATGGGCGAGTCGGTTTATAACGGCACTGCGGACGATGCCCAGAAGATCGGCGACGTGAAGGACATCGTGCTTGCCAAGGACGGCAAGGCCGAGTCGCTGGTGATCGGTGTCGGCGGCTTCCTCGGCATCGGCACGAAGAACGTCACTTTCGACTTCGACAAGGCAAAATGGGCGGAGAAGAACGGCGACCGCTGGCTGGTGGCCGAGACGACGAAGGAGCAGCTGCAGGCCCAGCCGGAGTTCGACCGCAAGCCCTATGATCCGGCGCCCGGCACGACGACGGCCGCGAACAACGCGCCGGCAACGACCACGCCTGCGGTGGTCGCTTCGGGCACGACGTCCGATAAGGGAGCGAAGCCGGCAGAGCCCGCCAAGCCGACGGCCGAGAACAAGCCTGCGACGCCGCCGGCCCAGAGCACGGCTGAGAACAAGCCTGCCGATAATAGCGGCGCTGCTACCGACCAGACCAAGACCGCTTCCATCGACAAGTCGACACTGACCGAGATGCCGATGGGCAACATGCGCGTCGACGACCTCAAGGGCACGACGGTCTATGGCGCCAACGACGAGAAGATCGGTTCGATCGGCGACGTCGTGCTGACGCCCGACAACAAGCCGGACGCGGTCATCGTCGATGTCGGCGGCTTCCTCGGCATCGGCGCCAAGGAAGTGGCGATCGGCATGGATAAGCTCAAATTCATGACCGACAAGAACGGCAAGAAGTATCTCTACACCAACTTCACCAAGGAGCAGCTGCAGGCACAAACGGCCTATGACAAGAGCAGTTATGCCGCCAACCGCGACCAGCAGCGGATGATTCTGAAGTGACGATCAGGCAGTAGGCAGTAGGAATTAGGCAATAGGGAATAGGGAAAGAGGCTATTGCCTCCGGCGATCCAACGCGGACCATCTCCTACTGCCTACTGCCTACTGCCTACTGCCTACTGCCTACTGCCTACTGCCTACTGCCTACTGCCTACTGCCTACTGCCTACTCCTACTGCCTACTGCCTACTCACGTACCCCACCACTCCATCTTCGGTCAGTTCCGCCAAGGCAAGGGACTGATCGAGGTGAGCGGCACGCCAGGCAAGCATCTTCTCGGCGAACTCGAGCCGTACCGGGAGATAGGCCGGGTCGTTCGCCACATTTTTCAGCTCGCCTGGGTCCTTCGATAGGTCGAACAGAAGCGCCGGCAGACCGCCGCCGAAATGGACATATTTGAAGTCCGCCGCGCGGATGACGGCGAGGTTGCAGGTGTTCGATCCGACACCGAAATGGCGTTCGGCTTCCCCTTGGGCGACCGTGCGGAAATCAAACTCCCAATGCGCGGCGTCGCGCCAGGCTTCCGGTTCCGTTCCATCCAGCCAAGGCGCGAGCGAACGGCCGTCGAGGTGGCGCTGCGGGGCGGCGCCGATCAGGTCGAGCAAGGTGGGGAAGACATCGACGGCTTCGGTGAAATGATCCACGGATGTGCCCGCCGCGGCTCCCCGCCGCGGATCGCGGATGATCAACGGAATGTGGTAGCTGGCGTCGAAGAAGCCGCCTTTGCCGAGCATGAAATGATCGCCCATCATCTCGGCATGGTCGGAGGTGAGCACGATCACGGTGTCGTCCCAGGCGCCCGCCGATTTGATGGCCTGCCAGATGCGGCCGAGCTGCGCGTCGACCTCGGAGATCATGCCGTAATAGATCGCGCGGATGCGGCGGAAGTTCTCCTCGCTCCAGTCCGCCACCTTGCCCTCGATGCCGGGGACGAATTTTGTCCGCTTTTGCCCGGCCAGATCGTAGGCGATATAGGGATGGCTGCCGGCCTCGGCCTGCCAACTTGCAGCGCGTTTGAACGCGGGACCTTCAGCCGGATCATACATGGTATTGTAGGGTTCGGGCACGATGAAGGGCGGGTGCGGGCTGATGAAGGAGATATGCGCGAACCACGGCGCGCTCTCCTCCTGCTCGCCAAGCCAGCGGATGAATTCGCCGGCCAGGAACGCGGTCGGCGTCTGGTCTTTCGAATAGACCGGCGGCGCGTTGGTCACGTCGCGTTCCGCCTGGCCTCGGGCCGGACGGTGGATGTCGGGGCTGCCTGCACCGGTGTCGATGCCTTGGGTCCGCAGCCATGACAACCATTGCTTCTGATGCTCGGGCAGGGCCTGGCGCACGGTGAAGCCCGGCAGCACGCCTTCATAGCTGCGCAGGCGCGGATCCCCGGCCGCCAGCGGGCGCGGATCGAGCGCGACATCGGTGTAGCCGAACAGGGTGGGATCATAGCCTGCCGCGCGCGCCGAAAGCGCGATGTTGCCATGGCGCGCGTCAAGCGGCGTGCCGTTGCGGCAGACGCGATTGTTCATCTGGTAAAGCCCGGTGTAGAGGCACGCGCGGGCAGGCGAGCAGGGTGCTGCCCCGCCATAATGGCGGCGGAAAAGCACGCCTTCCGCGGCGAGAGCATCGACGTTCGGCGTCTTCACCACCGGATGGCCGGCCGTCGACAGGCAATCGCCACGCCACTGGTCGCAGGTGATGAGCAGGACGTTCGGGCGGTGCGTGCGATTGTCCAAGATCGTCTCCTTGTGGAAGCGTTCAGATGGAACGGAAGTCACCCGCGTTGCAAGCCAAGCTTGGTGACACCATTGGTGAACATACTTAGAATAGTCGTTCACTTTCATGATACAGTCCATTCTATGTTTGCCTGCTTTGCCACCGGCCCGCTCATCCTCATATTGGCGTGGACAGCGGCAAGGGCCGCACAAGGACAAAGGGAAGGAGCAGGATCATGCTCAATCAGATACAGGGGCTGCATCACGTCACCTCCATGGCGAGCGATGCACGCCGCAACAATGAGTTCTTTACGAAAAAGCTTGGCCTGCGCCGGGTGAAGAAGACCGTCAATTTCGACGCGCCGGATGTCTACCATCTCTACTATGCCGACGAGGTCGGCACGCCGGGTTCGGTGATGACCTATTTCCCGTTCCCCGATATCGCCAAGGGCCGGCACGGCGTCGGCGAGGTGGGCACAACGGTATTCTCGGTGCCGGAAGGCACCTTGGCCTATTGGGAAAAGCGCTTCGCCGATGAGGGCGTGGGCAATGTTGCCCGCACCGAAAGCTTCGGCGAAAAGCGGCTCACCTTCACCGGCCCGGACGGCGACAGTTTCGCGCTCGTCGAGGACAAGACCGACAAGCGGGCGCCCTGGGTCAAGGGCGGTGTTCCCGGCGACGAGGCGATCCGCGGCTTTCACTCGGTCTCGCTGCGGCTGAAGGACGGCGGCGCCACCGAGGAGCTTTTGAAATTCATGGGCTATGAGGAGGTCGACAAGTCCGGCAATATTCGCCGGCTGGCGATCAAGAACGGCAACGGCGCCGACGTCGTCGACATCGAATCGCTGCCGGGTGCCGGCTTTGCCAATCTCGGCGCCGGCTCGGTACACCATGTCGCTTTCGCGGTCGAGGATCGCGCAAAACAGCTGGAAGTGCGCAAGGCGCTGGTCGACACGGGCTATGGCGTGACGCCGGTCATCAATCGCGACTATTTCTGGGCGATCTATTTCCGCACGCCGGGCGGCGTGCTGTTCGAGGTTTCGACCAACGAGCCGGGCTTCGACCGCGACGAGGACACCGCGCATCTCGGCGAGGCGCTGAGGCTGCCGGCGCAGCACCAGCATCTGCGGCCCTATCTCGAACAGCATCTGCAGAAGCTGGAAGACTGAAGCCATGAGCAAGGACGCTTACATCCACAAGGTGCTGCCCGGTTCGCCGGGCAGCCCGCTGCTCTTCGTCCTCCACGGCACCGGCGCGGACGAGAACCAGCTTCTCGGTTTCGGCCGCGAGCTTATGCCTTCGGCGACGATCGTCTCGCCGCGCGGCGATGTGTCGGAGCACGGCGCTCCCCGTTTCTTTCGCCGCACCGGCGAGGGCGTCTACGACATGGACGACCTGGCGCGCGCGGCCTCGAAGATGGCGGGCTTCGTCAAGGCGCATGTCGGGACCGCAAAACCCTCGGCGGTGTTCGGCCTCGGCTACTCCAACGGCGCCAACATCCTGGCCTCGGTGGTGTTCGCCGAGCCGACCCTGTTCGATGGCGCGACGCTGATGCATCCGCTGATCCCGTTCGAACCCCGCGTCCAGGGCAGCCTTGCCGGCCGCCGCATCCTGATCACGGCCGGCAGGCGCGACCCGATCTGTCCGCCCAACTTGACGTCGCGGCTCGAGGCCTATTTGCGCGCCGACGGCGCCGATGTCACAGTGGAATGGCACGACGGCGGGCATGAGGTTCGGCCGAATGAAATCGAATCGGCGCGGCGGTTTTTCGCGCCGGCGCCCGTTGCCGAAGGAGGCAAGTAACATGGCCGACCAACTGCCCGAGATCGAACTGGAAGACCGCGGCTCCAAGGGGCGTTACGTGCTGCGCGGCCCGGGCGGCGCCGAGGCCGAGATGACGTTCACCAAGATCGGCGAGCACCAGCTCATCATCGACCACACCGAGGTGCCGGACGTCTTTCGCGGCCAGGGCGCCGGGCTTCGGCTCGTCACCCGCGCGGTCGAGGATGCGCGTGCCGCCGGCAAGAAGATCATCCCGCTCTGCCCCTTCGCCAACGCCCAGTTCCGTCGCCACCCGGAATGGGCGGATGTGCTGAAGCGGTAGCACCGTCTTTCCCTCCTCCCCCTGTGGGAGAAGGTGGCCGCGCAGCGCCGCGATGGATGAGGGGTGCTCCAGCGGAGTGAGACGTTCGCATTCCCTGGAACATCCCTCATCCGTCTCGGCGCTGTCGCGCCGATCCACCGCCCGGGGCGAGCCACGCGTCTCGCCCGTCCTTCGGACCCCACAAGGGGAGAAGGGGAAGCTCTTGGCATTTGCACCGCCCGGTCATCTTGCCTAAGTTGACGGTTCGCCCGGACGAAACCTGTCGTCCCGCCCATCTCCGATTTGAATGGCTTCCCTGATGACCGATACCGACCTGATCCCCGTTTTCGACGGACATAACGACACGCTGCTTCGGCTCTACCAGTCGAAGGAAGCCGACGTCGAAAAGCTGTTCATCGAGGGGACGCCGGGCGGGCATATCGACCTGCCGCGCGCCAGGAAAGGCGGCTTTGCCGGCGGCATGTTCGCGATCTTTCCGCCTCCGGTCGAAAAGTCGAAACGCAGCGCCGTGCCGCCGGCACCGAGCGACAATGAACCGCTGCCGCCGGAACTGCCGCAGGCCGAGGCGATCACCTCGACCATCGGCATGGCTTCGATCCTGTTCCGGCTGGAGCGCGCCGGGGCATTGACCGTCTGCCGCAGCGCCGGCGATGTGCGGGACGCGATGGCCAAGGGCTCGATCGCGGCGGTGTTCCACATCGAAGGCGTCGAGGCGATCGATCCCGGGCTTGCCATGCTCGATGTGCTGCACGCCGCAGGGCTGCGCTCGCTGGGCATCGTCTGGAGCCGCCCCAACGCCTTCGGCAACGGCGTGCCGTTCCGCTTTCCGTCCTCGCCCGACACCGGGCCTGGTCTCACCGATGCCGGCAAGGCGCTGGTCAAGGCGTGCAACCAGCTCAGGATCATGATCGACCTCTCGCATCTCAACGAGAAGGGTTTTCGCGACGTGGCGGGCTTGAGCGACGCGCCGCTGGTCGCGACCCATTCCAATGTGCATGCGATCTGCGGCCATTCGCGCAACCTGACCGACTGGCAGCTCGGCGCGATCCGCGAATCCGGCGGCATGGTGGGCCTGAACTTCGCCACCGGCTTCCTGCGCGAGGACGGCCGCATGAACGCCGACACCAGCATTGATATCATGGTGCGCCACATCGATTCGCTGTTGCAGGCGCTGGGTGAAGACGGGGTCGGACTGGGCTCGGATTTCGACGGCGCCATGATCCCGGCCCCCATCGGCGACGTCGCCGGTCTGCCGAAGCTCACCGATGCGCTGGCGGCACGCGGTTTCGGGCGCGCGCTGATCGAGAAGATCGCTTATCGGAACTGGTTGAGCGTGCTGGAGCGCACCATAGGCTAAGGCGGGTCTATCCGTCGTAGCCGATACGCTTCAGCCATTCCTTGCCGACGCCGCGGTGGCGGATGATCGGCAGGGGATCCTCGTGGTCGAGCCGGGCGCAGATGCGGTAGACCTCCAGCGTCTCGGCATTCATCTCGCCGCGCTTGAAGAAGAACATCGCCGCCGCGTAGCGGGTGCGGCCGGACCACATCTCGCCGAGCGGTGTGTTGACCAGCTCCCACTGCTCGGCGGCTTCCGCTTCCAGGTCTTCCGCTTCGCTTGCCATGTCAAAAGTCCGCGGGCGGGTTGGCGGTGCGGCGGTCGAGCCTGATGAAGGGCCGCGGCACCACCTTCGCCTTCTTCATCAGCTTCTGGTACTGCAACTCGCGCATGGCGTAAATCTCGACCCACAGGTCGTCGGCGATCGTGTCGCCATAGGGCCGCTGCAGCGAGGCGAGCGCGATGTTGCGCTTGGCCATGGGCGACCACATCGCCGCGCTGACCAGCCCAACCTCCTGGCTTTTCTTGTAGTAGACGATCGCATGCTCGGCCGGGATGTTGCCTTCGATCTCCAGGCCGACCAGCACATGGCGCAGCTTCTTCTTCGCCCGGGCGTCGAGGATGGCGCGGCGGCCGTTGAAATGGCCTTTGTCCGGATCGATCATGAAGCCGAGGCCGATCTCGTCCGGCATGCGCAGGCGGTCGGCGCGGATCGCGTGCTCGGCAGCTGTGAAATCGGCATTGGTGACGATCAGCCCCGCCTCCAGCCGGGCTCGGTTCAGCGCGGTATAGCCAATGGCGCGGATGCCGCGCAGCTCGCCCGCCGCCATCAGCCGGTCCCACAGGCTCAGCGCCTTGTCGGCCGGCACGAACAATTCGTAGCCGAGATCGCCGGTGAAGCCGGTGCGCGAGATGGTCACCGCAGCGCCGACATGCGCGAACTCGGCGAGGTCGAAGATTTTCAGCCGCTCGACGCCGGCAAAGCCCGCTTCGCGCAGGATGGCGAAGGAGGTCGGACCCTGCAGCGCCAGTCCGGCGACCGCTTCGGTCTCTTCCTCGACACTGATCTCATAGCCGATCGCGCTGTCGAGCAGCCAACGCAGATGGCGCTCTTGCGAGCAGAGACGGAAGCGTGTCGGCGACAGCCGGAACAAAGTGCCGTCGTCGAGCACGAAACCATCGTCATCGCACCAGGCGGTGTAGTGGACGCGGCCGGGTTTCTGCTTGGTCACGTCGCGCAGGGTGACGCGGTCGAGATAGGCTTCGGCATCCGGTCCCTCGATTCGGTATTTGGTCATCGGCGAGATGTCGAAGAGCGCCGCCTGGCTGCGGATGGCGAAATATTCGAGCTCCTCGTCCCACAGCGAATGCGGCGCGCGGTAGCCGGCCCAGTTGTACCAGTCGTTCGTCAGCGCCAGCGCGTCGATGCGCGGCTGGAAGGGGGTGCCCATGCGCAAAGTGCGGAAGTGGGATTGGGCGAGGGTGCGGGCGGCGTCGGTTTTCACATGACGATTCATGACAGCGTTCCTTCGCGCCCCCCTCTGTCCTGCCGGACATCTCCCCCACAAGGGGGGAGATTGGACGTCACGCTGACTTTCGCCAGTCTCCGACGTCGCAAGAAAAGCGCCGACAGATCGAGCTGCTGATCTCCCCCCTCGTGGGGGAGATGGCCGGCAGGCCAGAGGGGGGCGCCATGGAGCGCGACTTCAGCGATTTGCAAAAACATATTCACCCCTTCATCGCGATGATGCGGCGCGCGGCGTTGAGGCCGGGCGCGCCGGAGATGCCGCCGCCCGGATGCGAGCCGGCGCCGGCAAGGTACAGGCCTTCGAGCGGCGTGTCGTAGCCCGACCAGCCGGAGACCGGCCGCGACATCAGCATCTGGTCGGCCTGCAACTCGCCATGGTGCCAGTGGCCGCCAGGCATGCGGTAGCGCGCCTCGATGTCGGCGGGCGTCAAAAGCTCGGCGTGGCTGACCGTTGCGCCGATGCCGGGCGCATAGGTCTCGAGCTGCGCCATGATCGCCTTGAGGAAGCGCGGCTTGCCGGCGCCCCAGCCCTCTCTCAACGCATAAGGCGCGTACTGCACCACAGCCGAAAGCACGCAGGCGCCGAATGGGGCGAGCGATAGGTCGGCCAGGCTGGGCAGCGTGATTTCCATCACCGGCTCAGGCGAGAACTCACCATATTTCGACGGATTGAAGGCGCGCTCAACATGGTCGGGCGAAGGCGCGACGACGAGGCGACCTTTGTGGCCGGCGGCGTCGACGCCCGAAAATTGCGGCGGCCGATCCAGCGCCAGATGCAGCTTGGCCGCATCGCCCTTCATGCGGATGTTCTTCACCTTGCGCACGAAGCCGGTATCGACGTCGCGCGGGCCGACAAGATCGAGGATCGTCGTCGCCGGGTTGATCGCGGAGACGACGATGTTGGCCTGCAGCGTTTCGCCGCCCTGCGTGACGACGCCGACGGCGCGGCCCTTTTCGACGATCACCTTGGCGACCGGCGAAGCCGGGCGGATCGAAACGCCCGCCTTTTCCGCCGCCGTGCGGATGACGGCGACGACGGCGCCCATGCCGCCTTTCGGCTGGACCTGCGCGCCGGCAAGGCCGCCAATTTCGCCGGCCAGCCTGTAGTAGAGGCCGAGCAGCGAAGTCGGCGAGCGCGGCCCAAGATGCGAGCCGAGCGTCGCGTCGAAAGCAAGCAGGCCCTTCAGCCGGTCGTCCGAGAGCTGCTCGTCGAGCAGGTCGTAGACATTCATCAAAAGCACGCGCAGGAAGTCGCGCATGTCTTCCCTGCCAAGCCGCTTCAGCGCCAGCGCGGTCTGGCCGAGCCCGGTCACATCGGCGAGTGACATGCCGCCAAGATCAGGCGGTCGGCGCGACAGGAAAGGCTTCAGCACGCCGGCATAGCGCAGCAGTTGCGCGCGCAAATCTTTCCAGGCGGACTGTTCCGAAGGGCTGGCGCCCGTCAGCACCTCGCCATAGGCGCCGTGCAGCACCAGCGGACCGTCTCTCGACAGCGCAACCGACGGCACGAAGTCGCCGCGCTCTACCGTCAGTCCGTGGCGTTCCAGCTCCAGCGTCTTCACGACATCGGGATGCAGCCGGTTGAGCAGATGCGCGACCGTGGAGACGCGAAAGCCCGGCGCGAATTCCTCGGTGCGCGCGCCGCCGCCGACCTCGTTGCCGGCCTCGAGCAGCAGCACCTTGCGGCCGGATTTCGCCAGCGTGGCGGCGGCGACGAGGCCGTTATGGCCGCCGCCGATGACGATAACGTCCCAGTTCAAATCAGATGACGTCATGGGCCGGGCTCATATGCAGGGTTGGCTTGGCCAGATCACGCAGGATTTCGGCGGCGGCATTGCGTCCGGGCGCACCCATGACGCCGCCGCCCGGATGGGTGGAGGAGCCGCACATATAGAGCCCACCGACCGGCGAACGGTATTGCGCGTAGCCCGGCACCGGGCGGTTGAAGAGCAGCTGATCGAAGGTGAGCTCGCCCTGGAAAATATTGCCTTCGGTGAGGCCGACCTCGGCCTCGATCTCGCGCGGCGTGCGCACCTCCATATGGACGATGCGGTCGCGGAAGCCGGGCGAATATTCAGCGATCTGCGCAATCACGCTTTCGGCGAAGCCGTCGCGGTCGGCATCGGTCCAGTCCGCCCCTCTTATCTTCGGCGGCGCGTATTGCACGAAGCAGCTCATGAAATGCTTGCCCGGCGGCGCCATGGTCGGATCGAGCGTGGTCGGGATCATCATGTCGAGGAAGGGATCGGCCGACCAGCGTCCAGCCTTCCAGTCGTCATAGGCGCGCTCCATGCGCTCGATGGAATCGGTGAAATGCATGTCGGCGCGGTAGACCGGCGAATCCTTCGGCAAAGCCGGGAACTCGGGCAGGGAATCGAGCGCGATGTTGACCTTGCCGGACGAACCGCGGATTTTGAAATTGCGGACGCGGCGCAGGAAGATGTCGGGCAGCTCCTTTTCCTCGACCAGCTTCAGGAAGGTGCGCTTGACGTCGGCATTGGAGATGACGAGCTTGCCGTAGATCTCCTCGCCGCCGGCAAGCACCACGCCCTTGGCCTTGCCGTTCCTGATCAGCACGTGATCAACTTCGGCGCCGGTGCGGATGGTGCCGCCACTGGCCTTGAAGGAGGCGGCCAGCGCCTTGGTGACCGCGCCCATGCCACCGCGCGCGTAGCCCCAGGCGCCGACCGAGCCGTCGACCTCGCCCATATAATGATGAAGCAGCACATAAGCCGTGCCGGGCGACATCGGGCCCAGCGCCGTGCCGATGATGCCGGACAGCGCGAAGTTCGCCTTGATGACGTCGGTCTCGAAATACTCGTCGAGGAAGTCCGAGATCGACATCGTCCAGAAGCGCAAGGTCAACGCCATCTCCTCGGCCGAGAGGCCGGCGAATTTCTTGCCGAGATAAAGCAGCTCGCCAAGGTCGCGCGGCCTGAAGCTGGTCGGGTCGGGCGCGGTGCGCATCAACAGCGGCTGGATGAAGCGGCACTGCCTCGTGACGTCGCGCGAATAGCGGTCATAGGCCTCGGCGTCGCGCTTCGAAAAGCGCGCGAACTCGCGGCGATGCGCGTCGGGGTCGCGGTAGTTGGCGAGGTAGTCGCCGTCGCGCGTGAATACCGCGCCACCCTCGTAGGAGATAACCTGCAGGCCGAAGCGCGGCAACTCCAGGTCGCGCATGATCTCGGGCCGAAACAGCGAGCAGATATAGGAACAGTTGGAATAGAGGAAGCCCGGCGTCAGCTCGCGGCTGGTGGCCGCGCCGCCGACCCAATCGTTCTTCTCGACCACCAGCACGTCCAGCCCGGCGCGCTGCAGATAGCAGGCGGTGACCAGCCCATTATGGCCGCCGCCGATGACGATCGCGTCCCATGCCTTCATGCGCGCCGAACCTCCCGCCGGTTGCCTTATCTACTTGTTTCTCCGCAATTCCGGACGGAGAACCGCGTCACGCTTTCCTGGAACTGCTCCGTGCGTCTTGTTCCCGATTGCCCCGAATTTGGCACGGATCACAGTTTTTTGTCCAGCAATATTGAATGAATGTTCAACAAATGGTGTTGCGTTTTCCTGTTGATGCGCTAGGCTTTGCCTTGATTTCTGGATTGATCCGCATCGCCATTTGAGGTTGAGGATCGGATGATCGAGACGGCCGACGCCGAGCCGGAATATGACGAAACCGCCATCCGCTTCCTCGAAGCGCTGTGGGGCGAGGGTTACTTGTCGCCGGGCGGTCCGGACGAGGTCGACCGCGTGGTCGAAGGCCTCTCCCTCAAGGGCAAAACGATCCTCGATATCGGTTGCGGCGCCGGCGGCATCACGCTGCATCTGGCGGCAACGCACGGCGCGGCTCGAGCCACCGGCTTCGACGTCGAAAGGCCGGTGATCGAGACGGCGAGGCGAGGGGCGATCATGCAGGGCCTCGAGGATCGTGTCAGCTTTGTCCAGGCGCCGCGGGGACCGCTTCCTTTCACGAACGCTTCCTTCGACGTCGTCTTCTCCAAGGACGCGCTGCTGCATGTGCCGGACAAGGACGCGCTGTTCGCCGAGATCTTTCGCGTGCTGAAGCCCGGCGGGGTGTTTGCGGCGTCGAACTGGATGATTTCGCATGACGGCGAGCCGTCGCCTCAGATGAAGGCCTATATCGCGGCCGAAGGGCTCTCCTTCGCCATGGCCTCGCCGGCGCGCTATGCCGAGGCGATGCGGCGCGCCGGCTTTACCGACATTACGGTCCGCGACCGCAATCCGTGGTACCGCGAGGTCGCGCGCGAAGAGCTTTCGCGGCTCAAGGGACCGCTCTACGCGCAGGCCGCGGCAGCGGTCGGCGCGGCCTATGTCGACAAGAACATCAAGACGTGGGAGGCGATGCAGAAGGTGCTTGACAGTGGCGAGCACCGCCCCACTCATCTGCGCGGTTGGAAGCCGGTTGGATAGCCGGCGATGCTGGAGATCGTCACACCCATGAAGACTGCAGAGGCGAGCGATGCTCTCCCCGAAACGGCGCGGAAAGGCGACGCCGAAAAGCGCGGCCGCAAGGCCTCGAAAGAGGTCCGGCGGCTGCAGCTGATCGAGGCGACGATCGATTCCCTGGCCAAGCGCGGCTATGCCGAAACGACGATGGCGGACGTGGCCGACGGCGCGGGCCTGTCGCGCGGCATCGTCAACTTCCATTTCGAGAGCAAGGAGAAGCTGCTGATCGCCACGCTGCAGCACATGTATGACGAATATTCGGCGCATTGGCGCACTTCCCTGCAGAAGGCGGGCGACGATCCGGCGAGACAGCTGCAGCATCTGGTATGGGCCGATTTCGACCGCTCGATCTGCAACAAGCGCAAGCTTGCCGCATGGCTCGCCTTCTGGGGCGAAGCCAAGTCGCGGCCGACCTACCAGGCGCTGAGCAGCTCGCGCGACGCCTATTATCAGCAGGTCTTCATCGATCTCTGTACAACGCTCAAAGAGAGCGGCAACTACACCTATGACCCGCAGGTCATCGCGCTGGCGCTCAGCGCCATGCTCGAGGGCTTGTGGCTGCGGCTGATGATGGGGACTGAGGACACCACGCGAGAGACCGCATTGCAGGCGGCGAATGCGTTTTTGGCCGCCGCCTTCCCGAAACACTATGGCTAGCGAGAACTGGAGCTAGCGAGAACTGGAGCTAGCAAAAGCCGGGTTAGCAACAGCCGGCCAATAAGACCGGCAAACCAAAAGAGGATGGAACAGCATGAAGAAACTCAGCCGACGCCTGACATTGACCCTGGCGCTTGGGAGCGCGCTCGCCGCTTCGGCGGCGGCGTTCGCGGTCGCCGCCGACAAGGATCTGATCGTCTTCGACTGGTCCGGCTATGAGGATCCGAGCTTCCACGGCAAGTATGTCGAGAAGAACGGCGATTCGCCGACCTTCGCCTTCTTCGGCGACGAGGACGAGGCCTTCGAAAAAATCCGCTCCGGCTTCAAGTCCGATCTCGGCCACCCGTGCTCGCAGAGCGTGGTGAAGTGGCGCGAGGCGGGGCTGCTGCAGCCGCTCGACACCTCCAAGATCGCAGGCTGGAAGGATCTCAACCCCGGCATCATGGCGATGAAGGATCTTGCCACGACGTCCGACGGCAAGGCCTGGTTCATGCCGTGGGACTGGGGCAACACCCAACTCACCTACAATTCCGACAAGATCGCCGAAAAGGACGTGCAGTCGCTGAAGGCGTTCGCCGATCCGAAATACAAGGGCAGGGTTTCGATCGGCGATAATGTCGACGACGCCTACGCGCTGGCCAGCCTCGCCATCGGGCTCAAGGACTGGACCAAGATGACGGACGACCAGTTCAAGCAGGCATCCGATTTCCTGCGCCAGGTGCACAAGAATGTGCGCTCCTACTGGACCGACACCACCGACATCGTGCAGCTGCTTTCCGGCGGCGAGGTCGACCTCGCCTGGGCCTGGAACGATGCGACCGTGCAGTCGGTCAAGGCCGGCGTGCCGATCAAATCCAAGAAGGACACTGACGAAGGCATCTCGACCTGGGTCTGCGGCTACGTGCTGTTCAAGGACGCGCCCGGCAACGTCGACAAAGCCTATGACTACCTCAACGCCGTCAACGATCCGGAAGTCGCCAAGGTGCTGGTCAAGGATTGGGGCTACGGCCAGGCCAATGCCAAGGGCATGGCCGGCGTCGATCCGGCGGTCCTGAAGGAAAAGGGCTACGACAACGTGGAAAAATGGGTCGACAAGACGCTGTTCCAGCAGCCGCTGCCCTCGGAGCTCAAGCTCAAGATGATCGCCGAGTTCGAGAAGATCAAGGCCGGCTATTGAGCAGCATCATCGAAAGGACCGACGTCGTCATCGTCGGCGCCGGCTTCACCGGCCTGTCCACCGCACTCGAATTGAAGCGCGCCGGTATCGATTTCCTTGTGCTCGAGGCGCGCGACCGCGTCGGCGGCAGGGTAGAGGCTGTGCGCAATGGGCTCGGCGAATTGGTCGACAGCGGCGGCCAGTTCTTGTGCGTGGACATGCCCGAAGTGATGGCGCTGGCGAGGGCCTACGGCAAGAGCTTCGTCGAGACCTATGTCGAGGGCGAATTCATCACCTATCCGTCGATGACGCCGGCGCGGGCGGAGCGGACCTATCATGTCGCGATGTCAATCCGCGAGCGCATGAACGGGATCGAGCCGGACGATCCGTCGATCGCCGGGTTGACCGTGGCGACATGGCTCGAGCGCCAGGCGGACACGGCCGACGCCAAGGCAGCCTTCCGTTCGATGATCGAGGGCCTGTGGTGCCTGCCGCTGGACAAGGTGCCGTTGTGGTACCTGATCGACAATGATCGCCGCATCACCAACGAAGTGTTCGAGCTGCAGTATTTCCTGCGCGAGACGATGCGGTCGCTGGCCGATGATCTGGCAGCAGATCTCGGCGACCGGCTGCGGCTGGGCGAAGCCGCGACGCGGATCGAGCGCGGACGGCAAGGCATTCGCGTCGTCTCGACCGGCGGTGTTGTCGAGGCGGGCGCAGCGCTGGTCGCCTTGCCGCCGGCGACGGCCGCGAAGCTCGACTTCGCGCCGCCTTTGCCGACTGAGCTGGCGAGCGCGCTCGGCGTCTGGGAAAGCGGCGCGGTGATCAAGATCCTGGTGCGTTACGCAATGCCTTTTTGGCGCGAGCGCGACCTGTGCGGCATGGTCATGTGGCGCGACCAGCCGGGGCTGTTTGCCTGCGACGCCAGCACGGATGCCGACCATGCCGCGCTTGTCGTCTTCGTCGGCGGGCCGCTGGCGCTGCGCTGGCATACGCTCGGCGAGGCGGCGTTGCGTGCGGAAATCATCGCGAGGCTTGTCCAGGCGCTCGGCCCGCGGGCCGCCGACATCGTCGATTTCAGCTCGCGCGACTGGACGCATGACCGCTGGAGCGGCGGCGCTTATAGCGACCTCATCGTCGACGTCACCGCGCGGCATGCCGAGCGCGTCATCCTTGCCGGCGCGCCGCCCATCTATTTCGCCGCCTCGGAAGTGTCGCCGTCTTTCCCGGGCTATGTCGAAGGCGCGATCGTGGCGGGGCGCATCGCTGCTGCAAAAATTCAGTCCGCCATCGCCACCAGCGCCTCGGGGTCGTAGGCGAGACGGATCGGCGCGCCGACCGGAATGTCGTCGGCGCCGAAATCGTTGGTCTCGGTCACCGAGAGCGGCTTTTCCAGTCCGGGGATCTCGACGATCAGATGCGTGATCTCGCCGAAATAGTGGCGCTCGACGACCTTGCCTGAGACCTCGAACTTCGCCGTTGCGTTGTCCCACAATACACGCAGCCGCTCGGGCCGAATGCCAAGCGTCGCCGCGCCGCCATTGCGCACGAAAGCCCTTGGCTTGTCGGTCCTGACGCGGCCGAAGCCCAGCGTGTCGAGCACCAGCGAAGCGCCGTTTTCCTCGACGATCTCGGCCTTGACGAAATTCATGCCGCCGAGGAAGTCGGCGACCTGGCGGTTGACCGGGCGCTGGTAGATTTCCTTCGGCGAAGCGACCTGCGCGATCTTGCCGCCGAACATCACGGCGATGCGGTCGGACATTGCCAGGGCCTCGTACTGGTCGTGCGTGACCAGCACGAAAGTGATGCCGACCGCCTGCTGCAAGCGGCGCAGTTCGACCTGCATCTGCTCGCGCAGCTTCTTGTCCAACGCCGAGAGCGGCTCATCGAGCAGCAGCACCTTGGGCCGCATGACCAGCGCGCGGGCCAAAGCGACGCGCTGGCGCTGGCCGCCGGAAAGCTCGGTGGCGCGGCGCTTGCCGAGACCGGTAAGCGAGACCTGCGCCAGCGCTTCCTCGACGCGGCGCTTCTCCGCGCCGGCGTCGAGCTTCAGCCGCTTCAGGCCGTAGGCGACATTCTGCTCGACATTGAGATGCGGGAAGATCGCATAGCTCTGGAAGACCATGTTGGTCGGCCGGCGGTTGGCGGGAATGCCGTCCATCGGCTGGCCGTCGACGGCGATGGAGCCGCTGGTCGGCGTGTCGAAACCGGCGATCATGCGCAAGAGCGTGGTCTTGCCGCAGCCCGAGGGCCCGAGCAGGGAGAAGAACTCGCCCTCCCTGATCGCCAGCGAGGCATTGTCCAGCGCCTTGAAGGAGCCGTAGCTGCGGGTAACGTCGCGGATCTCGATCATGGTGCGATCCGATTGCGTGCGCTCGGACTGGACCCGCTCAAGCATAGAGGCCTCCCTCGTTCTGGGTGCGTCTCGCCGCACGGCGGCGCAGGATTTCGGCAATCGTCATCAGCAGGAACGACGCGAAGAGCAGCAACGTGCCGAGCGCCAGCACGCCGGGAAGCTTGGCCGCAAACCGCAACTGGCCCCAAATGTAGATCGGCAGCGTCGCCTCGGTGCCGGTGAGGAAGAAGGCGATGATGAATTCGTCGAGCGAGATGGTGAAGCAGACGAGCAGGCTGGAGATGATCGCCGGCGCGACCATCGGCAACGTCACGCGCCGGAAGGTGCCGAACGCGCTCTCGCCGAGATCGGCCGAGGCCTCCTCGAGGCTGCGATCGAAACCCTCGAAACCGGAGGTCAGCACGGTCATCGAATAGGGAATGCAGACCAGCACATGGCCAAGCACCACGGTGAACAGCGACAGGCTCAGGCCGAGCTGCAGCATGACCAGCAGCATCGAGATAGCGACGATCACTTCGGGAAGCACCAGCGGCGCCATGATCAGTCCGTTGATGGCGCGGCGGCTGGGATAGCGGTAACGGGTGATCGAGCGGGCGGCGAGGATGCCCAGCACCGTCGACAGGATCGAGGCGGAGACGCCGACGATGAGGCTGTTCCAGGTGGCGTCGATCAGCGCCGGCGTGCGCGGCAGGTCTTCGTACCAGTGCAGGGTGACGCCCTCGAGCGGGAATTTGGGCGTCGCCGCCGTGTTGACCGAGAAGATCGGCAGGAAGACCACCGGCAGGTAAAGGAACAGCAGATAGAGGGCGGCATAGCTCGACAGCCAGCCGGGCAGGTAACGTCTGATCGCCGTCATCGTGCCAGCCTCTGCAGGGCGCGGAAGACCAGCACAGTGGCGCCGGCCATCAACGAGACGATAATCATCGTGGTGACGGAAAGTGCTGCACCCAGCGGCCAGTTTGACGCCTTGCCGAATTGCGCCTGGATTGCGTTGGCGATCATGACGCCGTCCTTGCCGCCGACGAGCTTCGGCGTGACGTAGTCGCCGACTGTCGGGATCATGACGATCAGCGCCGCCGAGATGACGCCGGGCGCCGACAGCGGCAGGGTGACGCGTAGGAAGGAGCGCAGCGGCCCGTCGCCGAGGTCGGTCGCCGCTTCGACCAGGGTCCGGTCGACCTTCTCCAGCGAAACGAAGATCGGCAGGATCGCGAAGGTCGCCCAGGCATGGGTCAGCGTGATGATGACGGCGGTGGAATTGTAGAGCAGCGCCGTCGACGGCTCGTCGATGATGCCGAGGCCCATCAGGCCGGAGTTGAGCACGCCATTATAGCCGAGGATCACCTTCCACGACATCACGCGCAGCAGGTAGCTGGTCCAGAACGGGATGGTGATGAGGAACAGCCACAAGCTCTTGTGTCGGCCGCCATGGAAGGAAATGAAATAGGCAATCGGATAGGCCAGAGCCACGGTCAACAGGCTGACGGTCAGCGAGATGTAGAGCGAGCGCCAGAGCAGGTCGCGGTAGATCGGCTCGGTCAGCGCGATCCGGTAATTCTCGAGCGTGAATGTGTGGTCGATGGTGAGATAGTTCTGCGTCCAGAAGGAATGGGCGATGACGACCAGGATCGGCAGGACGAGGAGAATGAGAGCGTAGACGAAGGTGGGACTGATCAGGGCAAAGCCCTGGACGGCTTCCGATTGCAGAAGGGGCCTTCGTCTCGATCCCGCCATGCGCAACGGGGGCGACCCTTCCGCGGCAACCGTCATTGCAGCGCTCCGGGCGTGATTTCGGTAGCTGGCTCGGACTGTCCCGCCATGCGCCTTCCCATTCGTGGCGCCGGCTGCCTGTTCCCGAATTATGCTTGGAGCGCGATCGCTCCCTGGCTTGCCGGCTTTCTTTCATCATGAGCGCATCCGCCGATTGAAATCAAGCGCTATTTCTGCGATATTGATTGAACGGATATTCAAAATGAAGTGATGAAAAGTTGAATTTCCATGGTTTTCCGCGCAATTTGATATCCGGTGGAATTCAAAAACCTGACAATGCGAGGCGAAAATGGCGGCTCAAAGCAAGATCAAGGCAAGCGAACTCATCGATGCCGGCGATGACGACGCGGTCGAGCTCGCCAAGCGCCATCTCTTGCAGCCCTGGCCCTATGCCGGCTCGGTCGGCAACGAGGCGCGCGCGCTGATCGGCGAGGGCGACGGCATCTACATCACCGACGCTTCCGGCAAGCGCCTCATCGACGGCCCGGCCGGCATGTGGTGCATCAATGTCGGCCATCGCCGCGAAGAGCTGGCCAAGGTCATGTACGACCAGGCGATGGCGCTCTCCTACAACACGCCTTGGTATACGATGAACGCGCCCTCGGCCGAGCTTGCCCGGCGCATCGCCGATGCGGCACCTGGCGATCTCAGCCACACCTTCTTCACCACCGGCGGCTCTTCGGCGGTGGAGACGGCGCTGCGCTTCATGCAGTTCTATAACAATGTGCGCGGACGGCCGGAGAAGAAGCTGATCCTCAGCCGCGGCGGCGCCTATCATGGCTCGACCTATCTGTCGGCCTCGCTCAACGGCCGGCCGCGTGACCGCGACTGGATGGACGGCGCCGACGATCTGGTGGTCAAATTGTCCTCGCCCGACCCGTTCCGGCGGCCGAAGGAGATGAGCATCGCCGCCTTCATCGATTTCCTGGTCGACCAGTTCCGCGACACCGTCGCGCGCGTCGGCGCGGAGCGCATCGGCGCTTTTGTCGGCGAACCGGTACAGGCTTCTGGAGGCGTCATCGTGCCGCCGGACGGATATCTCAAGCGCATCCGCGAGATCTGCCGCGAGAACGACATCCTCTATGTCTCGGACGAGGTGGTGACCGGCTTCGGACGGCTCGGCCATGTCTTTGCCTCAGGCGACGTGTTCGGCATCGATCCGGACATGATCACGTTCGCCAAGGGCGTCACATCGGGCTATTTCCCGCTCGGCGGCGTCATCATCTCGGAGCGGCTGCTCGAAGAGCTGCGCCGTTCCAACCACCCGGATGCGCTGTTCGGCCATGGGCTCACCTACACCAGCCATCCGATCGGCTGCGCCGTCGCATTGAAGAATCTCGATCTGCTGGAAGAGGGCGTGCTCGCCCACACGCGCGAGATCGCGCCCTATTTCCAGGCACGACTGAAGACGCTGGAAGAGCTGCCGCTGGTCGGCGAGGTGCGCGGCGTCGGGCTGATGGCTTGCGTCGAATGCGTCGCCGACCGCGACAGCAAGGATCCGCTGCAGCTCGACAAGAATGTGGGCAAACGCATCGATGCGCATTGCCACGAGCTCGGCCTTCTGGTGCGGCCGCTGATCAACATGTGCGTGATGTCGCCGCCGCTGATCATCAGCCGCGAGCAGGTCGACGACATGGTGGCGATCCTGCGCGAAGGTATTTCACGCACCATGGATGATTTAAGGAAGGAAGGGGTCTGGCGGGGGTGACGGCCCTTTTCCTTCTCCCCGTCGAACGGGGAGAAGGTGAGAGCTCATCCCCTCGACCTCAGCGCGTCGTTCAATCCCCACATGTCCTTTTCCTCGGGTGCCGTCTCCAGGTTCAGAACCGGGATCTGCCTGCGTAGGTGGTCGTGGTGGGTGCGCACGCCGTATTCGAGGTCGGAGAGGTAAAAGCCCTCGAAGGCTTCCGACAGCATGGATTCGTTCGACCACACCGAGAGCTGCACGTCTTCGTTCATGGTGTCGCGGTCGATGCGATAGGCGAGGTAGCGTGCCGCCGCCTGTTCGCGCGTCTCGTCCTTGTAGCGGTAGATGGCGCCGCGCAGCAGCGTCTCGCCGGTCGACAGCGGGAACTCCTGATAGAACTGGACGGATTCCGGCATGATCGACAGCGCGTTGTTGGGGAAGATGCCGTAATAGATCCAGGCCTTGCGCAGATGTTCCGGCAGATGCGTGGCCTCGGGCGCGAGCTTGATGTACTCGCGAACGCTCCAGCGCCGCCCGGCATGCGGATTGTAGGTGGCGAGGGACCGCGACACGCCGTTGATGAAGGGCTCGTCAAAATAGGTCTCGCCATAGAGGTCCTGCAACGCGGGATGCGCCATGGCGACGTGGTAGCCTTCATTGTCGACGTCGCGCACCGACTTCCAGTTGACCGGCGATTTCTGGGTCCAGATGCCCCAGGACGGGACCATGTCGGCGACATTGTAATGCGCCATCTCGGCCTCGATCGGCTTCAGCAGCTCGGCCACCGAAGGCTGCGGGCCGCCCTTGCGGAAGCGGATGAAAATGAAGCCCATCCAGATTTCGAGGTCGAGCGGCATCAGGCCGAACTCGGTCCTGTCGAGCTCGGGAAAGGAACGCGGACGGGCAGCACCGCGCAGCGTGCCGTCGAGATTGTAGACCCAGCCATGGAATGGGCACACCAGGGCGTTCTTGCAGGTGCCCTGGCTGTCGGCGACGACGCGGCTGCCTCGGTGGCGGCACATGTTGTTGAAGGCGCGCACGACGCCGTCCTTGCCGCGCACGATCAGGGCGCGCTCGCCGATGACATCCATGGTCAGATAGTCGCCGGAATTGGGCACGTCGGAAACGTGGCCGGCAATCTGCCAGTGGTTGCGGAAGACGTACTCCTTCTCAAGCTCGAGAACGGCGTTGGAATGGTAGCTCCACCCCGGCAAACCCCGCCGGTCCCAATCGTTGGGGATCGCCACGTCACGGAGGTGCGGGTTCATGGATATGCTCTGCTTTTTATTGAATGCTCATTCAATATAAGCATATTTTTCATTGAAATGCAATGGCTTGCGGAAATGTGAAAATTGCATGGCGGCAAATCCGGCCCCGCCCGGGCTGGAAAAATCCCGGAAAATCCGGGTCTTAATTGAGGAAGCGGAAGGGTAATTCAGAAGGCGGATACCCGTCTCGGAGAAGGCCTGTTTCGACGGTCACGGGCGTGCGTAGACAGCGGCGGAGCGCTCGATTCAGGCGTTGCTGTGTGAGGCTGTTTACAGTCGGGCCGGCACGGCAGGCGCATATCTGCGCCGACCATTTCGATGGCCGCTCGAATGGTTGCCTCGGATTGGGAAGGCTGGCGCCCCCGGCATCTGTTTCAATCCTGTTACACAGGCAATCATCGCCGACCATCCGGCAGTTACCTGGTGCGATTATGTTCGTTTCATAGCAAAAAAGAAAGACAACGAAGGGAGCAACCGATGTTTGCGAAAGTTCGCACCACCGATGCCAATCGCCGCCTGCATGGACCGCAACGCAATGACCGCCGGCCGAAGCTTGCGCTGCGGCAGCGCGCCAGCGACCATCCGATGGCGATGTTCATGCTGATCGGCGCCTGCGCCTTTGTCGCCATGCTGGCCGCGCCTGCCTCAGGGCCGGCTTTCGCCTCGATCAATCCGCCGGCCAATGTCGTCGAGGGCGCGCAGACCACGCTCAAGACCGCTCGCCTGCCGGAATCCACGATCGACTTTGCCTGCAAGGGTCAGAACTGGGGCGCCGAGAGCCTTGAGTGCCTGCGCGCCATCGCCGAGCAATCCGGCCAGCACAGGGAGCGCGCGGTGCGCATGATCGCCAACGCCGCGCCGCTCACCAACACGCCGAACGTTTTTTAAGACCTCCCCTGAGCGCGCCCTCCTGCGCTCCAGTCAGGCTCCCGCCGTGGAAATCGGTCGGGAGCCTCTTTTTTTGGTGCCTGTCGATATTCAGGTGAGGCCGGCCTGCGAAGGGCAGCTTCCTGCGCTTCCGGTGCTCACGTACTGAAAGTACGCTCCGCTCCGGTTCTCGGAATCCACCCTTCTCGGCTCAGCCTGACCTGAATCTCAACAGACCCCGCGGCGGCGCTCATGAGAGCTCGGCCGCGTAGTCGGCCCGCTTTAGATGTGGGCGCCGTTGTCGGCGGCGGCTTCGTCGGCAATGGTCGAGAGGATGCCGCGGACGTCGAGCGTCGAGAATGGCTTTTCCAGGATGTGCGGGCGCTGCTGCGGCGGCAGCGCTTCGATTTCCGCCTTGGCACCGATCAGATCGCCGGTGACCAGCACGAAGCGCTGCGCCAGCGCGGGCCGCTGAGCAAGCAGTTCGCGGTAGATCGCAATGCCGCTGATGCCCGGCATGCGCAGATCGGAAAAAACGATGTCCGGCGGCATGTAGCCGCTCAACACGTCGGCCGCCGATGTCCAGCTTGCCACGACGCGCGACTTCACGCCCATCAGTTCGAGTATGTCGGACAACGAGCCGGCGACGTCCGGCTCGTCGTCGATCACCAGTGCGTGGCGCAGCCCGCTTGAACGCGCCGGACCTTCGCCGGGCGCGGCGCTGCCGCCCGCGATCGCCGGCAACTGCACGACGAAGCGCGCACCTTGCGGCTCGACCTCCTCGAACCAGATGTTGCCTTTGTGGCGCTCGACGATCGATTTCGAGATCGACAGGCCGATGCCGGTGCCGACGCCGACCGGCTTGGTGGTGAAATAGGATTCGAAGATGCGCGAGCGGATCGCCGCGGGGATGCCCGGGCCGTTGTCCTCGACCGAGAAGCCCGGATTGCCGTGCTCGTTGCGGAACGTCCGCACCTTGATGCGCCGTTCGCCGGCGATGCCGGCAAGCGCATGCTGGCTGTTGATGAGGAAGTTTGCCGCGACCTGCGTGATGTGGTCGGCGTCGGCCATGGCAAGCAGCGGCCCGCCGGTGAAATCGGTGTCGATGATGATGCCGCTGGAGCGCGCGCCATAGGCGGTGACTTCGAGCGCCGAGCGCACCACCTGGTTGAGATCGGTCTCGGCTTGCTCGGTCGGGTGTAGGCGCACCATCGACAGGAAGCTCTTGACGATGCGGCCGCAACGCTCGGCGGCGGCGCGCACTTTCTCGGCGCGGACCTTGGTCTGCGGATCGCCGGCGAATTCGTGCAGCAGCGTCGACTGCGCCACAACCACCGCCAGCGGGTTGTTGAGCTCATGCGAGACGCCGGCAAGCAGCGAGCCCATCGCCGCCATCTTCTCGTTCTGGTGCAGCTTCTCGCGCTGACGGTTGATCTCTTCCTCGGCCTGCAGCTTTTCGCGCAGGTCGCGGATCGAGCCGAAGATCAGGCGGCGGTCGGCAACCCGCATCTCGGTCGCCGTCAGCTCGATCGGGAAAATCTCGCCGGCAGCGTTCTGCGTGACGGTCTCCAGCCGCTGGCCGACCATCGGCGCGCCGCGGCCAGCCATGTATTCGGCGCCAGAGGCATAACCTTTGCGGTAGTATAGCGGAACGATGGTATCGAGCAGGTCCTTGCCGAGGATTGCGCTGCGCTGGAAGCCGAACATCTTCTCGGCGGCCGGATTGAATTCGATGATCGAACCCGTCTCGTCGATGACGATGATGGCGTCCAGTGAGGCCTGCAGCATGGTGCGGCGGATCACTTCACTGGCATGCGCTTCCGATGGCGAGCGCTCGATGGCGTCGCCGATGGCCAAAGCGATGATGTGCAGCGTCGCTTCTTCCTCATCCGTCCATTCGCGCTCAGCGATGCAGTCATTGATGGCCAGCGTACCCCAAAGGTGGCCATGCGCGAACACGGAGACGGACAGGAACGACTTGATGTTCTGCTTCTCGAAATCGGCCCGCAGGAAACCCTCGAGGTCGCGCGTGTGGCCGGAGAAAATCTTGCCTTGCCGCTCGTCCTCCTGCAACTGCTCAAGCAGCGAGTCCGAGTTGATGATCGACTGCATGATCACCGTGGGCGAGGCCAGCTCGCCGCCGAAGTCAGGGTCGATCCAATAAGCGGCGACGGACTGGGCGAAGCCTTCGCCCGGCAATTCACGCAGGCGGAAGAGAATGCCGCGCTGGCAATCCATCTTGCGGCACATCGTCGCCAATATGTCATCCATCTCGCGCTGCCAGTCGCCTGCCTCGCGCAGGCGGCGCACGACATGGACAGCCGCCATGGCGGCGCCGCCGGGACGCGAGCCATTCGTATCGGTGCGTGCTGCATCAGCAGTCATGGTCATCCAGGCCCGGACGTCGGTCGTTCAGAGCGCCCCTCCGTTCCACGGAAACGGCGAACCGCTCTATCGCTTTGTTTTGGCGCAATTCCGGACGGAAGGCTACGGCCAAGGCGCCGAGCCTAGCCGTTTCATGCCATTCCCGGAATGCTCTAGTTGGCGTCGCCGCTCGGCAGCGAGAAGATATAGCCTTCGCCGCGCACCGTGCGCAGGAATTTCGGATTGGCGGGGTCGGCCTCGATCTTCTTTCGCAACCGCATGATGCGGATGTCGACCGCGCGCGAGGATTCTGGATCCTCGACGAAGCCGATCGCTTCCGAAATCGCCGCTCGCGTCAGAAGCCGGTTGGCGCGGGTGAGAAAAACCTCGAGCACGTCGAACTCGCTTTTGGCCATCTCGATCACCGCGCCATTGGCGCCGATGACCAGACGGCCGTCGAAGTCGGCCTGGAAGCCGCCGAAATTCACGAAACGGCGATTTGCGGTTTCGGCCTTCGCCGGCTGCGGCTCGGCCGGCTGCGGCACGCGGCGCAGCACGCTGCGCACCCGCGCCAGCACCTCGCGCAATTCGTACGGCTTGACGATATAATCGTCGGCGCCGAGCTCCAGTCCGACGATGCGGTCGAGCGCGGTGCCGGCGGCCGTGGCGTAGATGACGCCGATCTGCGTTTTCGAGCGCAGCCAGCGGCCGAGCGACAGCCCGTCCTCGCCGGGCATGGCGATGTCGAGAATGGCGAGGTGGAAGGACTGCGCCTCGAACAGCGAGCGCGCGGCGGCAGCATTCTCGGCCATGACGACGTCATAGCCGCTGGCGCCGAGATATTCGGCCACAGCCTCCCTCAGATCCGGTTCGTCCTCGACGACGATGATACGTGCCTTCACGACGCGCTCGCTCCCGCTTTCAGCAGAAAGTAGATTGGGTATAAACATGATGTCCAGACTCATCTCGAGTTGTCTGTGGCGGGGTGAAGAAAATGGCCGCACGATCCGTCATTGCGCTTGTGTCCGTCGCCGAGGTGGTGGCCAAAAATCTCGCGGACCATCTCGAACGGCGCGGGCACGATGTGCGCCAGGCGCGCCAGCCCTGGGAGGCGGAGACGCTGCTTTCGGCCGGCGGCATCGATGTCGTGGTCGTCGGCGACGACGTCACCCAGGCCGAGGGCCGCGAACTGCTCAGGCGTTACAGCAGCCAGGGCGGGGGTGGCGAGGGCGGTCCCGACTTCATCCTGATCTGCCGGCCGCGCGACCTCGTCGACAAGGTGCTGGCGCTCGAGCTGGGTGCCGCCGACGTCATCGAAAGCCCGCTCAACGTGCGCGAGCTTGCCGCGCGCATCGGCGGCCTGCTGATGAGACGCGGCAGGGCCGGCGGCGAGCTGATCGTGCTGGAAAACGCCACCGTCGACCTGCGGTCGGCCATGGTGATGCATCGCTCGGGCGCGGAGGAGCAGCTTTCCCCGGGCCAGGTGGCGCTGCTCAAGCTGTTCCTGGCCAGCCCGCGCAAGGTGCTGACGCGCGACGATATCATTGCCGCGGCGCCGGCGGAGAATGCCGACGCTTTCGACCGATCGATCGATTCGCGCATCGTGCGGCTGCGCCGCAAGCTCGACACCGAGACTATCACCACCATCAGGGGCGCCGGCTATCGTTTCGATCCGCCGGTTCCACGCAACGAGTAAGCTTTGATCAGCGAGGCTTTTGAGCATCGGCTTTCCCAAAGCGATGGTCATTTTGGGTCCGACAACGCCTGGCGTTCAGCGCACGACGATGACAGAGGGTCCAGTTGGAACGTTCGCGCTGACGGTTGTTATCCCGGCCTGGGCGCGCTCCTTTAGCAATACCGTCGCAAGAGCGGCAAAGCCCAGCAAACCCTGCGCGTAAAGCAGCGCGGAAAGCACCGAGGCGGCAAGTTTCGTCTTCATCTCTTCAAATCCTCGATCTCGAAATCGGGCTTCAGGAAACTCCCGAAGCGCCCGCGCCGCTGACGGAGCCCCCCGCTGCGGCGCGGGCCTTCGGTCCTCTCGGCAGCAAGTAGCCGGAGGGGCCGCGCGTCCTCATCAACCGGAGGCCGACCCGCCAGAAGGCCTTCAGCCGGTGGACGCGCAGGCTGGACAAAATCCAGACCGTGGCGATGAACAGAGCCATGTGCAGCGTCGAAACCTCGCCGGAAGTCATCGCCGCCAGCGTCGTCGCCGGCTTGCCGGCTACCGAGCCGGCGCCGCCGAGCACGATCGCCGCGACGCTGATCCTGAGAAACCAGGAGCGGAGTTTCGATTTCCTGCCCATTTTCGTTTGTGGATGTCTGTTCCCGTTGCGTCAAATTTGATGCCGGCCTGTATCCAAATCATGCCGCCGCAGATGCATTTTGTTGCAGATCGGTTTCGAAAGTGGGTCCTAGTCTTTCATATACATATCAAATGAACTTTCGTTTCTGGCCGAAGCCGATTGTGCGACGCCTGACCGCCACCTCTCGCAAAGGTCCGCGGTACTGCTCAACCGGCCTCGCTGTTAATTTGCAGAAACGAATTCGAAACAGAAACGAGTATTAAGCGAAATAGGTCTGAAACGGACGAGCACGATAAGGCCCCATCGAAATTGAAGCCGGACACAACGGCAAAAAACAGAGGGATCGTCATGCACACCGCCATTTCGGCCAAGCTTATCCATATCACCGCCGCCGCGCTCACCGGCGCGGCGCTTCTGTTCGGCGCCGGCAATGCCGCCCACGCCAACCAGCTCGTCGCCAAGGTTTCGCTGTCGCAGCAGATCATGGAAGTCACCGTCGATGGCCGCCCGACCTACATCTGGAAGGTCTCGACCGGCAGCAGAGGGCACATCACGCCGACTGGCTCGTTCAAGCCGACCCGCTTGCACGAGATGTGGTATTCGAAAAAATACGACAACGCGCCGATGCCGCATTCGGTGTTTTTCAGCGGCGGCTACGCCGTCCACGCCACCTATGCCGTCAGCCGTCTCGGCCGCCCCGCTTCGCATGGCTGCGTGCGGCTGCATCCCGATGCTGCGGCCGATTTCTATCAGTTGGTCGAGGCCTTCGGCCCCGGCAACACCAGCATCGTCATTGTCAAGTAAGACTTGGCCAAGTAACCGACTAGGTAAGAGTAGCAGGCTGGTTGCCGCCTTCCACCGATCGCGAAGCTGTGAGGCAGCCGCCAAAAAAAGAGGCCGGAATTTTCCGGCCTCTTTTGTTTTCGCTTCGGTTGCCGTCTCAGCTCGGCAGCGCCGGCATCAGATTCGGATCGGGCTTCTCGGCGAGATGCGGCAGGTCCTTGCTGGCGATGAAGGTGTAGAACATCGGCACGACGAAGAGCGTGAACATGGTGCCGACCAGGATGCCGGTGAAGATGACCAGACCCATCGAATAGCGCGCGGCTGCACCGGCGCCGCTGGAGACGATCAGCGGCACGACGCCGAGCGCCATGGCCGCCGTGGTCATCAGGATCGGCCGCAGGCGCACCTTGGCCGAAGCGATGATGGCGTCGCGGCGCCGCATGCCATGGATTTCACGCTGCTGGTTGGCGAATTCCACCAGCAGAATGCCGTGCTTGGTAATCAGGCCGATCAGCGTGATCAGGCCGACCTGGGTGTAGATGTTCAGCGTCCCCAGGCCGATGTTGAGCGGCACGATCGCGCCGAAGATCGACAGCGGCACCGCCATCATGATGATAAGCGGATCGCGGAAGCTCTCGAACTGGGCCGCCAGTACCAGGTAGATGACGATCACCGCCGCCGCGAAGGCGATCAGGATGGTGTTGCCCTGCTCCTTCTCCTGCCGCGACTGGCCGGAATAGTCGACGAAGAAGGTGTCGGGCAGGGTCTCCTTAGCGAGATCCTCCAGCACCTTCAGTCCGTCGCCGGTGGTCACGCCAGGCAGAGGCAAGGCCGAGATCGTCGAGGAGTTCAGCTGGTTGAACTGCTCGATGGCCGCCGGCGAGGCATTGGTCGAGATCTTCACGACCGCCGACAGCGGCACCATCTTGCCGTCGACACTGCGCACGAAATACTCGCCGAGCTTGTCGGGATTGTCGCGGAATTCCTGCGGCACCTGCGGGATGATGTCGTAGCTGTTGGAGTCGCGGTCGAACTGCGCCACTTCGGAGCCGCCCACAAGCAGCGTCAGCGTATTGCCGATATCCGCGATCGGCAGGTTCAATGCTGCTGCGCGCTCGCGGTCGATGGTCACGGTCACCTGCGGCGCATCGTAAGACATCGAGTTCTGCACGACGATGAAGCGGCCGGAAGCCTGCGCCTTGCTCTTGATCTTCTCCGCCTGCTCGAAGACCTCCGAGGGAGCTCCGGTGGAGCGCACCACCATAGAAATCGGCAGGCCGCCGCCGGAGCCGGGCAGCGTCGGCGGCGCGAAGACGAAGGCTTCGACGCCGGCGACCTTGGCGAGGCGGCCCTGAATGTCGGCCTGGAGCTCCTTCGAACTGCGCTTGCGCTCTGCCCAGTCCTTGAAGGCGAAGCCGACGAAGGCGCCGTTGGTCGCGCCGCCGAAGGCGACGGCAGAGAATTGCGCCCTGGTCTCGGGAATGTCCTTCACCAGGCCAAGCATCTGGTTGACGTAGGCCTCGGTGTAATCCGATGTCGCATAGCGCGGCGCGGTGACGATCGAGAGCAGGAAACCCTGATCTTCTTCCGGCGCCAGCTCAGTCGAAGTCTTGGTGAACATGAAGCCGGTCAGCGCCACGAGAGCGACGACGATGATCAGCGTCACCGGGCGGTTCCTGAGCGAAGCGGTGACCGCCCGTTCGTAGACGCGCTCGACGCGGCTGAAGGTTCCGTCGACGATCCGCTGGAAGCGGCCGTGCTGGCCCGGCTTCAGCAGGCGAGCGGACATCATCGGCGTGATGGTCATGGCGATCACGCCCGACAACACCACCGAGCCGGCCAGCGTCACCGCGAACTCGCGGAACAGCGCGCCGGTCAGGCCGCCGGTGAAGGCAAGCGGGGCGAACACGGCGGCCAGCGTGATGGTCATCGCCACGATGGCCGTCGCGATCTCGCGCATGCCGTTGAAGGCCGCCTGCATCGGCGACATGCCGTCTTCCTCCATGTGGCGGTGGATGTTCTCCACCACCACGATGGCGTCGTCGACGACAAGGCCGATCGCCAGCACCATGGCCAGCAGCGACAGAAGGTTGATCGAATAACCGACCGCAAACAGGATGAAGCAGACGCCGATCAGCGATAGCGGGATCGTCACGATCGGCATCATCACCGAGCGGAACGAGCCCAGGAACAGGAGGATGACCACGATGACGATGGCGACGGCTTCGCCGATGGTCTTGAACACTTCCTCGATCGAGGCGCTGATCTGGCCAGTGGCGTCGTAGACGACCTCGATCGTCATGCCTTTCGGCAGCGTCTCCTGGATCTGCGGCACGAGCCGGGTGACCGCGGCGGCGGTCGTCAGCGGGTTGGCCGCAGGCGTCGGGAAGATGGCCAGGAAGGTTCCCGGCTTGCCGTTGAAGCTCACCCTGGTGTCGGTGTTTTTCGCGCCGAGCTCGACATGCGCGACGTCGCGCAGGCGCACCACCTGGCCATCCGTCGAGCGTATCGGGAGCTGGGCGAAGGCCTCAGGCGTCTGCAGGGTCGAATGCACGGTGATCGAGGAGACCACATATTCGTTCTCGGTGTTGCCGGGCGCCGACAGGAAGTTCGAGTTGTTGATCGCGGTCAGCACGTCCACGGCGGTGGCGCCGCGGGCGGCAAGCCTGATCGGGTCGATCCAGACGCGCATGGAATATTCCTGGGCGCCGAAGATCTGGACGTCGGCGACACCTTCCACGGTCGAGATGCGAGGCCGGATGACGCGCTCGATATATTCGGTGAGCTGCTCCTTCGTCATGTTCGGGTTCTGCATCGAGATGTACATCATCGCGAACTGCTGGCCGGTGCCCTTGACGATGACCGGATCCTTGGAGGCGTCCGGCAAGGTGCCGCGCACGCCCTGGACCTTGGACAGCACCTCAGCCAGCGCGACGTCCGGATTGGAGCCGAGCTTCATCTGTACCGTGACCGTGCTCGAGGACGGACGGCTGGACGAGGTGACGTAATCGATGTTTTCGGTCGAGGCGACGGCGCGCGCGATCGGGGCCGATATGAAGCCCTGGATCAGGTCGGCACTGGCGCCGGGATAGGCCGTGGTGATGGTGATCGCCGTCTCGTCAACCTTAGGATATTGACGGATCGACAGGCCGAAGATGCCCTGGAAACCGAGCAGCAGGATCAGGCAGGCCAGCACCGTCGACAGCACGGGCCGGCGGATGAAAAGGTCGGAAAAGCTCATTGCTGAACCTGTTTGTTCGCCGATTTGCTGGGATCGATGGTGTTGTCGACGGCAACCGACATGCCGTTGAAGAGCCGGTTCTGGCCGGCCGTGACGACCTGGTCGCCGTCCTTGAGGCCCTCGACGATCTCAACCATGCCGTTGTTGCGGCGGCCGAGCTTGACGAAGACCTGCGAGATGGTGAGCGCAGGCTGCTGCGCGGCCTCGGCCGGCTTGGCGGCGTCGCCGGCCGCTTTGTCGGCCGGCTTCGCGTCCGCCGGCTTTGCGGCGTTGTCGGCTGGCTTGGTGGCGTCCGCCTGCGGCTTGGCGGCATCGCCGGCCACCTTATCGGCGCTGGCCTTCTGCTCATCCGGCTTCGCCGGCGCGGCAGCGGGCTTCGCCGGCTCGACCACGAAGACATAATCGCCATAGAGGCTGGTCGTCACCGCCGTCTGCGGCACGGAGATGACATTGTTTTCCTGCGGCAGCTCGACACGGATCTGGACGAACTGGCCAGGCGTCAGCTTGCCTTCCGGATTGGCGACCTCGCCGCGAATCGAGACCAGCCGGCTTGCCGGGTCGATTTTGGGGTCGATGCCGCGAATGGAGCCGGCAAAGGACATATCGGCGAGATTGGTGCCGAGCTTGATGGTCTGGCCGATCTTGAGCAGCGGCAGCTGCTGTTCGGGTACCGTGAAGTCGACCCGCATCGTGTCCAGGTCCTGGATCGTCACCACCGCGTTGCCTGGCGCCAGATACTGGCCGATGTCGATCTTCGGGATACCGACCGTGCCGCCGAATGGCGCGGATAATTGCTTCTGGTCGAGCACTGCCTGCAGCTTGTTGACCTGCGCGGCCGAGGCGTCCGCCGCAGCACGCGCGGCGTCAAGCGTCGCGTCGGTGCCGACGCCGCGCCGCTGCAATTCGATCGCGCGGGTCAGCGCCGCCTGGTCCGAGGCGGCCTGCGCCTTCTGCGCCACCAGATCGGCTTTCTCGACGGCATCGTCGAGTTGCACCAGCACCGCGTCGGCGGCAACCTTCTGGTTTGCGTGGAAAAGGATGTCCCTGACGATGCCGCTCGTCTCGAGGGTGAGATCGACGCCTCGCACGGCGTTGACGGTGCCGATGGCCTCGATGCCGGGGGTCCATGCCGAAGGCTTGACCGTCACTGTCGAGACCGTCGCGGCCGGCGGCTTCATGGTAGCGAAATACTGCTTGATGCCGGCGTCGCGCATGAAGTTGAAACCAACGATGCCGACGCACACCAAGGCAAGCAGCAGCAAAAATCCGGCGATGATGAAAAAGCGCTTCACGGATGGTCCCCTCGAGCCGGCAACCGGCAAATCAATCGATGCCGGGGCACATATCGACGATAAGTCCCGATTTCAAATCGGCGCGCTTTACTGTACCGGCTGGACGGTCTTGTCAATTCTGCCTAAGCTAATGTACGGGGAGGCGCGATGAGAGTACCCAGGGCGAACTCGCGCGAAAAGATACTTGCCGCCGCTGCCGACGTGGCGCGCGAGGCTGGTCCGGGAAGCCTGTCGCTCGAGGCGGTCGCAAGCCGCGCCGGCGTGTCGAAGGGCGGCCTGCTCTATAATTTTCCGACCAAAGCCAAGCTGATGCAGGGGCTCGTCGAAAGCTATCTCAACGACTTCCAGAAGGCGCTGGAAACACGCGCCACCGAGGCCGGCCACGAGAGCGTCCTCTCAGCCTATATCAAGCTGTCTGCCGACGACTGCGAGCGGCCGAAACCATCGGCGTCGTGGATGTTCTCGGCGATTGCGGAGGATCCCGATTTTCTGACACCGATCAAGGCCTTCAAGCGCCAGCTGTTCGAAAGGCTGAAGGGGGAGACGGACGACCTCGGCTCGCTGCTGGTCTGCTTTCTCGCCATCGAAGGGATGCGCAGCATGAATCTGTTCGATTCAGACGTGCTCTCAGAAGACGAGCGCAAGCTTCTGGTGTCCTCGCTCCTGAAGATAGCCGGATAGGTCACCAACGGTTTGGTGGTGACCAAACGGCTTGGTAGTGGTGGTGACCAAACGGTTAACAGCGTCACACCAGCTTCATCCTAGGGACATAGCGTCCTCCCCGGTTCTTTGCTGCAATGCAAAAGGAGTGGGACAATGGTGGACGTAGTTTCGAGTGAAGCGGGGATCCCGAGACCGGATCATCCCCTGGATCAATCGGGCGGTGCCAAATGGTTCCTGCCGACTTTCGGCGTGCTGGTGCTCGTCGGCATCGTCTATGTCGGCTATGCGCTCAGCCAGGATCTGGCCATCGCCAAGACGGTGCCCTGGATCCTGCTTGGGATCGCGCTTCTGATCGCGCTGGGCTTCGAATTCGTCAACGGCTTCCACGATACCGCCAACGCGGTCGCCACCGTCATCTACACGCGCTCGCTGCCGGCCGAATTCGCCGTCATGTGGTCGGGCGTCTTCAATTTCCTCGGGGTGCTGACCTCGAGCGGCGCGGTGGCCTTCGGCATCCTGTCGCTGCTGCCGGTCGAGCTCATCCTGCAGGTCGGCTCGTCATCCGGCTTCGCCATGGTGTTCGCCCTTCTGGTCGCCGCCATCCTGTGGAACCTCGGCACCTGGTTCCTCGGCCTGCCGGCCTCGAGCTCGCATACGATGGTCGGCTCGATCATCGGCGTCGGCCTCGCCAACCAGTTCATGGCCCCGGCCGGAAGCGCCACCAGCGGCGTCGACTGGGGGCAGGCGACCAATGTCGGCATCACCTTGCTGGTCTCGCCGATCGTCGGCTTCTTCGCCGCCGCCATCCTGCTCTATGCCATGAAGCTCCTGGTGCGCAATCCGGCGCTCTATGAAGCGCCGAAGGGCAATGCGCCGCCGCCATGGTGGATCCGCGCGCTGCTGATCTTCACCTGCACCGGCGTCAGCTTCGCGCATGGCTCCAATGACGGTCAGAAGGGCATGGGGCTGATCATGCTTATCCTGATCGGCGTGGTGCCGACAGCTTACGCGCTCAATCGCACGCCCGACATCAACTATCTCGACGCCTACAAGGCGGCCTCGGTGTCTGTCGAGCAGGCTCTGGGCAAGTACGTCAAGCCTGGCGTTGCTGTCGCCGATGCCAATGCTGCCAAGGCTGCCGTGCAGGAGGCCGTGCGCAGCAAGAGCTGGAACGATCAGACCACGATCGCGCTGCAGACCTACATCCACAACACCACCGCCGGGCTGCAGCCTTACGCCTCGGTCAATAACGTGCCGACCGACCTGGTCAGCAACGCGCGCAACGACATCTACCTGATCGGCGAAGCGCTGAAGCTGATCGACAAGAAGAAGCTGCTGCCGATGCAGGACGCCGATCTCAAGGCGGTCACCGACTATCACAAGGCGGTCGACAACGCGACGAAGTTCATTCCGCTCTGGGTGAAGATCGCCGTGGCGCTGGCGCTCGGCCTCGGCACCATGGTCGGCTGGAAGCGCATCGTCGTCACCGTCGGCGAGAAGATCGGCAAGAGCCACCTGACTTATGGTCAGGGCGCCGCCGCCGAGCTGGTCGCGATGATCACGATCGGCATGGCCGACCGTTTCGGTCTGCCGGTGTCGACGACGCACGTGCTGTCGTCCGGCGTCGCCGGCACCATGGCAGCCAACGGCTCCGGCCTGCAATGGTCGACCGTGCGCAACCTGCTGCTGGCCTGGGTGCTCACGCTGCCCTGCTCGATCGCGCTGGCCTTCATGCTGTTCGTGATCCTCCGCCACGTTTTCTGAGCGGGAAGGCCCTCAAGGAAACGGCGCGGCTGGCGGCGCCGTTTCTTTCTATCGCCGCGCAATTTCCGCCCTGCTAGAGCGGTTCACCGTTTCACGGAAACGGCGAACCGCTCTACGGAAAACCGCTCACACTTTTCCTGGAATTGCTCTAAGGCGGCGCAGCTGGCGTAGCGACAGAAGATGCAGCAGGATTGAGCTTGGCACCACGAAAGCAGGGGTCAGCACACCCGGATAATCGCCAGCGCCGATGCTCAGCACATTCGGAACGATCAACTGCCACGGGCCGGGCGAGGTGATTATGCCCATGGTGATCGCGACAGCGAAATCGGCAAGGCCGAGGATATTCCAGAGAATTGCTGCCCTCCGGCCCCCGGCTGTGCCGGTCGCCACCGCGATCGCCGCAGGCAACGCGAACAGCCCTGTCAGCACGTCGCCGACGCCTGCCGGCACCGCGAACACGCCGGGCAGCGCGCGATGCAGCCATGCCGCGAGCGCCCAACTGCCGAATACGCGGTAGAGCTGAACCGCGACGAGCCAGCTCGCCGGCGTCGCATCGAGCACCTGCCCGACCCGCCTGGAGAACAGCAACAGCGGCGCACCGATGATCACCGGCAGGAAGATGGCCGATGGCAACGCCGGTAAAGCCGTGGCGTCCGGATGGAAGATGCCATTGATCGCGGCGCTCCAAGCGACGGCGAACCACAGCGTATCCGGGATCATGATTGCCAGCCAAGTCGCGCGACGTTGACCCGGTGTCAGGCTCGTATGTTCGAGGCCGAGCCACAATCCCAGGGCGATGAGCCCATGGGCCGCGAGCTGGTGGAACGTGGTCGGAACGCCGCTCTCCGGGATCGCCGGCCAACGATAGATCAAGAGTAGCCACAGCGTTGTGAGCGGCACAAACCACAGCAGGCCTCGCCAGGCGTCACGCAATGGAACGACGGCAGGGGGAATAGCTTCGGCGGTCATCGACGGTACTCCATTGAGCCCAGCGCATTTTGCTGACGCCCAGATGTAAGCCCGCTCTCCGCGAGGGGCTATCCGCGACAATGTTGATGGCCTGTGAAGCAGAGCTTCACAGTTTGCGGGCTCCCAGGCGAGCGGCCGCTGTGACTTTTTCCCGAGATTGCTCCGCTTGTGGCGGATGCAAATATCAGGTCGGATCTTCGCGATGCAGGTCGTGGATGGTCACGCCGTCGGCGTTGTCGGGCAGCATCAGCCACTTCTTGTGACGCAGCGTGCGCTCGGTGTCTTCCAGGCCCATTTCCCAGTGCTCGCGCATCGAGGTGCCGGAGAACTCGTAGTCCTTCGCGTGACCTTCATAGCCTTTGTGCTGATAGATCAGGTGGACGATGTTGACCACGCCTGCGTCGGAATAGTCGGCTATCAATTCCTTCTCGCCATCCTTGAGCTGGTCCGGCGGCACGCGCTTCAGCGCGTCGAGCAGCTTCATCTTGAGCGCATGGATGCGCTGGAAGTTGTCGGTGTTCTGGCGCGTGCGGCTGGAATACATGATGTCCTTGTGGCGCGACAAGACGTCGGCCAAGCCGCGCGGCAGCACGCCGCGGGCGCTGAACAGATCGACCTGGAACACCAGCGAGGAGCGGTCCTCCTCCTGGTCGAGCAGATATTGCAGCGGCGTATTGGAAACGATGCCGCCGTCCCAGTAATACTCGCCTTCGATACGGATCGAGGGGAAGGCCGGCGGCAGCGCGCCGCTCGCCATGATGTGCTCCGGCCCGATGCGCACCTTGTCGGTGTCGAAATAGACGAAATTGCCGGTCCTGACATTGACCGCGCCGACGCTCAGCCGCTTCTTGCCATCGTTCAGCACGTCGAAGTCGATCAGGCTTTCCAGCGTGTCCTTGAGCTCGGCGGTGTCGTAGAAGCTGGTGGCGCCTTCGGCTCCCGCCAGCTGGAACCAGGGGTTCGGGCTGCGCGGCTTGAAGAAGCCCGGCTGGCCCATCGTCATGGTCATCAATGACGAGGTCTGGTTGCGGATATCGCGATAGATGTCGCCCTCGGGCGTATAGGCCCATATCTTGCGGCCCGAGATCGTCTGCCAGAACTGCTCCAGCCGCTGCAGGCGGCGGCTAGGCTCGTTGCCGGCGATGATCGAGGCGTTGATGGCGCCAATCGAGACGCCGGACAGCCAGGTCGGCTCGCAGCCGGCGTCGGCAAGCGCCTGATAGACCCCCGCTTGGTAGGCGCCGAGTGCGCCGCCGCCCTGAAAGACCAGGGCAATGCGGTCATATTGCGCCGTGATTTCCGCGATGGTGGCGGCGGCCGCCTTGTTGCGGGTACGCTCAAGCACCGACTTTCTCCAGTTCCTTCGCGCCGGCAGCCGATCGGCCGCGGTCTGCGAGATAATCATGCACGACTTCGCCGAGACCCAGCGTCAGGTCGGCGGTGAAGTGAACGGCCGAGACGATGTCGAGCACAGGCAGCTTGGCGACATCGGCCATGACATGCGGCCGAAGGTCGAGCGCGGCGGGCGCCGTCCAGGCCTCCTTCAGCGTGATATCGGTGAGGTAGTAGCGGACCAGCTCGCAGATGCGTGGGCTGCCGTCGACATGCGGGATGATCTTGATGAGGAAATTGGGCGCGGCGAGCGAGGCGAGCACCTGGTCGTGGTCGGCTTCGCTGTGCTTGTAGCCCATGGTGCCGGTGGCGCAGAGCACGCTGCCATAATGCAATGTGCCGACCACCACCTCGCCCTCATGCACGATCTTGGGGTTGGCGAGCTTTTTCGGGAAACCCCAGAGCTCGCGGCCGCCGGCGATCGGCGCGTCATCGTCGAGATACATGGAATGCACGTAGCCGCCGTGCTGGCCCTTGTAGCGCACCGGAATGACCTGGCCGGTCTCGGTGTAGTCGCCGAAACCGGTCGAGTCCGGCATGCGGATGAATTCGTATTTGACCAGCGGCTCGTCAATCTCGAGCGGCGCCGGCACGACGGCTTCCAGCGCCTCGCGCGTCGTGCGGTAGGTGATGATGATGTATTCGCGGTCGAAGAAACGATAAGGGCCGGGCGGGAAGGAGGGGTTGGTGAGCGGCATGGCATAGGCTCGCTTCACGACATCGGCGATTTCCATGGCTGGTGCCCCAGTAAGGTTTGAATGACCCGCGCGAATGCGCTGGCAAATATGTTGCATGGCAGCATGACAGTGCCGTGTCAGCCCGGCGACACGCCGCCACGGAGCCGGCAAAATGGCGCTGCCGCGGTGTAATCGAGCCGACACATGGCCGTGCCATTGTCGTGCTGCACTGCACCAACTATCTGCTCTCCCAACTCGTTGCGTTGATAAGTCCCTCCCACCTCTTGCGAGATCTCCCATGGGTTCCCTGTCTTCGAAGAATGCGCTCGTCACCGGCTCGACCAGCGGCATCGGCCTTGCAATCGCCCGTGCCTTCGCCGCAGAGGGCGCCAACGTCACCATCAACGGCCTGGGCGACGCGGCGGCGATCGAGCAGGAGCGGGCCGGCATCGAAAAGGATTTCGGCGTCAAGTGCCGTTACTCGGGCGCCAACATGATGGACGGCGCCGCCGTCACCGCCATGATCCACGAGGCCGAGGCGGCATTCGGCAGCCTCGACATCCTGGTCAACAATGCCGGCATCCAGCATGTCGCGCCGATCGAGGAATTTCCCGACGACAAATGGGAAGCCATCATCCGCATCAATCTTCTCGCCGCCTTCTACGCCATCAAGGCGGCGGTGCCCGGCATGAAGAGCCGCAAATGGGGCCGCATCATCAACACGGCTTCGGCGCATGCGCTGGTCGCCTCGCCGTTCAAGTCGGCCTATGTCTCGGCCAAGCACGGCATTGCCGGCCTGACCAAGACGGTGGCGCTGGAGGTCGCGCAGAACGGCATCACCGTGAACGCGATCGCGCCCGGCTATGTCTGGACGCCGCTGGTCGAGAAGCAGATTCCCGACACGATGAAGGCGCGCGGCATGACCGAGGAACAGGTCAAGCACGACGTGCTGCTTGCGGCGCAGCCGACCAAGGAATTCGTCACCGTCGAGGAACTGGCGGCGCTGACTTTGTTCCTGTGCTCGGACGCCGCCAGGCAGATCACCGGCACCACCCTGCCGATGGATGGCGGCTGGACGGCGCAGTAAGCGCAACGGCGATCGCAAAACGAAGGCGGTCGGAGGCAACGCCTTCCTTGACAATCGGCGGTGATCGTTCCAGCATTCCGGCAAGGGGTTCCCCGCGACGACCCCGTGAGGCGTCAGCCCAACGATCGCGTCCAAACTCTCTTTGCTCAGGAGGTGGACGCTATGCCGTCAACAACCGCAATCACCGTTCCGCAACTTTCCCGTCTCGTCGGCTTGCCCGATGCGCCTTGCCTGGTCGATGTGCGCATCGACGAGGACTATGAAGCCGATCCGCGCCTGTTGCCGGCGTCATGCCGGCGCGATTTCAGGACTGTCTCAAGCTGGGCGTCGGAATTTTCGGGACGCAAAGTCGTCGTGATCTGCCAGAGGGGGCAGAAACTCTCGCAAGGCGTTGCCGCGTGGCTGCGCCACGAAGGCATTCCGGCGGAATCGCTTGAAGGCGGCTTCGAGGCCTGGGTCGCCGCCAGGGCGCCGTTGGTCAGCGCCGGCGCGATCCCGCTCCGTGACGAGAAGGGCCGCACCATATGGGTCACGCGTTCGCGGCCGAAGGTCGACCGCATCGCCTGCCCCTGGCTGATCCGCCGCTTCGTCGATCCCCAGGCGGTTTTCCTGTTCGTCGATCCAGCCGAGGTGCCTCTTGTGGCGGACCGCTTCGCAGCGGTTCCCTTCGACATCGAGGGCGTGTTCTGGAGCCATCGTGGCGATCGCTGCACTTTCGATACGATGATCGAGGAATTCGGCCTGCGGGTGGACGCGCTCGATCGCCTGGCGCTGATCGTGCGCGCCGCCGATACGGCGCGCCTCGGCCTCGTGCCGCAGGCGGCCGGGTTCCTCGCCGCCTCGCTCGGCCTCTCGCGCATGTTCCGCGACGACCTCGAGCAGCTCGAAGCCGGCATGCTCATCTACGACGCCTTCTTCCGCTGGTGCCGCGATGCCGCGGACGAGACGCACAACTGGCCGGCAGGAGGCAAGGCGTAATGACCGTACTCGCCAAGAACGACGCCGCGCCGCTGGTCGATGTCCCGACCGTGCCGAGTTTTCGCGAGGCGACGCGGCTGTGGGCAAAGATCGGCCTGCTGTCCTTCGGCGGGCCGGCCGGGCAGATCGCGCTGATGCACAAGGAACTGGTCGAGGAGCGCCGCTGGATCGGCGAAGAGCGGTTCCTGCACGCGCTCAACTACTGCATGCTCTTGCCCGGGCCCGAGGCGCAGCAGCTTGCCGTCTATATCGGCTGGCTGCTGCATCGGACGGCAGGCGGTCTCGTCGCCGGCAGCCTGTTCGTGCTGCCGGGCGCGCTGGTCATGCTGGGCTTGAGTAGCTTCTACATGCTCTACAACGATGCACCGGTCGTCGAGGCGCTGTTCTTCGGCGTCAAGGCGGCGGTGCTTGCCGTCGTCGTCGAAGCGGTGATCCGCATCGGCAAGCGGGCGCTGAAGAACCGGGCCATGATCGTGATCGCGGTGGCGGCCTTCCTCGCCATCTACGTCGCCAGAGTGCCGTTCCCGCTGATCGTGCTCGCGGCAGGCCTCATCGGCTGGATCGGCAATCGGTTTGCGCCACGGCTGTTTTCCGGCTCGGCACATGGCAAGGGCAGCGTCGCCGACATCAAAGGCGTGGTCGACCTGATGTTCGAGCGCGGTGAGCTCGGCCACACCGTGCCGACCAGATGGCATGCGGCCCGCACCATCGCCATCTGGCTGCCGCTCTGGCTGGGGCCTGTAGCACTGGTCGCCGTGCTGGCGGGGCCGGGCAGCGTGTGGACGCAGATCGGCGGTTTCTTCAGCCTGATGGCCGTGGTCACATTCGGCGGCGCCTATGCGGTTCTCGCCTATGTGGCACAGGCGGCGGTGACCTCGTTCGGCTGGCTTTCGCCTGGACAGATGGTCGACGGGCTGGGGCTTGCCGAAACGACGCCCGGGCCGCTGATCCTGGTGTTGCAATTCGTCGGCTTCGCCGCCGCCTATCGCCATGCCGGTGCAATCAATCCTTTGCTTGCCGGATCGCTCGGGTCGGCGCTGACGCTCTGGGCTACTTTCGTCCCGTGCTTCTTCTGGATATTTTTAGGCGCGCCCTACATCGAGCAGCTGCGGCAGAACCGGGCGCTGGCGGCGGCGCTCGGCGCGATCACCGCGGCGGTGGTGGGCGTCATCATGAACCTTGCGCTGTGGTTCGCGCTGCATGTCGTCTTCGGCAAGGTCGCAAGCGTCGGCTGGGGCGTGGAGGTTCCGGTCCTGTCCTCGCTCGACTGGCGCGCCGCGCTGCTATCGGCGGCGGCGATGGTCGCCATGTTCAGGCTGAAACTCGGCATGCTGCCGACGCTGGCGGGATCGGCTCTGGCGGGGCTTGCGCTGCAGGCGCTGTAGGCCCGCACGCCGTTCGATCAAGTTGGCGTTAACGAAAAAGCCGACCGGCCGGGAATAAACCGCCCGGTCTGCGGGTCTCCAGAGCATGCGCCATTTGTGCGCAACAGCAGGAGACCGACCATGAAGCGGCGCGAAGACGAATACGCATGTGAACAAGGCGAAGGCGTCAGCCGCCGGCGTCCTATGGAGCGGATGAGCCGGGCGCATCCGGTCCGGGCGATACCGCCTCGCCGCCGGCCCTGATCCGTGCCGATCGCAACCATCGAGATCCACGACCATGACGGCGACCGCCCCTTTGCAGCCAGCGATGCGCCGTCCTCTTCCGAGGCACGCCTTGCTTCCGAGACACTTGACTCCGGTGACACCAATGCCTTCTCCTCCCTCGAAGCAGGCGCCATCGCCTGCGGTCGCGATCTTCGCCCACACGAGCAGGGACAGATCGTCGCCTCCCGCTGAGGGCGGCAAACCCATTGCGGGAGCGCCCGACGGCGGAACGGTGTTGAGCGAAAAGATGCTGGCAGCGCGTTTTGCCGAAGTGGTGCTGCCGCATCTTGGTGATGCGCTGTCGCTTGCCCGCTGGCTCACGGGCAATCAAGCCGACGCCGAGGATGTGGTGCAGGAGGCCTGCCTCAAGGCGCATGCAGGCATTGCCGGGTTCGCTGGGGGAAACCCCCGCGCGTGGCTGCTCACCATCGTGCGCAACGCTTCCTACACATGGATGGCGCGCAACCGCCCGCGCAGCGTGGTCGCCGTCGGCGACCTCGCCGATCTCGACGACGTGTCGCCGCCGCCCGACACTGACACCGACAGCCCGGAGGCGGCGCTGATCGCCAAGGCCAATTCGGCGGCGGTGGAAGCGGCGATCGCCAGGCTGCCGCAAGCCTTCCGCGAAACACTTGTGCTGCGCGACATCAACGGTCTCAGCTACCGCGAGATCGCCGCCATGCTCGGCGTGCCGCAAGGCACGGTGATGTCGCGGCTGGCGAGAGCCCGCGGCCTCTTGATGACGGAACTTGGAGGGCCCCATGAGCCCGCATGAAAATCGCCCGCGTGAGGATGGATTGCCGCAAGACCCGCAGGATATGAAGCTGATGATCCACGCCCTTGTCGATGGCGAGCTCGATGCCGCGGCCGCTTTGGCGGTCGAGCGGCGCATGGCCGCCGATCCGGCGCTGGCCGCCGAACACGCGCGCCTGGTGGCGCTGCGCGGCGCTGTCGCCAATGTGCCGCGCCAGGCGGTCCGCGACGATTTTCTGGCCCGCATTGCGGCCATCGCCGAGGTGAGTGGGGCCGACGAAGCCGTCCAATCCACAGCCGTGAAGGCGCAGTCACAGCCGCAACAGCAGCAAGGCAATGTCGTCGAGATGCGGCCGCGCGCGGCACGCTGGTTCAACTCCTTCGACTGGCGCCAGATGGCGGCCTCGATCGTGCTGACGGCGTTTCTGGCCAGCGGCGCGACGCAGTGGCTGGCGACGGCGGACAATGGGTCCGACAGCTTTGCCGTGGCCGTCGCCAACGGCCATCGCCGCAGCCTGCTCGCGGCGACCCCGGTCGACATCGTCTCGTCCGACCGCCACACGGTGAAGCCATGGCTCGACGGCCGCATCGGCGTCTCGCCGGCGGCGCCCGACATGGCCAAGGATGGTTACGCCCTGCTTGGCGGGCGCGTCGAGGTGATCGGCGACAGGCCGATGCCGGCTCTGGTCTACCGCCATCAAGAGCATCTGATCACGCTGGTGGCGGAGCCACGGCAGAACGAGGCCAAATCGGTGCCGGTGGCGGACGATCTGTCGGCAGGTGGCTTCCTGCTGGTCCACTGGACAGACGACGCCTTCTCCTACTGGGCGATCTCGGACGCCGAACGCCCGGCGCTCGACGATTTCGTCGCCCGCTTCCGGGCGGCGATCATCGCCAATCCGGCGGTCGGCAGCCCGGGTTAGGGAAACGAAACTTCTTTCGCCGCTATTTCAGAGCCCGATAACCTGTTTTGGCGGGATGAGCGAAGGCAGATGCCTGTCCGTGCGAGATAATCGCGCCGAAGCACCTGCCCGGCGGCGCGGGCGCGCACGTGGATAAGTCAAAGTCGACCTTGGTATGTTATACACGCTTCGTTCTCGGGGCGGACACGAGTCGATGGATCAGGAAAGACTTCTAGCCGCGGTCCTCTTGGCTGACGTCGTGGGCAGCACGCCGCTCTATGAGCGCATCGGCGACGATGACGCTTTGCGGCAGGTCTCGGATTGCCTCGACGCGATACGCGAGATCGTCGCCCAACACGGCGGCGACTTCATTTACTCGAAGGGCGATGACGTGCTCAGCCTGTTCGAGAGGCCGGAGGCGGCGCTGAGGGCCGTCTGCCAAATCAGCAGCCAACTGATGAAGGGACCGTTGAGCGCCCGGATCGGATTGCATTTCGGGGCGGTCATTCGCGCGCGCGGCGCGCTATTCGGCGACGTTGTCAATGTCACCGCAAGGTTGTCCACCACGGCCAACCCCGGGGAGGTGCTGATCAGCCAGAGCTTCTTCGAAGCCCTTTCCGCGGGCAGCCGCAGTACCTTGCGGCTCCTCGACAAAATGGCCTTCAAGGGAAAGCAAGAACTCTTCGACGTCTATACGCTGAGGAGCGACGATGGGGCCCTCAGCACGCACATCGCCAACCGAGGCACCTTTGTCGATAGGCGCTCCGCCCCGCCGCCGCAGATCAATCTGGTCATCCGCTATGAAGATCAGTCGCGATCCTGCCGAAACAACGAATTCGTGACGATCGGCCGATCTCCGGAATGCAATATCGTCGTCCAGCGGCCCTGGGTTTCAAGGCTCCACGCGACCTTCACCATTTCGAATGGTAAAGCGCGCCTTGTCGAGCGAAGCTCGTCGGGCACATTTGTGTCGATGGGACCCGGCCATGAAGTGTTCATACGCCGCGAAGATATTCTTCTCTTCGGCTCCGGCGTCATCTCGCCCGGACGCAGATCGTCCCTCGGCGACGCCCAGATCCTTCACTACGACATTATCTCAGGCTGACCCGGCCGGGCATCTGACCACGATCAGTCCGATCCATGGAAAATTGTTCGGGGAGGAGCCCTCGAAGGCGGATCGTTCCTTCTAAGGCAAGCCAGAATCTATAAAAATTATAGAAATTAGATCCAGCGCCGGCTTCCGAGGAACGCGCATGCCCCATCCAACCGTTGTCGGTTTCTCCGGAACATATGGTTGACGCCGACCAGGCCGGCTTCGGGCGCGAGCCTGCTCTTCTGCGCCTGCGCCATTTCGCGGGTCCTCACCTTTCAGAGCCGACAAGTTTTAACTTCCTTACGGCGATCTCTCGGTTGCGACCCGGATATGCCGTTTCGCGCGATCCATCGGATCACGGATTGGAGTAACTGGAGACAGCTGCAGGGAAACGACGCTCCATGACATCAGCCAATATTCTGATCTGCGATTTTCTCGGGCTGCGCTTTGGCGCGGACGGCAATCCCGACCACAGCGAGGTCAAGGCCTATATCGAAGCCAAGGGCGGCGTGTTCCACCAGACAGGCATCGCCAAGGCCGGCGCCCTTGACCCCGACAGGCTGCATTTCTTCTACCTGCCGCAATTGAGCACGCGTGACGAATTGCTGGCAGAGGCCGGTGACGGCCGCTACGACGCCGTCATCGCCGCCGCGACCTTCATTCCGGCGGAGACCAGGTTCCGCCTTGGCGGCGTGCGTATCGGCGCCGGCACCGGCAATATGGGCTCGGCATCCTGGGGCGGAGGCAGCGGGGAAGGCGGCGAAGCGCCGTTGATGAACACGCCGGGCATCAACAGCCGCGCCACCGCGCAAATGGCCATGAAGGCGCTGCTGAAAGTCAGGCCGGATCTCCCCGTGGACAAGCTCAACACCCTGGTCGCCGGCGGGCAGTTCGATACCGGAAAAGATCTGCGGCATTATCCGACCGAGAAGCTCGAAGGCAAAAGGCTGGCGGTGATCGGCTACGGCAATATCGGCCGGGAATTCGCCAGGCTCGGCCAGGCCTTCGGCATGCGGGTCACCATCCATGCGCGGTCCCGTCACCATAAATGGATCGAGGCAGAAGGCTTCGACTATGCCGAGACCATCGAAGACGCCGCGCGCGGCGCCGACGCGCTTTCGGTCCACCTAGGCCTCGGTCCCTACGATGCCGGCCAGCAGCGATACGCCAATGCCGGACTGATCGGAGATGAAGTCCTCTCCCTCCTCCACCACGGCGCGGTGCTCATCAACTACGATCGCGGCGAGCTGGTCGATGTGGCAGCACTGGAGCGCGCGCTGGCGTCAGGGCGCGTTTCCCATGCGGCGATCGATGCGGACCTGTTCAAGGACGGCAGCACCCTTTCGGGACCAATGCTGCCCTATCTCAGACTGGTCGAGGCCTATGGCCAGCGTCTGGAACTCCTCCCTCACGCCGCGGCCGACACCGACCACCCCTCCCGTGTCGCCGGCGCCAAGCAGGCCGTCGACCAGATCTACGCCGCCATCGTCGAGCATCGCGTCCACAATCTGAAGGGATCGCTGCCTCCGGGTTTCGTCGACATGGGAGCGAAAGTCCCGCCCGGTATCGGCGGCATCAATCCCCAGCATCTGGCGGCGCTGGCCGACGATCAAAACGCGGCCGCCGATCTCGCCCGGTCGAGCGCCGTCGTCGCCGCGTTCTGGGAACGCGTCCTGGCTGCGCCCGAACAGGAAAGACCGGCGCTGATCGCTTCCGGAGGCGAGACATTCGCCGAGGCCGCGAACCGTCTCTCCACACTTATGCGCAGGCACCATCTTTCGGGGCCGTTCACTTCGGGATCACTTTGACCCCAGCGTGCGGCGACCTGCTCGCCAAGCCTTTGAAAATATGGTGATCCCGACAGGAATCGAACCTGTGACCTACAGATTAGGAATCTGCCGCTCTATCCTACTGAGCTACGGGACCACGCGGCCCGACACATAAACGCTTCGGGCCGGTTCGCCAAGGGGCATGCTGACCTCCCCTCGGGCTGCAATTCATCTCGGTGGGCCGCGCCGCCAAGCCGGATGGCGGAACGTCGCCTTCGCCTGCGTGCGCTCAGGCTGCCAGCGCGGTCTCGGCCAGCTTCACCCAATAGCTCATGCCGTGCGGGATGACCTCGTCGTTGAAGTCGTAGGCCGGGTGATGCAGGCCGGCCGAGTCGCCATTGCCGATGAAGATGAAGGCGCCGGGGCGGGCTTCCAGCATATAGGAAAAATCCTCGCCGCCCATCACCGGCTGGATGGCGCGGTGGACGTGGCTGTCGCCGGCGATGTCGGCGGCGATGTCGCCCGCAAACACGGTTTCCTCGGCATGGTTGAAGGTGACAGGGTAGTTGGCGTCGTAATCGACCTCGATGGTGGCGCCGAAGGCGGAGGCGAGGCCGGCGCAGAGTGCGCGAATGCGCTCTTCCGATTTCTTGGCCACTTCTTTCTTCAGCGTGCGCACGGTGCCGGCGATCTCGGCGCTTTCGGGGATGACGTTATAGGCGTCGCCGGCGTGGAACTTCGTCACCGACACCACCACGGACTCGACCGGATCGGTGCTGCGCGAGGCAATGGTTTGCAGCGCGCCAACCAACTGGCTGGCGATGACGATCGGGTCGATTGTGCCGTGCGGCATCGCGGCATGGCCGCCGCGGCCCTTGACGGTGATGGTGAATTCGGCGGTCGCGGCCATGATCGGGCCGGGCTTGATGGCGAACTGGCCGACCGGCAGCCCCGGCATATTGTGCATGCCGAACACTTTCTCGATGGCGAAACGCTCCATCATGCCGTCCTTGACCATTTCGTTGCCGCCGCCGCCGCCTTCCTCGGCCGGCTGGAAGATCACCGCCACGGTGCCGGCGAAATTGCGCGTCTCGGCCAGATATTTGGCGGCGCCCAAGAGCATGGCGGTGTGGCCGTCATGGCCGCAGGCATGCATCTTGCCGCGCACGGTCGAGGCCCACGGCTTGCCGGTGATCTCGTCGATCGGCAGCGCGTCCATGTCGGCGCGCAGCCCGATGGTCGGGCCATCGCCCTTGCGGCCGCGGATGATGCCGACGACGCCGGTCTTGCCCAGTCCCGTCACCACCTCGTCGCAGCCGAAGGCCGTCAGCTTCTCGGTGACGAAACCGGCAGTCTGGAAGACGTCGAAATTCAGCTCCGGTGTCTGGTGCAGATGTCGTCGCCAGCCGGCAACTTCTTCCTGCATTTGCGCGGCGCGGTTCAGAATCGGCATGGTCGGTCCATCTCTTGGTTGACTGGCGGCAGTCGGTTCAGGGCCACTGCTCAGCAATTGTGAATATATGGCACTTTGCCATTTTGGCGTCACATAGGGTAAATAGCACCGCAACAATGCGGCCCGGGGTCGAGGGTCGGGTCGCATTATGCTGGCGATGGGTAACGAAATCTTACGGAGCCAGCGGCGATCACGGCAAGAGGCGATTTCGGATTTAATCATGCGGCAAAGGCATTTCCTCAACCTGTTGCTGGCAGGCGCGCTGGCGCTTCCGGTGCTTGCCGGCACGGCGCGCGCCAATCCGGTCGTGCTTTTCGACCTCAAGAGCGGCTCTGTGCTGGAGCACCAGGACGCGTTCAAGCGCTGGTATCCGGCCTCGCTCAGCAAGCTGATGACGGCCTATGTCGCCTTCCGCGCGATCCAGGCCGGCGAGGTAGCGCTCGATTCGCCGATCAAGGTGACGAAGCATTCGGCCGGCGAGCCGCCGAGCAAGATGGGCTTCAAGCCGGGTTCGGTGATGCGGCTCGACAATGCGCTGAAGATGATGCTGGTCAAGTCGGCCAACGACATAGCCATGGCGGTCGGCGAGAATATCGGCGGGTCGCAGGCCGCGTTCGCCGAGCGCATGAACGCCGAGGCGGCCCGGCTCGGCATGGTCGGCACGCATTTCGTCAATCCGAACGGGCTCTATTCGCCGGACCAGTATACGACCGCGCGCGACCTTGCCGTGCTGGTGACGGCGTTGCGCAATGATTTTCCGCAATATGCCCCGTGGTTCTCGATCGAAGGCCTTGCGGTCGGCAAGAAGGCGCTCCCGAACTACAATCTCCTGATCGGCCGCTATCCGGGCGCCGACGGCATGAAGACCGGCTTCGTCTGCCCGTCCGGCTTCAACATGATTGGCTCGGCGACGCGCAACGGGCGCACGCTGGTCGCCGTGGTGCTTGGCGAGAAATCGGCGGTCAGCCGCGCCGAAGCGGCGGCAAAGCTGCTCGACCAGGGTTTTGAGATGCCGGCGGTCGGTTCGACCACGCTCGCCGCTCTCAAGCCATATGGCGACACGCTGTCACCCAACGACATGCATGACGAGATCTGCGCGAAAAAGCCGAAGGCGGAGCAATCGGAGGCGGCGCCCGAGGTTGCCGCCAAGAATAAACCGAAATCGCCCTATCAGGTGAAGCTCGCCCATCCCACGCTCATCGCAGTCGGCCTCGGCGGCGCCACGGGACCCGCGCCGAAGGCCTTCGTCGACCAGACCGACCAGAACTATGCCGATGTGCCGCTGCCGGTCTGGCGACCGGACAGGCCGGCGCCGCCCGGCGCCGAGCCGCTGGCGACCGCCGCTGCCGGAGCGCAGGGCGACCAGCCCGTCAAAGCTGCCAACTAGGCAAACCAATGAGTGGCTTTCCCATCCCTGTTTCGGTGCTCACCGGCTTTCTCGGCGCCGGCAAGACGACGGTGCTCAATCGGCTGCTCAAGGATCCGGCGCTTGCCGATACGGCGGTGATCATCAACGAGTTCGGCGAGGTGGCGATCGACCATCTGCTGGTGGAGCAGGCTTCGGACGGCATCATCCAGCTTTCCGACGGCTGCCTCTGCTGCACGGTGCGCGGCGACCTGGTCGATACGCTCGCCGATCTGGTCGACCGGCTCCAGACCGGCCGTATCGCGAAATTGGCCCGTGTCGTCGTCGAGACGACGGGCCTGGCCGATCCGGCACCGGTGCTGCAGTCGATCATGGCGCATCCGGCGCTGGTGCAGGCGTTCCGGCTCGACGGCGTCATCACGCTGGTCGACGCCGTCAACGGCGAGGCGACGCTGGACGCCCATGTCGAGGCGGTGAAACAGGCCGCGGTGGCCGACCGCGTCGTGCTGACCAAGACCGATCTTGTGGACGCGGCCGCAGTCGAGGCGTTGCGGGCAAGGCTCAAGCTGATCAATCCGGGCGCGGTCGTGCTCGATGTCGAGGAGGCCGGCGCAGCGGCGCTGTTCAATTGTGGTCTCTATGATCCTGAAACCAAGTCCGCCGACGTGCGGCGCTGGCTTGGCGAAGAGGCGGCGCACGACCATGATCACGACCATCACCACCATGACGGCGAGCATGATCGCCACCACCATCATGAGCATCGCCACGACACGCGCGTGCGCTCCCACTCGCTCGTCCATGACGGCCCGGTGCCGTTCTCGGCGATCGAGATGTTCCTCGATCTCCTGCGCTCGACGCATGGCGAGAAACTCCTGCGCATGAAGGGTGTCATCGAACTCGCGGAGGATCCCTCGCGGCCGCTGGTCATCCACGGCGTGCAGAAGATCCTGCATCCGCCGGCGAGACTGCCGGCCTGGCCCGACGGCCAGCGCGGAACCAGGCTGGTGCTGATCACGCTCGACATGCCGGATGACTATATCCAGCGGCTGTTCGCGGCCTTCACCAACAAGCCGTCGATCGACACGCCGGACCGCGCAGCGCTGGAAGCCAATCCGCTCGCGATTGCCGGGCTTTAAGCTGAAGCAAGCAGGTCAGCCGCGTTGCCGCGCTCGACCAGGAAACGGTGGCCGCCAGTGACGGCCGCCGTCTCGAGCAGCTGGTGGCCGGCATCGGCGCAGAAGGCCGGGATGTCGATCACCGCCAGCGGATCGGTGGTTTCGAGCCACAGCCGGGCGCCGGGTCGCATCGCAGCCAGCCGCTTGCGGGCCTTCAGCACCGGCAACGGACAGTTCAGTCCCTTGAGATCGTAGATGGCGGGCGGCTTTGCCAAGCGGAAGTCTCAGCCGCCGAACATGCCGAGAAGTTTCTTCTTCAGCTTCGACACGGTGCCCTGGTCGGCGTCGGCGGCGGCCTGCGTTTCCTGCGCCGGCTGGGCGGGCGCGGCCTCGACGCCAGCGGTGACGACCGGCTGCTGCGCCGCCTGCTTGGCGGCCTCCTTCTCGGCCAGCGCCTGCGCCCTTGCCTCTGCCTTTGCGGCCTTGGCCGCCTCGATCGCGGCCAGGCGCTGCTCTTCGGCCTTGCGCTTGGCTTCCTTTTCCGCGTCGGCTGCCGCCATCTTGCGGCCGAGCGGGGAATCGATGCGGCCCATGCGGGTCGTTTCGGTCACCGAGCCGTCGGAATTCAGCGACGGCGGGTCGATCGGCACGCGCTCGCCGCGGGCGCGGCGCTTCGACCAGTCGGAAACGATGCTCGCTTCCTTGATGCCGGCAATCGTCGGCTTCGGCGGCGGCGTGCTGGAATTGACGGCTGCTTTGAAGGCCGCGTCATAACGCTTCTCGTAGTCGGCGTAGGCCGTTTTCAACGAGTCAGGCTGCATGGTCGCGGGGCAGGGGCCGGTCGGGTCGAAGGTCGTGCCTTCCGGCGCCACCTGGTTGAAGACGTAGCGCTTCTCGCAGACGTCGACCTTCGGCGGCACCTTGGTGATCTCGAAATTGTCGTAGCCGACCTTCAGCATCTTCCAGAACTCGTAGTTCGGGTCGTTGCGGTAGCGCGCCATGTTGGCGGCGGTCATGCGGAACGGAAAGGCCTGGATCTGGAACTCGGTCTGGCCGCCCTGGAAGGCGTCGCGGCCGAAGGCATAGATCTGCTCGATCTGGGCATCGGTCATCGAATAGCAGCCGGACGACGAGCAGGCGCCATGAACCATCAGGTTCTGGCCGGTGCGGCCATTGGCGCGGTCATAGGCGTTGGGGAAGCCGATGTTGAAGGACAGATGGTAGCTCGAGCGCGGATTCATCTGCGAGGGACGCACCGTGTAGAAGCCTTCCGGCGCCTGGCGGTCGCCCTCGGTGTATTTGGGGCCGAGCTTTCCCGACCATTTGCAGATGTCGTAGGTGGCGACAAGATCGTAACGGCCATTGGTCTTGGCCTTCCAGATCTCGAGCTTGCCTTCCTCCTTGAAGATGCGCGCCATCACCGAGGAGGTGCGTACCATGCCCTTGGCCCTCATGTCGGCGAGGATCTTATCGGGCAACGGCTTGTTGGCCTCCGGCGCGAAGTCCTTCATCGACGAATCATTGCAGCCGGCGATGCCGATAGCGGCGATCAGGATTCCGGTGCGGGCAAGCTTGGCAAACATCGATACGGCTACGTCTCTTCTCTCGGGCCAACGGCCGTCGGCATGGCCGGGCCCATAGGCTGAACACCAGTGGACCGTAAGCCCGTTAACCTTGAAAATTCCTTACCGCAAGCCTTGGCAAACCCCTCACGGCGATTTCCATTGAGCCGAATCCGGCGGCATTTTTGTGGCGGAATTGCTTATTCCGGCCACAGTTGAACATCTTGCCGGACTTGAGAGGTCAGAGGCTGCGGCCCATCGCCAGGTATTTCTCGCGGCGCTGCTCGCGGAAATCGGTGTTGGCGCCGGCGAAATCCTTCATCGTCCTGGCGATGAGGTCGCCGGTCGAGGCAATCACCGTTTCCGGCGCGCGCTGGGCGCCGCCCATCGGCTCGGGAATGATGGCGTCGATGATCTTCATCTCGAGAAGATCCTGCGCGGTGATCTTCATGTTGGTCGCCGCGTCCTTCGAGCGCGTGGTGTCGCGCCACAGGATCGAGGCGGCGCCTTCGGGCGAGATCACCGAGTAGATGGCATGCTCCAGCATGTAGACGCGATTGGCGGTGGCGATCGCGATGGCGCCGCCGGAGCCGCCTTCGCCGATGACCACCGAGATCGACGGCACCTTCAGCGAAAGACAGGCCGAGGTCGAACGCGCGATCGCTTCGGCCTGGCCGCGCTCCTCGGCGCCGACGCCGGGATAGGCGCCGGCCGTGTCGACCAGCGTCAAAAGCGGGATCTGGAAGCGGTCGGCCAATTCCATCAGGCGCACCGCCTTGCGATAGCCTTCCGGCCGGACCGAGCCGAAATTGTGCTTGATGCGGCTTGCGGTGTCCGAACCCTTTTCCTGGCCGATGATCGCTACCGGCTCGCCGCGAAAACGCGCGAAGCCGCCGACGATCGCCTGGTCGTCACCGAAATTGCGGTCGCCGGCCAAAGGCGTGAAATCGGTGAACAGCCCTTTGATGTAGTCGACACAATGCGGACGGTCGGGATGGCGCGCTACCTGCACCTTCTGCCAGGGCGTGAGCGCCTTGTAGAGGTCGCGCAACGCGTCGCGCGAGCGCTTTTCCAGCCTGCTGATCTCTTCGCCGACATCGACCGCCTCTCCGTTCTCGGCAAGCTTCTTCAGCTCAAGGATCTTGAGCTCCAGATCCTGCACCGGCTTTTCAAAGTCGAGGTAGTTGTACATGCTTGAGCGGACCGATCCGTCGGAAGGCAAATGGCTGGCGGAACCGCTGAAATGCCGGCTCCGGGCGGTGGAACGTCGCCCTCACATAGCGATATGAGGCCTAGTCGGCAAGCGGGTGATGATCGTTGACCAGCCGCACCAGCCGCTCCTCCAGCACATGGGTGTAGATCTGCGTGGTCGAGATGTCGGCATGGCCAAGAAGTTGCTGAACGGCTCTGAGATCGGCGCCGTTCTGCAGGAGATGGCTGGCAAAAGCATGGCGAAGCACATGCGGCGAGATCTTCGCCGACGCTATGCCGGACCGCGCGGCCAACCCCTTGAGATCGCGGGCGAAAACCTGCCGGGAGAGATGGCCGCTGTCGGAAGACGCCGGAAACAGGAACGGGCTCTCGGCAAAGGCCGGCCGCTCGGCCCTTGCGGCGAGCCAGGCGCGCATGGCGGCGCGCGCCTTGGTCGAGAGCGGCACCATGCGTTCCTTGTCGCCCTTGCCACGCACCATGAAGAAGCGATCGTCGCGCAACGCCACCGTGACCGGCAGGCCGACCAGTTCCGACACGCGCAAGCCCGTTGCGTAGAGCACTTCGACTAGCGCGTGCAGGCGCAACGCGGCCAACCTGTCGCCGTCCGGCCCGGATTCTCCGGCTTCCTGCGCTGCCCGGTCGAGCAGGCGCCCGGTCTCGGCTTCGCTCATCGTCTTCGGCAGCGGCCGGCCCTTGCGCGGGCTGTCCAGCGTGCCGGTCGGGTCGTCGCCGCGCAGCCCTTCGGCATAGAGGAATTTGAAGAACTGGCGGATCGCCGACAATTTGCGCGCCTGCGAGGTCGGCGCGAAGCCGCGCGCGGCGATGTCGTCGAGATAGGCACGGATGTCGGCCGATCCCGCGCCCGCCAGTCCGCCGTTGATCGCCTCGGATGCATCCTCCAGGTCGCGACGATAGGACGAAAGCGTGTTCTCGGCCGCGCCCCGCTCGGCGCTCATCATCTCGAGGAAGGCTTCGATGCGGGCGGCGCTGTTCATCGGGCCGGGATCAGCTCTTTGTCGGTTTTCGTGGGTCAGTTTTTCTTCGGGTTGAGCTTTTCAGCCGGAATGCGGATGCTCATTTCCGCCTTTTTCGGCTCCACGAACATCGCCAGCGCGAACATCGCGCCATAGGCAATGCCTGCAAGAACCGCCAGCGTCACGACGAAGCGAAACAAAGTCGGCATTCAATTTTCGCCCGTCTTGTTGTTCTGCTTTTCCAAAGCCCTGTGCCCTTATGGGACGCCAATCCGGCCAATTCAAGCACGAAGGATTTCGGTGAACAGGAGGTTTTGCCGGGGAAGCTTCGCGGCCGTTTGTCCCGGCCGTGCTTGACGCAAACAGGCTTTTGATGTCGATACGGCGCAAAGAGGCCCTGATGAACGCTCTGCCACCAAATCCGACGGACGAAGGCCGCGCCGCGCTGATCGAACGGCTCGGAAGCCGGTCGATCGTCTTCGTCGGACTGATGGGCGCCGGCAAGACCGCGATCGGCCGCAAGGTGGCGGCGATGCTGTCGTTGCCCTTCATGGACAGCGACCAGGAGATCGAAAGCGTCTCGCGCATGACGGTGCCGGAGTTGTTCGAGCGCTATGGCGAGCCGGAATTCCGCGCGCTGGAGCAGCGGGTGATCCTGCGCCTGCTGGAGAACGGACCGCAAGTGCTGTCGACCGGCGGTGGCGCCTTCATGAATGCGCAGACGCGCGAGGCGATTTCCGCGCATGGCGTATCGGTCTGGCTGAAGGCCGATCTGGACCTGTTGATGGAGCGCGTTTCGAAGAAGCAGAACCGGCCGCTCTTGAAGAATCCCGATCCGCGTGGCGTGCTGGAGAAGCTGATGGGCGAGCGCTATCCGGTCTACGCCACCGCCGACCTGACGGTGCCGACGCGCGACGATCGCAAGGAGATCATAGCCGACGAAGTCGTCGCCGCGCTCTGCGCCCATCTCGGCATCGACACGATCACAACGGGCGCTACGAGTGCCACAACTGGCGAGATTCAATCGTGAGCGATGCCGAACCGGTGAAGGTCGAGGTCGGACTCGGCGACCGCGCCTATGATATTCTGATCGGCTCAGGATTGCTGGAGCGTTCCGGCGAGGAGATCGCGCGCCGGCTTCCTGGTACCCGCGCGGCTATCGTCACCGACGAGAATGTCGCCGCCGCACATCTCGACACGCTGAAGGCTGGGTTGGACAAAGGCGGCATCCAGGCCGCCGTCATCACGCTGCCCGCCGGCGAGAAGACCAAGAGTTTCGTCCATCTGGAGGAAGTGGTCGACGGCGTGCTCGCGGCAAGGCTCGAACGCCGCGACGTGGTGATCGCGCTCGGCGGTGGCGTCATCGGCGACCTTGCCGGCTTTGCTTCCGGCATTGTCCGCCGCGGCATGAATTTCGTGCAGATACCGACCTCGCTGCTGGCGCAGGTCGATTCTTCCGTCGGCGGCAAGACCGGCATCAACAGCGCGCGCGGCAAGAATCTCGTCGGCGTCTTCCACCAGCCCAGGCTGGTGCTCGCCGACACCCAGGTGCTCGACACGCTGCCGATCCGCGAGTTCCGCGCCGGTTATGCCGAGCTTGCCAAATACGGGCTGATCGACCGCCCGGCCTTCTTCGCCTGGCTTGAACAGAACTGGGGGCAAGTCTTTGCCGGCGGTCCGGCGCGGGTCGAGGCGATCGCCGAGGCCTGTCGCGCCAAGGCCGACGTCGTTGCCCGCGACGAGTTCGAGACCGGCGACCGCGCCTTGCTCAATCTCGGCCACACTTTCGGTCATGCGCTCGAAGCTGCCACGCAGTATGACGGGAGCCGGCTCGTCCATGGCGAGGGCGTCGCCATCGGCATGGCGCTGGCGCACCGCTTCTCGGCGCGTCTCAACCTAGCAAGCCCGGACGACGCGGAGCGCGTCGAAGCGCATCTGCGCGCCGTCGGCCTGCCTTGGCGGATGGCCGACATTCCGGGCGAGCTGCCGGACGCCGAGGCGCTGCTCGGCTTCATCACCCAGGACAAGAAGGTCTCGCGCGGGGCGCTGACCTTCATCCTGACGCGCGGCATCGGCCAGGCTTTCATCGCCAAGGACGTGCCGTCCTCGGAAGTGCTCTCCTTCCTCAAATCGAGCCATCCCGGGTGGCTCGAGGTGAGCCATCCCGGATGAACGGCGCGGGCTGGATCGTCGCCGCCGTCCTTGCCGCCATCGTGCTTTTGGCGCTTGTCTTCCGCGCTCGATTGCTTGCCGCTTGCGGCTATGCGCTGCGGCCGATCGAGCCGCCGCAGCGGTCCGAGCGCAACGGCAAGGATGAAGACGGCGACGAACCCCGGCGCGAGGGCACGGCTGCCGAGGAGCGCAATCGGCTGGAGGGGCTGTTCGATCTCGACGAGCTCGAAGTGTCGGATGTCATGGTCCACCGCACCAATATGCGCTCGGTCAATGCCGACAATGCGCCGGAAGCGGTGGTGCGCGAGATCCTGCAGAGCCCGCACACCCGCATGCCGCTGTGGAAGGGCTCGCTCGACAACATCGTCGGCGTGTTGCATGCGAAGGATCTGCTGAGGGCCCTCAACGAGGTCGGCAACGATTTTTCGCGGATCGACGTCATGAAGATCGCGGCCAAGCCGTGGTTCGTGCCGGACACCACCACCTTGCAGGAGCAGCTCAACGCCTTCCTGCGGCGCAAGGCGCATTTCGCCATCGTCGTCGACGAGTATGGCGAGGTCGAAGGGCTGGTGACGCTGGAAGACATCATCGAGGAGATCGTCGGCGAGATCGCCGACGAGCACGACATCGACATGCAGGGTGTCAAGAAAGAGGCCGATGGCTCGGTCGTCGTCGACGGCACGGTGCCGATCCGCGATTTGAACCGCGCGCTCGACTGGGACCTGCCCGACGAGGAAGCCACGACGATCGCCGGCCTCGTCATCCATGAGACGCAGTCGATCCCTGAGGAGAAGCAGGCCTTCACCTTCCACGGCAAGCGTTTCGTGGTGATGAAGCGCGAGAAGAACCGCATCGCCAGATTGAGGATACGTCCCGCCAGCGAGGGCTAAGGCGTGCCGATGTCCGGCGATGCCCTCAAAGTTCCTTGGTCCAACGCTCGCTGAGTATCGCGCCGGTACCGGCATCAATTGCCGCCAGGCTGACATCATAGCCCCAGAGGTTGCGGATATGGCGCAGCGTCGCGTCGCGGCTCTGGCCCTCGAGCATGACGCCATCCTTGACCGTGTGCTGGAGCCGCAGATGCCGGTCGCCGAGCAGGTCGACGTCAACCACCTGGATGTCGGGACGGTTGGCGCCGATATCGTAGCTTTGCGCCAACGCCGACCTTATCTTGCCATAGCCGCGCTCATTGTGAATCGAGGCCACCTCATAGTGCGGCTCGTCGGCACCGTCGGCCAGCACGAAGAGCCGCCATTTGCGGATCAGCCTTGGGCTCAGATACTGCCGGATGAAGGATTCGTCGCGATGGTTGGCCCAGGCGTCGAGCAAGGTGTCGCGCCAGTCGCCGCGGCCGGCGATGTCGGGAAACCAGTCGCGGTCCTCGGCGGTCGGCGCGGTCGAGATGCGCTGGATGTCCTGCATCATGTCGAGACCCAGCGCATAAGGATTGATGCCGGAAAAGCGGGGGTCGTCATAGGCCGGCTGGAAGACCACGTTCGAGTGGTTGCGCAGGATTTCGAGCATGGCGCCTTCGCTGATGCGGCCACGGTCGAACAGCATGTTCATGAGCGTGTAATGCACGAAGGTCGCGCAACCTTCGTTCATCACCTGGGTCTGCCGCTGCGGATAAAAATATTGCGCGATGACGCGCACGATCCTGACGATCTCGCGCTGCCAAGGCTCGAGGACGAGACTGTTCTTCTCGAGGAAATAGAGCAGGTTCTCTTCCGGTAGATTGAGCGATTTCTTCCGCTCGGCCGCGTCGTCGTCACCGGCTGTTTTGGTATCGCCACTCTCTTGCGAAGGCGGCAGTGTCCGCCAGAGATCGTTGAACGAACGCTCCTCGTATTCCAGGCGCTCGCGCAGCCCTTCGCGCTGCTGCTCGGACGACAGTCTCGGCGGCCGATGATAGCGGAACACACCCTGCTCCATCAGCGCGTGGGCCGAATCCAGGATTGCTTCCACGGCCGCCAAGCCATGCCGTTCCTCGCATCGGGCTATGTAGCTCTTGGCAAAATCCAAATAGCTCAGGATGCCGCCGGCGTCCGTCCATTGCCGGAAAAGGTGATTGTTCTTGAAGAAATGATTGTGTCCCAGCGCGGCATGCGCCGTCACCAAAGCCTGCAGGGCCATGGTGTTTTCTTCCATGAGGTAGACGATGCAGGGATTGGAGTTGATGACCAGTTCGTAGGCCAGACCGCGTGCGCCCTTGCGGTAGAGCAGTTCGTTGTAGAGGAAGTGCTTGCCGAATGACCAATGCCGGTACATCAGCGGCATGCCCACCGACGAATAGGCGTCTAGCATCTGCTCGGAAGAAATGATCTCCATCTGCACCGGGTAGATGTCGAGGCGAAGCTCTTCGAGGCCGATCGCTTCGATCTCGTCATAGACCCGGGACAGCTTGTTGAAATCCCAGTCCGACCCGGAAAACAGCAATTCGGATTTGCGCGCCTGGCTGACCATCGGCCTATGTCCCTTCGAGCCTCAGTCCTCAAGCGCTCTTGCGCAGATCAGGTTGCCTGGCGAAGAGCTCGCGGAAGACCGGGTATATGTCGGCCGGCGCGGCGATGCGCCTCATCTGGAAATTCGGCCATTTTCCGTCGACGGCGTTGTAGGCGCGCCAGAGCGATGTGCCGTTCTCGGTCGAGCCGAAAATGTGGCTTTCCCGCTCGTCGATGATCTCCACATAGGCGAAATACTGGCAAAGCCGCATCAGCTTGCGGTCGAGCAGTTCTATGCAGCGCTCGGAATCGGTGGCGAAATTGTCGCCGTCGGAGGCCTGTGCGGCGTAGATGTTCCATTCGGCGACCGGGTAGCGTTCCTCGATGATGCGGTGCATTTCCTCGAGCGCGGTGGAGACGACAGTGCCGCCGCTTTCGGTGTGGTAGAAGAACGTATGCTCGTCCACCTCCTTGGCTTCGTGAGTGTGGCGGATGAAGACGACCTCGGTGCGTTCGTAGCGCCGTGTCAGAAACAGATGCAGCAGCACGAAGAAGCGTTTGGCCAGATCCTTCTCGCGCTCTCCCATCGAGCCGGAGACGTCCATCAAACAGAACATCACCGCGCTGGCGTTCGGCACCGGCTGGGGATCGAAGCGATTGAACCGGATATCGACCGGATCGACATAGGCAATTCGCCTGCGCCTGCGCTCGATCCGGTCGAACTCCTCGCGCAGGGCAGCGATGCGTTCGCTCATGGCCGTGCTTGCCGGCTTCGCTTCAAGCTCGGCAATCTGCAGGGCGATTGCGTCCAACTCCGCCTGCTTGGGGCGTCTGAGCGCGATGCGGCGCCCATGGCTGTTGCGCATCGTGCGCCCGACATTGATGTTGGTCGGCGCTCCGCTTGCCGTGAAGCCTGCCCGTCTCGGCTTGAAGCTCAGTATCTGCTTGAGATTGAGCTTGACCAGATCCGGCAGTTCGAGGTCCTCGAAGAAAAGGTCGAGCACTTCCTCGCGTGACAGCACAAAGCGGAAGTCGTCTTCGGATTCCGTGGTCCCTGGAGCCGATCCGTAGCCTCCGCCGCCACCCGGTTTGGAGATAAGATCGCCAGGGCTGAATGTCCTGTTGCCGGGCAGGATGTGCTGGCGCCTGCCGCTTTCCTTGTCGTCGCCGAAGGTCGGTTCGCTGGTGCCCTTGCGAGGCATCGGCACGGCATGCTCGCGGTCAATGTCGGCGATACGACCTGTTCGGACGTGGTCGCGGATGCTGCGCTTGAGCTCATCACGGGCGCGCCGGAGGAAGCGCTGGCGATTGCCCAGGCTCTTGTCCTTCGGGTTCAGGCGGCGGTCGATGAAGATCGGCATGGAACCGTCCCGGCTTTGCTCAACCCGCCTTGTTCACGCGCATATACCAGTCGACCAGCCGGCGAACCTGCCGCTGGGTGTAGCCGCGTTCCACCATACGCTGCACGAATTCGTTGTGCCGCTTCTCCGTGACGCTGTCCTGCTTGGAGCCGAAGCTGATCACCGGCAGCAGGTCCTCGACTTGGCCGAACATGCGCTTCTCGATGACCTCGCGAAGCTTTTCATAGCTCGTCCAGGAGGGATTGCGGCCGTGGTTGCGCGCCCGGGCACGCAAGGTGAATTTGACCACTTCGTTGCGGAAGTCCTTGGGGTTGGCGATGCCGGCCGGTTTTTCGACCTGCGACAATTCCTTGTCCAGCACCTCGCGGTTGAGGATCTGGCCAGTGTCGGGGTCCTTGTAGTCCTGATCCTCGATCCAGGCGTCGGCATAGGCGATGTAGCGGTCGAAGAGGTTCTGACCGTACTCGCTGTAGGACTCCAGATAGGCCTTCTGGATCTCATGGCCGATGAATTCGGCATACCGCGTCGCAAGTTCCGACTTGATGAATTCGAGGAAGGCGGCCTCCGTTTCCTTCGGGAATTGCTCGCGCTTGATGGCCTCCTCGAGGATGTACATCAGGTGCACGGGATCGGCCGCCACCTCCTTGGTGTCGTAGTTGAACGTCTGCGACAGGATCTTGAAGGCAAAGCGCGTGCTTACCCCGGTCATGCCCTCGTCGACGCCTGCAGCGTCGCGATATTCCTGGACCGACTTGGCCTTGGGGTCGATCTCCTTGAGGTTCTCGCCGTCATAGGCGCGCATCTTGGTGTAGAGCGGTGAGTTCTCGTGCTCGGCAAGGCGGGTCGAGACGGTGAAGCGGCTGAGAATGTCCAGCACTTCGGGCGCGCATGGGCTGTTTGCCAGCTCGCTCTCGCGCAGCAGCTTCTCGTAAATGTGCCTCTCCTCGGTAACACGAAGGCAATAGGGAACCTTGACCACGAGGATGCGGTCGAGGAAGGCTTCATTGTTCTTGTTGTTCTTGAACTGCTGCCATTCCGATTCGTTGGAATGGGCCACGACGATGCCCTGATAGGGGAAGGCACCGAAATTCTCGGTGCCGTTGTAGCTGCCTTCCTGGGTTGCCGTCAGCAATGGGTGCAGGACCTTGATGGGCGCCTTGAACATCTCGACGAATTCGAGCAGCCCTTGCGTGGTCCGGTTGAGGCCGCCGCTGTAGGAGTAGGCGTCCGGGTCGGACTGGCTGAAGTGCTCCAACTGCCTGATGTCGACCTTGCCGACCAGGGCCGAGACATCCTGGTTGTTCTCGTCGCCGGGCTCGGTCTTGGCGATGGCGATCTGGCGCAGCCGCGACGGCATCAGCTTGACCACGCTGAATTTGGAGATGTCGCCCGACAGTTCGTCGAGGCGCTTGGCCGCCCAGGGCGAAATCAATCCGTTCAGGCGGCGGCGGGCGATGCCGTATTTATCCTCCAGCAGATCGCCCATGCGATCGGGATGGAAAAGGCCGAGCGGCGATTCGAAGACCGGGCTGATCTTATTGCCGACCTTGAGCGTGTAGATCGGGCGCTCCTCCATCAGCTTCTTCAGCCGTTCGGCTAGTGAGGATTTGCCGCCGCCGACCGGGCCAAGGAGATAGAGGATCTGCTTGCGCTCCTCGAGGCCCTGCGAGGCATAGCGGAAATATCCGGCGATGCGCTCGATCGTATCCTCCATTCCGTAGAAGTCGGAGAAGGAGGGATAGACCTTGATGGTGCGGTTGGAGAAAATGCGGCCGAGCCGCTCGTCCTTGCTGGTGTCGACCAGGTTCGGCTCACCGATCGCCTCAACCATGCGTTCGGGCGCCGACGCATACATGGATTTGTCTTCGCGGCAGGCCAGGAGATATTGCTGCAGGCTGATCTCTTCCTGAGCCGCGTTGGAATAAATCTCCGAAAACAGATCGAAGACGTCTGATTGGTTCTCGCGCATGGTGCTTTGCCTCGGAGCCGGTGGGCTGCCAATCGGCTCATCGCTGCATCAACTGCCGGAAAGCACTGTTTGTTCCCTTCACATGAAGGATAGCGCATGCAATCTGGCATTGACCCGGGGGATACCCGACGCGGCCGAAAATGCTCGCCCGAGAAATACGTGGTGATTGCCGGCGGAGCTTCAAGGTCCTGATTTGGTTTGCTGCCCACAAGTTGTCATTATTGATCCAATCGAGGTGCGCGGCGCGCCTGCGCCGCAACCTGGCCGGAGATGACGATGATCGATCGACGCGGCTTCATCGCGGCATGCCTGGGGGCGCTGCTGCCGGCAGGTGCGTCAGCCGCCAGGCGTCCGGGCCGGCAGGCACCGCAAACCATCGATTACGGTCCGGCCAAGCTCGATATCTACGCGCCGGACGGCGCAAACAACCTGCCGGTGGTTTTCTTTGTCCATGGCGGCGCCTGGCGGTTCGGCAAACGCGGCCAGGTCGGCTCAAAGCCGGACTTCCTGCTCGCCAATGGCTTCGTGTTCGTCTCGATCGATTACCGCATGCTGCCGGAAGCCGATGTCGCCACCCAGGCCGGCGACGTCGAAAAGGCCTACGGCTATGTGCGCGCCAACATTGCCCGATACGGCGGCGATCCCAGTCGCATCGTCGGCATGGGCCATTCGGCCGGGTGCCATCTGATCGCGCTGACCGGCATGCGCGGCGGTTTGCCCGGTGTCGCCGCGCTGATCCTGGACGATACCAGGGCCTATGATCTTGCAGCGCTTTCCAGGAATGGCGGCATGATCGGCGCCTATGCGCGTGCCTTTCCCGACCCGACACAATGGGCGGCGCTATCGCCGTCGACCTATGTCGACGGCAGGAAACATCCGCCGACCTTCATCGCCTATTCGCGCGCGCCCGGGCGAGGCGAGGCGTCGAAGGCTTTCGCGGAACGCCTGCGCGCCACCGGCGCCAAAGTCACGTTGTTCGACGGCAGCGCCTATACGCACATGTCGATCAATCGCGATTTCGGCCAGGACGGCGACGCCTTGACCGCGGCTGTGTTGGCCTTCCTCAAGGCGAGCGTCGGCTGAGAGCTTACCAGCGCGTCTTCTCGCCGGGCGCCGCCGGCTCGATCGCCAGCGCATGCACGCCGGACTTCAGTTCGTCCGCGAGCAATTCGTTGACGGCACGGTGGCGCTCGATGCGAGCCATGCCGGCAAAGCTCGGCGAAACGATGCGAACGCGAAAATGCGTCTCGCCGGCGCCGTCGAACGTCGCGTGGTGGCCGGACTCGACGTGATGATGCCCGGCGTGAAGGTGGCTCTCATTGATGACCGCTAGCCGTTCGGGCGAAAATGCCGCTTTCAGCTTGTTTTCGATTGTCGACTGTATGGACATCCGGGTTTCCCTTCCCCACATCTGCGGCATAGCCGCAAAATCTTGAATTTCGACCGCTTTTAAGCCGCGATTCAGCGGTTAGGGCGATCATCGGCGAAATGTCAATTCTTGTTTCGCACCTGCGAACAGCCCATAAATGGGTGAGATGAAAGCGTACCCCAAATATTTCGAGAAAATTCGAATTCGGCCGGAGAAGGACGCGGAGCTGAAGTCGCGCGCGCCGATCTGCCAGTGGGACGGCTGCAACGAAGCCGGCACGCATCGCGCGCCGGTCGGGCGCCTCAAGGAGGGCGAGTATTTTCGCTTCTGCTTCGACCATGTGCGCGAATACAACAAGGGCTTCAATTACTTCTCCGGCGTGTCGGACACTGAGATCGCCCGCTTCCAGAAGGAGGCGCTGACCGGCCACAGGCCGACATGGCGCATGGGCGCCAATGGCGGCGGGACGCGCTCGGCGCCGGATTTCGCGCAGCAGCGTTCGGGGCGGGCCGGCTACTACAACCGCATGCGCGATCCCTTCAATCTGTTCAGCGGCGGAGCACGCGAGCCGCGCGAGCGCAAGGCAAAGCCACTTGAGGCCAAGGCGCTGGAAACGCTTGGCCTTGACACAAAGGCGACTGGTCAGGACATCAAGGCGCGCTATAAGGAACTCGTTAAGCGCCACCATCCGGATGCGAATGGCGGCGACAGAGGTTCGGAAGACCGGTTCCGCGATGTGCTGCAGGCCTATCGCGTGCTCAAGCAAGCAGGATTGTGCTGAGCGGCCCCACGGTACCAAGTCGTTTTTCCAACTTTCATATGGTTGGAAAAGGCTCTAAGACCGCCCCCGGACAAAATCGATTGCCGGCGAAACGCGGCGTTTCGCCCGTGGAGACGTTGATAGTGATGAACAAGGTCGATCGCGACATCGCCAACCTGCCCGACACGACCGTGCCGGTGAAGGAGAAATTCGGCTTCGATTCCAAGATGATCGTTCCCGCCTATTCGGCGGCGACGGAGCATGTGCCGGACATCGACCCGGACTATCTGTTCGACAAGGCGACGACACTGGCGATCCTCGCCGGCTTTGCCTACAACCGCCGCGTCATGGTGTCGGGCTATCACGGCACCGGTAAGTCGACGCATATCGAGCAGGTCGCAGCGCGGCTCAACTGGCCCTGCGTGCGCGTCAACCTCGACAGCCATGTCAGCCGCATCGACCTCGTCGGCAAGGACGCCATCGTCGTCAAGGAAGGGCTGCAGGTCACCGAATTCCGTGACGGCATCCTGCCCTGGGCCTATCAGCACAATGTGGCGCTCTGCTTCGACGAATATGATGCCGGCCGTCCGGACGTGATGTTCGTCATCCAGCGCGTGCTGGAATCGTCGGGTCGCCTGACCCTGCTCGACCAGAGCCGGGTCATCCGCCCGCACCCTGCATTCCGGCTGTTCGCCACCGCCAACACGGTCGGTCTCGGCGACACCACGGGCCTCTATCACGGTACGCAGCAGATCAACCAGGCGCAGATGGACCGCTGGTCGATCGTCACCACGCTCAATTACCTGCCGCACGACAATGAAGTGAATATCGTGCTGGCCAAGGCCAAGCACTATCGCGACAGCAAGGGCAAGGACATCGTCAACAAGATGGTGCGCGTCGCCGACATGACGCGTTCGGCCTTCATCAATGGCGACCTGTCGACCGTGATGAGCCCGCGCACCGTCATCACCTGGGCCGAGAACGCCGAGATTTTCGGCGATATCGGCATGGCGTTCCGGCTGACCTTCCTCAACAAGTGCGACGAGCTGGAGCGTTCGGTGGTGGCCGAGTTCTACCAGCGCGCCTTCGGCGAGGATCTGCCGGAAAGCGCCGCGAACGTGGTGCTGGGGTAGGCGCGCGGCTGAAGAGGCCTCCAGCCTTTCAGCATGAATCGCGCAGGGAATGATCATGGCGGGTCCAGGCGACAACACGCGCAACAAGCCGAAGAACGGGTCTGAAGCCGACAGCTTCAAGCGCGCGGTGACCGTGTGCATGCGCGCCGTCGCCGGCGACAAGGACCTCGAGGTCGGTTTTGCCAAGGACCGGCCGGCTTTGGCCGGCAACCGCGCGCGCCTACCCGAACTGCCGAAGAAAGCGTCCCGCAACGACATTGCGATCACGCGCGGCCTGGGCGATTCCATGGCGCTGAAGCGCGCCTGCCACGATCAGCGCATCCACAACAGGTTGGCGCCGGAAGGCAAGCTGGCGCGTTCCATCTTCGACGCCGTCGAGCAGGCGCGCGTCGAGGCGATCGGCAGCCGCGCCATGCAGGGCGTGGCCGACAATATCGGTTCGATGCTCGAGGATAAATACGCCAAGGCGAACCTCGTCGACGTCAGGGACAAGGCGGACGCGCCGCTCGAGGAAGCGATTGCACTGATGGTGCGCGAGAAGCTCACCGGACGTTCCGTGCCGAAGAGCGGCGAGCGGCTGGTCGATCTCTGGCGTCCCTGGATCGAGGAAAAGGCGAGCGGCGAGCTGGACGGCCTGTCGGCCAAGCTCGAGGACCAGCAGGCCTTTGCCCGCGTCGTGCGCGACATGCTGGTTTCCATGGAAATGGCCGAGCAACTCGGCGAAGACCAGGAAACCGACGACTCGGAGGAAAACGAAGAGAACGAGCAGCAGGGCGAGGAACAGAGCGAGGAAGGCGGCGAGGAGGATTCAGGCTCCGAGCAGTCGCAGTCGGAAGATGCCGAAGCCTCCGCCGACGACGAAGAGTCGGCCGAGACCGAAGCGACCGACGCCACCTCCGACGACCTGTCCGATGAGGACGACGCCGACGCCGAGACGCCGGGCGAGGCCAAGCGCAACGACAATCCGTTCCTGAACCTGCCGAAAGAGATCGATTACAAGGTGTTTACCACCGGCTTCGACGAGACAGTAGGCGCCGAGGAACTGTGCGAGGAAGAGGAGCTCGACCGGCTGCGCGCCTTCCTCGACAAGCAGCTTGCCAACCTTTCCGGCGTCGTCGGGCGGCTCGCCAACCGGCTGCAGCGCCGGCTGATGGCGCAGCAGAACCGCTCCTGGGATTTCGACCTGGAGGAAGGCTATCTCGATCCGGCCCGCCTGGTGCGCGTGGTCATCGACCCGATGCAGCCGCTGTCATTCAAGCAGGAGCGCGACACCAAGTTCCGCGACACGGTGGTGTCGCTGGTGCTCGACAATTCGGGCTCCATGCGCGGCCGGCCGATCACCGTCGCCGCGACCTGCGCCGACATCCTGGCGCGCACGCTGGAGCGTTGCGGCGTTTCGGTCGAAATCCTCGGCTTCACCACGCGGGCGTGGAAAGGCGGGCAGGCGCGCGAGAAATGGCTGAAGGACGGCAAGCCGCCTAATCCCGGCCGACTCAACGACCTGCGCCACATCATCTACAAGTCCGCCGATCATCCGTGGCGGCGCGCGCGGCGCAATCTCGGGCTGATGATGCGCGAAGGCCTGCTGAAGGAAAACATCGACGGCGAGGCGCTGCTATGGGCGCATAACCGGCTGATCGGCCGGCCCGAGCAGCGCAAGATCCTGATGATGATCTCGGATGGCGCGCCGGTCGACGATTCCACGCTGTCGGTCAATCCGGGCAATTACCTGGAACGCCATCTGCGGGCGGTCATCGAGCTGATCGAAACGCGCTCGCCGGTCGAGCTTCTGGCGATCGGCATCGGCCACGACGTCACGCGCTATTATCGCCGCGCCGTCACCATCGTCGATGCCGAGGAACTCGCTGGCGCTATGACTGAGCAGCTCGCCTCGCTGTTCGGCGAGGAGAGCGCACGCGACACGCGGCGCGGCGGATTGCGACGCGCCGGATGATCCTTTCGGGGCGGCGTGCGCGGCGGACGCTTTTCGCCTGCGTGCTGGCCTGCGCCTCACCGGTAATTGCCGCTCCGGGAACTCCCGTCGAAACAGTCGAGATTTCGGCGCGGCCGATCAGCCAGTTCCATATCGGCCGCGACGAGACGCGGTTCGGGCCGCTTGAATTCGTCGGCGGGCTGGAGATGACCTCGCCGGCGCGCGATTTCGGCGCGCTGTCGGCTTTTCGCTTTCTGAAGCCGGGCAGCGACTTCATCAGCGTCGCCGACACCGGCTTCTGGTTCTTCGGCACGATCACGCATGACGCCGACCGACGTCCGTCGGGCGTTTCGAACTTCCGCCTGCAGCAGATGGTCGACGCTTCGGGCCGGCCGATCGACCGGAAATGGAAGGTCGACGCTGAGGGGCTCGCGGTCAGGGACGGTATCGCCACCGTCGGCTTTGAGCGCAACCAGCGCGTCGCCCAGTTCAGGATCGATCCCGACAATATGAAAGCGCCGATCCGGCAGCTCGATTACCAGATCCCCGCCCGGGAGCTGCGCCAGAACCGCGGCTTCGAGACCGTCACCCATGCCAATCCTTATGGGCAGCACGCGGGCGGCTTGATCGTGGTCTCGGAGAGGAGCCTCGATGAAGCCGGCAACGTCTACGCCGCCATTATCGAGGGGCCGCATAAGGGCGTCTTCACCGTGAAGCGCGATGGCGATTTCGACATAACCGACGGTGCCTTCCTGCCGGATGGCGACCTATTGCTGCTGGAGCGCAGTTTTTCGATCGCGCGCGGGGTGAAAATGCGGCTGCGGCGCATCTTTGGCGAAAGCGTCGAGAAGGGCGCGATCGCCGACGGGCCGGTGCTGATGGAGGCCGATATGGGCTACCAAATCGACAATATGGAAGGGCTCGACGTCTGGACCCGCGACGACGGCGCGCTGATGGTGTCGCTGATATCCGACGACAACCATTCGATCCTGCAGCGCAACCTCTACCTGGAATTCATCCTGCACCAGAATTGACGACGGCTGGCTGGCATGGATTCAGCCGTGCCGACGGTGGGCGCCGAGAGATTACCGGCCGACGTGGCGGACTTCGTTCATCACGAAATTGGCCGCGCGCTTGCTCCGGTTACGGATCTTGAGCGTCGCGGTGTTGTCCACGAAATAGGTGTGAAGGATGCTGTCGCGGGTGCGGACTTCCGGTCCGACGGTGTCGACCGCGTGCCAGGTGTCGGTGCCGACCGCAAAGGCGTAGCCGGTGTTCGGCGAAAACGACATCCGGTGCGAATTCTCGAAACGCCCGTCCGGCATGCGCTCGGCGAAGCGGGTGCCGATATGGTTGATCGAGTCGTCCTCCGGCAGGTAGAACTGGACCGTGATGCCCTTCCATTTCGTGTCGGTATGGAAGCCGATCTTGTAGCCCGCCACGTCGCGCGTCAGCATCGGCACCGGATACATGCCGACCTTCATGAAGTCCGAGCCGAACCGGCGCTCCAAGCCCGGGGCAAGGCGGCGCATGAATGCGTCCTTCAGCTGCGGCGCATGCAATGCCTTGCCAACCAGGGACCAAATCGCCCGTTTCTCTTCCGGCAGATGGCGGATGTATTCGGGGTAGAGGTCGATCTTGATCCGCGTTGCGGTGCCGTCAGCCTTGATATTCACATTGTTGCGTCCCTTGAGCGCACGATATTCGCGCGCCTCCGGCATGGCGGCGCGCATGCGCCGATAAAGGTCCGCCGGGAAAACATCGGTCATTTCCAGATGCCAGAAAGGCTTTTCCACAAACGCGGCGCGGTTCACGGCGTCCACCATGTGAGAGACAATATGCTGCAGCGTTTGTGTGGCTGATGCTGGCGCCGCCGCGCCCTCTATGGCCGACATGGATGTCTTCTCCCCAAGCTAAAACCCCGAATCCAAATTTCTTGAATACATATATCGCCGCCTAAACGAGATGCTAACCAAAGCACAGGCTGGATTGCAACGATCCATGGAACTGATTTCGATAGCGGTTTTCTAAATCACGCAGTGAAATTGCATCAGCGCAGAGCAGGCGTATTGCGAAGGGCGCTGTCGACGATGCTGATATGGCCGCGGGCCGATATTCAACGAACCTTGTAGATCTCGATCGGCTTTCCCGCGGTAGACTGGTCCAGTTCGAGCCACTCAGGCAGGTCGCCCCGCAGCAACGCCGCGACAAGGCCCTTCGGCGCGTCCAGAGCCAGCGATATCTCTTCCGTGTTGCCGCGGCAGATCGCGACCAGCCCGACATGCTCGCGTTCGATGACGGCGCGGGCGGCCTCCGGCGTTCCCATGAAAGCGTCGAGCATGGCGAGATTGCCGCCGACATTGCGGTGGTAAGGGCCGGCCAGCGCCCGATGGCCGGTGAACGTCAATATTCCCGAGCCGAGATTGGACGAGGCAAGCACCGTCGTCGCGGGCATCGCGGCAAGATCGTGGAAGTCGCCCGGCTTGCCGCAGGTCACGGCATGGTCGGGGTCGGAATTAACCCGCTGTGGCGCCTGCCGAACCACGGACTGCGCCGCCACCGCGACCCCGGCCCAGGTCGCGTTGAGCGAGACCAGCCACGCCATGACGATGCCGGTGGAAAGGCGCCACGAGGGCGCGGCGTCCGCCCGCAGGCGGATTCTCGCGATCCAGGCCGAAAGCGGCAGCACGGCGATGGCGACGGAGAAGGTCGAGCCGCGCACCTGCCATAGGCTGACGCCGAAGGCGACGACGAGCAGGATGGCGGCGAGCATCTCGGCGCGGCGCAGCCGACGGGTTCGGAGCTGAAAGCCGACCAGCAGGATCGCGATGAAGGGCGTCACATAGCGCGCCGCCATCAGCTTCGGCTGGTGGATGGCGACGCTCCAGAAGGGCTGTGCTTCGACCACGTCGGCCAGCCAATAGGTGCGGATACGTTCGTCCATGCCCGCATAGGGCGATGCCAGGCATTGCGGGAAGAACACGATCACAACGACGGCGACCACCGCCATCAGCACCAGCATCGAAACCAGCCGCGCCCGGCGGCTGGATGCGGCAAAGGTACTGGCGATCACGAGGCCGAAGCCGGACAATGCGGCAACGGCGAACTGGAAAGAGGAGAAGGCGTCGCATTGGGCCACGCCCCAGTCGGCCGGCCGGATGGTCGCCACGAGGACCAGTGAGGCGATGCCGGCAAATCCGAGGCCGAAGCCTCGCGCCGTGACGCGCTCCTTGTCGTCGAGAACGAACAGGACAGCGGCGCAGATGCCGAGCTCCGCCACATAGGGAGCCGTCTCCATGCCAACCGCGAGCGTCAGGCCGGCGCAAATGCCCGACAGAAGGGCAGCGGGCCGCCAGAAGGGCGCTTCCATCAGAAGCCAGAGGCCGGCCGCCGTCAGCAGCAGCTGGACATTGTGGTGATCGATCACGCCCGGGCTGTAGATCACCAGGTAGAAAAGCGCCGCCGTCGACAGAATGACTGCCGGCATCGCGACATTCGCAGCGGCGAAGCGCTGCGAGGCGCGCATGAGCACGAATATGGTCAGTCCGTAGAGGAGGGTCGGCCAGATGATCTGCGCGGCACGCTCGGCCGTGGCCGTGCTGGCGCCCAGCGCATCGAAGGCCATGATGATCAGCGCGAGCGGCGTATCGACAAGCCGGGACCAATGCATGACGAAGCCGCCCGAGGTGCCCATTCTGTATTGGTGGAGATCGAACCAGCTTTGGCCGCCGAGCAGGTCGCGAACCTCCACCAGCCGCAGCATGCTGTCATTATCGGCGCCATAGTCGCCAAGGGTCGGAAAACCGGAAACGGCGTTGATCGTCAGCACCACCAGCGTCGCGCACAGCGCAAGCAGAAGGTCGTTTTTCCAACCGGTGCCTTGCACGGTCATGCTGGTCGCAATGCCCTAGAGCAATTCCAGGAAAAGTGTGCCACGGTTTTCCGTCAGGAATTGCGTCAAAACAAAGAGATAAAGTGGTCCGCCGTTTCCGTGAAACGGCGCACCACTCTGGAGAATTTTCGCGATCCTGCACGATCGGGCGTAACAAAGCGTAAAGCCGCCGCGGCTGTGGCTGAAAGCGTCAGCCCTGGTTGGTTGCGATCCAGATGACGTGGCGGGCGCCGCGCTTGCCGTTGGCCCGCGTGTTGATTTCCTCGACCGCGAAGCCGGCCTGTTTCAGCCGCCGGGTGAAGCCGCTGTCCGGCCCCTGCGACCAGACCGCCAGCACGCCGCCAGGCTTCAACGCGGCGCGCGCGGCCGTAAGGCCGGCAGCGCCATAGAGCGTGTCATTGCCCTTGTGGACGATGCCTTCGGGACCATTATCGACATCGAGCAGGATCGCGTCCCAGGCGGCTTTCTCCGCCCCTATCACCTGGCCGACATCGGCCTCGCGAATGGTGACGCGGGGATCGTCGAGGCAGCCGCCGAAGATCCCCGACATGGGGCCGCGTGCCCAGTCGACGACCGCGGGGACGAGCTCGGCCACGGTGACGGCAGCATCGCCATTGAGCGCGGCGAGAGCGGCGCGCAAGGTGAAGCCCATGCCGAGCCCGCCGATAAGGATGCTTGGCCGCCCGCGTCCGGCGATACGCTGACAGGAAAGCCTGGCCAGCGCTTCCTCGGAACCGCTGAGGCGGCTGTTCATCAGCTCGTTGGTGCCGAGCATGATCGAGAATTCAGCGCCGCGCCGCTTCAGGCGCAGCTCCTGGCCGCCATCGGGCGTGCGGGCGGAGTCAAGCTGAACCCAGGGGATCACGGCCCGATTCCACTTGCTGGGATCATGCTCCGACCGCGACCGCCGGCTGGCTCCAGCGCGCGGCGAGCAGCCGGTAGGGGATCAGCGCCACCACGGCGATGATCAGCTTGACCGAAAGGTCGCCGAGCGCCCAGGAGACCCAGCGCATCGTCTCGACCGGCAGCACACCCATCAGCGGCGCGGTCTCCAGCGCGAAGCTGTCGTTGGGACCGGCAAAGGCGAAGGCGGCGGAGAAGGCGACGCCGAAGAAGACGACGGTATCGAAGATGGAGCCGACCAGCGTGCCGACGATCGGCGCGCGCCACCAGCTCTGCCGGCGCAGCCGGTTGAAGACGGTAACGTCCAGCAATTGCGCGGCGAGGAAGGCAGCTCCCGAGGCGGCTGCGATGCGCACCAGCCGGTCGGCGGCGGTCTCGAACTCGATCAGTCCATGACGGAACAGGAAGGGCGGAATCAGGATCGAACAGGTCACTGCGGTCATGAAGCCGACGAACACCACCTTGCGCGCCACGGCCGGGCCATAGCGGCGGTTGGCGAGGTCGGTGACCAGGAAGGAGAAAGGATAGGTGAAGGCGCCCCAGGTCAGCAGGTCCGCCAACGACAGGCCACCGACTTGGCCCTGCATCGGGAACTGCACGAGGATGTTCGACGCCACGACGACAAACGCCATGGCGGCCACGAAGGGCAAATATCGCGTCAGGAAATACATTTTTTTATCCTGGGTAATGGAACCAGCCGAGCGTCATGCCGACGCTCGCTCCTGTTTCGAGCACCGGTCTGGCCGGGGCTCGAGGCGGTCGTCCCCCGCCTGAAAGCTGCTGCTTTAAGCGGCCGACTGCTCGGCCAGCTTCTTGGCGATCTGCTTCTTGAGCAGACGGGCGCGCTGCGACAATTCCTTGACGTCGGCCTTGGCCAGGAAAGCGTCGAGGCCGCCGCGGTGCTCGACCGAACGCAGCGCGTTGGCCGAAATGCGCAGGCGAACATTCTGGTTCAGCGCTTCGGAAATCAGCGTCACATTAACCAGATTCGGCAGGAAGCGACGCTTGGTCTTGTTGTTGGCGTGGCTCACATTGTTGCCAGTCTGGACTGCCTTGGCAGTGAGTTCGCAGGTGCGGGACATCTTGTCTAACCTCAGTTCTAAGCCTGCCAAACCATTCTGCCCGCGCCGGGCGGCGCGCGGTCTCGGTCAGGCGGCCTTTGGAAAAGTTGGCGTTCCATAGTGGCATTTCACCACTGCGTCAAGCTCCGGCACGCGCCCCGCTGTCAGGCACGCTCCATATAAAGGCCGGATTTCACAGTATAAGCCCATCGCGAAGGGATCTGACAGGCTGGAGCCGCTGCGTTCCGGCCGAACCGCCAGGGATCAGCCAGCCGCCATGCTCCGTCCTTCTTATGCACTTGCCGCCCTGCTTGCCGTTGCCGTGCCGGCAACGAGCTTCGCCGCCGCGCCGCCGCAGTCGTTCAAGGGCGAGTATACGGTGTCGTTTCTCGGCCTTTCGATCGCCAGGGCGACTTTCTCCAGCCGATACCAAGGCGACAACTATGCCATTGACGGCACCGTCTCGGCCGCCGGCCTCGGCAAGTTGTTCGACGACACGAAAGGCACGATTTCCTCGAAAGGCACCATTTCCGGTAAGCAGATGCAACCGCACGCATTCCGGGCCGACTATACGTCGGGCAAGAAGGCCTCGATGGTCGATATCCGCTTCAACAACGGCGCCGTCACCTCCACGCAAGTCGTTCCCGCGCCAAAGAAGCGCGATCCGAAGAGCTGGGTGCCGCTGGGCGATAGCGACCTGAAATCGGTGCTCGATCCGATGGCCGCGACCGTCATCCATGCCGACAGCCTGGACAAGGTCTGCGGACGCACGGTCAAGTTCTATGATGGCGAGATGCGCGCCGACCTGACCTTGACCTATGCCTCCAAGGGATCGATCTCGGTGCCGGGCTACAAGGGCGACACGGTGACCTGCAAAATGGGCTTCGAGCCGGTGGCGGGCTATCGCAAGGGCCGCAAGGCATTGAATTTCCTGAAGAACAAGAGCCGCATGCTGGTGACGTTTGCACCGCTCGGCCAATCCGGCATATATGCGCCGATCCGCGCCACGGTCGGGACCCAGATTGGTCCGCTGACCATCAGCGCGAGACGGTTCGAGGCGGTAAATTAGGACAGGCGCCACCGCGCGCCGGCGGGGGAAATATGGGGCGCGCAACACTGATCGGGTTTTCGGCGGTCGCCATGTGGGCGCTGCTGGCGCTGCTCACCAACGCTTCCGGACAGGTGCCACCCTTCCTGTTGTCGGCCATCACCTTCGCCATCGGCACCTGCGTCGGGCTCGTGGCGCGGCTGGTGATGCCGGCTTCCGACCGGGGCCGGAAGATCCCTCGCCAAGTCTGGGTGATCGGCATTGCCGGGCTGTTCGGTTATCATTTCTTCTACTTCACGGCGCTGCGCAATGCGCCGGCGGTCGAGGCGAGCCTGATCGCCTATTTGTGGCCGCTGCTGATCGTGCTCGGCTCGGCGCTGATGCCGGGCGAGCGGCTTGCCTGGAACCATGTCGTCGGGGCGCTGCTCGGCCTTGCCGGCACCTTCCTGATCGTCACCAAGGGCGGCGGGCTGGCCTTCGACGCGCGCTACGCCTTCGGCTATGCGATGGCGGCCGTCTGCGCGCTGTTGTGGTCGTCCTATTCGCTCTTGTCGCGGCGCTTTCCGTCGGTGCCGACCTCGATCGTCACCTGGTTCTGCGCGGCGACGTCGGCACTGTCGCTTGCCTGCCATCTGCTGCTTGAGAAGACGGTGCTGCCGGACAGCCTCGGACAATGGCTGGCCGTCATCGGGCTCGGCCTGATGCCGGTGGGCGCGGCCTTCTATGCCTGGGATATCGGCGTCAAGCGCGGCAACATCCAGGTGCTGGGCGCCGCGAGCTACGCCGCGCCGCTTCTGTCGACGCTGGTGCTGATCGCCGCTGGCGTCGCCGAGCCGTCGCTGCGCATCCTCGCGGCCTGCGTGCTCATCACCGGTGGCGCTGCGCTCGCGGCGAAGTCGCTGCTGATGCGCAAGCCGGCGGCGAAAGAGGTCAACGCATGATGCCGTTTCCAGGCGGCGTCGAGGCCAACGCCAACGCGACGCTTTTGTTCTCGTTCGTCGCGGCCGTGATCTACGCCTTTGCGCTCGACATGCCGCCGAAGTGGACGCGCACGGCGGCAAAGACGCTTGCCGTGGCTTTGCTGGCCGTGCTTGCCGCCATGCAGGGCGGTCCGCTGCTGGTCGCGGCGCTGGCACTCAGCGCCGTCGGCGACGCCTTCCTGTCGCGCGACGGCGAAAAGGCCTTTCTCGGCGGGCTGGCGAGCTTTCTCGCCGGTCATATCGCCTATGTTGCGCTGTTTTCGCAGGCAGGCGGCGGGCTCGGCCTGTTGAGCGCCGAACCCTGGCGCGGCGCGATCGCCCTGGCCATGGCCGCATTCAGCATCGTCATGCTTGCCGCGCTCTGGCGCCGCGTCGGCCCGCAACTGCGCGCGCCGGTCGCCGTCTATGTCGCGGCGATCCTCGCCATGGGCATTTCGGCGCTCACCACGGACCATCCCTGGGTGATTGCCGGCGCGGTGCTGTTCATCGCCTCGGACGGGCTGCTGGCGGCCGAGCGCTTCCTGCTCGCGGCGATCTCGCCGCATCGCGTCTGGATGCGCTATGCGGTCTGGGTGCTTTACTATGCCGCCCAGTTGGCGATCACGCTGGGACTTCTACTCGCCTAGTGCGTTTCACCGTTTCACGGAAACGACGAAACGCCCTATCTCTTTGTTTTTTACACAATTCCGGACGGAAAACCGCTCACCGTTTTCCTGGAATTGCTCTAGCCGGCTGCCAGCCCGGCTCGGCCAGCTCGAAAGCGGCGAAATCGAAGCCCGGCGCCACGGTGCAGCCGACCAGCGTCCACTCGCCCAGGCTGCGCGCCGACTGCCACCAGCCGGCCGGCACGACGATCTGCGGGCGCTCGCCGGCGGTAAGGGCCGTGCCAAGCACCTGCTCGATGACGGCGCCTGCGCCTTCCTCATGCATCGACAGCGCCAGCGGCGCTCCGGCATAAAAATGCCAGACCTCGGCCGCGTCCTTCACCCGGTGCCAGGCCGAAAGCTGGCCGTGCTCGAGCAGGAAATAGATCGCGGTCGAATGACCGCGCGGGCCGCCCGCGGCGTCGCGAAAGGTCTCAGCGTACCAGCCGCCCTCGGGATGCGGCTTGAGGCCTAGCGTTGCGATGATCTCGGCGGCGCTGGTCATGGCGGTCTTTGCTACGAAGAACGTCGAGCCTTTGGTCGACATGCGGTGGAACTAAAAATTGTCCTTGCGCTTGCGGATTTCGGCGAACACCTCGGCGTCCGAAGCTTTCTCCATGCCGAGATGCTTGCGGATCGCCGGGTCGTGCCAGCGCAGGAACGGGTTGGTCGACAGTTCCTCTCCGATGGTCGTCGGCAATGTCGGCTTGTCGTCGGCGCGCAGCGCTTCGATCCTCGCCGCGCGCTGCTTCAGCGCGGAGTTGGTCGGGTCGACCGTCACCGCGAAACGGGCATTGGCCAAGGTGTATTCGTGGCCGCAATAGATGGCGGTTTGCGCCGGCAGCGCCGCCAGCTTCTTCAAAGAGTCATACATGACCGGCGGCTTGCATTCGAACAGGCGGCCGCAACCCAGCGAAAACAGCGTGTCGGCGGTGAAGGCCACTTTCGAAGCCGGCAGATAGTAGGAGACGTGGCCGGCGGTATGGCCGGGCGTCTCGATGACCTCGATGCGTTCCTCGCCAAGGAGCACGACCGAGCCTTGGCTGACCGTCTCGTCGATGCCGGGGATCTTCGCCTTCTCCGCTTCCGGGCCGACGATGCGCAATTTGAAGCGTTCCTTCAGCGCCAGATTGGCTTCGACATGATCAGCATGATGGTGCGTGGTGAGGATCAATGTCGGCGTCCAGCCGGTGCGCTTGACCGCCGCCAGGATCGGCGCTTCTTCCGGCGCGTCGATGATCGCCGTCTGTCCGCTTTTCGGATCATGGACCAGCACGCCGAAATTGTCGGTGCGGCACATGAACTGCTCGATTTCGACCGGCATCGCATGTCTCCCTTTGTCGTCGCAGACATAGGGCGGCCGGCGGCCGATGTCATCCGGGTTTGTTGAACTCGGCACCTTTGTTGAACTTTCCGCCTTTGTTGAACTTGGGCCCCTTCGCGGCTACCGTCGCGCGCATGCATTCGGATATCGTCGACCTGCGTTCCTTCTATTCGACCACGCTCGGGCGCCTGGCCGAGCATTCGATCACCATGGCGCTGTCGTCCGTATGGGCGACCGTTCCCAATGAGCGGCTGGTCGGCCTCGGCTATGCGCTGCCATGGCTGGAACGCTTCGGCACCGATGCCGAGCGCGTCTTCGCCTTCATGCCGGCAACGCAAGGCGCGGTGGTGTGGCCGGTGTCGGGGCCGACCGCGACGGCGCTGGTCTTCGACGAGGAGCTGCCGCTGGTCGATTCCTGCATCGACCGCGTGCTTTTGGTGCATTCGCTCGAACATGCCGAAAACCCGCGCGAGACGCTGAACGAGATCTGGCGGGTGCTGTCGCCGGCCGGGCGTGTGGTTATTGTTGTGCCCAACCGGCGCGGCGTCTGGGCGCGGTTCGAGCACACGCCCTTCGGTAATGGCCGACCGTTCTCGCGCGGCCAGTTGACCGAGCTGCTGCGCGAGGCGAATTTCACCCCGGCGACGTGGAGCGATGCGCTGTTCTTCCCGCCGTCGCCGCGGCGTTTCATGATGCGCTTCCACAATGTGCTGGAGAAGGCCGGCCGGCGGTTCTGGCCGATCTTTTCCGGCGTCATCGTCGTCGAGGCGCAGAAGCGGCTCTACCAGGGCGTGCCGGTCGCGCAGCGTGCCTCTCGCCGCGTCTTCGTGCCGGTCTTCTCGCCGCAGGGGGCAACGCGGCTTGGCCGGCGTGCGGCTGATGCCGCGCCTGGCCAAGTGACGCGTTCGTGATCGCCGCGCCTTGCATCGCGCGGCAATCGTCACCCTATCTGAGGCATGCCCGAGCTAAGGCATGCTCGCTCGGCGCAGCGTTCATGACCGCAGCGGAAACCAGGAATATTCTTCATGGACGACCAGACCAATAAAAAGCCGGGGCCGCAGAAACCCGTTGTCTCGGTGGAGGCGAGCAGCCTCGCCGACCAGGTGGCGACGATCAAGCTGGGGCTGAAATCCTCGCCGGTGCGCAGGCAACTTGCCTGGGTCTCCATCGGTATCGTCGCGGTCATCGTCGCAACCTCGGTCGGACAGGTCCTGCTCAATCGCTGGAACCAGCCTTTCTACGATGCGCTGGCCCGACGCGACATGACAGCCTTCCTGCACCAGCTTCTGGTCTTTGCGATGATCGCCGGCGGGCTGCTGGTTCTCAATATCGGCCAGACCTGGCTCAACCAGATGATCCGTCTGAGGCTGCGCGAGGCGCTGACGCTCGACCTGATCGATCAATGGATGCGCCCGGCGCGGGCCTTCCGGCTTGCCAATGCCGGCGCCATCGGCGTCAATCCCGACCAGCGCATGCAGCAGGATGCCGCTCATTTGTCGGATCTGTCGACGGATCTGGGCGTCGGCCTGCTGCAGTCGTTCATTCTGCTTGTCTCCTTCATCGGCGTGCTGTGGGAGCTGTCTTCCGGCTTCGTGTTCCATGTCGGCGGCCATTCGCTGGAGATACCGGGCTACATGGTCTGGGCCGCGTTCCTCTATGCCGGCATCGCCTCGTGGCTGAGCTGGCTGGTCGGGCGTCCGCTGATCGGCCTCAACAGCGAGCGCTACACCCGCGAGGCGGAGCTGCGCTCCTCCATGGTGCGGGTCAACGAGAATGTCGATGCGATCGCGCTCTATCATGGCGAACCAGACGCCAGGCGCCGGCTCGAGCTCGATCTCGGCACGGTGCTGGGCGCCATGCGGCGCATCTTCGCCGCCCAGATCAACCTGGCCTGGGTGACCGACACCTATGGCTGGATAACGGTGGTGGCGCCTATCCTGGTGGCTTCGCCGGTCTATTTCTCGGGCGACATCTCATTCGGCGGGTTGATGATGGCGGTCGGCGCCTTCAACCAGGTTCATTCTTCCCTGCGCTGGTTCATCAACAACATCGGCAGCATAGCCGACTGGCGCGCGACGCTGATGCGCGTGGCCGATTTCCGCATCGCGCTCACCGAAACCGACGCGCTACATGACACGGAAAAACACATCCAGTTCGGCGAAAACGCCAATGGCAGCCTGACCTTCGACACGCTTCAGGTGGCTTCGCCGGAAGGCTGCACCAAGCTTGCCCAGACGGATGTCGAAATCCACGCCGGCGAGCGCGTCATGATCACCGGCGAGCCGGGCGCCGGCAAGACATTGTTCTTCCGAGCCCTTGCCGGCCTGTGGCCGTGGGGGAGCGGGCGGATCGGCCTGCCGGCCGGCGAGACCCCCATCTTCGTGCCGCGCGTGCCCTATTTCCCGACCGGCACGCTGCGCGAGGTGCTCGATCATCCGAACGGCGAGGCCCCGGCCAGCGATGCCGAGATCGCGGCGGTGCTTGGCGAGGTCGGCCTCGATCCACTGGCAACCACTCTTGATCATCCCAGGCGATGGGAACGCGAGCTCGGCGATGACGAACAACGGGCGCTGGCTTTCGCCAGGCTCGCCTTGCGCAAGCCGAAATGGGTGATCATCGACGAAGCCCTGGATGCGTTCGACGGGCCGACGTTGCGGCGGGTGCTGGCCATGCTGCAGAAGCGCCTGCCCGAAACCGCAATCATCAATATCGGGCGGGGCCAGCACAACACCCAGTTCTTCCCGCGCGCGCTGAATATCGTGAAGGATACCGGCGCACCGGCTTTGAAGCCGGCCCGTGTCCGCGCCGGCGCGATCGAGCCACCACCCATCGCTGCCCGCCAGGGGAAGAAATAGCTTTATTTTCGCCGCGATCGCCGGGAAAATCCGCCGGGTCGTTCGAGGCTGCCATGCTTGCGATGCTCGGCCTGCTTGTGTGCCTTGCCTGCGCCGAGGCGGCGCCATTGCCCATGCCGGGCAAAGGCGCGCCGGTGGACGTGGAACTTGTGCTTGCCGTCGATATCTCGCAGTCGATGGACCAGCGTGAACTCGCCCTGCAGCGCGCCGGCTATGTCGAAGCGCTGCGCCATCCCGACTTCATCAACGCCGTACGCGCGGGTCCAAATGGCCGCATAGCGCTCGCCTATTTCGAATGGGCGGGCGTCGTGCGCGAGGACGGGGCCATTGCCTGGCAGATCATCGACGGCGAGGACAGCGCCAACGCCTTCGCCGACAAGATCGCCACGCGGCCGTTCCGCAGCTTCCGCGGCACCTCCATCTCGGGCGCCCTCGGCTTCGGCGCCGGGCTCCTGGAGAGAACCGGCTTTTCGGCGCCACGCCGCGTCATCGACATATCGGGAGACGGGCCTAACAATACCGGGCTGCCCGTCACGGCAGTCCGCGATGCCGCCGTTGCCAGCGGTGTCGTCATCAACGGCCTGCCTATACTGATCAGTCCGTCGCCGAGTGTCGGCCGTCTCGACCGCTACTACGCCGACTGCGTGACCGGAGGAGCCGGTTCGTTCGTGCTGCCGATCTATGCGGCGTCCGAATTCTCGACCGCCGTCCGCCGCAAGCTGGTCCAGGAAGTCAGCGGCCTGACAGGCGCCAGATCCTTCCACGTCGAGGATGCGATGCCGGTCGATTGCCTGCTGGGCGAGCGCCTGCGGCAGCGGTTTTCCGATCCTTATTTCCCGGAACTCGACAGATAGCCGTCTTGCGGTTCTCAGACCGCCCGGGCGCCGTATTTGGCGCGGAACTCGTCGTAGCAATCGCGCCGCCAGCGGCGGCCGACGACATAGCCGCGCAAGAGTTCGGCGGGCGAGTAGCCGAGCGACTTGGACGAACGGTTGGCATGATAGCCCGAAAACGCCTGCGGCAACCTGCCCTTGAGGATATCGGCGATGATCTGGCGCGCTATCATGTAAGGCGGAACGTCGGGATAGCGGTCGGCGATATAAGGATGCTTGTCGATCAGACTGGCATAGGCCTCGACATAGCCATCGCGGCGGCCTGAGATCGAATTCTCCGAATTGTACTTCTTCCAGTCGATGTCCTCGGACAGCAAGGCGCCGCCGCGTTGGGCAAAGCGCAGCAGCAATTCGCGATCCTGCATGCGCGTGATGTCGCTGTCATAGCCGCCGATCGCGAGCAGCGACTCGCGCCTTGCGGTGATCGCCGAGCCGGCAATGAAGATGGTCTGCGAGACCAGGGCGCGCTGCAGCGTGCTCTTGTCGAGGAAGGCGTCGCGATTGATGCATTTGGTGCTGCGGCCGCCCTTCAGCGATACGAACGAGCTGATGAGGACTTCGAGCGAGGGGTTCTGGTCGAAGCGCGCCAGTGTTCGTTCCAGCCGGTCCGGCAGATAGACGTCGTCCGAATCGAGAAACGTCACGACCGGCGCCCGTGCGCGTTCGATGCCCGCATTGCGCGCGGCATTGGCGCCGCGCCATTTGGCGCCGACATAAATCAGCCTCGGGTCGCGGATTTCGGCGAGCGCAGCGGCCGTCCCGTCGGTCGAACCGTCGTCGACCACAATGTGCTCGAAGCGGGTAAGTGTCTGCGCCAGAACGCTTTCCACCGCGCGCACGACCTGGCTGCGGCGATTGTGGGTTGGCGTGATCACTGAGATCAGCGGAACGTCCTGGCTCGACATCGGGCTGCCACCACCGGTCGGATCTAGCGTTTGTCGGATGGGTCCGATGGCTATCTTCGTGTCCCACCTCTGATTTGCGGCCGACGCTACAAAAAACCCCCCTTTGTGTCACGCCAGGCCGGCCGAGAAATGCCGAAATTAGCGGTTTTTCCGCAACATTGCGGTCTGATGGCAACACAACTGGCCTTCCTGTTGATTAGGCGGCCCGCCAACAGGAACCAACGGACGGTTTTGTCCCGATTATTTCTGAGGTAATCGACCGAACTACCTAGCTGCCGCATGGTGATCTCCAAGAAGCCGACCGATCGGCTTTGTTTCATCAAGGAGCAGGATCATGACCGCTTACGCCGTTGCCCATATGCGCCAAGTCACTCCGGGTCCCTGGATACTCGAATATCTCGAGAGGATAGACGCCACGCTGGCGCCGTTCGGCGGGCGCTTCGTCGTCCACGGCGGCGACGTCGAGGTCGTCGAGAACAGCTGGCCCGGGCACCTGATCGTCATCGAATTCCCCGGCAGGCAGCACATGCGGGACTGGTACAATTCACCGGCCTATCAGGCGATCCTTTCGCTGCGCACCGAGAACTCGCAGTCCGACGTGATCTTCGTCGACGGCGTCGAGCATCCGCACAAGGCTACGGATGTGCTTGGCTAGCGGGAAAAGATTGACGTTAGCTGTGCCCGATATAGTCCGGCACCATTTCGACCTCGTCGCGGACAAGGCCGGCCGCCAGGCTGAAATGGCCGAAAAACGCCAGAGTATAGAACGCCAGTCCGACAATGACAGCAAACGGGATTTGCCAGAACGGCATCCCGGTCTGCCGCGCATGGCCTGTCACTCGCCGGATCGTGCGCCAAGACATAGTCCCCCAGCGCGTGAAGGATTTGACGATACGCCGAGCCCTGCCAGGTGCATGAAGCTCGACGAATTTTCGATCGGCGTCCCTGCCGGTTACCAGCGCGCGCCAAAAGAAGAACCCCCAGCCCCGCGGCGAGTAGTGGTGAACGCGTGCGTCCACGTTGACTATCTTGTGGCCTTCGCTCCAAAGCTGGTGCATCAGCAACGTGCACGAGACCTTGAAGCCGTTGTGGGCTGGAAATGGGTGACTGGATATCCAGTCGTGCCGAAAGGCGATGTTGTTGGCGTTGAGAGCACGCTTCGAGGCGAATCTCTCGTCTCCATCAGCCATCGGGAAAAACCAGATCAACGCGAAGGTTCGCGAGAAGAAGTCATCGTATGAAAGATAGGTGTGTCCATTCACACAGATGGTTTCGGGCCGGTCGACGAAGGGTTTCAGTAGAGTTGAGAGCCAGTTCCGTTCCGGAACTGTATCGGAATCGAGAAAAACAAGGACGCTCCCTTCGCACGAGGGAATGCCGTTGTTCTTGAGGTCGTAATATCTGCCGCCAGGGAACGCCGCGAAGGCCAGATAGGCAACCTGCTCCAGTTGTGGCGCTTCAGCTCCGATGCTGCTTCGCAGTGAGACTGCGTCAGTTTCGAGGCCGCCGTGCGAGATTATGACCTTCGGCTTCGGATATCCGGTAGCGGAAGCCTGGGCGATCTCGCGCGCCAAGGCCTTCAGCCCAAGGCCAATCTCGTCCCAGTCGATGGATTTGGCATTCTCCATCTCCAAGACGATAGAATAGGTGGGATGTTCAGCCATCGCGGCACAACCGGTTGATCAACCCTGTGGCTATAGTCCTAACAGCATGCTGTCAAACGATCGGGATGCAATTATGCGCTGCGAATTTGTCAGATGAGCTATCTTATCGGCAAGTTGTGCGAACTCACTCGCAAAGAGCTTGATTGCATAGACGCCGGTAGAGGACCGCCCCTGTGTCAGCGCACGCAGTAGCTGGGCGCGGGAATCTCGCGAATAATCCGGCAGCTCCAGCAGACGTCGCCCGCCGAACCATTCCAGCGGATGGCCTAGCCCGGCGGAAACCATCAAACCTGCAAGATGATTGCTACCGCTGCGCGACGATGTGCCGGCGATCGACGAAAGAAACGCATTTCCGTCATCGCCTCAGCAAAAACACCGCCTGCTGACCAAAAAAATTCCAGAACCACCAGGGCATCGACAGGCCGATCTTCTGGCCGTTGGCGTCGAGCGCGGTTGCCTTCTCGACGGTCGCGCCGAGCTCCTCGCACAGGTTGACGAAGTCGCGGATGGTGCAGAAATGGATGTTGGGCGTGTCGTACCAGGAGTAGGGCAGGTCCTTGGTGACCGGCATCCTGCCCTTGACCAACAGCGAGAAGCGCACGCGCCAGTGGCCGAAATTGGGGAAGGAGACAATGGCGCGGTTGCCGATACGAAGCAGCTCGTCGAGCACCAGCTTCGGGTTCCGGGTCGCCTGCAGGGTCTGTGAGAGCACGACGAAGTCGAAGCCCTTGTCGGGATAGAATTCGAGGTCCTTGTCGGCATCGCCCTGGACGACGGAAAGGCCGCGCGCCACGCATTCGTTGACGCCGCGCTGCGACAGTTCCAGCCCGCGGCCGTCGACCTGCTTGGTCTCCTGCAGGAGTTCCAGAAGCAGTCCGTCGCCCGAGCCGACATCGAGGACGCGCGAATTGGCCGGGATGAGATCAGTGACGACCTCGAGGTCGACACGCTGGGCGCGATTGACGCTCATGGCTTCGCCTCCTGCATAGCGCATGATCCCGGTCCGAAAAGTCGGCGACTTTTTGCGTTCGCTGACCTTCGGTTCGGGGTCATAGGCTTAGCCCCCTGGCGCGGGCGGCGGAGGCGATGAAGCCGTTGATGGCCGCGAACAGTTCCGGCTCGTCGAGCAGGAAGGCGTCGTGGCCGCGATCGGTTTCGATCTCGACGAAGGAGACGGAAGCGCCCGCCGCGTTCAAGGCATGCACGATCGATCGGCTCTCCTCGGTCGGGAACAGCCAGTCGCTGGTGAAGGAAACCAGGCAAAAACGCGTCTTGGTACCGGCGAAGGCGTCGGCGAGGCGCCCGCCGTGATCGGCGGCAAGATCGAAATAGTCCATCGCGCGGGTCAGATAGAGGTAGGAATTGGCGTCGAAGCGGTCGACGAAGGTCATGCCCTGATGGCGCAGATAGCTCTCGATCTGGAAATCGGCGTCGAAGCCGAAGGTCAGCGCCTCGCGGTCCTGCAAATTGCGGCCGAACTTGCGGTGGAGCGCGGCTTCCGAAAGGTAGGTGATATGAGCGGCCATGCGCGCGACGGCGAGCCCTTTTTCCGGCCGCTTGCCGAAATCGAGATATTTGCCGCCATGCCAGTCGGGATCGGCCATGACGGCCTGTCGGCCGACTTCATGGAAGGCGATGTTCTGCGAGGAATGGCGGGCGCCGGTGGCGATGGGCAGGACGCAGAACACGCGCTCCGAATGGCTCGCCGCCCATTCCAGAACCTGCATGCCGCCCATCGAGCCGCCAAGGACGCAAAACAGCTTCTCGATGCCGAAATGATCGACCAGCATCGTCTGCGCGCGCACCATGTCGCGGATGGTGATGATCGGCAGGTCGAGCCCGTAGGGCTTGCCGGTCGCCGGGTTGGTCGAGGCCGGGCCGGTCGAGCCGAGGCAGCCGCCGACGACGTTGGAGCAGATGACGAAGAAACGGTTGGTGTCGATGATCCTGCCGGGGCCGATCAGAACCTCCCACCAGCCCGGCTTGCCGGTCACCGGATTGGTGTTGGCGACGTGCTGGTCGCCGGTCAGCGCATGGCAGACGAGGATGGCATTGGAACGCGCGTCGTTGAGCGTGCCATAGGTCTGGTAGGCAATCTGGAAGGGCGAGAGCAGCGTTCCGGCGTCGAGCTTCAGCGGCTTGTCCGGGCCGAACCGCAGCACCGGGCTCGACGGATGGTCGGCCTCGTCGTTGGTTCTTGCAGCACGCTGAGCGGCCATGTCCGTCCTCATCCTGTCCCGCATCGGTCTCGTCCCGACGCGGTGTCCGGCCGGCAGCGGACAATAAAAAACCGGCATTGCCGTCGCAAAGCCGGTTACAGGTTGCAAACGGCCCTTTAGCGAGTTGTTTAACGTGGCTGCAAGCCGACCGGCCAAATCACCACGGGAGTCTGGCAATCCTTCTAGGACCAGCGCCGCGCTTCGTCAACGGGTGGCCTCCTCGCGACCGGATGCGGGTGCCAGCCGGCGGCACTCGACATTCCAGCCCGTGGCCTGTATTTCCGCTGCGGCCTTGAAGGCCTTCTCGACGGATTTGTGACATGAAGCAGGATCAGCCCCGTCCGACGCCCCGCGCGGGCATCATGGACATCGAGGCCTATGTGCCGGGAAAAAGCACCGCGCCGGCCGGCGTGACGAAGGTCTATAAGCTGTCGGCGAACGAAAACCCGCTCGGGCCCTCGCCGAAGGCGATCGAGGCCGCGCGCGAAGTGGCGGCGAAGCTCGATGTCTATCCCGATGGCACCGCCCGCCGGCTGCGCGAGGCGATCGCCGAGGTGCATGGGCTGAATCCGGCCAACATCATCTGCTCCAACGGCTCCGACGAGATCCTGGGGCTGCTGGCGCAGACCTATCTCGCGCCGGGCGACGAGGCCGTGTTCACCGAGCACGCCTTCATGGTCTACAAAATCTATATCCAGGCGGCGGGCGCCAAGCCGGTGGCGGTGAAGGAGACCGAGGAGCGCGCCGACATCGACGCGATTTTGGCCGCGGTGACGCCGGCGACGCGGATCGTGTTCCTCGCCAATCCCAACAATCCGACGGGCACCTATGTGCCGTTCCAGGAAGTGCGCCGGCTGCACGCTGCATTGCCGAAGAACGTGCTCCTGGTGCTCGACGCGGCCTATGCCGAATATGTGCGGCGCAACGACTACGAGGCCGGCATCGAGCTCGCCGGCAGTTCCGAGAACGTGGTGATGACCCGCACCTTCTCCAAGCTCGGGCTCGGCGGCGCGCGTATCGGCTGGATGTACGGGCCGGCGCATATCGTCGATGCGATCAACCGCATTCGCGGCCCCTTCAACGTCAACGCTACAGCGATTGAGGCCGGCATCGCCGCGATCCGCGACCGCGCCCATATCGAGCGCAGCGTGGCGCATAACGAGAAATGGCTGGCCTGGCTCAGCGCCGAGCTGACCGGGCTCGGCCTGCGTGTCACGCCGAGCGTCGGCAATTTCGTGCTGATCCATTTCCCCGACGGCGAGAAACATTCGGCCGCGGCCGCGGACGATTATCTGAGCGCGCGCGGCTACATCCTTCGCCGCGTCACCGGCTACGGCTTCCCCAACGCGCTGCGCATGAGCGTCGGCACCGAGGAAGCCAATCGCGGCGTCATCGATGCGCTCACGACCTTCCTGAAAAGCTAGAACACCATGGCGTCACCGATGTTCGAGAAAATAGCGCTGGTCGGCATCGGCCTGATCGGCTCGTCGCTCGCCCGCGTCATCCGCCGCGAGGGCCTGGCGCGCCATATCGCCATAGCGACGCGCAGCGCTTCGACGCTCAAACGCGCCGAGGAGCTTGGCCTTGGCGATTCTTACAGCACCGACGCCAGCCAAGCGGTGCGTGACGCCGATCTCGTCATCGTCTCGGTTCCGGTCGGCTCGTCCGGCGAGGTTGCGGCCGAGATCGCGCCTGCGCTGAAGAAGGGCGCCATTCTCACCGATGTCGGCTCGACCAAAGCCTCCGTCATCGCGCAAATGCAGCCGCGTGTGCCCGAAGGCGTGCACTTCATCCCCGGACATCCGCTGGCCGGCACGGAAAAGTCCGGACCCGATGCCGGCTTTGCCGATCTATTCGAGAATCGCTGGTGCATCTTCACGCCGCTGCCGGGCACCGATCCCGCGGCGCTCGAGACGCTTTCAGAATTCTGGCGGCGCTGCGGCTCCAACATCGACACGATGGACCCGCAGCACCACGACATGACCTTGGCGATCGTGTCGCACCTGCCGCATATCATCGCCTACAACATCGTCGGCACGGCGGACGATCTGGAAGCGGTGACCAAGAGCGAAGTCATCAAATATTCCGCTTCCGGCTTCCGCGACTTCACCCGCCTTGCCGCCTCCGACCCGACCATGTGGCGCGACGTGTGCCTGCACAACAAGGACGCGATCCTGGAGATGCTGGCGCGTTTCTCGGAGGATCTGGCCTCGCTGCAGCGGGCGATCCGTTGGGGCGACGGCGAGAAGCTGTTCGACCTCTTCACCCGCACCCGCGCAATCCGCCGCTCGATCATCGAGGCCGGCCAGGATATCGATGTGCCGGATTTTGGTCGCCAGGCGGTCGAGCACCCGGCGAAGCCTTAGGCTTTTTCCTCGTTCTCTGGCGTGGATTGACCTGTCAGCGTGGGCAGGCGCATGCGCTGGAGATTGGCCGAAACGCCCATCGCGATCGTCATCCACGGGCGGAGCAAGGAGCGAAGCGACGCGCGCAGACCCGAGGATCATTCCGTGACTTCCGAGCGCTGTCGCGGTGCAGAATTCTGCTCCGCCGCATTCCATGGCTCAGGTCACGGGATGGATTCCAGGGTCTCCGCGACGCCGCTTCGCGGCTGCTCCGCCCTGGAATGACGAGGTTGAGCGGCTTACGCCAACCCCAGCGTTTGTGCCGATTTCGCAGAAATAGCCGAGATACTCTTGCGTTCTAGCCCTGGGCTGGCGGCCAGTGCGCCGCCATCATCGCCAGCGTTTCGGCCCGATCCGGCGCGCCGAGGCGGCCGCCGAAGCGCAGGCATTTGAGCGCCGCGGCGGCGCTGGCAAAGCGCAGGGCTTCCTCCATGGGCATGGCCTCGGCGAGGCCGACGGCGAAGGCGCCGTGGAAGACGTCGCCGGCGGCGAGCGTGTCGATCGCCTTGACCTTCGGCGCCTCGACATGGCGCACGCGCCGAGTCGCGCGGTCGTGCCACCAGGTGCCGGCCGCGCCGCCGGTCACCGCGACAAAGGCATCGGTGCGCGAGGCGAGGTCGGCGCAGGCGCTTTCTGGGTCGAGCGCGTGGCCGCAGACGATGCGCGCCGCCGGTTCGGAAGCGACGATGTGCGAGGCCAAGGGCAACAGCCGCTCCAGCACCTCGACTGGCGCCGTGTCGGCGTCGAGGATCGCCGGACGGCCGATCGATCTGGCCGCGTTTAAGGCAAGGGCAGCGGCGCCTGGCCAGCGGACATCCACCAGCACGGCGTCGAAGGCGGAGAGGTCGGCGAGCGGCAGCGCCTCGGGGTCGGCTTGCGCCTTTTTGTCATAGAAGGGGACGATGATGCGCTCGCCATGCGCATCCACCAGGATCGCGGCCAGCGCCGATCGCGCGCCGGCGACCCGGCGGATGAGGGTGCAGTCGACGCCTTCGGCCTCGATGTCGGCGATCAGCTGGTCGCCGACCGGATCGTCACCGGCGCTCGCCCACAGCGAGACTTCGGCGCCGAGGCGCCGCGCGGCGCAGGCCGCACTGGTCGCCATGCCGGAAGCGATCTGGACGCCGTCGCTGGCGATGAACTTGCCTTGATGCGCGGGCAGCGTTTCGACGCGAAGGATCGTGTCGAGAGTGAAGGCGCCGACGCTGAGCAGTCTGACCGGCTTCGCCATTGTCCCGTTATTCAAGCGGCTTGATCTTGCCGAGCGGGATGAAGCCCAGCGAGGCCTTGCCCTTGACGATCTTGAGTGGCAAGGACGGTTCCTTGCCAAGCATGGCAATGGCAGCAAAGCCCTGCTCGATTTCGCTTTTATGCTCGGGAACCGCGCCGGCAAGGATAGATGCCACCGCTTTCGGGTCCTTGAGCTTGATCGTCAGGTCCCCGTTGACCAGCCCTTCCGCATCCACGGAGACCGGTCCGGACACGATGATGCACGCCGTGCCCGACGACAGGTCGAGCTTAGCGATCTCGATCGACTGGCCGCGCAGGCTCTTCGGGGGCGCTGCCATCAGCGCCACGCCGTTCTTCAGCGTCACGTCGCCACTGCCGTCCAGCGCCGGCAGTGCGCGCCCGTCGATAGCATCCGCGTTGATCTCCAGGTCGCCGAAGCTGCCGACATAATTGATGTCCTGGCCGGCCGGCTGCAATTGGCCGGCCGCCTTGCCGGCGCTGAACAATTGCATCGGATCCGTGTCGTCCTGCGGGTCGGTCTGACCGTTCAGGCCTTCAGCCTGCACGGAAACGCTCCTTGGCAACGGCCACCACACTTTGACATTGGCCTGCAACCGGTCCCAGTCGATCCAGAGCGGCGGCATGCCGGGCGCCATCGTCCTCAACGGCCCGCGCAGGTCGGCGACCGGCGACAAGGGTTCGGCGATCCCGGCGACGGCGTTGAAGCTGCCGGTGGAGGCGGCGACCTTCCGGGCGTCGTCTTCATAGGCGATGTTGTCGCAGGAAACCGTGAAGCTCATCGGGTAGCCGCTGACGGCGAGGTTGGCGCAGCCGGCGGCGATGCCTTTGCTGCCCAGTCTCGCCACCGCCTGATCTGCCTCGGTCTTGAGCCTGTCGGCGAGATAGAACCAGCCGCCGCTATAGGCGGCGAACAGCACGACAAGGAGCGCGGCAAGCCAGAACAGCCGGCGGCGAAGTTTGGGCGATCGCTCGTCACTTGACGTCATGCTGCGGCTCTCGTTAACCCGGCGAGCGGGCATTTACCAATACGCAAACAAGCGGGGGCCAGAAGAAGCACCTCGGCGGTGCGGTGTCGTTCACTCGAATGCGATCAGGCTTGGCGATATGGGCGATTTTTGGGTTTTTGGCTATGGGTCGCTGATCTGGCGGCCCGGATTTGCCCATGTCGAGACGCGCCGCGCCCGGCTTTACGGCTATCGCCGCTCGCTTTGCGTCTATTCCTTCGTGCATCGCGGCACGCGCGCGCGGCCGGGCCTGGTGCTCGGCCTCGACCGGGGCGGCTCCTGCGTCGGCCTCGCCTACCGTGTTCCCGGCAATTTGCGCGACGAGGTGCTTTCCTATCTGCGCGAGCGCGAGCTGGTCACCAGCATCTATCTCGAACGCATTCTCGATGTCCGGCTGGATGGTGGAGGCGCGGTCGAGGCGGTCGCCTACACCGTCGACCGCCAGCATGAGCAGTATGCCGGCGCGCTCGACGCCGATCATGCGGCCAGGATCGTTCGCGGCGCGGTCGGCCAATCCGGGCGAAACGAGGACTATGTCTTGAGCACACTCGAGCACCTCGAGGCGCTCGGCATCCGCGATCACTGGCTGGAGGAAGTGGGCCGTCGGGTCGCGTCTTCGTGACGCGCATTTTCGGCGAAATAATTTCGCCTCCAATGCTCTATCTCTTTGTTTTTACGCAATTCCAGACGCAAAACCGCGACGCACTTTTGCTGGAATTGCTCTGGTCCGATCAAAAAACAAAACCATGCCTTTGACCTCGCCCGGCCGCGACCTAGCTTAGCGGCATCCCATCCTTGGGCGTCAGGCCCGTTCCAGCATCACGGAGATCAGTCTTGCAGAAACGTCGTCTCGGTCGCACCGACCTTTCCATCGCGCCGCTGGTCCTGGGCGGCAACGTCTTCGGCTGGACCGCCGACGAGAAGACCTCCTTCGACCTGCTCGACCGGTTCGTCGCTGCCGGCTTCAACGCCGTCGATACGGCCGATGCCTATTCGCGCTGGGTTCCGGGCAACAAGGGCGGCGAATCGGAAACCATCATCGGCAACTGGATGAAGAGCCGCGGCAATCGGGACAAGGTCATCGTCATCACCAAGGTCGGCTCCGACATGGGCCAGGGCAAGCGCGACCTCTCCGCTGCCTATATCGAAAAGGCGATCGACGCTTCACTGAAGCGGCTGCAAACCGATGTCATCGACCTCTATCTGTCGCACTGGCCGGATCCGGCCACGCCTTACGAAGAAACGCTCGGCGCCTATCAGCGCCTGCTCGAAAAGGGCAAGATCCGCTATCCCGGCTGCTCCAATCTCGATGCCGGCCAGCTGCGCGCCGCGCTCGACGTCGCCAGCCTGCGCAGCCTGCCACGTTACGAGGTGCTGCAGCCAGAATACAATTTGTACGACCGCTCGTCGCTCGACGGACCGCTGCTCGACCTCTGCAAAGCCGAGGATATCGGCGTCATCACCTATTTCAGCCTCGCAAAGGGATTCCTGAGCGGCAAATACCGCAGCAAGGCCGATCTCGGCCAGAGCGCGCGCGGCGAAGACGTCGCCGAATATCTCAACGAGCGCGGCATGCGCATCCTTTCCGCGCTCGATGCCGTGGCCGAGCGCCATTCGGCCAAGCAGGCGGAGGTGGCGCTGGCCTGGATCATCGCGCGGCCGGGCGTCACCGCGCCGATCGCCAGCGCCACGACCCCGGCCCAGATGGACAGCCTGATCCGCGCCGCGTCGCTCAAGCTTTCGGCCGACGATATCGCGGCATTGGACCGGGCCAGCGCCTGAGACGGGCGCTGCGCACGAACGTCCAAGACGGCCATGACAAAACCCGCTTCAGTCCTGTCGCATAGCGGCGGCAGGAGGGGTTCGGTATGGCCGATGGCATCTTGAGCGAAGGGCAGCTCTGGCAGCAAGTGCTGGCGCTTATCCTGGCGGCGATGGTCGTCATGGGCAGTCCGGGACCCGCGACGATCAGCGTGACCGCCGTCGGCGCGGCTTTCGGTCTGCGTCCTTCCCTGGGTTACACGTCCGGCGTGGTGCTCGGCACGATCGCGGTGCTTCTGGCGGTGGCGGGCGGGATTTTCGGCATGCTGACCTCGGTGCCGGGAGTGGCGCCGGTGCTGGCGGTCGCCTCGGCAGGCTACATCCTTTATCTCGCCTTCAAAATAGCGACAGCGCCGCCATTGGCCGAGCGCGGAAGCACGGCGACGAAGCCTGATTTTCTAGGCGGCTTCATGCTCGCCGTCGCCAATCCGAAAGCCTATGTGGCGATCGCAGCGGTTTTCGCCGGCGCCGCGTCGCAGGCCGATGCGCTCGGCGTCTCCATCAGGCTGTTGGTGCTTGCCGCGATGATCGTCGCCATCCACGTTGTGTGGCTGCTTGCCGGAACGGCGTTCGCGCGCGTCCTGCGCCATCCGCTGGCCTCCCGGATCATCAACCTGGTGTTTGCCGGCACGCTGGTGCTGATGACCCTGCTGGTGGTGCTGCGGTAGCCGATCAGGTCTTCGCGGTTACGCCGAGTTCCGCCAGCCGCTTCACCGCCGTCGGCGGCATCGGCGGCGGGTTCGGCGCCTGCGCCGCCTCGATAAGCATCTGGTCGCAGGCGGCCTCGGTCTCGCCGATCAGCCGCTGCATGAATTCCTCCTTGCCGAGCCCTGGCGGGATCGGCGGCAGGAAGCGGGCCTTGATGGTGCCGGGATAGCGCAGGAACTTGCGGCGCGGCCAGTAGAGGCCGGCGACATGAGCCACCGGGACCACAGGAACGCCGAGCTGCGTGTAGAGTTCGACGATGCCGTATTTGTAGGACGGCTCGGCGCCCGGCGGGCGGCGCGTGCCTTCGGGATAGATGATGAGCTGGCGCGGATTGCGGTTCATCTCCTGCCTGGTCGCGACGACGACAGCCTTCAGCGCTTTCGAACGGTTGCCGCGATCGACCGGGATCATGCGCATCTTCAAAATGTACCAGCCGAAAAAGGGGATCCAGGTCAGTTCGCGCTTCAAGATGTAGAGCGCGTCGTCGAGATAGGGGAAGAAGGCGATTGCGTCCCAGAAGGACTGATGCTTCGGCGCCAGGATGAAGGAGCCTTCGGGCAGGTTCTCGACACCCGTGATCTCGCTCTTCGTCGCAGCGATCTTGTCATAGAGCCACATCGAGGTGCGCGACCAGAATTTCGGCACGAACCAGGCGCGGTGACGCGGCGACAGGAAATAGAAAGGCGTCCAGAAGATCATCTGGACGATCAGGCTGAGATAGAAGACGAAGTTGAACGCCAGCGAGCGGATGATGAGCATGCAAGGGGCCCGTGAGGAAGTGTGCGTTGGTTACACTAAGCGGCGGCAAAAAGGAAACGCCGCCATTGTCGAGTGGTGCCGCTAGAGTGACCGAGCTAGCCGTTCCTTGAGACGCGGCGCGGCGAAATCGAGGAAGGCGCGCAGCTTGACCGGCAGCCGGCCCTGGCCGGCATGGACGAGGCTTACCGGCCAGGGCGGCGGTTCGAAGGGCTGCAGCACCAGCCGCAGCGCGCCGGCGCGCACGGCGGCATCCGCCTGGTAGGAGAGCACTTTCGTCAGCCCGAGCCCGGCAATCGCGGCATCGATGGCCGCTTCGGCGGTGTTGACCTGCAGGCGCGAGCGAACAGGGATTGTCGTTTCCGTCTTGCCGGTTCCGAAGCTCCATGCCGCGGGAGCGGCGAGACCTTCGAAGGTGACACAGTCGTGGCCGGCAAGGTCCTGCGGGGTCGTCGGCGTGCCATGCAAGGCGAGATAGGCGGGGCTTGCGCAGACGATACGGCGGATCGAGCCGACGCGGATCGCAACCATGGCGGAATCCGGCAGCTCGCCGATGCGCAGGGCGAGATCAATATGCTCCTCGACCAGTTGGGTGATCCGGTCCGACAGGGTCAGGCGGACATCCACTTGCGGGTAGACGGCGAGAAAGTCGGCGATCACAGGCAGCACATGCAGACGGCCGAACACGACCGGCGCCGTGATGACCAGCTCGCCGGTCGGGCTCGAATATTCGCCGGCAGCATCGCGCTCGGCCTCGCTCACCTCGTCGAGGATGCGACGGCAGGCAGCCAGGTATGACTGGCCGGCATCGGTCAGCGTCAGGCGCCGCGTCGAGCGGTTGAGCAGGCGCGTCCCCAAATGCTTCTCCAGTTCGGAGAGCTTGCGGCTCACCGTCGGCAGCGGTACGCCGGCGCGCTTGGCTGTAGCGGAAAGGCTGCCGGCCTCCACCGTGGCGACGAACAGGGACATAGCGTCGAGGCGATCCATTATTCTTCCGAAATATGGAAAGATAGATTGCGAACATGCTCTCTACATCCGGTTTTCGGAAGAGCCTAATTGATGTGCGATCCTGTTCGCGGAGCGCCAGCATGAATGAATTCACCAGCGACGTCGCCTTCACGCCTACCGTCAAGGCCATCCAGTCCCGCAAGGGGTCGCGCAATTCCTATGCGCGCGTAGAGCAGCACGGCGGCTGGCGGGCAACGATCGCTCCGGATCTTGCTGCCTTCATCGAAGCACAGACCAGCGTGTTCCTGGCGACGGCCAACGCCGAAGGCCAGCCCTACGTCCAGCATCGCGGTGGGCCGGCCGGTTTCCTCAAGGTGCTGGACGAGCACATGATCGGCTTTGCGGACTTTTCCGGCAATCGGCAGTTCATCACCCAGGGCAATCTCGAGGACAATGACCAGGCCTTCCTGTTCCTGATCGACTATATGCTCCGGCAGCGCATCAAGATCTGGGGCAGGGCGCGCGTCGTCGAGAATGACCCGGAGCTGACGGCGAAGCTGATGCCCGCGGACTACAAGGCGCGGCCGGAGCAGGCGATCCTGTTCACGGTCTCCGCCTGGGATGCCAATTGCCCGCAGCACATACCGCAGCGCTTCGAGGCGGCGGATGTCGCGGCCGCACTTGCCGAGCGCGACCGGCGCATCGCCGGCCTGGAGCAGGAGATTGCGCGCCTGCGCAACAGCGCGCCAGGCGAAGTCTAGTTCTTGACCACCGTCGAGGCTTCGGCGAGCGTGACGCCTTCGGGCGTCGCGCGCAGCGGAAGGAAGCCGCGCGCCAGAGACAGCACATATTTGCTGTATTCGGTGAGCAGCACACGCAGGGCCTCCGGCTTGGTCAGCCAGCCGCCGTTGCCGAGATTGGTGTTGACCACCGGATAGGGCTCCAGGCGCGCGCCATGCAGCAGCCGGCCCATCTCGAGCAAGCTGCGCGGCATGTGGTAATTGTTGGTGACGATGATGATGCTGCCATAGGCGTGGTTTTCCACCCATTTGGCGCTTTCCTCGGCATTGCCGATGGTGTCGAGCGCGGCGCGGTCGATATCGACGCAACAGGAAAAAAGCTGTTTGTCGCCGCCCATCGCCGCCTGCAGCTGGCGCTTGGTTGCCGACGGATGGACGCCGCTGATCAGCAGCCGTTCGCCCTTGCCGGAGGCCAACAGGTCCATCGCCGCGTCGAGCCGCGACTGCCCGCCGGTGAGCACGATGATGGCGTCGGCCCTGGCCGGATTGGCCGGAGTCGTCATATGGCTGACCTTGTCGGCAAACCAGCCGAAGCCGCCGGCAAAAAGCACCAGCGCGGCGAGAACCACGAAACCGCAGACGCGCAGGGCGAGCCTCAAACGACCGAACCCGGCGAAGGCAGCGCTGCGCACACGCATCGCCGGCATTCGTCCAGCTGTCTCGATCGAATCCCGCGCTTCCATCATCCCCAGGTTAATCCTGAAAGCCTCTAATGGTTAACTCCGAAATGCGGCCGTTGATAGGTGAGACGGCGCACATTGCGTTACGGCAGGTATCCCGCGTGTGATCATTGTCTTGTTTGTTTATAGCGCTTTGCGCCGGTTTCCGGATTGATCTCATGGGTCAGCCCGCATCCGGCTGGCGAACGTCGATGTCGCTGAGATAGGCGACGACGGTCGCATGCGAAGTGGCCGCGGTCAGCGCGCCGATCACCAGCACCATCAGGCCGACGCCGAGATAACCGGCCGAGCCGATGGCGAAATTGCCGAACAAAGCAGTCGCCTGGTCGGCCTGGGGCGTGGCCATGTTGCGCGACGACCACCAGGAAAAGACGATGAAGACGGCGATCGCCAGGGCGCCGCCGGCGGCAGCGCCCTTCATGCCGGTGACCAGGAAATGCCAACGGAATTCGCGCGCGATGAAGCGCGCCTCGGCGCCGACGAAATGCAGCACCTCGATGATGTGGCCGTTGCCGGCCATCGCGCCGCGCGTGGCGAACACCACCGTCAGCACGGTTGCCGACAGCATCAGCACCAGAACGGCAATGCCGATCGTCACGGTCGTGCGCGCCATGGCGACCAGCCGGTCGACCCAGGTGCGGTGATCGTCGAGTGCCGCGGTCGGTATTTTCGGCGTGATGGCGGCGCGCATGGCGGCAAAATCGGGCGGGCTGGCCTCGTCGATGGTGACGATGATGAGGCGCGGCACCGGCAGCTCGTCAATGTTGAGGCCGCTGCCCAGCCACGGTTCCAGAAGACGCGCGGTCGCGTCGCGGTCGATGATCTTGGTGCCCTTCACGCCGGGGAACTCGCTGGCGATCTGCGAGGCCTGCGCAAGGGCCGCCTCCATGTCCAGACCGTCGGCCGGCTTGATCTGGATCGTCGCCTCGCGCGATATCTGGTTCTCCCAGACGGAGGCGGTATCGCGCACCAGCGTCACGGCGCCGAAGGTGAGGCAGGACAGGAAGGTCATGATGGCGATGACCAGCACCAGCGCCCGTCCAGCGATGTTCTGCGCGGGCACGATCGGCGCCGTCTTGCGCTGGACACGCCGGACCGTCGTCTTCTCGAGCGTTTCGTGCTGGAGGTGATCGGCCGGAAGGTCAGTCATAAACGTCCAACCTTCCACCGGCCAGGATCATGCGACGCGCATCGACCTGTTCCATCAGGCCGAGGTCGTGGGTGGCGATCACCACGGCGGTGCCCAGCCGGTTGAGCTCGATGAACAGCCGGAGCAGCCTGCGCGCCAGCGGCGGATCGACATTGCCGGTCGGCTCGTCGGCAAGCAGGATCTCCGGCTGTTCGATCAAGGCCCGGGCGATCGCGGCGCGCTGCTTCTCGCCGCCCGACAGCACCGGCGGCAGCACATGCATGCGGTCGCCGAGCCCGACCCATTTCAGCAGCTCGGTGACGTCGGTGCGGTAGCTCGCTTCCTGGCGCCCGCGCACGCGCAGCGGCAGCGCGACATTCTCGTAGGTCGTCATATGGTCGAGCAGGCGGAAGTCCTGGAACACCACGCCGATGCGGCGGCGCAGCAGCGGCAGCTCGCCGCGCGAAATGCGCGAGCGGTCCTTGCCGAAGATGGTGATCAGGCCGCGCGTCGGCTTCAGCGACATGAACAAAAGGCGCAGCAGGGTCGTCTTGCCGGCGCCCGAAGGGCCGCTCAGGAACTGGAAGGAGCGCTCCGGAATGTGCAGGGAGATGTCCCGGAGGATCTCCGGACCCATGCCATAGCGGAGGCCGACATTTTCGAAGCGGATCACGTTCGGCGACCTGGAAACTCTCGGCGGCGACGCGCCACAATCTACTCTAACAGACCATCGGCCGGCATGGTTAACCGGCGGTTAATTTTGCAACGTCCAGCATGCATCAAAGCCATTCCGGTGGGGAAGCGTTAACCAATTGCGTTTACGCAAAAGAAACGAAGACTGCACTGGTGCCGTAATGGCTGACGAGAGAACCGCGCGCCCTGTTTCCGGCGAAATCATGACCGGCACGGCAACAAATGCCGCGCCGGAACGCGTCATGTTCGAAGCGGCCGACATCGTCGATGCCGATTATGTGGTGCTGCCGCGTTTTGCCGCTTATCCAGAATCGGCACCGCCGCCGCAGATGCCGTCGACGCCATCGATCGGCGGCATGGGCATGCTACGCAGACCAGAGGCGGCGCCGTCGCGATCCTCGCGTGGCGGTCCGTTGTTCTGGATAGCCGGCGTCGGCATAGCGCTCGCATCCTTCTGGGTGTCGGGTGGTCATGCGCTGGTCCGGCAAAGCCCCTTTTGGACGACCGCCGCGCCCGCGAGCGCGCTCACCATCTCCGGCGTGACGTCGCGCATCGATGCGTCGGGATTGAAGCCGGTGCTGTTCGTGGATGGCGAGGCGGCGAATGACGGGATGAAGTCGGAAACGCTGCCGCCGCTCGAAATCCGCGTCACCGATAACAACGCCAACATCATCCGCTACAGGCTGGGGACATCCAACCGTTCGCTGGGCCCGGGCGAAAGATTCGGCTTTTCGAGCCGCCTCGATGTGCCTAAAGACGGCGTCAGGACAGTCTCCGTAATCTTCGCCGGCTAGGTGTGTCGATATTCAGGTGAGGCCGGCCTGCGAACGACGGCTTCCTTCGCTTCGGCCTTCGCCGGCCAAAGCACTTAGGAGTGGCGTGGCAGTCAAATTGAGGCTATGGCCGGCGTAGGCCGGTGCTCACGTACGTCAAGTACGCTCCGCTCCGGTTCTCGGAAGCCATCGTTCTCGACTCGGCCTGACCCGAATCTCGACACACCTAGCGACTGGCGTCCTAGGTGGTTTTGAAGGACAAAAGAATGCCAGTTGTACGCGGCAAGGACATCGAGGTCCTGTTTTCGGCGTCGGCGATCGCGCGCCGCAATCTCGAGCTCGCCAAGGAAATCGCCGGGCGCGATTACCACGACCTGCTGGTGATCTCGATCCTCAAGGGCTCGTTCGTCTTCGCCGCCGATCTCATCCGCGCCATGCATGATGTCGGCCTGTCGCCGGAAGTCGAGTTCATCTTCATCTCCAGCTACGGCGCCGGCACGACCAGCGGCGAGGTCAGGGTGCTGCGCGACATCGACAACGAGGTCGCCGGCCGCGACGTGCTGTTGATCGACGACATACTCGAATCCGGCAAGACGCTTTCCTACACCCGCGACCTGATGCTTTCGCGCGGCGCCAAGAGCTGCGCCATCGCGGTGCTGCTCGACAAGCGCATGCGCCGCCAGACCTCGCTCAACGCCGATTATGTGGGCTTCGACTGCCCGGACTATTTCGTCGTCGGCTACGGCATGGATGTGGCCCATGCGTTCCGCGAGCTGCCATTTGTCGGGGTGGTGAAAGGCGACGCCTGAGAAGGCGGCGCCATTCCGAAAAACCGCCGATCGTTAGAATTTTCAGAAAACATCAACGTTTCGGCGGCATCTATCTCGGCATGGCAAAGCTTCTGATCGTCGAGGACGATGAGTCCGTCCGCACCCTCGCTGCCCGCGCGCTCGAGCGCGATGGCCATAATGTCACCATCGCCACCGACGGCGCGCAGGGGCTGGACATGATCCGGCAGGCGCGCGGCGGTTTCGATCTGGTGGTGTCCGACATCCGCATGCCGGAGATGGACGGCATCGAGATGGCGACATCGGTTGCAAGAGAGTTCCCGACGATGCGGATCATGCTGATGACCGGCTATGCCGACCAGCGTGAGCGCGCCGAGGAACTCGACGGCATCATCCTCGATGTCGTGCAGAAGCCGTTCACGCTTGCCGAGATCCGCGGCCGCGTCGGCAAGGCATTAAGCTGCTTCGCTTGAGACCGCATCGGCCGTGCCAGGGGCGGCCGGCGCCGCACTTCGCCGACGCCCGCCGCTGAGCGCAAGCAGGCCGGCGCCGATGATCAGCGCCGCGCCCAGCACCGTGGTTTCACGCGGCACTTCGGCGAAGAACAGGAAACCCCACAGCGGCGACCACAGGATGCCGGTATATTCGAACGTGGCGACGCGATTGGCCGGCGCCATCCGATAGGCTTGAGAGAGCAGGATCATGCCGGCGGACGCGACCAGGCCGCAGGCGGCCATCTTGAGGAAGTCCGGCATTGTCGGCCATACCCATGGCCGCACCAGGAATTCGACGCTCGGATGCGCGGCATGGGTGATGCCGGCAAGGTGGAAGACGGTTGCGACGGCGATGGCGCCGCTGAGATAGGCGCCGTTCTGATAGAAGGCCATCACGGTCGATGATTCGGTGTCGCCGACACGGCGCGCCATCAGTTGCGAGAAGCCGTAGAGGAAGGCCGAGCCCAGCGACAGCAGCGCCGCCCAGTCGAACACGCCGGCGCCGGGGCGCACCATCACCAGCACTCCAACCAGGCCGATCAGCACCGTCGACAGCATCTTCCATGAGACGCGCTCGCCGAGATAGGGACCGGCCATCGCCATGATGAACAGCGGCGCCATGAAATAGAGCGCCACCGCATCGGCCAGCGGCAAGGCGGCGATCGCCAGATAATAGACCGTGTAGGACGAGAACTGGATGAAGGCGCGCAGCGTCAGCATGCCTGCCCGCTTCGACAGCACCGCCTTCAGGCCGACATCGGCCTGAACGAGCACGATCAGGATTGGCAGCGCGACGATGGCGCGGATCGCCATCACCTCGGTCACCGGATAGCCGCCCGAAACCGCCTTCACCAGCGGATCCTGCAACGAAAAAACCAGCACGCCGAGGCAGAGGCTCAGAATGCCAAGCACCGTCCGGTTCTGCATGATCGATCCAGCGAAAAAGAACCCGCCACCATTTTCAGGCAGCGGGTACGAGTGAGGACTCTTCGATTGGTCCGCGACCGATTTCGCGGCCGCATGTCCAATGGGTGTCATGACTATCCTGCGGCGTTTGACATCTGGCAAACGAATTGGAATGATGCCAGCAATTAACTTTGCTTATGGCGACTCGATGCGACCAGTCCTCGACAGCGATCTCTTGCGCACCTTCGTGGCGGTGGCCGAAACCGGCAATTTCACCCGCGCGGCGGAGAAAGCCGGGCGCACGCAATCGGCCGTATCCATGCAGATGAAGAAGCTGGAGGACATGGTCGGCGACAATCTGTTCGAGCGCGGCTCGCGCGGCGTGGCGCTGACGCGCCGCGGCGGCGAGCTCATCGCCAACGCGCGCCGCATCGTCTCGCTGCTGGACGAGACCGCTGCCTCGCTGGTGGCGCCGCCGCTGGGCGGGCTGGTGCGCATCGGCATTCCGGCCGAGTATGGACGTTCGATCCTGTCGCGGGCGCTGGGCGAATTCGCCAAGCGCCATCCGCGCGTCGAGGTCACAGTGCGCTACGCGCATTCGGATTCGCAGGTGCGGGCGCTCGCGGCCGGCGAGCTCGACCTCGCGGTGGTGTTCGAATGGGAGGGCTCTTCCGGCGGCGAGGTGCTGATGCACGACCCGACGGTCTGGGTGACCTCGACGCTGCACCACATGCATGAGGAACGGCCGGTGCCGATCGCGCTCTACAGCCGCAACGGCTGGTGCCGCGACTTCGCCATCAAGTCGCTGCAGCAGCGCGGCCTCGACTACCGCGTCGCCTACACCAGCGATACCAATGGCGGCCTGACGCTCGCCGTCACGTCCGGCCTGGCAATCGCGCCGATCTCGCGCAGCAACATCCCGCCTGATTGCCGCGAACTGACGGCCGCCGACGGTTTCGGCGACATCGATTCCTCCAACGTCGTCCTGCACCGCAACCCGCTGGCGACCGGCGAAGCGATCGACGGCATGGAGAACGCAATCCGCGAGGCGTTCATGCTGACCAGGCAGGCGGGCTCGGCGGCCGGGCTTTAGTCCGGCGGGCCACTTTCAATCTGCCTGAGCCAGCGCATGGCATCATCGAGGCGATCGTCGCCCCAGAACAGCTCGCCATCGACGAGGAAACTCGGCGAGCCGAAAATGCCGAGCGTCTTGGCTTGCTCGGTCGCGGCGGCGAGGTCAGCCTTGGCGGCATCGCTATCGGCCTCCCGCAGGATCGGTTCCGGTTCCTGCCCCCGCTTTCTTGATGCTTGCCGAGATGTTCGGCTCGCTGCCGGCCGGCTCACCCATCTCGAACCAGCGCCGGTAGCTCTCCCTGGCATAGGCCTCGCACCAGCCCTCCCGCGCGGCAATGACGGCGACGCGATTGGCGCGCTCAAGTTCGGCAAGCGGGTAAGGCGCGGGCAGTTTAGGCACCATCCTGTACATCGCCGCGCGACGCTCTATGTCGCGCCACATATAGGCGGCTTTCACCGGCTTCTTGGCGAAGGGGATATTGTCCATCTCGATCATGATCGAGCGCACGTTGAACGGCCGCCAGCGGAACTCGATGCCGGTCTCAGCCTGGATCTTCGCCAGTCGCATCACCGAAAGGTAGGTGTAGGTGCTGCCGATGGAAAACCAGAAATCGATCATCGCCCCATGCTCTCGGCCATGACGCTACCGGTTCTGAATGTGCAGGGCAATCTCGCAACGCCGATGACGGGCTATTTCAGCTCCAGCAGCCGCTCGAGATAGCTGCGCTCGATATCGGGGCTGAGCGCGTTGCCGAGCCGTTTGCGGATCGCGTCGAGGATCTGGCGGGCACGCTGGACGTCGATCTCGTCGGGCACCTTGACCGAGGTGCCGTCATCGGGACCGTTGGTGGCGCGGGGTCGTCCCAGCGGGTCGCGATCGGCGTCCTGCTGGCGGCCGCCCTGCTCGCTGCCGCCCTGGTCGCCCTGCATGGCCTGCATCTGCTTCATCATTTCCTTGGCGCCGCGGCGCAGCGCTTCCAGTGCGCGGCCCTGGTGGCCGACGGCTTGGTCACCGTCGCCCTGGCCGAGCGATTGTTCGGCATTGCCCATCGATTTGCCGGCCTCGCCAAAGCCCTCATTGGGCTCCATGCCCAGGCCTTCGAGGCCTTTCTTCAACTGATCGAGCTCGCTCTGCAATTGGCCCTGGCCTTCCTGCAGCTGCTTCAGCGCATCGGCCAAATCCTTCGGCGACATTTTCGGCCGGCCCAGCGGATCGCGGTCCTGGCCGGGACCGGGCCGCTGCTGCTGGTCGTCGGACTGGCCCTGTTCGCCATCCTCGCCAAGCTGCTGCTGCTCGCCGCCTTCACCACGCTGCCCGCGCTGCATCTGGTCCAGCCGGAAGGTGTCGTTCATCATTTCCTGCTGGCGGCGCATGATGTCGCCGAGCTTGTCCATCTGCTGGCGCATCTCGCTGTCCTGCTCGCCGCCCGGCTGCTGGCGGCCGGCCTGCAGGTTGTTCATCATGTCCTGCAGCTCGGAGAGAAGCTGCTGGGCCTTGTCGCGATCGCCCGATTTGGCCAGATTCTCGATCTGGTCCATCATGCGGTCGATATCGCTCTGGCGCAGCTCGCGGCCGTTCTGCTGCATCTGCGGCGCATTCGGGTTCTGCTGCGCTCGCTGGGCGAATTCCTGCAGGAACTGGTTCATCGCCTCGCGCAGTTCCTTCATCGCCTTTTCGATCTCCTGATCGCTGGCGCCGTTCTTGATGGCGTCCTGCAACGCCTGCTGCGCCTGGCGCAGTCGCCGCTCGGCGGCCGACAGGTTGCCTTCCTCGATGCCGAGCGCGATCTCCCACAGATAGGACACGACGTTGCGCAACTGATCGTCGCTCTCGGAGAGCTTCAGCCGGCTCCTCGCGCTCATGATGGCGAGATAGTTCGACATGTTGTCGAACGTGTCCTCGGGCCGCAGCGTGACCGCCTCCATCAGGTCGAGAACGCGCGGCTTGGCATTGGTGTCGAGCGCCACCAGCCGGCGCTGTTCGATCACCGCTCTGGCCAGCGGATTGGCGAAGGGCCGCTCCGGCATGACAAGCGTTTTGGTTTCGCTGGTCGCGGTGTGGCCGGCGTCGTCCGTTGCAGTGAGCGTCAGCTTGATGTTGCTGCCGGCCCAGACATGCTCGGTCAGGTCCTTGGTCGTCTTGGCTGCGCTCGGCTTGCCGCCGCGGCGCGGCAGCGTCAATGGCATGTCGGGCGCGCCGTAGAGCGGATGCGCGTTGGCGGCGGGCGGATCCGACAGCTCGAAAACGGCCTTGGCGGAGGCTGCACCATAGTCGTCGGCGATCTCGTAATTGAGCTCGATGGCGCCGTTGACGGCGCGCTTCGGCTCGCCGACGAAGCGGATCGTCGGCGGCTTGTCGGGAATGACGGCAAAGGCCCAGTGGCCGAGATCGCCTTCGCCGGATTTCAGCGTCAACGTGCCGTTGGTGTTCAGCTTGCTGGAGAACTGGCGCACTTTTGGTGCGGTCTGGCCGGCGGCAGGCGGGGGACCTTTCGGCGCGGCGGGCTCGATGGCGCGGTCATTGCCGCCTTGATCGGCATAGCTCAGCGTCTCCTCGCCCGAACCGCCAGTGACGCGCAGCGAGATGTCGCTGCCTTGCGGAACGGAAAAGGTCTGGACGGCCTGGTTGGCATCGGCCGTCAGGAACACCGGCGCCTTGCCGGTATAGGCAGGTGGCGTCACCCAGGCGTCGATGCGCGGGGGCACGGCATCATGCGAGGCGCGCGCGACGAAACCGTCGCTGACCCTGCCGCCAAAGGGTCCGAAGGAGAAGGCAAGCGCCGTGACGAACAGCAGCCCCGCCACGGCGCGCAAGCCCCAGCGGTCGTAGTCCGGCACGCCGGTGCGCGGCCGGTCGGCGCCGAGGCTGGAAAGCCGTTCGGCCATGCGCTTCTGGTGCTCGCGCCACAGCGCCTGCGAGAAGATGCTCTCGGCGCCGCTCGGTCGGTCGGTCTGCACCTGCACCGGGCTGTGCAGCAATTCGTTCGCCGCCTCGATGCGCCGGTCGATCTCGGCTGCCGAGGGCATGCGGAAGAAGCGCAGCGGATAGAGCGCTGCGATCGCGGCCAGCGCGAACAGGATCAGAAGGCCGACGCGCGCCGCATCCGGCAGGCGCGGGAACAGGCCGAACCACGAAAAGCTGAAGAACAGGCTGGTGACGACCAGCAGCGGCAGCACGAGCGGCCAGGCGCGCTCGAAGGTCATGGAGGCCCGCGTCGCCAACCGGCTGAGCGCCAAGCGCCCTGCAAAGCCGCGTCCATCGCTGGCCCGGCTGCGTTCGCCGCTGGAAATGGGTCGTTCGGTCATCGGCCCTTCCTGCCCGGGCACGACAGCCCGGACGTCATCGCCAGAAGGATACCAGCAAACACGGCAAAGGCGAGGCGGGTTCCAAAAAACGTGAAGCGGTTTGGCCGGGTTATGATCAGAAATTGGCGAGATTCGTGTTCGAGCCGCAGACGAGGACCGCCACGCGCTCGCCGTCTCCGGGCACATAGCGTCCGGAAAGCATGGCGGCGAAGGCGGCGGCGCCGCCCGGCTCGGCGATGATTCGCACGCGGTCCCACAGCGCCTTCTGCGCCGCGACGATGTCGTCGTCGCTGACTAGGATCGAGCGCTCGACGAAGGCTTCGGCGATCGGAAACATCATTTCGCCGACGCGCTTCGGCGCCAGCGAATCGGCGGCGATGCCTTCGGCGGGCGCATCGACCGGCTCTCCTGCTTCCAGGGCGCGGTAAAGCGTCGGGGCTCCTTCCGGCTCGATGGCGATGATACGGATGCGCCCCGAGAACCAGGCCGCGATGCCGCCGATCAGGCCGCCGCCGCCGACCGCGACCAGCAGCGTGTCGATCCCAGGCAGATCGGCCTCGATCTCCATGCCGAGCGTGCCCTGGCCGAGCAGCGTTTCTTCCTGGTTGAAGGCGTGGATCTGCAGGGCGCCGGTTCTGGCCGCGAAGTCTTCGCTGGCGGCCAGCGCTTCGGCATAGCGCGCGCCGCCGACGATCAGCTCGGCGCCGTAGCCGCGAATGCGCGCGAGCTTCGCCGGCGGGCTGACTTCGGGCACGAAGATGGTCGCCTTGTGCCCGAGCTTCATGGCGGCGTAAGCGACGGCGGCGCCATGATTGCCGCCGGAAGCGGCGACCACGCCGGCTTCGGGCACCTGGCGTTCGACCAGGTTGGTGAAGGCGCCGCGCGCCTTGAACGAGCCGGAATGCTGGAGGCATTCGAGCTTCAGGTCGGCCGGAAAGGCGGGCCGGTCGAAATCCGACATGTCGACGCGCATGATCGGCGTGTGGCGTACATAGGGCCGGATGCGCGGCTCCACGGCGGCGATGCGTTCGCGCGTGATCGTCTTTTTTTCCAGCATGGCCAGCTCCTTAAGGCGTGCCGCTTGGGTTACTTCGGCCAGTCGGGGACCGAATCCAATCCAATCAGGTCCTCATAGGTCTGGCGCGGCCGCACGACGTGAAAACGGTCGCCGTCGACCAGCACCTCGGGCACCAGGAGCCTGGTGTTGTAGGTGCCGGCTTGCACCGCGCCATAGGCGCCGGCGGTGGAAACCGCGATCAGGTCGCCCGACTTCAATCTCGGAAGGTCGCGGTCGAGGCCGATGAAATCGCCGGTCTCGCAGACCGGCCCGACGACGTCGACCTTCATACGCGGCGCCGAAGCAGGCGGCTGCACCACCGGCCTGATGTCGTGGAAGGCGTCATAGAGCGTCGGCCGGATCAGGTCGTTCATGGCGGCGTCAACGACGAGGAAGTTCTTGGCGTCGCCTTCCTTCACGTAGATGACCTCAGACACGAGGATGCCGGCATTGCCGACGATCAGGCGGCCGGGCTCGAACATCACCTTCAGGCCGAGCTTGGTGACGTGCTTCCTGACGATTTCGGCGTACGCGTCGGGCAAAGGGGGCGGGCTGTTGTCGACGCGGTAAGGAATGCCGAGGCCGCCGCCGAGATCGACATGCTCGATCTCATGCCCGTCGGCGCGCAGCGCTCCGACCAGCTCGACCAGCAATGCGAAGGCATCGTCGAAAGGCTGCAATTCGGTGATCTGGCTGCCGATATGGGTGTCGATGCCGGTCACCTTGATGCCCGGCAGTTGCGCGGCACGGGCATAGACCTGCCGCGCGCGCTGCCAGGGAATGCCGAACTTGTTCTCGGCCTTGCCGGTCGAGATCTTCTTGTGGGTTCTCGCATCGACATCCGGATTGATGCGCAGCGAGACCGGCGCCACCTTGCCGAGCGCGGTCGCTCGCGCCGACAAAAGCTCCAGCTCAGGCTCGGATTCGACGTTGAAGCAGAGAATGCCGGCCGAAAGCGCAAAGTCCATCTCGCGCGCCGTCTTGCCAACGCCGGAAAACAGGATCTTGCCGGCCGGGATGCCGGCGGCCAAAGCGCGGCGCAATTCGCCTTCGGAGACCACGTCGGCGCCGGCGCCCTGCCTAGCCAGCGTCCTCAGCACGGCCTGGTTGGAATTCGCCTTCATGGCGTAGCAGACCAGCGCGTCGAGGCCGGAAAAAGCCTCCTTGAAGACGCGGAAATGCCGGGTCAGCGTCGCGGTCGAATAGCAATAGAAGGGCGTGCCGACCTCGGCTGCGATGTCGGGAATGGCGACGTCCTCGGCATGAAGCACGCCGTCGCGGTAATCGAAGTGGTTCACGGTGTTGGTTCCGGAAAGTTGAAGCTCGATGAGACCGAGTCGATCTCACCGGCTCTACAGCAGGGGATCGAGGATGAACTTCCTGTCCTTGACGGGTTTTTCCGGCTCGGGCGGCACCGGCTGCTTGGCGCGTTCGGCATCCTTGCGCGCCTGCTCCGCCGCCTCATAAGGCGTGTCGAGGCCGGTCTTCCTGCCGCAGGCCGTGACGGTGACTACCGCAGCCAGCAGCGCCAGCGTCACCAAAATCCTGCTACGGGTCATCGATCCATCCGTTCGAAACTGATTGCGTGCTGCGCTTTTAGCCGAGTTCTCAGCGCTTTGCATCCCGGCAATTTAAAGGGCGGCGCGCTTTAAATCTTTGTTTTGATGCATGTCGTTCTCCCAGAACCGCTGCACACTTCTGGGCGACATGCATTAAGCCTTGGCGAGCCGCCTTTTCCAGTAGCGGACCTGCTTTCGCACTTCCGATGGCGCGGTGCCGCCGAAGCTTGTGCGGCTCTTCACCGAATTCTGCACGGCAAGCACCGAGAAGATGTCGTCGGTGATGCCCGGATGGATGGAGCGCAGGTCGTCCAGCGAGAGCTTCTCCAGCCCGACCTTCTTCTCCTCGGCCAGCGCCACGGCGCGGCCGGTGACGTGATGCGCCTCGCGGAAGGGCAGGCCGAGATTGCGCACCAGCCAGTCGGCAAGGTCGGTCGCGGTGGCGTGACCGGCGCCTGCGGCCTTTTTCATGGCGGCGGCGTTGACGGTCATGTCGCGCACCATGCCGGCGGTCGCCGCCAGCATCAGGTCGAGCGTCTCGGCGGCGTCGAAGACCGCTTCCTTGTCCTCCTGCATGTCCTTGCCATAGGTCAGTGGCATGCCCTTCATCACGGTCAGCAGGCCGACGAGATGGCCGTTGACGCGGCCGGTCTTGCCGCGCACCAGCTCGGCGGCGTCCGGGTTCTTCTTCTGCGGCATGATCGAGGAGCCGGTGGAGAAGGAATCCGACAGGCGGATGAAGCCGAATTGCGGCGTCGACCAGATGATGATCTCCTCGGCGAGCCTGGAGAGGTGCGTCGCGCAGATCGCTGCGAGGCTCAGGAACTCGAGCGCGAAATCGCGGTCCGAGACGCTGTCGAGGGAATTGCGCGTCGGCTCGCGGAAGCCCAGCGCCTTCGCCGTCATGTGGCGGTCGATGCCGAAGCTCGTGCCGGCAAGGGCCGCGGCGCCTAGCGGGCTTTCATCCATGCGCTCGATGGCGTCGCGGACGCGCGAGAGGTCGCGGCCGAACATCTCGACATAGGCCATCAAGTGGTGGCCGAAGGTCACCGGCTGCGCCGCCTGCATATGGGTGAAGCCGGGCATGACGGTCGCCGCATGCTCCTCGGCGCGTTCCAGGAACGCGGCGAGGAGGTCCTTCAGCGCCAGGGCGACGCGCTGGCATTCCTGCTTGACCCAAAGCCGGAGATCGACCGCCACCTGGTCGTTGCGCGAGCGGGCGGTGTGCAGGCGTCCCGCCGCCGCGCCGATCAGGTCGGCAAGGCGGGCCTCGACATTCATGTGGATGTCTTCCAGCTTGGTCGAGAATTCGAACGTGCCGGCCTCGATCTCTTTCAAGATCGTGTTCAGCCCGTGAGCGATTTTTTCTTGATCGGCGGCCGAAATAATGCCCGTTTGAGCCAACATCTCGCTATGGGCGATCGATCCGCTTATGTCCTGCGCATAGAGCTTGCGGTCGAAGCCGATCGACGCATTGATCGCTTCCATGATCGCGGCCGGACCCGAGGCAAAACGTCCGCCCCACATCTGGTTGCTGGCCTTCTTGTCGCTCATCGCTATAACCCGTGCTCCGGAGCAGTTTTGAAAATGGCAGACGGCAAGAGATTGTTTTTTCCGACTACGCGCCTCATCCTCGCCGCTTTGGTGGCGGGCGTGCTGGCCGGCGCGGTCGCGGTATATGTCAGCGAGAGCGGTTCTGGCAACAACGCTCCCGAGAAGGCCGTCGCGGTCGCCGGCAAGGACGATGCCGCCTGCGCGCCAAAGGCCGCCCGCGCCAAGCAGGTCGCCGCCAAGGCCGTCGGCCAGGTCGCGGCTCTGCAGCCGGCCGATCCGCCGCAATCGCTGAAGAGCTTGGCCTTCAACGGCCCCGACGGCAAGCCAATGACAATTGCCGACTATGCCGGCAAGACGGTGCTGCTCAATCTCTGGGCGACATGGTGCGCTCCATGCCGCGCCGAGATGCCGGCGCTCGACGCCCTGCAGAAGGAGAAGGGCGGCAAGGACTTCGAGGTGATCGCGGTCAATGTCGACACCGGCGACGATACCAAGCCGAAGAAGTTCCTCAAGGAAATCGGCGTCGAGACGCTCGGCTTCTACCGGGACCCGACGATCGCCCTGTTCAATGAGGCGAAGAAGCGCGGGCTGGCGCTCGGGCTTCCCGTGACCATGCTGATCGACGGCGAAGGCTGCCTGATAGCGCATATGAACGGTCCGGCCGAATGGTCGAGCCCCGACGCCAGGCGGCTGGTGGAAGCGGCGCTCGAGCCCTGATCGTGGCCGCTATCTTACCCGCACCGTAACCACCAGCGCCTCGTGGTCGGCGCTCGGGCTGCCGTCCGGCAACACCGCCGGCAGTGTCTCCGGTGCGCTTGCCGCAAGGCCGCGGGTGAAGAACCAGTCGATATGGCCGGTGGGCGTGCTGTCGCCCGCCGGGCGCCGCTGCGTCGGCTTGTCGAACGCATTGGCGTCGCGCCAATCGTAGCCGCGCCCGGCCATGACGGCGAAGAGGGGCTCGTGGCGGTCGGGGCACATCAGCCGGTTCGGCTCGGCATCGATGCAAGCCTGCCATGCTGCCGGGTCGGTGTGACGCTCTTCATAGGTTGCGGTCAGCGTGTTGAAATCGCCGCCGATCAGGACCGGCGCTTCGGCGTCATACCTGTCGATGGCGTCGAGGAGGTGGCGCGTCTGGTCGGCACGGCCGGCAGGCGTCGTACGGTTCTCGAGATGCACCGAGACGACGGTGACGCGGCGGTCGCCGACCATCACCTGGCCGCCAAGCGCCATGCGGCCTCCGACGCGCGGCTGGCCGTGCTCCGGCAGGAACCAGGCGCCGGCCGCATCCAGCCGAACGAGGAAAGGCCGCAGCAGCGGGACGGCGCTGGTTATGGCGTTGCCATGGAAGCCCTCAACGTTCTCGGCGCCGCCATTTGCCGCTTGCTCCGCCTCATTGCCGGTGCCGAGTTCGAGGAACTCGACGCCATAGGCATAGGAATGGCCTAGACGATCGGCAAGCCGGCTCAGAAGATGGCCGTTGCCGGAGCGCGCCATGCCCTTGTCGACTTCGGACAGCAGCACGACGTGCGGCGCCCGGCCGGCGATCGTAGTAGCGATGGCATCGACATGACGCAGCCGCTCGACGTTCCAGGCCATGACGGTCAGGCTTTCGCCGGCGCTCTCGCGCGACGCCTTGCCGCCGATCTCGATCTCGCCGAGGGCGGGAACGGCGGCGGCGTGGCGCAGATGGGCGGCGCTGTCGCGCGGTCCGTCCCGCATGGCGTTGCGGGCGGCGACGGGCACGTGCGTGAGCTGCGGGACCAGCATGTCTCTTCTCATCCAGTTAGCCGGTTAATCACGGAGGCCTTTTCGCCGCCTGGCGGCGCCCTAGCTCTCTAAAGCGCCGATGTGACGTTTTCATGCCGGCGCGACCGCTGCCAGGGGAGGAGAGACTGGCTGTCCACGAGGGCTTCGAGCCCACAACAGAACTGTCACATACCTTCTCTATGAGAGCGGGCAAGGACTTGCGCAAAACCTTGTCACACTGCCACTCAAGAGGGAAAAACCATGACGATCATCAAGCGGGGCTTTGCCGCCCTTGCCGCCGGCGCGCTCAGCACCGCGCTTGCGATTCCTGCTTTTGCCGAACCGGTCAAATTCGACTTCTGGTTCGGTCTTTCGGGCGATCTCGCCCGTGTCGTCGATACGCTGTGCAAGAACTTCAACGAATCCCAGAAGGACTATCAGGTCGTCTGCACCAGCCAGGGCAATTACGACGCCACGCTGCAGAACACGATCGCCGCCTTCCGCGCCGGCAAGCAGCCCACCGTCGTCCAGGTCTATGACGTCGGCACCGCCACCATGATGCTGTCGGGCGCCTACAAGCCCGCCGACAAGCTGATGGAAGAGAACGGCTACAAGATCGACTACAGCGACTATTTCCCGGGCATCGCCCGCTACTACGCGACGTCGAAGGGCGAGATGCTGTCCTTCCCGTTCAACTCGTCGACGGCGCTGATGTACTGGAACAAGGACGCCTTCGCCAAGATCGGCAAGACCGAGGCGCCGAAGACCTGGGAAGACGTCGCCGCCGACCTCAAGGCGCTGAAGGACGCCGGCTATGATTGCCCGATGGCGATCAACATCTCGGCCAATGAAAGCTGGCAATTGATGGAGCAGTTCTCGGCGCTGCACAACCAGCCGATCGCCACGAAGAACAATGGCTATGACGGTCTTGACGCGCGTCTGGAAGTCAACAAGACCAAGTTCGTCCAGTACGTCACCGATCTCAAGAAGTGGTATGACGCAGGCCTTATCAAGATCAAGTCGAAGGATCTTGGCCAGGATATGGTGCAGGCCTTCGCCACCGGCACCTGCCAGCTCATCCTGACCTCGGTCGGCGACCACGGCACGGTCGGCCGCACCCAGAAGGAAGGCATGAAGTGGGACGTCGCCGAGCTGCCGGTCTATGCCGGCACCGAGCGCAAGAACTCGCTGGTCGGCGGCGCTTCGCTGTGGGTGCTGTCGGGCAAGTCGGACGCGGAATACAAGGGCGCGGCAGCGTTCCTCAACTTCATCCACGACCCCAAGACCGCTTTGTTCTGGTCGACCAACACCGGCTATATCCCGGTGACGAAGTCGGGTTTCGATTTCATGAAGTCCAACGGCTTCTACGACAAGGCGCCCTATAAGGGACGTGAAGTGGCGATCGCCAGCCTGACCGCGTCGGAGCCGACCGAGATCACCCGCGGCATCCGCCTCGGCAACTTCACCCAGATCCGCGCCGAGTTCGGCACGCAGATGCAGGCGATCTTCGCCAACAAGGTCAGCGTACAGGAAGGCCTCGACGCGCTGGTCAAGAATGGCGACGCGATCCTCGAGCGCTTCCAGCAGACCTATCCGGGTAAGACCCTGCCCTGATCCCGGATACTGGAACGGCCGCCCGCCGAGTATCGACGGGCGGCCATTTCATATGGTTTTTGATTTGGGCATGTCTTTGTCTCCCGAAACCGGTTCCCACTTTCGGGAGACATGCCTTAGTCTTGTGCCGCGCGAGCGGGTTGGCGGTTCAACGACATCGGCGGATCGATGGAAAAACGCGTCACTTTCAGCAAATGGACGATCGGCATCCTGTTCGCGGTGCCGCAGCTAATTCTGATCTTCACCTTCTTCTACTGGCCGGCCGGGCAGGCCGTGTACTGGTCGCTGACGCTGCAGCAACCCTGGGGCGGCGGCAACATCTGGGTCGGGCTCGACAATTTCCGCTCGATTCTGTCCAACGCCAGCTACTGGGACTCGATCACCGCCAGCATGATCTTCGCCGGCATCAGCACGGGACTTGCGATGACAATCGCGCTGGTGCTCGCCGCCTTGACCGACCGCCAGCTTGCCGGCTCATGGCTTTATCGCGTGGTGCTGATCTGGCCCTACGGCATCGCCGCACCGGCGCTGGCGCTGGCGTTTCGCTTCATCCTGGCACCGGAAGCCGGCTTCATGGCCGTGGTCAACAAGGTCTGGCCCGGCTTCTGGGACCCCGGCCTTGACGGCACCGACGCCATGGCCTCGATCATCATCGCCTTCTCGTGGAAATATGTCGGCTATAATTTCATCTTCTTCCTCGCCGCCTTCCAGGCGATTCCGCGCTCGCTGATCGAGGCGGCGGCGATGGACGGCTCCGGCGTCATCCGGCGCTTCTGGGATATCCAGTTTCCGCTGATCACGCCGACCATCTTCTTCCTGCTGGTCATCAACATCACCGAGAGCTTCCAGGATTCCTTCGGCATCGTCGACATCATGACCGCAGGCGGACCGGCCAACGCCACCAATCTGATGGTCTACAAGATCTATTCCGACGGCTTCAAAGGCCTCGATTATTCGGGCGCCGCCGCGCAGAGCATCATCCTGATGCTGCTCATCATCGCGCTCACCATCGTCCAGTTCCGCTTCATCGAGCGGCGCGTGCATTATCGTTGAGGCGGGCCATGGTCGAGCGCACCCCGATCCTCAATTTCTTCACGCATCTGATCCTGTTCGTCGGCTTCGTATTCTGCGTGGCGCCGTTCGTCATCGTAGCGATCGCCGCCTCGCATAATCTGAAGGACGTCAACGACGTGCCGATGTCGCTGCTGCCGGGTAGCGATTTCTGGGTCAACATCAGGACGGCCTGGACGACCGCCGATCTCGGTCCGAAGCTGCTCAACTCCTTCATCATGGCGTTTGGCGTGGCCGCCGGGAAAGTCATCATCTCGGCGCTGACCGCCTTCTCGATCGTCTATTTCCGTTATCCCGGCCGCATGCTGATGTTCTGGCTGATCTTCATCACGCTGATGCTGCCGCTCGAGGTGCGCATCGTGCCGACCTACGCGGTGGTCGCCAACGTGCTCGAGCCCTATCAGGCGATCATGGACCTGACCGGCCTCTCCTGGCTGATCGAAAAGGTCTCTGGCGTGCAGGTTTTGCTCAGCCTGGGACTGCTCAATTCCTATAGCGGCCTGATCCTGCCGCTGGTCGCGACCGCCACCGGCACCTTCCTCTACCGCCAGTTCTTCCTGACCGTGCCGGATGAGTTGACCGAAGCGGCGCGCATGGACGGCGCCGGTGCGCTCCGTTTCTTCGTCGATATCCTGCTGCCGCTGTCGCGCAACAACATGGCGGCGCTCGGCACCATCATGTTCCTGTGGGCTTGGAACCAGTATCTGTGGCCGTTGCTTATCACCACCGACCAGTCGCATGCGATGGCGGTGACAGAGCTGAAGCAGCTCATCCCCAATGTCGGCGGCGCGCCGGAATGGCATATCGCCATGGCCGGCACGCTGATCGTCATGCTGCCGCCGCTGATCGTCGTGGTGCTGATGCAGCGCTGGTTCGTGCGCGGCCTGATCGCCACCGAAAAATAAGGAGACGGAAAATGGCCTCCATCACCATTCGCGGCGTCAAGAAGAACTACGCCAGGACGCAGGTCGTGCATGGCGTCGACCTCGACTTCGCTTCGGGCGAATTCGTCGTCATCCTCGGGCCGTCCGGTTGCGGCAAGTCCACGCTGCTCAGAATGATCGCCGGGCTGGAAGAGATTTCCGACGGCACGATCGCGATCGACGGCACGGTGGTCAACAAGCTCGAGCCGCGCGAGCGCGGCTGCGCCATGGTGTTCCAGAACTACGCGCTCTACCCGCATATGAGCGTGGCCCAGAACATCGGCTATTCGCTGAAGGTGGCCGGCGTTCCGTCGGCCGAACGCGCCCAGCGCGTCCAGGCGGTGGCGCGCGTCCTGGAACTGGAGCACCTGCTCGACCGCAAGCCGATGGCGCTGTCCGGCGGCCAGCGCCAGCGCGTCGCCATGGGCCGCGCCATGATCCGCGAGCCGAAGGTGTTCCTCTTCGACGAGCCGCTCTCAAACCTCGATGCCAAGCTGCGCGTGCAGATGCGCTCCGAGATCCGCAAGCTGCACCGGCGCCTCAGCGCCACCTCCGTCTTCGTCACGCACGACCAGGTCGAGGCGATGACGCTGGCCGACCGGCTGGTGGTGATGAATGGCGGCCGTGTCGAGCAGGTGGGCACACCGGCGGAAGTCTATAGCCGGCCGGCCAGCCGCTTCGTCGCCACCTTCGTCGGCGCGCCGGCGATGAACATGCTCGAAGGCACCGTCACGCTCGACGGGCTGTCATTGCTCGGCGGCAGCCGCAAGCTCAACGTGTCGCGCACGGGCGTTCCCGTGGGCTCGGAAGTCGCGGTCGGCATCCGGCCGGAGGCGGTGCGCATGGTGGCGCCGGGCACGCCGGGAGCGCTTGCGGCGACCGTCGACCTCATCGAGGAATTGGGCGCCGGCCGCGTCATCTATGTCGATCTCGACGGCGCGCCGTTCTCTGTCGTGACGTCGGAGATCGTCCACTCCGAACCGGGCAGCACGATCGGCCTGCAGTTCGCCGAAGCGGACCTGCACTTCTTCTCCTCGGAGACGGGAGGCAGGCTCGACGTGTTCAAGGCCTCGGTGCCGGAACCGGTGCTGTAAGGCGGGCCTTGCAAGGCTGACTTTGCAAATTATCTGAGGGTTCACGGAATGAAGATCATCCAGGTCACCGACGTCCATCTCGATCGTCGGCGCCAGATACGCTATGGCGCGGATCTGAACGAGCGGCTCGATCGCTGCATAGACCATATCAATGCTCGGCATGGAGATGCGGCGCTCTGCATCTTCACCGGCGACCTGGCCGACGACGGCGAGGCCGAGAGCTATGCCGATTTGAAATCGGCGCTGAGCCGGCTCACTGTGCCTTACCAGCTGCTGCCTGGAAACCATGACCGGCGCGCCAATCTGATCGCCGCCTTTCCGGATAACGGGACGGACGGTAACGGCTTCGTGCAGTCGGTGCTCGACACGCCGGAAGGGCGCCTCGTTTTTCTCGACAGCATGGCGGAGGGCCGCGTCACCGGCGAGTTGTGCGACAACCGGCTTGCATGGCTCGACGCACGGCTTGGCGAGGCGGCAGGCAAGGCGGCTTATATCTTCCTGCATCATCCACCCGTCGAGCTTGGTCTCACTCTGCTCGACCCGCTCGGCCTCGAACAGCCGCAGCGGCTCATCGACGTGCTGACCCGCCACGGCAATGTCCGCTACATCTTCTTCGGCCATGTCCATCGCGACATCGCCGGCACCGTCGCCGGCATTCCGTTCTCGGTGCAGCGCGGCCTGCATGCCCGGTTCATGCTCGACCTGGTCGGCGACGAAGTGGTCGAGCAGGCGCCGCCCGCCTATTCGATTATCCTGATCGATGGGCAGCGCGTGGTCATCCACAGCGTCGATTTCCTGGAGCAATGGCCGCTTTGGTCGCCTGCAACTGGGCAGCGCGTGCGCTGAGGCATGCCGATATTCAGGTGAGGCCGGCCTGCAAACGGCGGTTTCCTGCGCTTCCGGTGCTCACGTACTTCAAGTACGCTCCGCTCCGGTTCTCGGAACCCGCCCAGTTTGGTCGCTTCGCGCCCGTCTTCGACTCCGGCTCGGCCTGACCTGAATATCGACACGCCTCAACCCCGACCTAAGCAAAGACATGCGCCTTGCCGGTGACGGTCAAGCGCACGATCTCGCCGATCTCCGGCGCGTCCATGCCTGTCCTGCGCAGGATCAGCGGCGTGTTGCCGATGGCGGCCGCATCGGGCGGGTCCGGGCTGTTGAGCAGCCGCACCGCAACGGTGCAGACCGAGCCCGCGAACTCGCAGTCCGTCACTTCGCCGAACAGCATGTCGGGTGTGCCCGACATGCCTTCGCGCGAGGTCCGTTTGAGCAGGATCTGCTCGGGCCGCAGCATGATGCGGGCGACATCGCGCCGTCCCTTCGTGTCGACGGCGATGCGGCCGAGCCGCGATACGGCGAAGCCGTCCGCGATTCTGGCCGGCACGATGATGGCGTCGCCGAGGAACTCGGCGACCATCCTGTCCCTGGGTTGGAAATAGAGCTCGCGCGGCGTGCCGACCTGCGAGAACAACCCTTCGCGCATCACCGCCACCTGGCTGGCGAAGGACAGCGCCTCGGCCTGGTCGTGCGTGACCAGGATGGTGGTGATGCCCGCCTCCTCCAGAAGCTCGGCCACCGCCTTGCGCATCGAAGCGCGAAGCCCGGTGTCGAGCGCCGAGAACGGCTCGTCAAGCAGCATCAGCCGGGGCTTCATCGCCATGGCGCGGGCAAGCGCCACGCGCTGCTGCTGGCCGCCGGAAAGCTCGTGCGGCCGGCGCTTCAGGATCGCCTTGTCCAGCCCCACGATATAGGCGAGCTCGACGATATGCTCGGCTCGCTTGTCGGCATTCCGCGGGATGCCGAAGCCGATATTGTCGGCGATGGTGAGATGCGGGAACAGGGCACCGTCCTGGGCCACCACGCCGATGCCGCGGCGATGCGCGGGCACGGCCGCGCCGCCGTTGGCGAGCACCTTGCCGTCGAGCGCGATGCGGCCGCGGTCCGGCGCCTCGAAACCGGCGATCAGCCTGAGCAAGGTGGTCTTGCCGCAGCCGGACGGCCCGACGATCGCGGTGCGGCTGCCGCTTTCCACCGCAAGGTCGACGCCGGCGAGCGCCGTCACCGGGCCGTAGCTTTTCGCGACTCCGCTGAGTTCGAGAAAGCTCATCGTCCGGCCATCCGCTTCGACTGGATGTAGAGCCACCAGGTCATCGGCAATGACATCGCCACCATGATCAGCGCGTAAGGGGCGGCGGAGGCGTAGTCGATCTCGCCGCTATAGGACCAGAATGCCATCGCCAGCGTGTGGGTGCCGTTGGGCGCCAGCATCTGGGTGGCGGTGAGCTCGTTGGTGATGCCGAGCGCCACCATGGCCATGCCGGCCGCGGCGCCCGGCGCCGAAAGGCGGATGGTCGTCGACCACAGCGCCTTGACCGGCGGACGGCCGAGGCTGGAGGCGGCGCGCTCCAGCTCCACCGGCGCCTGCGCGATCGAGGCGCGCAGGCTTATCAGCGCGCGCGGCAGGAACATCAGCGCGTAACCGAACAGGATGGTGAACAGCGTCTGGTAGAGCGGCAGCGCGACGCGCACTGTGATGGTCACCAGCGCCAGCGCGATGACCACGCCCGGCAACGCGCCGACGATATAGTTGCAGCTCTCGAGCAGGCGCTGCAGCGGCCCCGGCGCGCGGATCGAAATCCAGGCCATCGGCATGGCGGCAATTGTCGCGAGCACCGCGCCGGCAATGGCGAGGAACAGCGTCTGGCCGAGTGCCAGGCCGATCTCGTCCCAGCGCCAGACTTCCGTGCCCCCGGCGATCAGCCAGCGGCTGACCGTGACGAAGGGCACGCCGAGCGACAGCAGCGCGACGCCGGCCGGCAAAAGCAGGCATGGCAGGGTGGCGCGGCCGAGGCGAGCGCGCTGCTGTTTGCGCGCGGCGCCGGAACCGACGCGGGCATAGCGCTCCTCGCCGCGTATCATCACCTCGAGGGCGAGCAGGAAGAGGCAGCAGACCACCAGAACGGCGGCCAGCATGTTGGCCGCCGGACCGTTGAAGGTCGACTGGAACTGGTCGACGATCGCGGTGGTGAAGGTGTCGAAACGGATGAAGACATAGAGGCCGTATTCGGCCAAGAGATGCAGGCCGACCAGCAGCGAGCCGCCGCAGATGGCGAGCCTGAGCTGCGGCAGCACGACGCGCGCGAAGACCCGCCACGGGTCAAGACCGAGCGCCGCGGCCGCATCCTCCAGCGCCGGATCGAGGCGGCGCAGCGCGGCGGCGATCGGCAGGTAAAGGAATGGGAAATAGGCGATTACGGAGACCAGCACGCCGGCCCACAGCCCATGCAGGCCCGGAACGAAGCTGATCCAGGCATAGGAGTGCACGAACGCGGGGATAGCGAGCGGCGCGACCGAAAGCCAGGACCACCAGCGATTGCCGGGCAGGTCGCTGCGCTCTGTAAGCCAGGCCAGCGCCACCGACAGCACGATGGCGATCGGCACCGTGACGACCACCAGGAGCACGGTGTTGACCAGCAATTCGCCGACGCGCGGGCGGAAGATCAGCGCTACCACGGTGTCCCAGCCGGTCTGGATCGCGACCCAGATGATGAAGGCGAGCGGCAGCAGCGCGATGAGCGAGATAAGAGCCGCGGCGAGCGTGATCCATGATGTGGGCCGGCGCTCCTTCATCCGGGCCGCAGGCAGTCTTGCCGGCGTCATGTCGATCGCCGATTGCATCAGGCAGGCCGCTGGGTCGCCTCCGCCTGCCGGCGGAAGCGGTCCGATGTGCCACTCAGGCGGGTCGAAGCGCAGTCGACTGTCATCGACGAAGCGATCTCCAAACAAAAACGCTCCCGCGGAAGGCAAATTCCCGCGGGAGCACGGTCGTTGCCCTTTTAGGACGAACGCGAACTAAAGCAAGCCGGCTTGCGTCATCAACTCGATGACCTTCTTGGAATTCAATCTGGCCGGATCCACTTTCGGCGCCTGCAGATCGGCCAGCGGCACCAGCTTCGGGTTGGACTGGGCATCCTTGCCGACCGCATATTCATAGGACGTTCCGGTCTTCAGCACGTCCTGGCCGCCCTTGCCGGTCACCCACTTCAGGAACGCCTGGGCTTCCTTCGGGTGCTTGCTCGACGCCAGCACGCCGCCGCCGGAGATCGACACGAAGGCGCCCGGATCCTGGTTCTTGAAATAATGCAGGGCGACATTCCGGCTGTTTTCGCCGGTCTTGGCCTGATCGCCGAAATAGTAATAGTGATAGATCACGCCGCCATCGATCTCGCCGGCATTGACCGCCTTCATCACCGTTGAATTGCCCTTGTAGGCGGTGAAATTCTCCTTCATCGCCTTCAGCCAGTCGGCGGTAGCGGCCTCGCCCTTGAGCTCAAGCAGGGCGCTGACAATGGCCTGGAAGTCGGGGCCGGACGGCGAGGCGGCCCAGCGGCCCTTCCAGCTCGGATCGGCAAGATCGAGCAGCGACTTCGGCAACTGGTCTTCCTTCAGCTTGTCCTTGTTATAGGCAAAGACGGTGCTGCGGGCGGCGACGCCGACCCATTTGCCAGTCGACGGCTGGTATTCCTGCGGAACCTGCGCCAGCGTATCGGCGTCGACCGGCGCGAACAGTCCGGCGGCCTCGACCAGCGCCATTGCCGGCGAATTCTCGGTCAGGAACACGTCGGCCGGCGAGGCCGCTCCCTCGGCGACGATCTGGTTGGAGAAGTCGCTGTCGCCGCCGTTGCGCAGCGTGACCTTGATGCCGGTTTCCTTGGTGAAGCCCGCTGCCCATTCCTTGGCGAGGCTCTCATGCTGGGCATTGTAGACGACGATGCCTTGATCCTTGGCCATGGCGGAGCCTGCGGTCAGGCCGAGCGCCAGCGCGGCGCCGGCGAGCGTGGATAGGGCAATTTTCATGGGCATCGTCCTCAATTCGAGACAGGGGTTTGGGCACGGCTGCACCTATCAATACATGATTGTTATAGTCAACATTGTGATCCTGCTTCAATCGGTCGCCGTTCCGCAAACTTTCGTGATTTTGCGGCAGTTTGGCTTGGACATTATTTCGCCGGCCACGTAACAAACCAGGGCCGAGACGCGAACATTGGGGGTAAACTCTTGTGACCGGCAAGGACGAGGCCGAGCTTTCCCGGCTGCTCAGGGCTGCGATCGCGGGAGACGAAAGGGCTTATGCCGACTTTCTGCACGGGATCGCCGCCCTCGTTCGCGGCTTTGTCCGGCGCAAGATCGTTCAAGGCGGGGTCGATCCCGAGGATGTCGTGCAGGAAACCTTGCTGGCCATTCATGTCAAACGCCACACCTGGCGGCCTGATGCGCCGGTGCTGCCCTGGGTCTATGCGATCGCCCGCTTCAAGCTGATCGATGCGTTCCGCCGGCGCGGGCGGCGCATCGAGGTCGAGATCGACGAGATCGCCGAAACCTTCGCCGAGCCGGAGGCGGAAACGGTGAGCGAGCGCGACATCAATCGGGCGCTCGACGGGCTGCCGCCCGCGCAACGCTCGGTGGTGGCATCGATCTCGGTCGATGGCCATTCGATCGGCGAGACGGCGAGCAAGCTCGGCATCAGCGAGACGGCGGTGCGCGTGTCGCTGCATCGCGGCCTGGCCGCGATCGCCAAAAGATTTGGACGAACAGCGACATGAGGACAGAGGATCTCATCAAGGCGCTCGACGCCGATGCCCGCGACGAGGCGATGCCGATGGGCAGTGCCTGGTGGCTGGCGGTCGGCGTGGCCATGGTGATCGCGGCGATGGTCTTCTTTGCGACCATCGGGCCGCGTCCCGACATCATGTCGGCCATGCACACGATGCGCTTCATGTCCAAATTCGTGTTCACGCTGACGCTCGCCGCCAGTGCCTTCGCGCTGATCCGCGCGCTGTCGATGCCGGGCGCCTCGACCAGGCGGGCGACGGCCTGGATGATCGCCGCGCCGCTTCTGGTGGTGCTGGCGGTGGTTCTCGAGCTTTTCGTCGTACCCGAGGCCGATTGGGGCAAGCGGCTTATCGGCTCGAACATGATGATCTGCATGAGCTTCATCCCGCTGATCGGCATCGGCCCGCTGGCTATCTTCCTCGGCATGCTGCGCTATGGCGCGCCGACGCGGCCGGTGTTGGCGGGCGCGGTGGCCGGCCTGCTCGCCGGCGGGCTCGCGGCGACCTTTTACGCCGCGCATTGCTTCGACGATTCGCCGCTCTTCGTTGCCACCTGGTATACGGTCGCGATCGCCTTCCTCACCGCGCTCGGCGCGCTTGGCGGACGGTTTTTCGTCCGCTGGTAGGATTACACCGATCCTTCGGTACAGTTTTGAAACAGTACCTTAATCATACCGGCAATTGTTTGCCGGTTATCGGAGCGGCCGCTGCCGCTCATGCAACCATTCCTTAAAATCGATCCGCCAGAGTTGTGGCAACGCGCAGTCGCGCATTGGGTGGGATCGCATTGTGGCGTGGTTGAGTTGGAAAGGTCCGCGGGCCGGCAAGCGCGCCGTGCCCGTCTTGATGGCAGCCGGACTCGTTGCCTTGACTGCATCGGTCCTGTTGCCGGCGCTGGAACTCGGCACGGACGCGTTGAAGGTCTGCCTGCAGATATCCGTCGCCGTCACGGCCGTCACGCTGTTTGTCTCGGCGCTGTCCATCCGCAAGATCATCGACGACCGCCGGCAGATTGCCGAGAGCGAGCAACGCTTCCGCCGGGCCATGGAGGATTCGGCGATCGGCGTCGCCATTGTCGGCCTCGACGGCCGCATCCTGCAGGCCAACCCTGCCTTCGCCGACATGCTCGGCTACACACGCTCGGAAATCGAGGCGCTGACCTTCTTCCAGATCACGCATCCCGACGATCTGCAGATCGGCGGCGAGACGATGACGAGCCTGAAGGAAGGCAAGATCCACTCCTTCCATTTCGAGAAGCGGTATCTGCGCAAGGACGGCACCCCGGTCTGGGCGCAGCTCGCCGGCTCGGTCATCCGTGAAGAGGAGACGGGTCGTCCGCTCTATCTGGTGTCGCAGATCGAGGACATCGATGCGCGCAAGCAGGCCGAGGCGCGCATCGCCGAGGCAGAAGGCCAGTGGAATTTCGCGCTAACCAGTGCCGGACAGGGTATCTGGAGCCTCGATATGCGCAGGGGCGGCACCACCTATTCCGAAACCTGGGTGAAGATGCTGGGCTATGCCGATGGCGAGCTCGACGGTGACCCCGATCGCTGGTTGACCATGATCCATCCCGACGACCAGGAACGCGTCGCCGAGGCGGATCGCGCGCATCTTGCCGGCGAGACGCCCTTTTTCGAGGCCGAGTTCCGCATGCGGCACAAGGACGGCCGCTGGGTCTGGATTCTCGACCGCGGCAAGGCGATCGAGCGCGATGGCGAGGGCCGGCTGATCCGGGCAATCGGTAGCCTGACCGATATCACGGAACGCAAGGAGGCCGAGGCGCGGCTGATGGTTTCGGCGGCCATGCTGGCCGACGAGAAAGAGCGTCTCAGGGTGACGTTGCAGTCGATCGGCGACGCGGTGATCTGCACCGATGCCGCCAACCGCATCACCTTCATGAACCCGGTCGCGGAAAAACTCACCGGCGTCGTGGCCGGCGAGGCCCTGGGCAAGCTGCTCGGCCATGTCTACTGGGCGGTCGACGAGGAAAGCGGGCAGAAAATCGGGCTCTCGCGCCCTTCCGCGAGCGAGCAGCCGCACTGCGACCAGAACACGCGCGCTGTGCTTGTCCGGCGCGACGACACGCGCTGCAGCATCCGCCAGGTGGTGTCGCCGATCATGAACGACCGCGACGAGTTCTGCGGCCTCGTCATCGTCTTCCAAGATTTCAGCGACGCGCGAGCCCTGCAGCGCCAGCTGGCCTACGCCGCCGCCCACGACGCGCTGACCGGGCTCGCCAATCGCTCGAGCTTCATCCGCATCATGGAGGACCTGGTCGACCAGTGCCGCCTCAATGGCGGCGAGCATCAGTTCATGTTTGTCGATCTCGATCACTTCAAGGCGGTCAACGACACCGGCGGCCATGCCGCGGGCGATGCGCTGCTCAAGCGCGTGGCCGACGCCCTGCGCAATGTGCTTGGCCCGGAAGACATCGTCGCGCGGCTTGGCGGCGACGAGTTCGCCGTCATCCTCAAATCGGGCGCCGCGGCGTGCGGGCCGATCGCGGCGCGCTCGATCATCGATGCCATCGGCAATCTCGACTTCAGCTGGGACGGGCGCCCGCATTCGATCGGCGCCAGCATCGGGCTTGCGCCGATCCGCGCCGGTTGCGGCGAAGTGGACGAGATCATCGCCCGCGCCGACGCCGCCTGCTATGCCGCCAAGGCGGCCGGGCGCGGCTGCGTTTCCGCCGCGCCCGACGGAGTTTCGACAGGCGAAATTTCGAACGGCGGCGTGCCACTTCCGCCGCTCGCCGCGGCGTCCTGAGCCGTTTCGAAAGGGTTCAGCCGGGGAAGATCAGCGCGTCGGCACCGGATGGTCGCCGCGATAGTCGTAGAAGCCGCGGCCGGTCTTGCGGCCGAGCCAGCCGGCCTCGACATATTTCACCAGCAGCGGGCAGGGGCGGTATTTCGAATCCGACAAGCCCTCATGCAGCACCTGCATGATCGACAGGCAGGTGTCGAGGCCGATGAAGTCGGCAAGCTGCAGCGGTCCCATCGGGTGGTTGGCGCCGAGCCGCATGGCGGTATCAATGGCGTCGACCGTGCCGACGCCCTCATAGAGCGTGTAGATCGCCTCGTTGATCATCGGCAAAAGGATGCGGTTGACGATGAAGGCCGGGAAATCCTCGGAAACGGTGATCGTCTTGTCGAGGTGCTTCACATAGCTCTTGGCGGCCTCGAAGGTCTGGTCCTCGGTGGCGATGCCGCGCACCAGCTCGACCAGCTTCATCACCGGGACCGGGTTCATGAAATGAATGCCGATGAAGCGTTCCGGCCGGTCGGTCTGCGCGGCAAGCCGGGTGATCGAGATCGACGAGGTGTTTGTCGCCAGGATCGCTTCCGGGTTGAGCTGCGGGCAAAGCTGCGCGTAGATCTTGCGCTTGACCGTCTCATCCTCGGTCGCCGCTTCGATCACCAGATCGGCGGCCGCGAGATCGGCCATGGTCGGGGCGGCGGAAATACGCGCCATTGCTTCGTTGCGCGCCTTCTCCTCGAGCTTGCCGGAACCGACCTGGCGCGCCATGTTGCCGCTGATGGTGGCGATGCCCTTCTCGATACGGTCGGGCGACACGTCGTGGATCAGGACCTTGTAGCCGCCCAGCGCCGAGACATGGGCGATACCGCCACCCATCTGACCCGCGCCGACAATGCCGATCGTCTCGATCTTGCTCATGACCCCGATCCCGTCCGGAGCATCTTCCGCGTCTTGAAGCGCGGAAACGCTCCTATTGTTCATTTCCTGCAATCCGGACGCAAAACCGCCGGATTGGCTTCAGGCCTTGATGGCCCGCTTTTTGTGCAGTGCAAACTAAAAGGGCGGGGCGACTTCGTCTACCCCACCCTTCCGATTTTAATATGCCAGAACCGGTGGCGTCAAAGCGCCTTTTGCAGCTCCGGCAGGATGACGAAGAGATCGCCGACCAGGCCGTAATCGGCGACCTGGAAGATCGGGGCTTCCTCGTCCTTGTTGATGGCGACGATCACCTTCGAGTCCTTCATGCCGGCAAGGTGCTGGATGGCGCCGGAGATGCCGACGGCGATGTAGAGATCGGGCGCGACCACCTTGCCGGTCTGGCCGACCTGCCAGTCGTTCGGCGCGTAGCCGGCGTCGACCGCGGCACGCGAGGCGCCGACCGCGGCGCCAAGCTTGTCGGCGACCGGCAGGATGACTTCCTGGAACTTCTCCGAGGAGCCAAGCGCACGGCCGCCCGAGATGATGATCTTGGCCGAGGTCAGCTCCGGACGGTCGTTCTCGGAGAGCTTGTTCTCGATGAAGGAGGAGAGGCCTGGATTGGCGGCGGCGTTGACCATCTCGACCGCGGCCGAGCCGCCTTCGGGCGCCGCCGCGAAGGACGCGGTGCGCACCGTGATGACCTTCTTGGCGTCGGTCGACTGCACGGTCTGGATGGCGTTGCCGGCATAGATCGGCCGTTTGAAGGTGTCGGGCGAGACCACCTCGATGATCTCGGATACCTGGGCGACGTCGAGGAGTGCCGCCACGCGCGGCGCGACGTTCTTGCCCGACGAGGTCGCGGGCGCGACGATCGCGTCATAGGAGCCGGCGAGCGAGACGACCAGCGCCGCCGTCGGCTCGGCGAGACGCTCGGCAAGCTCGTCGGCCTCGGCGAGCAGCACCTTGCGCACACCCTTCAGCTTGGCGGCGGCATCAGCCGCGCCCTTGGCGCCCTTGCCGGCCACCAGCACGTCGACATCGGAGCCGATCTGGAGCGCCGCCGACAGCGCCTTGGCGGTCTGGTCGGAAAGGCTTGCATTGTCATGTTCGGCGATGAGGAGAATTGCCATTTTCTTTGTCCTTTCCCGATCGCTTTAAAGCACGCCGGCTTCGTTCTTGAGCTTTTCGACCAGTTCGGCCACGCTCTTGACCTTGACGCCCGCCTTGCGGCCGCCGGGCTCCTCGGTCTTGATCACCTTGAGGCGCGGCTTGACGTCGGCGCCGTAGTCGGCCGGGCTCTTCTCGTCGAGCGGCTTCTTCTTGGCCTTCATGATGTTGGGCAGCGAGGCATAGCGCGGCTGGTTGAGGCGAAGGTCGGCGGTGACGATCGCCGGCATCTTCAATTCCACCGTCTGCAGGCCGCCGTCGACCTCGCGCGTCACCTTGGCCTGATCGCCTTCGAGCACGATCTTGGACGCGAAGGTGCCCTGCGGCCAACCAAGCAGTGCCGCCAGCATCTGGCCGGTCTGGTTCGAATCGTCGTCGATCGCCTGCTTGCCGAGGATGACGAGGCCGGGCGCCTCGGCTTCGACCACACCCTTCAGCACCTTGGCGACGCCCAGCGGCTCGGTCTGCTCGTCGGTCTTGACCAGGATTGCGCGGTCGGCGCCCATGGCGAGCGCAGTGCGCAGCGTCTCCTGCGCCTGCTGCGGGCCGACCGAGACGACGATGATCTCTTCAGCCTTGCCGGCTTCCTTGATGCGGATCGCTTCCTCGACCGCGATCTCGTCGAACGGGTTCATCGCCATCTTGACGTTGGCAAGCTCGACGCCCAGTCCGTCGGCCTTCACCCGGACCTTGACGTTGGCGTCCACAACCCGCTTCACGGGCACAAGGATCTTCATTTTCCTGTCACCTCTCCTGAGATAGTCGGGGCGCTATAGCAGCGTGCGCCCGGTCAGAGTTGTCGAAAGCCGACATCACGGACGGAATATCCGCCCAACTGTGCCGTTTCCGTAGTGGCGACAAATCGGCGCGTCAATATCCCACGACGCACCCAAATCGGTTCAGTCCCGGGGCGCCGCTGCTCCACGGCCCCATTGCGCCGCCGGCTGCGCCGGATTGCTCGCGGCCGGCTCGACAGGAACAGGCGGCTGCTGGATGTTGGGCGTCGGGTCCGGCTCGCCGTCGGCGCCGGCCAGCAGCGGCACGCCGCGGCTGCGCAGCACCAGCACCAGGATCGATCCGGCGATGATGCCGCCGATATGGCAGGCCCAGGAGATCTGGTCCTCGCCTGCCGCGGCGAACATCACGACCTGGAACAGGATCCACAGGAGCAGCGGAATGAAGGCCGGGATGCGCAGCGGAATGCGGGCAAAGGCCAGCACCCAGACCTTCACCCGGGGGTAGAGGATCAGGTAGGCGGCGACGACCCCGGCGATGGCGCCCGAAGCGCCGATCAACGGCACCTGCGAATCCCAGGCCACCAACCCCTGGAAGAAGGCGCCAGCGATGGCGCAGGCGAGGTAAAAGATCAAATAGCGGATATGGCCGAGCGCATCCTCGACATTGTCGCCAAATACCCAGAGGAACAGCATGTTGCCGCCGAGATGGAAGATGTCGGCATGCAGGAAGGAATAGGTGAGGTAGCTGAGACTCTCGGGGATGACGACGAATTCGGGCGAGAGCTCGACCTTGTCATGAACCACCGACGGGATGAAGCCGAGGCCGAGAACCGCGGCATTGGTGAAGTTCTCACCGCCGAGCGTGGTCGCCAAGTAGACCAGCACGTTCGCCACGATCAGGCCGATCGTCACATATTGCAGCCGGATATGGCGCAGCCTGTTGGTGTCGTAAAGCGGGATGAACATCGGACCCTCCCGCCTGCGGATTCAGCGGTTCTTGCCGGGAACCCATAGCACGTCGGCCTTTCCATTGTCATTGACCGCGCGGGCGGCGACGAACAGGAAATCCGAGACGCGGTTGATATATTTCAGCGCCTCGCGGTTGACATGCTCGGCCGGATCCTGCGCCAGCGCCACCATCAGGCGCTCGGCGCGGCGCGCCACGGTGCGGGCAAGATGGAGCGCGGCCGCGGCGGGCGTGCCGCCGTTCAGCACGAAGGATTTCAGCGGCTGCAGCTCCTTGTTGAGCGCGTCGATGTCCTGCTCGACGCGGTCGGTCTGGGCCGCGACGATGCGCAGCGGCTCGTATTCCAGCGGCTTGCCCTCGTCCGGCACGGCAAGGTCGGCGCCCAGATCGAACAGATCGTTCTGGATACGCGACAGCATGGCGTCGATCGCCGGATGCTCGGCGCCGGTGTGGACGCGGGCCATGCCGATGCAGGCATTGGCCTCGTCGACGGTGCCATAGGCGTCGACGCGCAGGTCGGATTTCAGCCGCCGCTCGCCGGTGCCGAGCCCGGTGGTGCCGTCGTCGCCGGTGCGGGTGTAGATCTTGTTGAGCTTGACCACGCCGTGCCCTCTGAGATCCTCTATTTGCGCGTGAAATAGACAACCAGCAACAGCAGCGCCAGGGCCACGGCCTGCAACATGATGCGCGCCTGCATCAGCTTGTTCGAGGTGAAGCCGGAGCCGCCGCGCATCATGTTGATCAGGCCGCGAACCAGCACGATCACCACGGCGGCCATCGCGACGATGGCGAGGATTTTGAAGATGATGAGCATCTGGCTGGCTCCGGTTCAGGTTCGGTCAGGCGCGCCTGGCGAGCACGCGGTAGAGCAGGGAGGCCGGCAGGATGCGTTTCAGCGCCGCGCCGATCCTGGCCGGCAGCGTTACCACATAATGCGGGCGCGGGCGCTGTGACAGAAGCGCGTGGCGCAACGCCCTGTGCACGATCTCCGGCCCCGGCTTCAGCTTCGACACGCTGCCGCCCGCCTGAAGCCTTGCGAGCTGCGCCTGATAATCGGCGCGGTGGACGGAATTTTCGACGTCGATGTTTTTTAGGAACCAGGGCAGGCCATTGCTGGCGATCTTCGACGTCACAGGTCCCGGTTCGATGAGGGAAAGGTGAATGCCGCTGCCTTCGAGCTCCTGGCGCATGCACAGCATCAGGCCTTCGATGGCGTGCTTGGAGGCCGAATAGGCGCCGCGGAAGCGGACCGGAGCCAGTCCGAGGATAGAGGAGCAGTGGACAAGCCGGCCGTGCCCCTGGCGGCGCATGACCGGCACGACCCGCCGGGTGAGATCGTGCCAGCCGAAGAAATTGGCCTCGAACTGCTCGCGAAGTGCTGCGACCGGCAGGTCCTCGACGGCGCCGGGCTGGGCGTAGGCGCCGTTGTTGAAGAGCGCGTCAAGCGTGCCGCCGGTCCGCTCCAGCACCGCATCGACCAAGGCGGCGATGGATTCGGGCTCGCGATAGTCGAGATAGAAGGCCTCCAGGCCGTCGGCCTCGAGGGCTGCAATGTCGGCCGGCTTGCGCGCCGTGGCGAAGACCCGCCAGCCTTCCGCCTTCAACGCCCGCGCGCAATAGGCGCCGATGCCGGAGGAGGCGCCGGTGACGATGACGGTGCGCAACTCTTCTGCCGCGGGGCGCGTTGTGAGACCTGGGGTTGCCATTTACCGCAATCACTTCCCATATTCGCGGCGTTGACACAATCGAGCGGAGCGCGGGCCCTTGCTGCGGAATATCGTCGCCCTCAAGCGCGTGCTCTACGATGCGATAGGCCACTTCAACACTGATGACGGCTGGGCGATGGCCAGCCATCTGGCGATCACCTCGCTGATGGCACTGTTTCCGTTCCTGATCTTCGCCACCACGCTTGCCAGCTTCCTCGGCGCGCGCGCCTTCGCCGACACGGCCGTGCATCTGGTCTTCGACACATGGCCGGAGCAGATCGCCAAGCCGATCGCGCATGAGGTGCTCAACGTGCTCACGGTGCGCCGCACCGACCTTCTGACCTATGGCGTGCTGCTTGCGGCCTATTTCGCTTCCAACGGTATCGAAGCCCTGCGCACTTCGCTCAACCGCGCCTATCGGGTCACCGAGACGCGCGGCATCATCCACCGCCGGGTGCAAAGCATCATCTTCGTCTTGATCGCCACCGCCTGCTTTCTCGCCATCAGCGTGCTTTTGGTGTTCGCGCCGCTGCTGGCGCGGCTGGCGGAAGCGCATCTGGAATGGATCAAGCCCTATATGGGAACGATCACCATCTGGCGTTACGTGATCGCCTCGACGGTCATCGTCATCGGGCTGTTCTCCGTGCATATCTGGCTGCCGGCCGGCAAGCGGCGCTTCGTCTCGATCATACCGGGCATCGTCTTCACGCTGGTCGCCTGGCTGGTCGGGTCGACGATCTTCGCCACCTATCTCGACCATTTCTCGTCCTATGTGACGACCTATGCCGGGCTCGCCTCGATCATGATCGCGGTCGTCTTCCTCTACATCATCTCGGCGATCTTCATCCTCGGCGGCGAACTCAACGCCGCGATCAGCCGTTATCTCGAAGCCCGAGCGCGGGTTGGGTGAGTTGGCGCCGGTCAGAAGAGGAACTGGAGAATTGAAGAATTGAGGAACTGGGGAAAATGCGCCGACGCTTGGCTCCGCCCTTCTTCTTCAATTCCCCAGTTCCCCTTTCCTCGCCTGCCGCGCCGTCGCCAAGGCGACGCCGAGCGTGGCGATCGCCATGCCGGCGATCTGCAGCAGGTTGAGCTGCTCGTTGAAAAGCAGCCAGGCGATGACCGCGGTTACGGCCGGCACCAGGTAGAACAGCGAGGCTACCTTCGACATCTCACCGTCCCTGATCATCACCATCAGCAGGAATATGGCGCCGACCGACAGCACCAGGACCAGCCAGGCCATGGCGAAGATCAATTCGCCATTGACGGTGACGGCGCGCGTCTCGAAGGCGAGCGAGCCCAGGATCATCACGACGGAGCCGCCGACATATTGCCACATCGTCGCCGACACCAGATCGCCGCCTGAGGCATAGCGCTTCTGCCAGATGGTGCCGGCGCTCATGCCGAGCACGGAGACGAGCGAAGCCGTCAGCGTCGCCGGCGTGACGCCGCCGCCCAGCGCCCCCAGCTTCGGCCACAGCACGATGACGACGCCGAGAAGGCCGACGGCAAGACCGGCCCAATGGCGCGGCAGGATCGCTTCGCCGAGGAACTTTCCGGCGAGCACGGCGGTGATCAACGGCTGCAGGCCGACAATCAGCGCCGAAAACCCGGCCGGCATGCCCTTGTGAATCGCCCAGAAGACGGCGCCGAGATAGACACCATGCATGAGGACGCCGGCCACCGTTGCGTGCAGCGCCTCTTCGCGCGTCGCCTTGCGCGAGCCAAGCAGAACGGTCAGCCCCGCGAACAGGGCCGCCGCGATCACGAAGCGGATGGCAAGGAAGGTGAAGGGTTCCGCCCAGGGCATGGCATAGCGCGCGCCAATGAAGCCGGTCGCCCACAGAACGACGAAGGAGGCGGGAATGAACCGCTTGATGCTCTGCATGGGGGAGGCTGCCGGGATGAACGGTTGATGACGGCAATTGCTCTAATGCCGTTCAATCCCGCAAGCAAAACGAAACGGTTGATCCATAAGCTAAGTTGAATTCATCAAACCGTGCCAAGAGGGGCATGGCGCATCGCCGCGCCGTGGTGGGGCATGTTTTTGCATCTGGACACGACCTGGCTGTTGTTCGCCTTCGCGATCATCGCCGGCTTCGGCTTCTTCTTCGGCACGGCGCTCGACGCGATCATGGGGGAGAGCGGCTTCGGCCCGACCGGCAACACACTGCTGTTCATCTTCGGCTTTTTCGTCGCGGTGGGGGTCGCAAACAAGCATGGCATCAGCCTGAGCGATCTCAAGCTGGCGGTGGCCTGCGGGCTGGGCGGCGCCTTTGTCTTCATCAGCGTGCTGGCGCTGATCAAGGCCGGGATGGCGCGCCTCTAGCCAGCTAAAAACCGACCAATCGTCTGACGTCCTGCGGCGACATGCCCGCCTCCCGGAGGGAGGCCAGGCCGGTGTCCTTGAGGCTCTTTGACAGTTTCCTGCCGTCCGCACCGAGGATCAGGCGGTGGTGGAAATAACGCGGCTGCGGCAGGCCGAGCAGTTGCTGCAGCAGGCGCTGCACCCCGGTCGCCGAATAGAGGTCCTGGCCGCGCACGACATGGCTGACAGCCTGCAGCGCGTCGTCGACGACGACGGCGAGATGATAGCTGGTCGGGATGTCGCGGCGGGCGACGATGACGTCGCCCCAGGCCCGCGGTTGCGCTTCGATTGCTCGCGTCGCCGACATCGTCTCGTCGGTGAACTCCAGCCATGACAGGCCGGCCGTGACGCGCGCCGTCGCCGCCTCGACATCGAGGCGCCAGGCGAAGGGCATGTTGTCCGCGATCCGCCGCTTGCGTTCCTTCATCGGCAAGTGCTTGTCGAGCGGCGGATAGAGCGGCACGCCGTCCGGATCGCGCGGCCAGTCGCGGCCGCCGGTCTCGGCGATAAAGGCGCGGATCTCGCCGCGACTCATGAAGGCCGGATAGACGAGTTCCTCGGCGATCAACCGGTCCAGCACCTCCCGGTATTCGGCGAAATGCTCGGACTGGCGGCGCACCGGTTCTTCCCAGCGCAATCCCAGCCATTCGAGGTCGCGGAAAATGCCGGCTTCGAATTCGGGCGTGCAGCGCAGGACATCGATATCCTCGATGCGCAGCAATAGGCGCCCGCCGGCCTGCGCCGCCATGCGCTGGTTGAGCAGAGCCGAGTAGGCATGGCCGAGATGCAATTGGCCATTGGGGCTCGGCGCGAAGCGGAATGTCAGGAGCGTCATATCTCGGGCGGTATTCGGGTTGAAAGGCGCTTCCGCCGGTTGCTAGTTAGTCATCAATTGCCATTTCGCGGGCGCCCTGGGAACAAGCAACGTGCAACGCATCGCCTCGCTGGATGACATTGCGACAGGGCTCGACGCGCTCTGCCGGATCGATCCGCGGCTGGCGGCCGTGCGCGGCCGGGCGGGCGAAGTGCCGCTGCGGCTGTCGGAACCTGGCTTTCAGAGCCTCGCTTCCATTATCGTTTCACAGCAAGTTTCCCGCGCCAGCGCCGACGCCATTTTCGGGCGGCTGGTGAAGCTTGTCGATCCGCTGACGCCGCAGGCGATCCTTGCCGCCGGCGAGGGCGTGTTTCGCGAGGCCGGGCTGTCGCGGCCAAAACAGCGCGGGCTGCTCGCCGTCGCCGAAGCGGTGGCCGGCGGGCTCGATCTCGAGCACCTGTGCACGCTGGACGCCGGCGAGGCGATCGCAGCGATGACGGCCGTGCCCGGCATCGGCCCATGGACGGCCGAATGCTACCTTTTGTTTGCCGCCGGGCACCCGGATGTGTTTCCCTCGCGCGACGTCGCCTTGCAGACGGCGGTCGGCCATGCGCTCGGCATCGACCCGCGTCCGCCGGAGAAAATGCTTATCCGGCTGGCCGAATCATGGAGCCCATGGCGGGGTGTCGCGTCGCGGCTTTTTTGGGCTTATTACCGGGAATTGAAGGGCAGGGATGCGGCGCCGACTGTCGAAATGGCAAAAAAAGCCTGAAAATCATGCGGTTTTGGCGATTTCGACGCACGACAATCCGCTTCACATCCCTGTCATGTCGGGCTTACAGTATCCGCGCCGTTCGGTTCTAGAAGCAAGGAGGCGAAGGACGTGACGGTTGCCGTATCTCCGGATGGGCTTCCCGCGCTGGTGCTGAACGCGGACTACCGTCCGCTCAGCTACTATCCCCTGTCGCTCTGGTCGTGGCAGGACGCCATCAAGGCCGTCTTCCTCGACCGGGTCAACATTGTCGCCGAATATGAGCACGCCGTCTCTTCGCCGACCTTCTCGATGAAGCTGCCGAGCGTGGTCAGCCTCAAAGCCTATGTGAAGCCGTCCAGGCATCCCGCCTTCACGCGCTTCAACGTGTTCCTGCGCGACCGCTTCCAGTGCCAGTATTGCGGAACGCCCGAGGATCTGACGTTCGACCATGTCATCCCGCGCCATCGCGGCGGAGCGACGACCTGGGAGAATGTCGTCGCCGCCTGCTCGCCTTGCAACCTCCGCAAGGGCGGCATGATGCCGGCCCAGGCCAAGATGTGGCCGCTGCAAAAGCCTTATCAGCCGACCGTGCACGACCTGCACAACAACGGCCGCCTGTTCCCACCCAACCATCTGCATGAAAGCTGGATGGATTATCTCTACTGGGATGTCGAACTCGAACCTTGAGATCGTTCGAGAATTCGGGAGGCTGGCCGTCTGAAGCAAGCGTCTGCGCTTCCGGTGCTCACGCACTGTAAGTACGCTCCGCTCCGGTTCTCGACGCTCACTTCATACGACTCATCCTGCCGAATTCTGTGAACGATCTCGCGCCGCCGCTTTGGTGCCGGCTCAATCCCGCGCGAGCGCGCTGCGGAAGGCGACGGCGGCGAGGACGAGGCTGGCTATGGCGTTCCAGCCGGCGAGCGACAGGCCGAGGATGCGCAGTGCTGCCTTGTCGCAGGAGGGCGGCACGAACTTGTCGAGCGCGTCGAGCACGCCCTTGCCGCCAGTGTCGACCGGACCAGCGCCGGCGGTGCAGTCGGCCGGACCTTGCCACCATGCCCATTCGACACCCGAATGATAGACGCCGAGATAGAGGCCGTAGAGCATCAGCAAGCCGCCGATCGCGAGCAGCCCGCGCGTCACCCAGGCCGGCGCGCGCAGCATCGAGGCGATCGCCGCCAGCACCATCAGCGGCACGCCGATATAGTAGGGCGTGCGCTGCTCCAGGCAGAGATGGCAGGGGATGTAGCCGCCGATATATTGGAAGGCGAGCGCCGAGCCGACCGTCGCGGCCATGGCGACGGCGAGAAAGAGCGCCGCGCGCATGCGCTGGCGTCCGGTATCGGCATTCATGGTCGCGGTCATCTATCGGGTCCGTTGTTGCGTCGCTATCCGTGGGCGTATCTGACGAGGATATAGAGCAAAATCAGGGCAGCGGCGCCGGCGCCGACAATCAATCCCAAGCGCTTTTCGATGAACTCCCTGATCTCCTCGCCATAGCGGCGAAGCAGCCAGGCAAGCAGCAGGAAACGCGCGCCGCGCGCCACGATCGCGAGCCCGATGAAGAGCAACAGATTGACGCCGATGACGCCCGACAGGATCGTCACCACCTTGATCGGCGGCAGATGGGCCGCGCCCGAGGTGACCAGCATCAGGATGATGAAGCCGACGCCGGACGAGGTGCGCAACTGCTCGAACTCATCATATTTGCCGTAGAATTCAAGCACCGGCTTGGCGACTGCCTCATAGGCATAGTGGCCGATGAACCAGCCGGCGACGCCGCCCAGGACCGAAGCGACCGTGGCGATCAGCGCGTAGCGATAGGCGCGCTGGGGTTTGGACAGCGCCATCGGCAGGAAGAGCACGTCGGCCGGTACCAGGAAGACCGAGCTTTCGACGAAGGCGATGAAGGCCAGCCACCATTCGGCCGATTTGCGCGCCGCCAGCGACAGGGTCCAGTCGTAAAGTCCGCGAAGCATCGGCTCTCCTAATGCGATTGACACAATTCCGGACGGAAAACCGCTGCGCTTTTCCTGGAATCGCCTAATGCATGTCACCCCAAACGGCGCAGCGGTTTTCGGCCACCGGCATGCACGAAACAAGGACCCAAAGCGCCGCAGCCGCCATTATCGACCGGGCACCTTAAACAATCGCCTCTCTAGAAAGATTTCCTGCGGCGCACAATGTCTGCATCGCCACGAGGCCGAAGGGTGGGCAAATGCCACCGGTTGCGCGGGCAAATCCGCAACAGGCCAGTTGACGAACACCCATCCGCCCGTATAGTCCGCGCCCATCCAGGCCGCCCGGCCTGAGCCCCTATGGCGGAATTGGTAGACGCGCTCGACTCAAAATCGAGTTCCGCAAGGAGTGCTGGTTCGATCCCGGCTAGGGGCACCATCCTTCGCTCTGCGAGCTTCGGATGGCAGGCCTTCACAAAAGTGCCCTACCGCATATTCCCCGTATGCCCCTGCGAGTAGCGCCCCGGCTGCGGCCATACCGTCAGGCCATGCGGCTCGGCGCCGACGCGGATTTTCGTCACGGCGCCGCTGCTGGTGTCGATCATATAAGCCTCGCTGTCGAAGCGGCCCGACAGCCATAGCTGCCTGCCGTCGGCGCTGACATTGCCCATGTCGGGGCTGCCGCCGCCGGGGATCGGCCATTGCGCGATCACGGCGCGGGTGGCGAAGTCGATCACCGTGACGCTGCCCGGGCCCCTGGCCTTGCCCTGCTCCATCTTGTGCGAGCCGCGGTTCGAGACGTAGAGGCGCTTGCCGTCGCGGCTGACGACGAAGCCGTGCGCGCCGATGCCGGTTGGGATGAAGCCGATTTCCCGAAAACTGTCGCCGTCGACCAGGAACACGCCGTCATTCATCATGTCGGCCACGTAGAAGACCTTGCCGTCGGGCGACAGGCGGATGTCCTGCGGCATGCCCATCCTGGAGAAGTCGAGATGGCCGAGCAGCTTCTGGTTCTTCAGGTCGATCTTGGCCAGGCCGCCGTCGCCATATTCGCAGGTGAAGATCGCGTAGGAACCGTCGGCAGAAAAGTCGGCATGGTTGATGCCCGGGCAAGTCGGCGTCGGCAGGCTCGATTTCAACGCCATGGTCGTCGGATCGCGGAAATCGAGCTGCTCCATAGCCTCGTCGACGACGACTGCCGCGCTGCCGTCCGGCATGAAATAGAGATTATAGGGGTCGTCGACCGGGATCTGCTGGCCGGACTTGGCCGTCATCGGGTCGATCGGCGTCAGGCTGCCGTTCTTGCCGGTGCCGTTGTTAGCGACCCACAGCGTCTTCAAATCCCAGGACGGCACGACATGCTGCGGCTTGCTGCCGACCGGGAAGCGGCCGACCTCTTTCAAGGTGACGGTGTCGATCACCGAGACGCTGTTGGAGGAGCGGTTCGGCACATAGACGCGCGGCAGCGCGCCGGCGGTGGCGGGGCTCAGATGGCCGGCCGTGGTCTGGCTGTAAATGTTGACCGGGGGAGGGGGCGGATCGCTGCAATCCTCCGGGCAGGTGTCGGCCACGGCTCGAGCCGGAAGCATGGCGAGCAGGACAAGCGGCGCACAAAGGCGGGCGAAGCGCAGGACGGTATCGATCATTTGAAGTGCTTTGTGGTGAAGGCAGGCCGGGTCCGGCCGCCGCAAGCCATAGCCGGTGTCTCGCCGCCCATCTAGCGTCTTTTCAGCAGGCTCCGCATGCGGTTGCGCAGGATGCGCGCCATGTTGCGGGTCTCGCGGTAGAGATGCAGTTGCGAGGCGGCCTGACGGGCCAGCCGGTCGGCGTCCGGCGTCAGCCCGATGACCAGCGTGCCCATCGGCTTGCGCTCGCTCCACAGGCGGCTCATCACCGGATGGTCCGGAACCGCGCAGGAATCGGTCATGACGATGTTGGGATCGTCGAGATGCTGCCTGGTCACCTCGATCATCAAAAGCGTGCCCGGCGAATAGGCAGAGAGCGTCTCGTCATAGGCCGTCTTCCAGGTATAGGCGACGCCGGCCTCGACGAAGACGACCAGGCAGGCGATGGTGCGGCCGTCGAGCGTCAAGAGGTGGATGCGGCACATGTCCTGCTCGGCCAGCCTGTGCACGGCCTCGCGGGCGAAGGCGGCGCGGTAGCGGTCGATCGCCATCGCGGTGCGCTCGCGGCCTTTCCAGCCGGCCGCTTCCAGCGTCAGGAAGCTTTCGATGGCGTGGCGGATCTCGTCCGGCCCGCGCGCCACGGTGTGCTCCAGCTTGCCGAGGTCGGCGAGACGCCGCTTCAGGCGGCGGAATTCGCGATAGTGATGCGCGCGCAGCGATGCCTTGAGGTATTCCTCGCCGTCGGCGTCGCTATCGAGCACCGGACGCTCGACCTTGCCGGTGGTCACCATGGTCAAGCCGCGGCTGTCGGCAAAGGAGGTGAGCAGGCTCGCCACCGGACCGTCGAGGCGCATATCGGGCAGCACGAAGACCTTGGGCAGCTTGAGATGCGGCCGCGACAGCATCGAGAAGAAATCCTCGATGACGCCGACCGGATCGTCGCGATCGACCAGCGGCGTTCCGAGCGGGCCGAACGGGCTCGACCATGTGCGCATCACCGGGACGCCGAGCGGGATCGCCGGCCGCTCGACCGAGAACGGCGCCAGAAGCCGAAGCCGGTTGCGGTATTCGTCGCCGTCGCGGATGACGGCCAGCCGCACCTCGCGGTCTTCCAGCCGCGGCATCGCCGGCGCCAGGAAGCGCGGGTTGAAGAAGACGTTCGGCTCGATCGTGCGGGCGCTGAGATAGTCAAGCTCCTCGACGAGGTCGAAGCCGGCCGAGGCCGGATAGATGGCGAGCTTGCGCTCCGGCCTGTTGCTGGCGAAGAGCTCGATATGGGCGGGGTCGACCTCGCGCGCCAGGCCGGCAAGGTTGGAAACCATGGCGCCGGCGGTGCCGCCGCTGGTCTCTTCGAGCAACGGGACGGCGGCCATCAGGCGACTTCCTTGTTTGCGGGCACAAAGATCGCCATCACGATGCCGAGCTTGCGCCAGACGGTGAAGGAGAGCGCGCTGGCCTCGAAGACCATGGCCAGGCTGGTGGCGATTGCCGCGCCCCAGAGGCCGAACAGCGGAATGAGGATCACGTTGAGGCCGATGTTGAGCGCAAGCGTCATGGCATAGACGGCGGCGCAGATGTTCTGGTTGCCGCTCATGGTGAGCAGGCTTTCGCAGGGGCCGACGGCGGCGCGCGCCACGACGCCCAGCACCAGCAGGAAGAGCAGCGGGTAGCCGGCGGTGAATTCGGGACCGAACAGCACCAGCATCGGCTCGCCCAGCGCCAGCACCAAGAGCGCCATCAGCAGCGAGGGCCAGAAGGTCCAGGAGACGGTCTCGCGGGCGAAGGCGGCGAGCCGATGCGGCTCGCCATGCGTGAACTGTGCGTAGCGCTGTGCAACGCCGGCCTTGACCGCGAAATAGACGAAATGCACGAGCGCCAGCGTCTTCACCGTGGCGAAATAGACAGCGACGTCATTGGGGTCGAGATAGGCGCCCACCATCAGCACGTCGGCATTGGTGAGCAGGAAGAAGAAGCCCTCGACCAGGAAGATCGGCAGCGAGACGAGGATCCACTGGCCGAAATGCACCGCCATCGGCCCAGCCGGTATCTTTCTCTCCATGCGCGAGGTGACGGCCATCAGCTGGCCGAGCGTGGTGACATAGGTTGCGGCGATGGAGGCGAAGATCGCGGTCTTGGCGTCGGGCACATAGTGCAGGCCAAGCATCAGCGCCATGAAAGCCAGGATCAGCACCGGCCGCACCAGATAGGTGGGCGACAGCGCCAGCAGCGCCCAGGAATTGGCGCGCGCCAGCCCTTGCAGAAGGTCGCCGAGCGCGATCATCGGCAGACAGATGACACCGAGGATGAAGGGGATGACGTAGTAGTTCTCGATCCAATCCGAGGCGAGCCAGACGCCAAGGGCGCCGAGGCCTGCCACCAGCGTCGAGGCGACGAGCACGAACAGGCGGCTCGCCTGCACGATGCCGCGCAACTCGGCCAGCATGCCGCGCTCGCGATATTCGGGGATGAAGCGGATGACCGAGGTGTGAAAGCCGAGGCAGGCGAGGTTGCCGACGATGACCATCGTCACCCAGACCAGCACCGAGATACCGTATTCGAACGAGCCCATCCAGCGTGCCATCAGCACCTGGCTGACAAAGGCGATGAAGGCGCTGACGATGCGGATGGAGAAGGCGATCAGCGACATGCGCCCGGCTTCGCCGCGCTCGTCGGCGGTGGACAGCACGGCGTCGATGCGGCCAAGCAACGGCCGCATGCGCAGCGCCCAGCGCTGCGGCAGGAACCGCCCGGCAGTCGTTGCCGCGGAAAAGCGCACCCCGAATCCTCTCCGTTTTCCGCCTCTTTCCAAGGTTTCGGTCTATCCGAAACACCTTAAGAAAGGGTGGGTGGGGTGCGGGCTTTTCCTTCTCCCCTTGTGGGAGAAGGTGTCGCCGAAGGCGACGGATGAGGGGTGTTCCAGGGAACGCAGACCTCTCACTCCGCTGGAACACCCCTCATCCGTCTCGGCGCTATCGCGCCGATCCACCTTCTCCCACAAGGGGAGAAGGCTAGAGCGCTGCTCACATCCCCTGCATGGCGTCGCAGGACACGTTCGGGTTCATGTCGGCGAAGGCGCCGGTGGGGTTTTGCTTCCAGGCCCAGACATGCAGCTCGTAAAAGGGGCCGAGGCCGTAGCGGTTGGGCGCCGTGTTGAAGTTGAACAGATGGCCTTCGAGCGAGGCCGGGCCCTTCGCGGTGATGTATTCGACGGCGATCAGCTTCAGCGTGCCGTCGGCCATCGGCTCGTACATCACGGCTTCCGGCTTGGCGAAGTCGACGGCGTCGTCCTTCAGATAGGCGGCGTTGACGTAGTGGATGCCCATGGCGCCGCCGGTGAGGCCGCTGGCGCAGGGGATCGGCGCGTAGCCTTCGGCTTTCGCCACGGCGACGTCCTCGAAGCGGCTGTCCAGCGCCCGCACCTTTTCGGCAAGCGGATTGACGGTTTCGGCCGTGGCCGCGCCCGCCATCAGCATGATGATCGAGGCAGAAGCGCCGACAACGCATTTGATTAAGGTCTGAATGTTCATTTGTCTCTCCAATTGAGGCGCGCAAGCGGCGGCAGTCGGCCGGTAGGCCAACTCCGAACGCCGGCGGCGCCTGTTTGTTAAAGGGATGGTCGCTGATCCCGACCAGAGCGGTTCACCGAACGAACCGCTCCAAGTCTTTGTTTTGCGCAATTCCGGACGGAAAACCGCTGCGCAGTCTTCTTGGAATGCCCGGTGCGGGATCAGCTGTGATGCCACCAATATTCCCAGTATTCGCGCGGGTTTTCCCGCTCGTGCAGGCCGATGTCGCGTCTCAGGTAGTCGTCCTGCGGTGGCAGAAAGCGTCGCCGGTGTCGCAGGGGCGAAAGCAACGCCGACACAGCCCGTCGCATGAAGCCGCGCCGTGACGGGACGATGTCCGCCGCGGCGGATGCAGCCTCGTCTTCTGGCACGGCGTCAGGTCCGCCGGCGACGGGTATGGTCTGCCCAACATGGTCTGCCCGATCAGCGATAAAAGTAGGGGTCGAGGACCCGGACCTCCGTGATCTTGTCGACGGGAAGCGAATTCTTCTGCGCGGTGCTGCGGATCGCCTCCGGCGAGGGCGCATCGTAGATGCAGAAGCTCTTGCTCTTGTCGGGCGAGACGAAGGATTGCACCCAGGTTACGCCTTTCTCGGCATTGCGGGCGATGACGCCGCCCATCGCGGTTGCGCCGGCGTCGTTCATCGGCACGTGCAGCCCATCGGGGAAGGTACGTTCAATCAGGTAACGAGGCACGATCGGTTTCCTTTCATTGTGAATTGCGCTCGGTTCAAGCGCGACCCAGCAGAAATCACCTTCGCGGCAGGCGCGCATCGGAGCCATTCCCCATATTGGCCGGGACGAATCCCTATCTTTGCGACGTTTTTTGTGGAAGATGGCACCTCAGTGTGTGGAAAGTCACATTGTCGCGCCGTTTCCTAGGCTATCGCGGCGGCGGCCCGCCACGATGGAAATTCTGATTTGGCGAGAGAGTGACAATGCTTCTGGAACGGCAGATGCAGCTGCAGCAAATGGATGCTTTGCTGGCGGATGCAACAGGCGGCCGCGGCCGCGTCGTGGTCCTGTCGGGAGAAGCCGGCGCCGGCAAGACGGCGCTGGCCGAAGCGTTCGCAAGCCGCTTGGGCAAGGGTCTGATCGTGCTTCGCAGCGCCTGCGAGGATCTCTCCATTCCCGATCCCCTGGGGCCGCTTTACGATCTGGCGCGCGAGGCGCAGTGGGAGCCGCCGCGAGCGATCGACGACCGCCAGGTGCAGCGGCTGCCATTGTTTTCCGAGGCGCTCGACGTCTTCGAAGCGAAAGGTCCTTGCCTGCTCGTCATCGAGGACCTGCACTGGGCCGATGACGCGACGCTCGATTTCGTGCGTTTCCTCGGCCGGCGCATCGCAAACACGCACATCCTGCTTCTGATCACGGCGCGCACCGACCGCAGCGAAGGACAGATGCGCGTGCGCCGGGCGCTCGGCGAGATACCGGCCGGCAATATCCAACGCATAGAAGTGCCGCTGCTCAGCGAAAGCGCGGTGCTCTCGCTCGCCGCGGCGGCCGAGCGCGACGGCGACGCGATCTACCGCGCAACGGCGGGCAACGCCTTCTTCGTCACCGAGCTGCTCGCCGCCGCGGTCGATGGCGCGTTGCCGGCGAGCGTCCGCGACGCCGTGCTGGCGCGCGCCGAAAGATTGTCGCCCGGCGCCCGCTCGATGCTCGACGCGGTCTCGGTGTTTCCGCGCCGCGCCGATGCCTGGGCGCTGAGCGGCCTTTGCGGGATCGCCGCCGCCGGCCAGCTCGCCGAATGCGTGGCCAACGGCCTGCTCGAGGATTTCGGCGATGGTTATGCTTTCCGGCACGAGATCGCCCGCACGGCCATCGAGATGGCGCTGACGCCCAGCAAACGACGCGAGTACAATGAGCGCGCGCTGGCGGCATTACGGGAAAATCCGCAAGTCGCCACCGCAAGGCTGGTGCATCATGCCGTGGAAGCGCAAAGCCTCGACGTGGTGCGCGAGCTCGCGCCGCTTGCCGCGCGGGAGGCATCCCGCGTCGGCGCGCATCGCGATGCGGCGGGCTATTACGAGGTCGCCCTGCGCTACGCCGATACTCTGCCGATCGAGAAGCGGGCGGAGCTCTACGAGGGGCATGCCTTCGAGTGCCACCTGATCGGCCGCGTCGAGGCGGCGATGGAGGCGCAGGGCCGGGCGCGCCAGCTGCGCCAGGCGCTGGGCGACCGGCTCAAGGAAGGCGACAGCCTCAGATGCCTGTCGCGCTTTGCCTATCTGCTCGGCGATCGCGAGTCGGCGGATCGGTTCGGAGAGCAGGCCGTGGGGCTTCTGGAGACCGCGCCCGACAGCGCCGAGCTGGCGATGGCTTATTCGAACCTCTCGCAACTGGCGATGCTGGCCGAGCGGCTCGAGGACGCCCTTTCGCTCGGCGGCAAGGCGGTCGAGCTGGCGGAGCGGCTCAACCGGGCGGACATTCTATGTCATGCGCTGAACAATGTCGGCGCCGCCGGACAATGGCTGGATTTTGCCAAGGGCAGGCGCGATCTCGCCCGCAGCCTTGGGATTGCGCTGTCGGGCAACTACCAGGAGCATGCGGCGCGCGCCTTCACGAATTGCGCCTGCGTCGAGATGAACAGGCTCAACTTCAAGGAGGCGGCGTCGTTCCTGGATCGCGGCATCGGCTATTGCGTCGAGAACGATCTCGCGACATGGCGCGACTACATGCGCGGCGTGCAGGCGCAGCTTTTGCTTCGCCGCGGCTTGTGGAACGACGCCGCGACAATGGCGCATGAGGTTGTCGACGACGACGCAACGACGCCGCTGGTGCGCTATCCGTCGCTGGTGGCGCTGGCACGATTGCGCATCCGCCGCGGCGACCCGTCGGCCGAGCCGATCGTCGAAGAGATGAGGCGGTTCCTGGACAAGGGCATGGAGCTGCAGCGCCTGGTGGCGTTTGCCCAGGTGCTGGCCGAATCGGCCTGGCTTGGACAAGCCGACAGGCAGGAAGCCTTGCGCCTGATCGCGGTTGCCGAAAATCTCGCGCCGACGCCGGCCGTGTTCGGCGAACTTGCCACCTGGCGGGAACTGTTGTCGCCGGGATCCGAACCCGGCGACACGGACGGCATGGCGGAGCCGCACCGCCTGCAACTGACGGGCGACTGGCGCGCCGCCGCCAGGCTATGGGCCGAAATGGGGGCGCCTTTCGAACAGGCAATGGCCTTGCTGCTCGGCGACGAAGCGGCGCAGCGCGAGGCGCTCGCCATTTTCGAGGACCTTGGCGCGAGGGCGGTCGCGCAGCAGGCGCGCAGCCTCATGCGGGAAAGCGGCATCAGTCACATCGCGAGAGGGCCGCGACAGGCGACGCGCGCCAATCAGGCCGGCCTCACGCAGCGCCAGATGGAAGTCCTGGAACTTCTCGAGCGAGGCTTTTCCAACAAGAAGATCGCCGCGCATCTGACCATTTCGCCCAAGACGGTCGATCACCACGTTTCGGCCGTGCTGGAGAAGCTGGAGGTCATCTCGCGCGGCGAAGCGGCTGCCGCGGCGCGCGCGTCGGGTCTGGTGTGAGGCTTGTTTTCTGCGCCTGAAGGAAACCGCCGGCCCCGGCGCTGCCCCTCATCCGCCCTTCGGGCACCTTCTCCCCGTTGAACGGGGAGAAGGAAATAGGCGTCAGGCGAACGTGCCGTGGCAGTGCTTGTACTTCTTGCCGGAGCCGCAGGGGCAGAGCTCGTTGCGGCCGACCTTGCCCCAGCTCGCGGGGTTCTTCGGATCGCGGTTTTCCGGCGCGACGACGGCGTTGGTATCCTGACGTATCAGAAGCGCGGTCTCGCCGCCTTGGAAATCATCCTCGCCGGTGGAGCCGTCGATATGGCTGCCGAACATCTCGGGCGCTTCAGGCGGCGGCGCATCGGCCGCCTGGCGCACCAGCTCGACGCGCATCAGCTGTGCGGTGACGGCCTGCTCCAGATTGCCGAGCATGGCCTGGAACAGCTCGAAGGCCTCGCTCTTGTATTCCTGCAGCGGGTCGCGCTGGGCGTAGCCGCGGAAGCCGACGACCGAGCGCAGATGGTCGAGATTGACGATGTGCTCGCGCCACAGATGGTCGAGCGTCTGCAGCACCACCGAGCGTTCGACATAGTTCATCACATCGGGGCCGAAGCGGTCGGCGCGCTCCTTGGCGGCGGCGTTGGCGGCGGCCGTGATGCGCTCGCGAATGTCGTCCTCGGCGATGCCTTCTTCCTTGACCCATTCCTCGACCGGCAGGTCGAGGTTGAGGTACTGCGCCACTTCCTCCTTGAGACCGGCGACGTTCCACTGCTCGGCATAGGCGTTTTCGGGGATGTTCTTGGCGACGATCTCCTCGATGACGCCTTCGCGCATCTCGGCAATGGTTTCGGCGAGACCTTCTCCGTCCATCAGCTCGATGCGCCGCTGGAACACCGCCTTGCGTTGGTCGTTGGCAACGTCGTCATATTTCAGGAGGTTCTTGCGGATGTCGAAGTTGCGCGCCTCGACCTTCTTTTGCGCTTTTTCCAGTGCCTTGTTGATCCAGGGATGGATGATCGCCTCGTCTTCCTTGAGGCCGAGCTTCTGCAGCATGCCGTCCATGCGCTCGGAGCCGAAGATGCGCATCAGATCGTCCTGCAGCGACAGGAAGAATTTCGAGCGGCCGGGATCGCCTTGTCTTCCCGAACGACCTCTAAGCTGGTTGTCGATGCGGCGCGATTCGTGGCGTTCGGTGGCCAGAACATAGAGGCCGCCGGCGGCCAGCGCCTTTTCCCTCAGGCGCTCGACGTCGGCGTGGATTTCCCTTTCCCTGGCCTCGCGCTCGGGGCCCTCGGGCATGTCTCCAAGTTCCTCCGCGATGCGCATCTCGGCATTGCCGCCGAGCTTGATGTCGGTGCCGCGGCCGGCCATGTTGGTGGCGATGGTGATGGCGCCGGGCTTGCCGGCCTGGGCGACGATGGCCGCCTCGCGCTCGTGGTGACGGGCGTTCAGCACTTCGAAGTCCTTGAAGCCGTCCTTGCGCAGGCGCTCGGCCAGCTGCTCGGATTTCTCGATCGAGGTGGTGCCGACCAGCGTCGGCTGGCCTTTGGCGCTGGCTTCGCGGATTTCCCTGACGATCGCCTTGTACTTCTCCTCGACCGTCCGGTAGACCTCATCGTCCTCATCCTTGCGGATGACAGGCAGGTTGGTCGGGATTTCGGTGACCTCGAGGCCGTAGATGTTGCCGAATTCCTCCGCCTCGGTCAGTGCCGTGCCGGTCATGCCGGCGAGCTTCTTGTAGAGGCGGAAATAGTTCTGGAAGGTGACGGAGGCCAGCGTCTGGTTCTCGGGCTGGATCTGAACGTGCTCCTTGGCCTCGAGCGCCTGGTGCAGGCCTTCTGAATAGCGGCGGCCCGGCATCATGCGGCCGGTGAACTCGTCGATAATGACGATCTCGCCGTTGCGCACGATGTAGTCCCTGTCCTTCTGGAACAACAGGTGCGCCTTTAGCGCGTTGTTGACATGATGGACGATGGCGACATTCTCTACGTCGTAGAGCGACTCGCCTTTCAACAGGCCGGCGTCGCGCAGCATGTTTTCCAGCTTCTCGGTGCCGTCCTCGGTGAAGATCGTCGTCTTCTGCTTCTCGTCAACCTCATAGTCGGCGGGGCCGAGCTTCAGCATGAAGGCGTCGATGGTGTTGTACATTTCCGAGCGGTCCTCGAGCGGACCGGAAATGATCAGCGGCGTGCGCGCTTCGTCGACCAGGATGGAATCGACCTCGTCGACGATGGCGTACGAGTGTCCACGCTGCACCATCTGCGAGCGCTCATACTTCATGTTGTCGCGCAGATAGTCGAAGCCGAGCTCGTTGTTGGTGGCATAGGTGACGTCGCAGGCATAGGCCTCACGGCGTTCCTCGTCGGAAAGGCCGTGGACGATGACGCCGACGTTGAGGCCAAGGAACTTGTAGACGCGGCCCATCCATTCGGCGTCGCGCTTGGCGAGATAGTCGTTGACGGTGACAACATGCACGCCCTTGCCGGCGAGCGCATTGAGGTAAACCGGCAAGGTGGCGACCAGCGTCTTGCCCTCGCCGGTGCGCATCTCGGCGATGCCGCCATTGTGCAGCACCATGCCACCGATCAATTGCACGTCAAAGGGACGCATGCCAAGCACGCGGCGGGCGGCCTCGCGCACCGTGGCGAAGGCCGGAACCAAGAGATCGTCGAGCGCAGCGCCGTTGGCCAGATCCTGGCGGAACTTTTCCGTGCGCCCCGCAAGCTCGGCATCGGAAAGCGCCCGCATCTCGTTTTCCATGGCGTTGATGGCTTCGACCCTTGGCCGGGTCGACTTGACGCGGCGGTCGTTGGAAGAACCGAAAACCTTACGGGCGAGACCGCCGAGACTGACCATCCAATGGCCCTTTCGATAGCAATTTAGCCGTTTGCGACAGGCACCTGGCGGGCCCATCAAATCCGCGTGAGTGCGGACAAACGCAAAAAGCGCCCGGAAAACGGTTCTGGACGCCAAGTCGTTGGACAGATAAGAGGGGGCTCAATCGATGTCAACGCCGCGTTAGCCCTATCGGCAGCGCCAAATTCCGCCACAATTCGACTGATCTGGAACCCTTCCGCTCACGCGATCCTTATTGGCAATCCCCATTGGAGTTTATCTTGATGTCCCTGTCGATCCGCCGCGCCTCGCTCGCCAGCCTCGGTCTGGCCTTCGGGCTCTCGGCTCTTTGCCTGTCGCCGCTGATGGCGCAAGAGACCAAGCCCGCCCAGCCGGACGCCACGGCGCCCGCGGCTGCTCCGGTCGATCCCAATGCCGTGATCGCCACCGTCAACGGCGAGAAGCTGACCGAGGCCGATCTTCGGCTCGCCGAAGGCGAACTGTCGCAGCAGTTTGCGCAACTGCCGCCTGAACAGCGCCGCGCGGCGGCCCTCTCGGCGGCGATCGAAATCCGCGTCATGGCCAAGAAGGCCGTCGACAGCGGCCTCGACAAGGACGCCGACTTCCAGCGCCGCATGGCTTTCCTGCAGGCGCGAGCCCTGCATGGCGAGGTCGTCGAGAAGGAAGTGGTCGACAAGGTGACGGACGCCGAAGTGCGCGCTCGCTATGACCAGGAGATCGCCAACACGCCGCCGGTCAACGAAATCCATGCCCGTCACATCCTCGTGAAGACGAAGGAAGAGGCCGAGGCGATCATCAAGCAGCTCGACGGCGGCGCCGATTTCCAGAAGCTCGCCAACGAACACACCAGCGACCCGAGCGGCAAGACCAGCGGCGGCGATCTCGGCTGGTTCGGCCCGGGGCAGATGGTGCCGGAATTCGACAAGGCGGCGTTCGCGCTCGACGTCGGCAAATATTCGAAGGAGCCGGTGCAGTCGCAGTTCGGCTGGCACGTCATCAAGGTCGAGGACAAGCGCGCCAAGCAGCCGCCGGCCTTCGACGACGTCAAGGACCAGGCTAAGCAGGCGGTGATCCGCGACAAGTATTTCGCCATGGTCAAGGAGCTGCGTGCGGCCGCCAAGGTCGAGATCCCGGACGAGAAGCTCAAGAAGGACATCGACACGCTGGAAGCCGGCAAGTAATCCGCTTGCGGCTGGATAATTCTGAAAGGGCGCCTTCGGGCGCCCTTTCGCTTTCGGGGGTCAAGCGTTCATTATGCCCCGCGTGATGTAGCGAATGGCGGCGCGGATCGCCGCCTTGTCCTCGTCGAGCCGTTCGGTCAGCAGATGCCTCCAGGCGAAAGAAGCGACCAGGTCGGCCACGATCCCGGCATCGACATCGGCCGCCACCTCGCCGCGCGCCTTGGCGCGCTCGATCATCCGGCCGGTATGGCTGCGGCGTCCTTTTGAATATTCGGCAAGCGCGGCCGCGGCCGTCTCGTCCGACTGCGCCTCTGCGATCAGCGAGCGGAAGATGTTGCCCGACGGGGTGTCGCGCCAATGCGCGAACAGGTTCTCGAGGAAGCCGGCCAGATCGTCCTCGACGTTCCCGGTGTCGGGCGTCTCGACGCGCTTCTGCCGCTGGTAAACCTCGATCAGCAGGGCCGCCTTGCTCGGCCACCAGCGATAGATGGTCGGCTTTCCCGCCCGCGCCCGCCGGGCGACGGCCTCGATCGAGAAGCCGGCATAGCCCGCCTCGCGCAACACCGCCTCGGCGGCGTTGAGGATGGCATCGGCGCTCTCGGGACTGCGTTTTGCGCCGATCGACTTGCGCCCGCGAGCGGCGGCTTCGCCCATCGAGGTCTTCCTTGGTCGGTGAATCTGCGGCCGATCATATTGGCTTCGGTGACGAAACGAAACGACGTGTTTCCAATTGCAAGGCCGCCGGCCAAGCCGGCAAGGCGCGGCCAGAACGCCTCTTGCGCCGGCGCGCGCTATCGGGCAAACCGGCTTCCTTCCTTTCGTGTTCTTGCCGCTCCGGGATACCGATGTCTGCTACGATTTCGCCGCTCGCACCGAAGAAATATCCGAAGATGCCGGTCATCGAGGGTGTGCGCATCGCGACCGCCGAAGCCGGTATCAAGTACCGCAACAGAACCGACCTGCTGGCCATGGCCTTCGATCCGGGCACGGCTGTCGCCGGCGTGTTCACCAGGTCGAAATGTCCGTCGGCGCCCGTCGACTTCTGCCGTCAGAACCTGCCCGCCGGCAAGGCGCGTGTCCTGGTGGTCAATTCCGGCAATGCCAACGCCTTCACGGGCAAGAAGGGCCAGGCTTCGACCGCGCTGACCGGCGAGGCGGCGGCGAAGGCCGCCGGATGTTCGCAGAGCGAGGTGTTCCTGGCCTCGACCGGCGTCATCGGCGAGCCGCTCGACACGACCAGATTCAGCCATCTGCTCGCCGGCCTGATCAAGGACGGCAGGCCGGATCAGTGGACCGAGGCGGCCAAGGCGATCATGACCACGGACACCTATCCGAAGGTGGCGACGGCGACGGTCAAACTCGGCGACACCGACGTCACCATCAACGGCATCGCCAAGGGCGCCGGCATGATAGCGCCCGACATGGCGACGATGCTCTCCTTCATTGCCACCGACGCGCCGATCGCAGCTCCCGTGCTACAGGACCTGCTGTCGCGCGGCACGGCCAAGACCTTCAATGCGGTGACCGTCGACAGCGACACCTCGACCAGCGACACGCTGCTCTTCTTCGCCACCGGCAAGGCCGCGGCGCGCGGCGCGCCGGCGATCGGCGATCCCAAGGATGCGCGGCTCGGCGCCTTCCGCCGGGCGCTCGGCAAGGTGCTGAAGTCGCTGGCGCTGCAGGTGGTGCGCGACGGCGAGGGCGCGCGCAAGCAGGTCGAGGTCACCGTCACCGGCGCGAAGTCCGCCCGCTCGGCCAAGCGCATCGCGCTCTCGATCGCCAATTCGCCTCTGGTCAAGACGGCCGTCGCCGGCGAGGACGCCAATTGGGGCCGCGTGGTCATGGCCGTCGGCAAGGCCGGCGAGCCGGCCGACCGCGACCGGCTGTCGATCTGGTTCGGCGACAACCGCCTGGCGCATGAGGGCGAGCGCGATCCGGCCTATTCGGAGGAAGCGACCTCGGCCTATATGAAGCGCGACGATATCCGCATCCGCGCCGATCTCGGCATCGGCCGCGGCAAGGCGACGGTGTGGACCTGCGACCTCACCAAGGAATATGTCGCCATCAATGGCGATTACCGGAGCTGATGGCGCCGGTGTCGAGGCATCCGGCAAGCGTGCTCGCGGTTGTGCGTCGCTACGAGGCGGCGGGTTTTCGCGCCTGGCCGGCGGCCGCCGTCCATTATGACGGGACCTGGGTCGTGCGGCTGACCGCAGGTCTCCCCGCCAAGCGCCTCAACTCCGTCAATCCGCTCGATCCGGGCGACACTCACGCCATCGAAGAGCGCATCGGCCGCGCCGCAAGACGCTTCGACGCCTATGGCAGGCCGCTCACCTTTCGCATGTCGCCGCTGTCGGGACAGGTCTTGTCCACGCATCTCGACAAGGCCGGCTGGAACATGTTCGACGAATCCCTGGTGATGCGGTTGCCGCTGAAGGAGGTCGAGCTTGGCGCGGCCATGGACCAGATTCCGCTCAAGGACATCAGCCGTTTCATCGGCGCTTCGCTGAGGACGAGCGGCTCGGACGCCTCGCTGCGGCCCGGCCTGTCAGAGGTGATCGGCGCCATCCAGCCGGAAGCGGGGCTGTTCGCGCTCGAGGACGGCAACGAGCCGCTGGCGACGCTGATCTGCGTTCATGACGGCGATCTCGCGGGTCTGTTCGAGGTCGCCACCGAAAAGTCGGCGCGCAAGAAGGGCCATGGCCGCAATCTCATCCTGTCGGCGCTGAAATGGGCACGGCTGCGCGGCGCGCGCGAGGCCTGGCTACAGGTCGAGGCCGGCAATGCGCCGGCGCTCTCGCTCTACCGGTCGCTCGGCTTCGAGGAAGTCTATCGCTACCACTATCGTCGGCCGCCGGGCGCATGAGCGAGGTCAAGCCGGCCGGAAAGCGACTGCTGCTGGTCGCCGCCTGCGCGCTGGTCGATACCGACCGGCGCGTGCTTCTGGCGCAGCGCCCGGAAGGCAAGCAGCTTGCCGGCCTGTGGGAGTTTCCAGGCGGCAAGGTCGAGCCCGGCGAGACGCCGGAGGAGTGCCTGGTGCGCGAACTGCATGAGGAACTCGGCATCGAAACCGAGATTCCGTGCCTGGCGCCGCTCACCTTCGCCAGCTACTCCTATGACGATTTCCATCTCTTGATGCCGCTCTATGTCTGCCGCCGCTTTCGTGGTATCGCGCAGCCCAGGGAAGGCCAGGGGCTCAAATGGGTCAGGCCGCGGCAGATGCGCGACTATCCGATGCCGCCGGCCGACGCGCCGCTGATCCAGTTCCTCATCGATCTTTTGTAGTTTCGCGCCGACTTGGCGGCAGGTCGGCGTTTCCCGGGCGGCCGAGTGTTTCCGCACGTTTCCGGGAGCTGGTTTAGTCAGCATTAATGGAAGATTTATCCCGACGTGAAAAATTGCGCGAGGCCGCTTCGCGCGGCGATGTCGTCGATGACTGGGAAACACGGCATGAGCCTTGAAAGAGACTGGGATTCGATCCGACCCGACCGGGGATTTCGCGCGGTGGACGCCGGCATGGGCATCCTGCGGATCACGCTTCTCTTCGGCTCGGCAGCGGTGGCGCTGGCGCTGATCGCAACGCCTTTCCTGGACAACCAGGCCCGGCCGCAGAGCGTTCGCGACGGCTTCGCGGGCGGGCTCGACATGACCGCGACCGGATCGATCGGCCATCGCCCCAATACATATACGGTGCGCCGCAGCGTGCTGCAGCCCTTGCCCAGTTCAATCTGCGTCATCCGCAACGACGGCAGCCGCAGCGGCGAGTGCTGACTTGGTTAATGATTTTCCGGCGCGGCGGCGTTTCACTCGCTGTTAAGCTTTTGCCGTTAACCTTTCTTAACGGGTAGGACATTAGAGTTTCTGCATGAGGGATCGATGATCATGAAAAACCTGCTGCAGCAATTCATCCAAGACGAAACGGGCGCTACGGCCGTCGAATATGGTCTGATCGTCGCGGTGTTGTCGCTGGCCATCGTTGCCGGGGTCAAACAGGCGGCAGACGGGCTGGTGTGGCTGTTCACCGACAACAACAGCAAGCTTGCCAACGCCTTCGCTCACTGACGGCATCACGGGGGGCGCTCAGGTCCTGGACGGGTTCTCCAGGACCGCCTTGAGCGAGACCTTGCCGGATCCCGGCTTGAGCGGCTTTTGCTGCGAGGCGTCGGGCGCCCAGCCGGACATCCAGACAATCGAAAAACTCGCGCGGATACGGCCATCCGGATCCGCGAACCGTTCGGCGTAGAGCTCCGCGGCGCGGGCAAAAAGCCGTCTGCCGGCCGGCCTGCGGCTGCGATCGACGAGCGCGTTTGTTTCGCCCATGGCGCGCAGGTCGGCGGCGAGGTCGAACAGCGTGTCGTAGCGCACCGCGACCGTTTCGACATCGGCGACCGGCAAGGCCAGGCCGGCGCGCTGCAACAGCGCGCCGGCGTCGCGCACGTCGGTGAAGGGAAGGATGCGCGGGCTTGCGCCGCCGTAAAGCTCCGTCTCGGCCGCCAGCATGCTCTCGCGCAATTCCGCCAATGTGCCCGCGCCGGCGAAAGCGCCGAGGAAAAGCCCGTCCGGTCGCAACGCCCGGCGGATTTGCGCAAGCACGCCGGGAATGTCGTTCATCGCATGCATCGAGAGCAGGGAGACGACGAGATCGAGGCTAGCCTCCTCGAACGGCACGGTCTCAGGCGGCGCTACCAGGCCGGTGCCGCCGGCCAGAAGCGCTTCGTCCATCTCGACGCGCACGATCTCGCTGACCTTGCCGCTGCCGGCAAGCACGTCCACCGCCGCTGAAGTCTGACAGAACAGCGCGGCCGCCTTGCCGAAGCGGCGTTCGACGGCGCCCAGCCGGTCGACAAGGTCCTCCGCGGCGCGGCGCATCAGGAAATCGGCGCCTTCGACGGGGCGCGCGAGTGCCCGGCGCTTGCGAGCGAGCCAGAGCTCGGTGTCGATCAAGGGCTGCAATGAAAAGCTTCCTGTTGTCCGCGCGTGCTGGAGTGGTGTTAAGGTGGCGCGGGGTTTCCTTTCACGTGGCCGATCCGGTGCACAAGATCAAGACCACAGCGGTCCAGGATATGACGCGGCAGGCACTGGCCTGGCCGGCGCGGCTGTTGTTTCCGCCGGTTTGCGCCGGCTGCCGTCGTCATGTGTCGCAACCCGGCGTGCTGTGCGGCGCCTGCTGGCCGAAGCTTAGGCTGCTGGAAAAACCCTGGTGCCCGGTGATGGGCACGCCCTTCACGCATGACATGGGCGAGGGGTTTCTTTCCGCCGAGGCGATCGCCGATCCGCCGCCCTTCGAGCGGGCGCGGGCCGCCGTCCTCTATTCGGGTGTCGCGCGGCAGATGGTGCAGGGGCTGAAATATCAGGACCGAACCGACCTAGCGCCCTGGATGGCGAACTGGATGATGCGGGCCGGCGCCGAGCTGATTGCGGAGGCCGACCTGGTCGTGCCGGTGCCGTTGCACTGGCGGCGCTTCTTCCGGCGCCAGTTCAACCAGTCCGCGGAACTCGGTCGGGCCGTTGCAAAGCTCGGCGGGCTGCCCTTCTCGCCATCCGCGGTCAGGCGCGTGAAGTTGACGCGCCAGCAGGTCGGGCTCGAACGGCACGAGCGCGAGGAGAATGTGCGCGCCGCTTTTCGCGTGCCGCCGGACGCTGAAATCGAGATAGCGGGGCGCCGGGTGCTCGTGGTCGACGATGTCTATACCACCGGCGCAACGGTGCGGGCCGTCGCCAAGGCGCTGAAGAAAGGCGGCGCCGGAGCGGTCGACGTTCTGACCTTCGCGCGCGTTCTGCCGGGGGACTTCCGAGCCGATGAGTCTGCAACTATATAGTGCTTAAGTTGTTGTTTCGGTGCAGGTCGTTTACGCACAAGCGTTGGGCGACGTGCACAGGCAGGATTTTGCTGATGGTCGATGTGACGATCTATACGCGCATGATGTGCGGCTATTGCACGGCCGCCAAGCGGTTGCTCGAGCGCAAGGGTGTGACCTATACCGAGCACGACGCTTCATTCTCGCCGGCATTGCGTCAGGAAATGATTTCACGGGCACATGGGCGTACCACTTTTCCGCAGATATTCATCGGCGACACGCATGTCGGCGGCTGCGATGACCTCCATGAACTGGAGTCGCAGGGCCGGCTGGATGTGCTGCTTGCCAACGAAGCGAGGGCTTGATCATGGGCGTTTTCAAGGCGGCGGCGGTGCAGATGCGTTCGGGGACCAGCCCGGATCGCAATGCGGCCGACATGGAAAGGCTGGTCCGCGATGCCGCTCATCGGGGCGCCACCTACGTCCTGACGCCGGAAATGACCGGTGCGCTGATCCGCGACAAGCAGGCGGGGGCGGCCGCCTTCACCACCGAGGACAAGGACGTGGTCGTCGCGACCGCGCGCAGGCTGGCGAAGGAGCTCGGCATTCATCTGCATGTCGGCTCGACGGCGATTCTGCGCGCCGACGGCAAGCTCGCCAACCGCGCGTTCCTGTTCTCGCCCGACGGCGCCCTTATCGCCGGTTACGACAAGATCCATATGTTCGATGTCGACCTCGACAATGGCGAAAGCTGGCGTGAATCCGCCTCCTACGAGCCGGGAACGGAAGCGGTCGTGACCGATATCGAGGGGACGAGGCTGGGCTTTGCCGTGTGCTACGACCTGCGCTTTCCGCAGCTGTTTCGCGCCGAGGCGATGGCCGGGGCCGAGGTGCTGACGGTGCCGGCCGCTTTCACGCGCCAGACCGGCGAGGCGCATTGGCATGTGCTGTTGCGCGCCCGCGCCATCGAGAACGGCGCCTATGTCATCGCCGCCGCGCAGGGCGGCCTGCATGAGGACGGGCGCGAAACTTATGGCCATTCGCTGATCGTCGATCCGTGGGGGCGCATCGTCGCCGAGGCCGCGCATGACGAACCCGGGGTGATCGTCGCCGAGATCGATCCGGCGCAGTCGCTTGCCGCGCGCCGCAAGATCCCCAATCTGAAGAACGCGCGGGATTTCACCGTCAATGCCGGGACAAGCGAAGCGCCGCGTTTCAGGGGTGCCGCTTCTTGATCCGTTTTTCCCTGATCTGCGAACACGAGCACGAATTCGAAGCCTGGTTCCGCAGCAATGACGACTTCGACACCCAGAAGAAGCGCGGTTTCGTCGATTGCCCGCGCTGCGGCTCGCACAGGATAGAGAAGGCGCTGATGGCGCCCGCCGTCTCAACGTCCCGCAGCCGAGAGAAGGTCGCTTTGGCCATCGGCGAGGCGCAGAAGCAGGCGCTGGCGCAGCTCAAGGCACTGGCCGAGAAGGTACGCGAAAATGCCGACTATGTCGGCGACAAGTTCGCCGAGGAAGCGCGCAAGATCCATTTCGGCGAGACCGATCCGCGTGGCATCTATGGCGAAGCGACGCCGGCAGAGGTGCAAAGCCTCGTCGAGGACGGCGTCGAGTTCATGCCGATTCCGAGCTTTCCGGACGACCGGAACTGAGGTGTGTCGATATTCAGGTGATGCCGGCCTGCGAATGGCGGCTTCCTGCGCTTCCGGTGCTCACGTACTTTAAGTACGCTGCGCTCCGGTTCTCGTAAGCCACCATTCTCGGCTCGGCCTGACCTGAATCTCAATACACCTTGGCGCAAGTTCACGAAGGTGGAAAGCAGGAGGCATACGCTAGGCAGAGGTTTGGCCCAAGCTTCCGATCAGTTTTTCCAGCAGTTTCGCCAGCATGTCCCGGTCCTCGCGTGTCAGGTCGGCGAGGATTTCATGCTCGTTGGCGATGTGGGCGGCAAGCGCTTCGTTGATGAGCTCGAGCCCTTTCCCGGTCAATTGCACCACCACACCGCGCCGATCGTTGGGATGCGGCGCGCGCTGGATTAGACCGGCCTTCTCCAGCCGGTCGAGGCGCGCGGTCATGGCGCCCGACGTCACCATCATCGCCTCGTAAAGCTCGGTCGGCGTCAGCGCATAGGGCGCGCCGGAACGGCGCAATGTCGCCAGCACATCGAATTCGCCGGACTGCAGCCCGAAGCGGGCGAAGACCGGCGCCAGGCGGTCGCGCGCGATGAGCGCCGAGACCTCGTTCAGCCGCCCGATGACGCCCATCGGCGACACATCGAGGTCCGGTCGCTCCCGTCGCCACTGTTCCATGGCTTTGCCTGCTCGATCCATGTTGCTCACCATAAAGTATCTTGACATAAAGAATCTTGGTATTATCTTACTGCAACAAGAACTGGCCGCCAAGCGGTCTCGCAGCGACAGGACGAACCAATGAGATTTCTCTGGGATTCAGCGATTTGGCTTTTGGTCGTGACGGGCGGCCTGCTCGGCATGACGCTGCCGTTCGGCAAGCTCGCCACCGCGGCCGGAGTGCCGGCCATGGTCTGGGCCTTCGTCATCTCGCTGGGCGCAGGCGGCGTGCTGTTTCTGGCGCTTCTGCTGGGCGGCGAGCGCATCCGGCTGACCCCGCACAAGCTGCGCTATTTCTTCGTCACCGCAGCGATTTCCTACGCCATTCCCAATCTTCTGATGTTCTCGGCCATCCCGCATCTCGGCGCCGGCTACACCGGCATCATGTTCACCCTGTCGCCGGTGATCACGCTGGTGTTCTCGATCGTGCTCGGTGTCAGGCGCCCCAATCTGCTCGGGGTCATCGGCATCGCCGTCGGCTTTGTCGGCGCGGCGATGGTCGCGCTGACGCGCGGCGAGGCAGGGCAGCCGGCCGATTATTTCTGGGTGGCGATCGGGCTGCTCATCCCGGTCAGCCTGGCCGCCGGCAACATCTACCGCACCGTCGACTGGCCGCAAGGCACGGGCCCGATCGAGCTGGCGGTCGGCAGCCATCTGGCGTCGGCCACGCTGCTCCTCATCGGCATTTTGACGCTTTTGGGCGGGCAAGCCTTCATTCCGCTCGGCGGCGTGCCGCTCGTGGTCGTCGGCCAGGTAGCGTCGGCCTCGGCGATGTTCGCCTTCTTCTTCCGCCTGCAGGCGGTCGGCGGGCCGGTCTATCTCAGCCAGATCGGCTATGTGGCGGCGGCCGTCGGCCTGTTCGCCGGCACGATCTTCCTCGGCGAGCACTACCAGCTTCTGACCTGGCTGGGCGCCGCCATCATCACCGCCGGCGTCTTCATCACGACCAAGGCGCAAAGCCAGACCGGCGCGCCGGCGCCGGTCCGGGTCGAGCCGGCGGCGTCCCGCAGCTAGAGCAATTCCAGGAAAAGTGTGAGCGGTTTTCCGTCCGGAATTGCGTCAAAACAAAGAGATAGAGCGGTTCGCCGTTTCCGTGAAACGGTGAAACGCTCTAGTTCTCGTTGCCGCCGGCCACTGGAGGCGTGAGGCGGGCGGTCCGGCTTGCTGCCGATCAGACCGAAGCTTTCTCCGCCAACACCATGTAATTGACGTCCATGTCCCTGGACTTCTGCCAGCGGTCGGCCAGCGGATGATAGATGACGCCGGTGCGGTCGATCACCGTGAGCCCGGCGGCGCCCAGCGCCTTCGCAAGCTCCTCCGGGCGGACCAGCTTGCCGAACTGATGCGTGCCGCGCGGCAGCCAGCGCAGCAGATATTCGGCGCCGATGATGGCAAGGCCGAGCGCTTTCAGCGTGCGGTTGATGGTGGCGACGAACATGATGCCGCCGGGGCGGACCATCTGGCCGCATTTGGCGACGAACAGGTCGACATCGGCGACATGCTCGACCACTTCCATGTTCAGGATGACATCGAAGGTCTCGCCGGCATCGGCCAGCGCCTCGGCCGTGGTGGCGCGGTAGTCGACGCTGACGCCGGCCTCCGCCGCGTGCAGCTTCGCCACTTCGATGTTGGTTGCGGAAGCGTCGGCGCCGACCACTTCGGCGCCAAGCCTGGCCATCGGCTCGCACAGCAAACCGCCGCCGCAGCCGATATCGAGGAAGCGTAGGCCATCGAAGGGCCGCGCCGCGCGCGGATCGCGGCCGAAACGGGCCGCAACCTGATCGCGGATATAGGCAAGCCGCACCGGATTGAACTTGTGCAGCGGACGGAACTTGCCATTCGGGTTCCACCATTCGGCGGCAAGGGCGGAGAAGCGTTCCACTTCTCCGGCATCGATGGTCGATCGGCGGGGCTCTGGCATAGGCGGGTCTCCTCGAACGCCAAGAAGTCGGGGAACGCTAGGAAGTCGGGCGCGGGGGAGGGAATGTCAAGGCGGGTTTTTTGCTGCTGACGTCAGACCGCCGGCAGGTCCAACCATGTCGATGGATCAGGCCGCGTTCTGTCAGCACCTGACAGCTTGGTTGCCGCGCTGCCGAAACAAATCGGATGGGCGAACGAAAAGCTGTCATGAACAGGGAGCGAGACCGAGACGGGAGCTGTGCGAAAATGCGAATTCTGGCTTCGATCCTTTGGCAACGGCTCGACCTGGAGGGGCACGACGCTTGCCTGCTTGGCGAGACGGATGACAGCCGGACTCTCAAGGGCCATGCGCTTTTCGCCCACGACGCCGGTCCGTGCGGCCTTGCCTATGAGGTGGATTGCGACCTGAGCTGGCGTACCCGCAGGGCGCGGGTCGACGGCTTTTGCGGGATGCGGGAGATGCATTATCAGATTGAACGTCTTGCCGACGGCCAGTGGCTGCTGAACGGCGCAAGCCAGGCGGAGGTTGCCGGCCTCGTCGACGTCGATCTCGGCTTCACGCCCGCCACCAATCTTCTGGCGATCCGTCGGCTCGAGCTTGGCGACGGATGGCGGCGCCGGCGCCGGCCGCTTATCTGGCCTTTCCTGAACTCAGGCTCTCGCGTCTCGAACAGACCTACCGGCGGCTCGACGACAGCTGCTATGCTTATGCCGCACCCGTGTACGGCTACGATGCTGTCCTGACGGTCTCGCCGGCCGGTTTCGTTCTCGACTATCCCGGTCTGTGGCGAAGCGCTACCTGAGCCGCGAGCGCGCGACCGGCAATGTCGTGATCAACGCGACAGCGCGATCGTTGCGTGGTTCATGGCGACGCTGGTCGGCTCGATCGCCTGCACGGCTTCGCTGCCGCCGATCTCGGCCATGATGCGGTCGGCCGCCGCCTGGGCCTGTTCCATGCTCTGCCAGCGCACCACATCCACCCAGCTTCCGTCCTCGCGCCGGCCGAGATGCCGGCTGAGGAAGCCTGGCTGCCGGGCGAGCCAGTCAGTGATGACGCCGTTGCTGGCGACAAAGCCGGCTTCGGCGCCGGGCTTGAGGCGGAAGGTGACGATTTCCAGGGTTTCGGTCATGAGACTCTCCAGCGCGCCGTTTCGCCAGTCTTATGGCATGATCGGCGACAAGATTCTGTCAGGATAGACGGTGCCGGGCCGCTCTTGGCCGCGCTCGCTTGCGAAGCGTTGCTGTTTTGGCTAAGGAGGCCGCGCATTCCGGCGCCGGGCTTACCCGGCGTTTCCTCTCGTTCCGGGCTCGAGCCGGCTTCAGTCAAAGGCATTTCGCTTCCATGGCGCGTATCGTGATGAAATTCGGCGGAACCTCGGTCGCCGACATCGCCCGCATCCGCAACGTGGCGCGCCATGTCAAACGCGAGGTCGATGCCGGCCACGAGGTTGCCGTGGTGGTCTCGGCGATGGCCGGCAAGACCAACGAGCTGGTCGGCTGGACCCGCGAAGCCTCGCCCATGCACGACGCGCGCGAATATGACGCCGTTGTCGCGTCGGGCGAGCAGGTCACGGCCGGTCTCCTGGCGATCACGCTGCAGAACATGGGCATCCATGCACGGTCCTGGCAGGGCTGGCAGATCCCGATCAAGACCGACAACGCGCATGGCGCAGCACGCATCCTTGATATCGACGGCGCCTTCCTGATCAAGCGCTTCGGCGAGGGCCAGGTGGCGGTCATCGCTGGTTTCCAGGGCATCGGCCCGGACAACCGCATATCGACGCTCGGCCGCGGCGGCTCCGACACCAGCGCCGTGGCGATCGCGGCGGCGGTCAAGGCCGACCGTTGCGACATCTATACCGATGTCGACGGCGTCTACACGACCGACCCTCGTATCGAGCCGAAAGCCCGTCGGCTGGCCAAGATTTCGTTCGAGGAAATGCTCGAAATGGCTTCGCTCGGCGCCAAGGTGCTGCAAGTGCGCTCGGTCGAGCTTGCCATGGTACACAGGGTGCGTACCTTCGTGCGGTCGTCCTTCGACGATCCCGACGCGCCCGGAATGGGGGATTTGCTCAATCCGCCCGGAACGCTTATTTGCGACGAGGAAGAGATCGTGGAACAGCAGGTCGTCACCGGAATTGCCTACGCCAAGGACGAAGCGCAGATCTCGCTGCGCCGCGTCGGCGACCGTCCAGGCGTTGCCGCCGGCATCTTCGGCCCGCTGGCCGAGGCCAACATCAATGTCGACATGATCGTCCAGAACATCTCCGAGGACGGCAAGTTCACCGATATGACCTTCACCGTGCCGTCCGGCGACGTCGACAAGGCGCTTGCCGTGCTGGAGAGGCTGAAACCCGATGTCGGCTACGATGTCGTCCAGTCGGAAGCCGGCATGTCGAAGGTCTCGGTCATCGGCATCGGCATGCGCAGCCACGCCGGCGTCGCCGCCACCGCCTTCAAGGCGCTGGCCGACAAGGCGATCAACATCCGCGCCATCACCACTTCCGAGATCAAAATCTCGATACTGATCGACGGTCCCTATACGGAACTTGCAGTTCGTACTTTGCATTCCGTCTACGGGCTCGATAAGCAATAGCAAGAACTGAGTCAGTTGTTGCGTGAACGCCGGCCGCGGGAGAAACTGCGGCGGGCGAAATGCCCATTGGAGAACAAGCCGCGATGCGTGATACGGCCAGTGGCCCGCGCGTTCTGCTCAAACGGCTTCGCGAGCTCATGCAGGAGCCGCTGGAGCCGCAGGAGCGGCTCGACCGCATCGTGCGCGACATCGCCTCCAACATGGTCGCCGAAGTCTGCTCGCTCTATGTGCTGCGCGCGGATTCGGTGCTCGAGCTCTACGCCACCGAAGGTTTGAACCCCAACGCCGTCCACCTGGCGCAGCTGCGGCTCGGGCAGGGCCTAGTCGGCACGATCGCCGCCAGCGCGCGACCGCTCAATCTATCCAATGCGCAGGAGCATCCGGCTTTCGCCTACCTGCCGGAGACGGGCGAAGAGATATACAACTCCTTCCTCGGCGTGCCGGTGCTGCGGGCAGGGCGCACGCTGGGCGTGCTGGTGGTGCAGAACAAGACCATGCGCCATTACCGCGACGACGAGGTCGAGGCGCTGGAAACGACGGCGATGGTGATCGCCGAGATGATCGCCACCGGCGATCTCGCCCGCCTGACCAAGCCGGGGCTGGAGCTCGACCTGCGCCGCCCGGTGAGCTTCACCGGCCTTTCCTTCAATGAGGGCGTCGGGCTCGGCCATGTCGTGCTGCACGAGCCGCGTATCGTCGTCACCAACCTCTTCAACGAGGACAGCGAGGAGGAGGTGCGCCGGCTGCAGTCCTCACTCGGCTCGCTCCGGCTCTCCATCGACGACATGCTGGAGCGGCGCGAGGTCGCGTTCGAGGGCGAGCACCGCGAGGTGCTCGAGGCCTATCGCATGTTCGCCAACGACAGCGGTTGGGTGCGGCGGCTGGAAGAGGCGATCCGCAACGGCCTGACGGCGGAAGCCGCCGTCGAAAAGGTGCAGAGCGACATGCGCGCGCGCATGCTGCACATGACCGACCCTTATCTGCGCGAACGGATGAGCGATTTCGACGACCTCGCCAACCGGCTGCTGCGCCAGTTGATGGGACGCGGTCCGGAAGATGTCGCGGCCTCGCTGCCCAAGGACGCCATCATCGTCGCCCGCTCGATGGGCGCGGCCGAGCTGCTCGACTATCCGCGCGACAAGCTGCGCGGCCTGGTGCTGGAGGATGGGGCCGCCACCAGCCATGTCGTGATCGTCGCGCGCGCCATGGGCATTCCCGTCGCCGGACAAATGAAGGGCGCCGTTTCCATGGCGGAAAACGGCGACGCCATCATCGTCGACGGCGAGGAAGGCACAATCCATCTCAGGCCGCAATCCGATCTGGAAGCCGCCTATGCCGAAAAAGTCCGCTTCAGGGCGCGGCGGCAGGAGGTCTATCGCGAGCTGCGCAAGAAGCCGTCGCTGACCAAGGACGGGGTTCCGGTCGATCTCCTGATGAATGCGGGCCTGGCGGTCGACCTGCCGCAGCTGACCGAATCGGGCGCCGCCGGCATCGGCCTGTTCCGCACCGAATTGCAGTTCATGGTTGCCTCGACCTTCCCCCGCGCCGAGGCGCAGGAACGGCTTTACCGCGACGTGCTCGAGGCGGCGCGCGGCAAGCCGGTCACCTTCCGCACCATCGACATCGGCGGCGACAAGGTGCTGCCCTATTTCAAGGGCGCGGTGCAGGAAGAGAACCCGGCGCTGGGCTGGCGGGCGATCCGGCTCACCCTCGACCGTCCCGGCCTGCTCAGGACGCAGATACGGGCGCTGCTGAAGGCCAGCGGCGGCCGCGAGCTGAAGCTGATGCTGCCGATGGTGACCGAGCTGTCGGAAATCGCGCAGGCGCGCGAGATCATCGACCGCGAGGTCCGGCATTTGTCACGCTTTGCGCATCACCTGCCCACCAGCCTCAAGCTCGGCGCGATGCTGGAAGTGCCGTCGCTGCTGTTCCAGCTCGACGAATTGATGAAGGCGGTGGATTTCGTTTCGGTCGGCTCCAACGACCTCTTCCAGTTCGTCATGGCCGTCGATCGCGGCAACACCCAGCTCGCCGACCGCTTCGACAACCTGTCGACGCCGTTTCTGCGGGTGCTGAAGACGATTGCCGATGCCGGCGTGCGCAACGACACCCCGGTGACGCTCTGCGGCGAGCTGGCCGGCAAGCCGATCTCGGCCATGGCGCTGATCGGTCTCGGCTTCCGCTCGATCTCCATGTCGCCGGCATCCATCGGCCCGGTCAAGGCGATGCTCACCGAGCTGCCGCTGCAGGAACTGAAGGCCTTTTTCGATGACAATCTAATGGCGCCCAGCCAGAAATTGCCGATGCGAGCCTTGCTACAGGCCTTTGCAGACGATCGCTCGATTCCGCTCTAGATTCATGTGAGGGCGGTCTGCAAATGGCGATTTTCTGCGCTTCCGGTGCTCATGTACCTAAATGTACATTCCGCTCCGGTTCTCGAAATTCTCCATTTTCGGCTCGCCCTGACGTGAATTCCATCGAAGTTCGAAGATCATGATCAACCTGCCCCGCGACCGTATGGATCAAGTCGTCAAGCGTTTCGACATGCTCGAGGCGCAGATGTCGGCCGGACCCGCCGCCGACGCCTATGTGAAGATGGCTTCGGAATATGCCGACATCCAGGACATGGTGGGCAAGATCCGGGCGCTGCGCGCCGCCGAGCAGGAGCGGGCGGACCTCGAGGCGATGCTTGCCGACAAAGCGACCGATGCCGAGATGCGCGCGCTGGCCGAGGCCGACCTGCCGGAGGTCGAGAGCCGCATCGAGGCGCTGCAGAAGGACATCCAGATCCTGCTGCTGCCCAAGGATGCGGCCGACGAAAGGAACGCCATCCTCGAAATCCGCGCCGGCACAGGCGGCGACGAGGCGGCGTTGTTCGCCGGCGATCTCTTTCGCATGTATGAGCGCTATGCCGCCTCGCGCGGCTGGCGCTTCGAGGTGGTATCGGCGAGCGAGGGCGAGGTCGGCGGCTACAAGGAAATCATCGCCGCGGTATCGGGCAAGGGCGTGTTCGCGCATCTGAAGTTCGAATCCGGCGTGCACCGCGTACAGCGCGTGCCGGAAACCGAGGCCGGCGGGCGCATCCACACCTCGGCCGCGACCGTCGCCGTGCTGCCCGAGGCCGAGGAGGTCGATATCGAAATCCGGGCGGAGGACATCCGCATCGACACGATGCGGGCCTCCGGCTCGGGCGGCCAGCACGTCAACACCACCGATTCGGCGGTTCGCATCACCCATTTGCCGACCGGCATCATGGTGGTGCAGGCGGAAAAGTCGCAGCACCAGAACCGGGCGCGCGCCATGCAGATCCTGAGGGCCAGACTCTACGATCTCGAGCGCAGCCGCGCGGATGAGGAGCGCTCGTCGTCGCGAAAATCGCAGGTCGGCTCGGGCGACCGCTCGGAGCGCATCCGCACCTACAATTTCCCGCAAGGCCGTGTCACCGACCACCGTATCAACCTCACGCTCTACAAGCTCGACCGGGTGATGATGGGCGAGTTGGACGAGATCGTCGGCGCGCTGATCGCCGATCATCAGTCGAAGCTGCTTGCCGATATGAGCCTCGATGGCTGATCGACTGCCCGCCGCGCTCGGACCGCTGCTCAGGGCAGCGCGCGAGCGTCTGGCTATAGCCGGCATCGACGATCCGGCGCTCGATTCGCGGCTGATCGTCGAGCATTTCTCGGGCACGACCCGTACCCAGGCCATCGCCGAACCGGGACAAGAGGTTGGTTCGGCGGCGCTTTCGGCCATCGAAGCGGCCCTGAGGCGTCGCGTCGCAGGCGAGCCGGTGCACCGCATCCTCGGCTACCGCGAATTCTACGGTTTGCGCCTGTCGCTTTCGCCGGAGACGCTGGAGCCCCGGCCGGATACCGAGACGCTGGTCGACGCCGTCCTGCCCTTTGCGCGGGCAACGGCCGAAAGGCTTGGCAAATGCCGCATTCTCGATCTCGGCACGGGCACCGGCGCCATCGCGCTGGCGCTGCTCAGCGCCGTTCCGGCCGCCACCGCGACGGGCGTCGACATTTCGCTCGACGCATTGGCAGTTGCGGCTGGAAACGCCCGGGACCTGGGGCTCGGCGAACGCTTCAAAGCCTTGCATTCCAACTGGTTCGAAAAAGTTTCGGGCCACTACCATGTAATTGCCTCGAACCCTCCCTATATACCCAGTCGAGACATCGGAAATCTGCAGGACGAGGTCCGCGATTTCGACCCGCACCGGGCCTTGGACGGCGGTGCGGACGGTTTGGACCCCTATCGGGTCATTGCCGCTGAAGCGGCAGAATTTCTGCAAGCGCAAGGCAAGGTAGCGGTCGAGATCGGCCATACGCAGAAAAACGAGGTCACCGGGATATTCGCGGCAGCCGGCTATGTGTTAACCGGGTCACATCGCGATCTCGGCGGCAATGACAGAGTTCTGGTGTTCGAGCGTTGAAAGCCCTGATGCAGTGCGAAAAAACCGCTTGGCAATACCCGGGAATGCAGTTAGGGTCCGGCTCAACCGGATGAGACGAAGCAGGCAGTGCTCCCAGCGATTCGGTTTTCCTTGGAAATAGCTGCCTTCTTGCGCAAACGACGCCCAAGCTTCGTGCGGGAATCATCCGGCAAATGATGTAACCGGGACAGGATGGCACGTGGCGCCAACGCAATTGATGCGGGCGAACGCCGGTGAAGAGACGAAACGGCTGGCTGCATGAGCGCCACCGTTCGTGAAGAGTTTTTCGAAAATTCACTATGAAGAGAGTCTAATGAGGCCACAACAGCAGAACAGGCGCATGCGCGGTCGCAACAACAATGGCGGCGGTGGCAACAACAACAACCGCAAGGGGCCCAATCCCCTGACCCGCAACTATGAGAGCAACGGCCCGGACGTGAAGATCCGCGGATCGGCTCAGCAGATCGCCGAAAAATACGCCACACTCGCCCGTGACGCGCAAAGCTCCGGCGACCGGGTTATGGCGGAGAACTACCTCCAGCACGCCGAGCATTACAATCGCATCATTGCCGCCGCGCAGGCGCAGATGCCGATCCAGAACACTCAGCAGAACCGCGACGATTTCGACGACGATATGGACGAAGATCGCGAGGAGTTCGACAATATCGGCAACAACAGCGGCAACGGCGCCGATGCGCCGGGCACGGCGAGCGGCTCCGGCCCGCAGCCAGTGATCGAAGGCACGCCGGCGGAACTCGCCTACAACCAGGAAAACGGCCGCGACAACAACAGCCGTCGCGACAACAATCAGCGCGACAACAATGGCCGCGACCGGCATCGTGACCGCCGCAATGGCGGCTACGGCCAGAACGGTCAGCGTGGCGAAAACGCCCAGCGCGGCGAGCAGGGCGGCCAGCAGTTCGACCAGAACCGCCGCAATGAGGGACAGGCGCAGGCCGAGGCGACCGGCGAGGCTGGTTCACAGGCCGTGCAGGCGCCGCAGTTCGACAGTTTCTCGCCGGCCGCCCTTGCCGCACAGGCCGAGCTCAACGAAGCCGCCCAGGACAATGGCGGCCGCCGTCCGCGGCGTCCGCGGCGTCCCCGCGGCAGCTATGCCGACCAAGCCGGTGGCGGGCAGGGCGACCAGCCGGAGGGCTCGAGCCCCGAAGGTTCCGGTCCCGAAAGTTCAGGCGAAAAGCGCAACGCTGCGAACAATAGCGACGAGGTCGGCGCCAAGCCGGCCGAAGAGGCGAACCAGGCGAGGGAGCCTGCCGCCAGCGAGCCGGCACCTGTTGTCAACGAAGCCCCCGGCGAGCCTGTAGCTGCAGACGCAAACAACTGATCCAGACGCCATTTCAAGCATCGCTGACGGCGGAGAGAAATCTCCGCCGTTTTTGCATATGCGCGCCTGCGATATTCTGCATTGATCGACATCAAGGCGTCTTGAGGGACCGTGGCCCATACACCATATCTGCGCTGAACAGGACTCGGCTCTTTTGAGCGGGTCCGTCACCGCAATCTGATCCGGTGCCGCAAAGTGGGCCGGTGATGGAAGGAGACAGCGAATGAATCTTGAAAAATACTCGGAGCGCGTGCGCGGCTTCATCCAGTCCGCGCAGACCATGGCGCTCTCGCGGAACCACCAGCAATTTACGCCCGAACATATACTGAAGGTGCTCGTCGACGATGACGAGGGCCTCGCCGCATCCTTGATCGAGCGCGCCGGCGGCAATGTCCGCGACGTCAAGCTCGGCGTCGAGACGGCGCTCGAGGCGATGCCCAAGGTCGAAGGTGGCAACGGCCAGCTTTACCTCGCCCAGCCGCTCGCCAAGGTGTTCTCAACCGCCGAGGACCTGGCCAAGAAGGCCGGCGACAGCTTCGTCACCGTCGAGCGGCTGCTGCAGGCGCTTGTCATGGAGAAGTCGGCCAAGACCGCCGACATCCTGTCCAAGGCGGGCGTCACCGCGCAGGCGCTCAACCAGGCGATCAACGACATCCGCAAGGGCCGCACCGCGGATTCGGCCAGCGCCGAGCAAGGCTACGACGCGCTGAAGAAATACGCGCGCGACCTCACCGCCGACGCCCGCGCCGGCAAGCTCGATCCGGTCATCGGCCGCGACGACGAGATCCGCCGCACCATCCAGGTGCTGTCGCGGCGCACCAAGAACAATCCCGTGCTGATCGGCGAGCCGGGCGTCGGCAAGACAGCGATTGCCGAGGGCCTGGCGCTGCGCATCGTCAATGGCGACGTGCCGGAATCGCTGAAGGACAAGCAATTGATGGCGCTCGACATGGGCGCGCTGATTGCCGGCGCCAAATATCGCGGCGAGTTCGAGGAGCGGCTGAAGGCCGTGCTCAACGAGGTAACCTCGGCCAGCGGCAACATCATCCTGTTCATCGACGAGATGCACACGCTGGTCGGCGCCGGCAAGGCGGACGGCGCGATGGACGCCTCGAACCTGTTGAAGCCCGCGCTGGCGCGCGGCGAATTGCACTGCGTCGGCGCGACCACGCTCGACGAATACCGCAAGCATGTCGAAAAGGATGCCGCGCTTGCCCGCCGTTTCCAGCCCGTCTTCGTCGACGAGCCGACGGTGGAAGACACGGTTTCGATCCTGCGCGGCCTGAAGGAGAAATACGAACAGCACCACAAGGTGCGCATCTCCGATTCCGCGCTTGTGTCGGCGGCCGCACTTTCCAACCGCTACATCGCCGACCGGTTTCTGCCGGACAAGGCAATCGACCTGGTCGACGAGGCGGCGTCCAGGCTGCGCATGCAGGTCGATTCCAAGCCTGAGGCGCTGGACGAGATCGACCGCCGCATCATGCAGCTCAAGATCGAGCGCGAGGCGCTGAAGGTCGAGAAGGACGAGGCCTCGAAGGACCGGCTTGCCAGGCTGGAGAAGGAGCTCGCCGATCTCGAGGAGGAATCGAGCGAGCTGACCACCAAGTGGCAGGCCGAAAAGCAGAAGCTTGGCCTTGCCGCCGACCTGAAGAAACAGCTCGACGAGACGCGCAACGAACTGGCGATCGCGCAGCGCAAGGGCGAGTTCCAGCGCGCCGGCGAGCTTGCCTATGGCAAGATCCCAGAGCTCGAGAAGAAGCTCAAGGAAGCCGAGGCGCAGGACGGCAAGACCGGCATGGTGGAAGAGGTGGTCACGCCCGACCATGTTGCGCATGTCGTGTCGCGCTGGACCGGCATTCCGGTCGACAAGATGCTGGAGGGGCAACGCGAGAAACTCTTGCGCATGGAAGACGAGATCGGCAAGCGCGTCGTCGGCCAGGGCGAAGCCGTGCAGGCGGTATCCAAGGCCGTGCGCCGCGCCCGCGCCGGGCTGCAGGATCCGAACCGGCCGATCGGCTCGTTCATGTTCCTCGGACCGACCGGCGTCGGCAAGACCGAGCTCACCAAGGCGCTGGCCAGCTTCCTGTTCGACGACGAGACGGCGCTGGTGCGCATCGACATGTCGGAGTTCATGGAGAAGCACTCCGTCGCCCGGCTGATCGGCGCGCCTCCCGGCTATGTCGGTTATGAGGAGGGCGGCGCGCTGACCGAAGCGGTGCGGCGCCGGCCCTATCAGGTCGTGCTGTTCGACGAGATCGAGAAGGCGCATCCGGACGTGTTCAACGTGCTCCTGCAGGTGCTCGACGACGGAAGGCTGACCGATGGCCAGGGCCGCACGGTCGACTTCCGCAACACGCTGATCATCATGACGTCCAATCTTGGCGCCGAGTATCTGGTCAATCTCGGCGACGACCAGGATGTCGACGCCGTGCGCGACGAGGTGATGAGCGTGGTGAAGGCCTCGTTCCGGCCGGAGTTCCTCAACCGCGTCGACGAGGTGATCCTGTTCCACCGGCTGCGCCGGCTGGACATGGACCGCATCGTCGAGATCCAGCTCAAGCGGCTGGAGAACCTGCTTATCGACCGCAAGATCGCGCTGTCGCTGGATCACGACGCTATCGAGTGGCTGGCGTCGAAGGGCTACGATCCGGCCTATGGCGCCAGACCGCTGAAGCGGGTGATGCAGAAGGAGCTGCAGGATCCGCTGGCAGAGAAGATCCTGCTCGGCGAGATTCTCGACGGTTCGACTGTCAAGGTCACCGCCGGCTCCGACCGGTTGAACTTCCGCTCGAAGCCGACCGTGGTGGCGACGGAAGCCGCCGCCTGATTTCGGGCGAGCTTGAATGAACGCGAAGCGCGTCGCATCGTATGGTGCGGCGCGCTTTGTTATTCGCAGTGATTGCGCATAATCAGCTGCCGATTCGGATGACCGCGAAGGACTTGATGAAGCTCGACGATTACAACGGCTTCTGCGCTTCATTGCCCGCCACGACGCATGTCGTTCAGTGGGGCGGCGCCCATGTCTGGAAGGTCGGCGGCAAGGTGTTCGCCATCGGCGGCTGGAACGAGGGCGGCGAGCTCTTCGTCACCTTCAAATGTTCCGAGATGGCCTATGACGTGCTGAAGGATCAGCCGGGCTGCCGGCCGGCGCCCTATCTCGCCTCGCGCGGCATGAAATGGATCCAGCGTCAGACAAGCCAAAGCATGGATGATGCGGCGCTCGAGGACTATCTGCGCGAGAGCCATCGCCTGGTCGTCCTCAAGCTGACCAAGCAGGCACGTAAGGAATTGGGGCTTGCCGCAGGCTAAGGCGCGTCGCGCCGAAACGGATGTGGTCGATGCGCTTTAGGTGTTGTTTCGCATGTCGGCCCCCAGAACCGCTGCTTTTTTTGGGGCGACATGCATGAGCTCATATTCCTCAAGGTACCGGAAACCCGCCATCTTCATGCCCGGTTCATGTTGGAATCTTAATTTGGCTAGCTGGTTTGCTGATGAAGGTTCGCCCGCCAGAAGCCCGAGTCGACCGGAGAGCTTGACCCCCATGCTGCGCTTGATCTTTTCCCTTTCGGCACTCGCGGCCGGGCTGGTGTCTTCCAGTGCGTTCGCAATGCCGAGCGCGGATGGTGCGCGGCCTGCGCGCCCGGCTGAGCGCGGCGCGCTGATGCTGGCCCAGGACGGCAATATCGATATCTACTACGACGCCAGGGGCAACCGGGTGCTGGTCGATGCCGACACCGGCAAGGTCATCGCCATCCAGCCGCCGGGCAGCAGGCTCGATCGCCGCGCGCTTCGCCGGCAGATGCGCATGCAGGAACTCGGCCGCGCGCCGGCCGAAGACGACGACCGCTACTATCTGGACAATCCCGATGACATGGCTCGCTTCCGCCGTCGGCAATTGGAAGAGAACGGCCGTGTCATCCCGCCGCCGGTCGATGAGTACGACGACAATTCCGTCGATGCCTATCCGCCGGCGCCAAACAATGATGAAGGCTATGCCACCACTTATCCGGAGGCGCCGAAATCCGACACCATCAAGCGCCAGCCGCTGAACGAGGCGTCGATCGACCCGGAGCAGCCGGGCCAGGGCGAAGTGCTGCAGGTCAATCCGGATGCCCAGGCGGCACAGCCGCCGAACACTGGTGGCAAGGCCACGGTCGATCCGTCGCTGTCGCTCGGTGTGCGCCAGGACGTTGCCGCTTTGCAGGTGCTGCTCGATCGCGGAGGCGCTTCGCCGGGCGTGATCGACGGGCGCTTCGGCTCGAACGTCGACAAGGCGCTGGCCGCCTACAACGAAATAAACGGTACCAATCTGAAGTCGACCGATGCGGTCGGCATCCAGGCAGCGCTTGCACAGTCGGGCGGCGACGCCTTCGCCTCCTACACGATCACGCCGGAAGACGCGGCCGGCCCTTACGTCGCCTCGATCCCGGAGGACTACAGCCAGAAGGCCAAGCTCGACTGCATGTGCTACACTTCGGTCACCGAGGCGCTGGCCGAACGCTTCCATATGGACGAGACCTATCTGAAGTCGATCAACAAGGGCGTGGACTTCAATCGCCCGGGCACGATGATCAAGGTCGCCAATTTCGGCAAGCTGGTCTCGACGCCGGTAACGCGTATCATCGCCGACAAGACCAAGAAGGAAGTCTACGCCTATGATGGGAGCGGCAAGCTGGTCGCGGCCTATCCCGCGACCATCGGCTCGGCCGACACGCCGTCGCCGACCGGCATTCATGCCGTCTCGCGCATCGCTCTCGACCCGAACTACACCTACAATCCGAACATCAATTTCAAGCAGGGCCAGAACGACAAGATCTTGACCGTCCCCCCGGGACCGAACGGTCCGGTCGGTTCGGTCTGGATCGCACTCGACAAGCCGACCTACGGTATTCACGGCACGCCCGATCCCTCTAAGATTGGCAAAACCGAGAGCCATGGCTGCGTGCGCCTGACCAACTGGGATGCACGCGAGCTTGCCAAGCTGGTGTCGCCGGGCGTCACGGTGGAGTTCGTGGGCGGATCGACAATCGCGGATGTCGGCGGGACCTCAACCGATGAGTTTACGCAGCAGTAAGGCGCGCGGCGCCGCGGCATAGATGAGCTGCACCAGCAGGATGAAGCCTATGCTGAGCAGCGGCGTGATCAGGCAAAGCGCCGCGCCGACCGCCCACAGGATCTGCGCCTTGACGATCCGCTTGTAGACGGTGCGGCGCGTCTCCGCGTCGACATCCTCGGCGATCATGCCGCTCCTGTCGGCATACCACCAGCTCGCGAACAGCGTGCCGCCCAGCATCAGCAGGTTCAGCCAGTAGACCAGTACCGCGCCCCTGAATGCCAGGAAATCGGCGAGAAGATCGGTCGAGAAGGGCAGCAGCGCGATAAAGGCAAGGAAGCACAGGTTGAGCGTCGCGAGCCGCCGGTCCGATTTCGCGATCAGGCCATGCTGTGCCTGCTGTCCGAACCAGAAGATGGTGAGCGTGAGGAAGCTCAGCGCATAAGTCAGGAATCGCGGCGCCAGCGCCAGGATCGCGGCGAGCAATTCGCCTTCCGAATGCACCGCCTCATGCGACGGCACTCTGATTTCCAGCACGATCAACGTCAGCGCGATGGCGAAAACGCCGTCGGTCACGCCGACGATGCGTCCGCGTCCTTCCGCCGACGGTTCGAGCGGCCGCTTCATGGCTTCCCCCTCTCACGCATGATCGTGGAACCTAGCACGCCGGTGGCGGTTTGCATCAGGATTGAGCCCACCTCGTCATCCGGCCCTGAATCAAAAAGAGAGAGCATGATGTCGTCCGAAAACCGCTTCACACGTTTCGGCATCATGCTCTGCCATCTGGTTTCAAGAACAGCGATGCTCTGGCTTGTTGTTGCGCCCGCGCGAGGGCGCTAAGCAGGGATCCGATGTCATCAGCGAATGAAACCACTGCTGATTCGCATTCGCACGCGCGGGCGAACGGCACGTTTTGTCCTCAGACCCAGCGAAAATTCGTGCTGGTCGCTGCGATCCTCGCGTCTGCGCTCGGCTTCATCGACGGTTCGATCCTGGCGATCGCCATGCCGGCGCTGCGCGCGGATCTCGGCGCCAGCCTGGCGCAAGCGCAGTGGATTTCCAACGCCTATGCGTTGACGCTGTCGGCGCTCATCCTGGTGGGGGGCGCTGCCGGCGACCGGTTTGGACTGCGGCGCGCCTTCGTGGCCGGGATCGCGCTGTTCGTCGCGGCTTCGCTCGCCTGCGCGCTGGCGCCCGATCCGGCTATATTGATCGCCTTCCGCGCCATCCAGGGCATTGGTGCGGCGATCATGGTGCCGGGCAGCCTGGCCATCATCGCCAAAGCCTATCCGAAGAAGGAGCGCGGCCGGGCGATCGGCATCTGGGCCGCCGCTTCGGCGCTGACCACGGCGCTCGGTCCCGTGCTGGGCGGCTTCGTGCTGTCGACTTTCGGCAATGGCGTCTGGCGCGCGATCTTTGCCATCAACCTGCCGCTTGGGCTGATCTCGATCTATCTGCTTCTGGCCAAGGTGCCGGCCGACAAGCCGACCGAAAAACGCAGCCTCGACCTTGGCGGCGCGGCGCTGGCGACGCTTGCTTTCGGCCTGCTCGCCTACGGGTTGACGGCGATGAATGCCGAAGGCGCAGGGTTGATGTCGGGCCCGGCGATCGTTGCCGGCGTGGTCCTGCTTGTGGTCTTCATCTTTTACGAGCACAGGCGGCGCGACCCGATGATCGATCTCGGTCTGTTCCGGATCAGGGCCTTTGCCGGCGCCAATCTGGCGACGTTTTTCCTTTATTTCGCGCTGTCGGCCAATTTGTTCTACCTGCCGATGCTGTTGATCGCCGGCTGGCGGCTGAGCGAGGCCGAGGTCGGCTTCATCTTCGTGCCGCTGTCGGCGTCGATCGCGCTTTTGTCCGGACCGGTCGGCCAGTGGTCGGATCGCATCGGTCCGCGTTTCCCGATCGCCAGCGGCAGCATGGTCGTCGCCATCGCCTTCGCCGGGCTTGCCTTGCTTACCCATTTCGGCATCCACGATTTCTGGATCGGCACCTTTCCGCTGATGGCGCTGATGGGGCTTGGCATGGCGCAGGTCGTGTCGCCGCTGTCGACCGCGGTCATGACGTCCGTGGAGGACAAGGATACGGGGGCCGCATCCGGCATCAACAACGCGGTCTCGCGCGTCGGCGGCCTGATCGCGGTGGCGGCGATCGGCTCGCTGGCGGCCTGGGTTTACGCGCGGATGACCGGCAATGCCGCCGGGGTGCCCGGTTTCGGCGAGCCGCCGGCCTCCGGGCTGGCCGCCAATATCGAAGCGGCCAGGATTGCGGCAAGCGATTCGGCTTTCGCCGCGGTCGCGGCGGTCACGGCGCTGCTTTGCGTGCTGTCTTCACTCACCGCCTGGTTCACGGTTCCCGGACAGGCATCGCCCTGGCCGCAAAAGACAAACGATGAGCAAGATTAGTTCGGAAGCTGCGAATCAGTCTTGGCGCTGGCAACCTTCAGCGCGCTGCCGTCTTCCTGCTTCAGAAGATCGTCGATGCGCTCGCGCTCTTTCTTGAAGGCGACGAGATCGTCGCCCTTCAGAACCTTGCCGACCGGCAGGCGCACGCGCATCGAATCGACCTTGGTGCCGTTGACGATCAGTTCGTAGTGAAGGTGCGGGCCGGTAGAGAGGCCGGTCTGGCCGAGATAGCCGATGACCTGCCCCTGCCGGACATGAACGCCTTCCTCGATGCCTTTGGCGAAAGCGCTCTGGTGATTATAGGAGGTCTCGTAACCATTGGCGTGGCGGATGATGATCTGCTTGCCGTAGCCGCCGGCCCAGCCGGCCTTCTCCACCACGCCGTTGCCCGCGGCGATGATCGGCGTGCCGATCGGCGCTGCCCAGTCGGTGCCGGTATGCATCCGGACGTAGCCAAGGATCGGATGCCGGCGTGCGCCGAAGCCGGAGGTGAAGCGCCCATTGGGCAGCGGATTGCGCAGCAGGAACTGCTTGGCGCTGCTGCCGTTCTCGTCGAAATAGTCGACGCTGCCGTCCTGCATCTGGAAGCGATAGAAGTTGCGTGTTTGTCCGCCGAAGGTCGACGAGACGTAGAGAAGCTCGGAGCCGTCGGAGGCCTGGTCGTCGCCGTCAGGTTGGGAGAACAGCACTTCGAGGCGGTCGGAAGGCGAGAGCCGCGACTGGAAATCCACGTCGGAAGCGAGCAGTTTGATCAGCTTCTGCGTCATCGCTTTCGACATGCCGTAGGAATAGGCGGTGCGATAGATGCCGTCATAGACATTGGGTAGATTGCCACGCACCACGACGGGCTGCGAATCGTCGAACGCCGTCAAAAGCTCGGGATTGGGCTCCGGCTCCTGCGCCGGCACATACTGGCCACGGTCATCGAGCGCTATGGTGACGATGTGCGTGGTCTTGTCGTAGACGCTGGTGCGCACGACCTTGGCGATGTCGCCGCGCACCTCGAGGCCAACGCGCAGCACCGTTCCGGCCTTTAGCGCCGGGGCGTTCAAAAGCTTGGCGATCGCCTCCGCCATGCCGGTGGCGTCGTCGCCGGTATAGCCCGAATCGGCATAGGCCTCGGCGATATCGGTATCCTTGGTGAAGGGAATGATTTCCTCGGCGAAGGCAGGCGTCTGGTCATCCGGCGTGGCACGCGGCGCCACCGAGACGTTTTCCTGCGTGATCTTCACGTCATAGGAGCCGGCCATCGATTCGGCGAAGGCATCGCCGAACCGCTGCGGATCGATATAGTGCAGCGCCGCCACCTGGACGGCGCCGTCGCTCAAGCCGGTGCCGGCGTCCCGCACCACCTTTTCAACCTCGTCGGCGGAGAGATCGCTTTTTTCGTCGAAGGAGGCCGTCTCGATCGGGAAATCGACCGTCTTCAGGCTCATCTCGCTTTCGACCTTGGCGCCGTAAATCTGTCCGGCGACCGCGGTGGCCGTTGCGGGTTGCGCGTTGTCGTCGCCGTCGTCGCCGAACACCTGCATCGGGTCGAACGGCGGGTAGGGGCGGCTGGTGGTGTGGCCGGCGGCCAGGGCCATTTTGATCTGCACGAAGGGCATGGTGTGGATAACGTCACGGTCGCCGACCTTGGTGACCATCGACACTTCCATGCGCCGCCGGTCCTTCGCCCGGGCGATCTGTCGGGGTGCCACCAGCCTTGTGGTCTTTGCCTGCTCGCCGGAATCATCGCCGCCGCTGGCAAGACCGATGAGCTCGGCGATTTCCGGCGGGGTCGCCAATTGCTGGCGCCCGTCAAGGGCGGCGAACAACGCCACGCCCATCAACACGCTCGATGTCACGCCGGTGAGGAAGGTGCCTGACAGCCAGCGCGCCGAGACCTCGCGGCGGTCGGGCGGACCGCTGCGGCCGTCCGCGATCAGCGGCGGCTCGTTGCCGAGTTCGGCTATGACCTCTTCGGTGTCTTGCATCCAGAAAGGCTGCTTCTTCCCCAGGCGAAACGGCTTGTCGTTGTCGTTGTGGCCATGACAATTGCCTGTCACGGCGGTTGAAGTCAACGAAGCGGCAGGCCGGGGCCGATATCCCCAATCATGCGCCCCCTTGCGCAGGGCGCCCTGTCATCCGTCGTCGGCGCGCCTCACATGTACGCGCGCGCCTTCCTTATATGGGCCGGTTTCACGCCCCAATGCGGCGGCAATAGGGCCTCGTTGGGGATAACCCAGGGGCTGCCGCAAGGGCAGCCGGCTATCGAAAAAGCGGTTCGAAAAATTCGTCGCAAAAAATTCAAAAAAGTTCGAAATCGGTGTTGACGCGTCGAGGGAGGTCCGACTATATACGGCCCACGAACGAGGGCGGTGCGCCGCTGGCGACGAAGAAGTTTGCTTCTAGGTCTGCCCTCTATTGAAATTCAAGAGAGCCGCGTGAGCGACACTCGATTGGCCCCGAAGCCGAAAAGCGAGACGGGCTGCGACATTGCGTGAAGCGATGTCTGTTCTTTGACAATTGAAGATTGAAGAAAGAGAAACGTGGGCGGCAGAGTCCTGCTGAGCCTCTTACTCCGCCAGGGGTAATTGGTTCGAACGAGACTTTGGCGGATCACGTTTCGTGAGAATAAGTCTACCAAGGCATTAGGTTGCCTAGGTGTGAATGTTCTCGTCGATTCATGCGTGACCAATAAAGCCAAATCAAAGTCTTATAAACTTGAGAGT
>NZ_JAIUHQ010000009.1:0-192252 GCF_020165215.1 Mesorhizobium sp. CA15
CGAGGTCCTCACGGGTCGATGCTGCGGAAGCGCGTTCTCGTGTCAGAGCCTGCGCCGTCTCGGCTGCGGTCTGCTCCGCACGCTCTTTTGCTTTGACAGCCTTGGCTCGCTCCTGTTCAGCCGCGTCGCGCTCGAGGCGGGCTTTATCGAGGTCCTCACGGGTCGATGCTGCGGAAGCGCGTTCTCGTGTCAGAGCCTGCGCCGTCTCGGCTGCGGTCTGCTCCACCCGTTCTCTCGCTGTGGCTGCACCGGTTCGTTCCCGCTCAGCCTTATCCGCGATCGCGGCCTTGGACAGTTCCATTGCGGCGAGGTCGCCGCGAAGGTCCTTCGACTTCCGGCGCTCGTCGTCAAGCACTCCGTTCACTTGCGCAAGCGAGGCCTTGGCACTGGCGCGGTCCTCGGCGGCCCTGGCCTCAAGCTGCGAAATTTGCGCCCGCGCTTGGGATAGGTCGCGGGCCATCAATTCAGTTCGCTGACGCTCCAGATGATCAGCCGGCATCTGCGTAACGACATAGTTGATGCTCTCGCCCAGCAGCCTGCGAGCATCTCCCGCAATGCGCTGCAATGCGTCATACGTGCGGGCTGCCGTGAGTTCGTTGCGCAAACGCTCCCCGTATGCGTCGTCGGCTGCTGCCATGCTTGTCCTCAGCGCATCGACCTGCTTGCGCGATTCCAAGAGCGCACTCTGCAGAGAGGCGCTTCTGGCGCGCTCTTCTTCCACAGCTCGGTGCTCCTGGCCGGCCAGATTCCTCGCGGCGGATGCCTGAGCACGAGCAGCCTCGACTTCAGCCTTGGCAGCCGCGAGATCCGGGCCAGGCGATGCGGCATTCGTACGCCCGTCGCCCTGGGCTGGTCCCTCCATATCCAATGCAGCACTCGCCGGAACCGCGAAGGATCGCGAAAGATCGGGCTGGGAGGGATTCTGGGCCTGCGAAATGGCGGGGGCGCTTTCGACCCAATTCTGTCTCGTCATCGTATAGCCAAGCGACACGGCCAGGCAGATCGTGGCGATGCCCAGGCCTGATACAAGACCGATAGGCCAGCGAACACGGGGAGGTGAGTCCGTAGCGCTGTTTGTCGGGGAAGCGAAGGGATTGGGCAGGTCGCCTGGCGAACTCTCATAAGCTTCGGAGATCATCTCGAAATGCTCGATTCGCACCCCGAACTGACGGTAGTTTGCATCCTGAGGCCGGGCATCCGCATCCGAGGATACGACAGCCTGAGAAGAACCAGGTCCGGTTGCAAGGTCGACCGGGCGTTCCCAGACCCAAGGAACCTCCTCGAGAGGAACAGGCTTGCATTCTTTCAGGTAGGCATTTGGTTTCGGGCGACTCCGCAGCACTGCGACAAGGGCATGCCAGAGCACAAGAAAGACGCCCGCCAGTACGAGTATCGCAATCCCGGCCAGGATGGCGAGATCTGTGTTATTCGTGTAAATTTCGGCAAGATGATTTGGCATCGTCGTGCCCATGTGGTCTTGGGTGCAATTTAAGTTCGCGAAGCGGTGTGTGGGTCTTCTCCCCGATGCTGGCTAAAGCTGCTGCTGCTCTCGAAGCTGTCACTGCTTCGGGCCTTCCAGTGCGGTGCGAATGTATTTGTTGCGTTGCGGAGCGCGGTCATGGGCCGGCAGAAGATGCCGGCGCAGAAGATGTGCGCTCGAACCGAAGCTCAAAGACACCGTGGCCGCCGGTTGTCGCCCGCCGCAAATGTCCCGAAAAGCCGACTCGCACCTCTCCATCGTCAATATCCCAAAAGTTCTCCCACGATGCTTTCCAATCCGCATTTTTGGGAGTCCGGACAGTCCATTCTGAACTCTAAGCTAGGTCATAGACCCTCACGGTCAACCACCTAGGCAGGACTTCCGGCCATGCAGAACGGCCATGCTGATGCCCGCTCTTCGCGCGGATCTGAGTCTCCGTTCAAACTCGATAGGCGCGTCGACAACGCCTTCTATGATCGAATGTCTGCACATTGGTCGAACAGACGCGTCTCCCGCGTGAAATCGCGGCACGGCGAAGCCGGAGAATCGTACATGGGGGACGCGAAAGAAGGTTGTGGAACCAAGTCGTCCACAGGACATCCAGTTTGGCTGGGGAACCTGGATTCGAACCAGGACTAACGGAGTCAGAGTCCGTGGGTCTACCGTTAACCTATTCCCCAGCAGGCGCGTCTGGTAGCGCGCGATGCGGGCGGCTCATGTGCCGCGAGCGCTGCCTTGTAGCCGCCATCCGAAAATAGTCAAGCCCGCAGCTGAGATCAACGCAGGCTTTTTGAACCTTTGTCCGATGCATGTCGTTCTCCCAAAGCCGTTCCGCACTTTGGGCGACATGCATTGGCTCTGCCGCCAGGCGCCGAAGGCTCAGCTCTCGCCTTTGCTGTATTGGGAATGCTCGAAATAGAGCACCACGCCAAGGCCGATCAGCAGCGGAATAATGAGATAGAACAGGCGGAACACCAGAAGCGCGGCGAGCACGCCGACCGGATCCATGTCCGAAAGCCCGGTGAGGAAGACGAATTCGAACACGCCGAGGGCGCCAGGCGCGTGCGACAGAAGCCCGATCGAGAACGACACCATGAACACGCCGAGCACCACGAAATAGCCGGGATTGCCGATCTCGGGCAGGGCAAAATAGATGATCGCCGCGGCCCCGAGCAGTTCGACCGGCCCAATCAGCAATTGCCGCGCCACGATCGGCAGCGCCGGATAGTGCAGCTGGAAGCTGCCTATCTTCAGCGGTCTCAGCCGCAGCCAACTGCCGAAGGCGTAGGCGCCGACAAGGATGAGCATGGCGAGCCCGGCGGCGAATGCGGCGCCGTGATGCGGCGCGCCCGTGAAACGGTCGATGATTTGGGGTTCCAGCAACAGCACGAGGCCGCCGAGGAAAACGCTGGACAGGATGAAGGTGAACCAGCAGATCGCCACTAGCACGCCGACCTCCTGGCCGGTCAGACCTCGCGTGCCGTAGGCGCGGTAACGGATGACCGCGCCGGAAAACACCGAGCCGCCGATATTGTGCGACACCGCGTAAGTGGTGAAGGAGCACAGCGTGACGAACAGCCACGATACTTTCTTGCCGATATGCAGCAGCGCGATGTGGTCGTAGCCGGCGAGCGAGGCATAGGCGACGACCGCGCTCAGTGCCGCGAGCACCCAGCCGCGCGGCGGGATGGCGGCAATGCCGGCCCAGACGTCGTCGAGCGAAACGCCGCGCAGTTCGTGGATGAGCAGCCAAAGCGAGAACGCCACGGCCGCGATGCCTATGACCGGCCAGAAATAGCGCCTCCAATTCATGGCGTCGTCATCATGCGTTGCAACTCATTGATTTTGATGTTGCCCAACCTTCGAACCTTCATTTCAGACATGCCTGATTGAAGCCGGCTATTCAACCGGCAAGACATTGCCCCAACGTGATCTGGCAAAATGCGACGTTTGCGAAATTCGGCCTCGCGCTCTTGGTGATTGTGAACTGCGCTGCTACTCTGTTGGCAACTTGAACAAATCGAGGTGCCTGCTGCGTCCGCTACCGGTTCGCGCGGCGCCGGAAGGAACTGAAGTGGAAGACCACGATACCGGCGCGGGCGCGTCGGCAGTGGGCATGTCCGGGGCATCGCCGACGCAATCGGCGGGCCCGCACACGGCGCGATTCAGCCGCCACGCGGGTGCGCACCAAAGACATGCCGGCCAGCGACAGATTGGCCTAAGCCAGGCCGACCAGCATGGCGATCAACCGAAAGGCAAGACGCGCAAGCGACGCAAGCGCAAGCGCGGCCGCAAGGTGTTCGCGCGTGACGAGAACGTCGCCGTGCCGCATGCCGCGCCTGCCGCCACGGCGACAAAACAGCCTCCGAGCGGGCTTTCGCCGGTTGAGCCAAGGCTGGCGGCCCCGCAGCGTCCGCCGCAACAGGAATTGCCTGTCTTCGCCGCGCTCGACCTCGGCACCAACAATTGCCGGCTGCTGGTCGCGGTGCCTGGCCGTCACGGCCAGTTCCGCGTCATTGACGCTTTCTCGCGCATCGTCAGGCTGGGCGAGGGGCTGACCGCCAGCGGTCGGCTCAGCCAAGCCGCGATGGATCGCGCGGTCGAGGCGCTGAAGGTCTGTGGCGAGAAGCTGCGCAACCGCAAGATCAGGAAAGCCAGGCTGATCGCCACCGAAGCCTGCCGTTCGGCCGCAAACGGTGTCGAGTTCCTGGATCGGGTCGAGCGCGAGGCCGGACTCAAGCTCGAGATCATCGACCGCCAGACCGAGGCCCGCCTTGCCGTTTCCGGTTGCGGCTCGCTGGTCGAGCGCGACACGCAAGGCGTGGTGCTGTTCGACATCGGCGGCGGCTCGTCGGAAATCGCGCTGATCGACCTGACCGGACGGCGCTCTCCGCGGCTCGCCAACCATATTGTCTCCTGGACCTCGCTGCCCGTCGGCGTGGTGTCGCTCGCCGAGCGCTTCGGCGGCCGCACGGTCACGCGCGAGACCTTTGCCGCCATGGTCGACGACGTGGCCGCGCGGTTGAAGGTCTTCGACGGCCGCGACCGGCTGGCACATGTGCTGGCAAGTCCCAATTTCCACCTGCTCGGCACCTCCGGCACGGTGACGACGCTGGCCGGCGTGCATCTCGATCTCGATCGCTACGACCGCCGCCGCGTCGATGGCCTCTGGATGGACCGCGACAGCGTCGACCGCATGATCGAGCGCCTGATCGGCTGGGATTTCCAGCAGCGCTGCGCCAACCCCTGCATCGGCGCCGACCGCGCCGACCTCGTGCTCGCCGGCTGCGCCATCCTGGAAGCGATCCGCGGTGTCTGGCCGTCCGAGCGCTTGCGCGTCGCCGACCGCGGCCTGCGCGAGGGGATCCTGAGCGAATTGATGGCTGATGACGGTGTCTGGCGCGATGGCGGGCGAGGCCGTTGATGGCTAGAAAACCGGATAAGCCGGGTTCCGCCGGCATTCGCGTCCTCAAGACCAGGATCAAGAAGAAGAGCGGCTTGAAGGAATCCTCGCGCCGCTGGCTCGAGCGCCACATGAACGATCCCTATGTGCAGCGCTCCAAGGCCGACGGCTACCGCTCGCGCGCCGCCTACAAGCTGATCGAGATCGACGACAAGCATCATCTGCTGAAGCCCGGCATGAAGGTCATCGACCTCGGCGCTGCGCCCGGCGGCTGGTGCCAGGTAGCGGCCGCGCGGACGAAGTCGACGGCGGAAAACCCACATGTCGTCGGCATCGACTATCTCGAGATGGCCGCGGTTCCGGGCGCCGTCATCCTGCAGATGGATTTCCTCGATCCCGACGCGCCGCAAAAACTTGCCGAGGCGCTCGGCGGCCGGCCGGATGTGGTGCTGTCCGATATGGCGGCACCCACGACCGGGCATCGCCGCACCGACCATCTGCGCACCATGCATCTGTGCGAAGTCGCGGCCGATTTCGCGTTGCACGTCCTGGAGCCCGGCGGACATTTCCTCGCCAAGACTTTTCAGGGCGGCGCCGAGAACGAGCTTTTGTCATTGCTGAAGCAGAATTTCCGATCCGTCCATCATGTGAAACCGCCGGCCTCGCGCGATGAATCGGTGGAGCTCTACCTGCTGGCGAAGGAGTTTAAAGGCTAGCGCCTTCTCCTTCTCCCCTTGTGGGAGAAGGTGGCCGCGAAGCGGCCGGATGAGGGGTGCTCCAGGGAAAGCCAGCGTCTCACTCCGCTGGAACACCCCTCATCCGTCTCGGCGCTCACTTCCCCGCGGTCCCCACCGTTTCCAGCGTCTTCGGCTTGGTCAGCCGGCCGTGGCCCGAGACCGCGTTGCCGGCCTCCGGCGCAAGCCGCATGAAGGTGATCGATGCCGCCGCCGAGACGGCTGCCACGATGAAGAAGGCGATGTGGAAATCCCGCAGGGTCAGCGGTCCGCCATGGATCGAGGTCGACACTTCGAGGACGCCGCCGGCCAGCGCCACGCCGAGCGCGATCGACAATTGCTGGAAAACCGCCGTGATCGGTGTCGCCTTGCTGGTGTCGGCGGGCGTGATCTCGGCATAGGAAAGCGCATTGACGCCGGTGAAGAACATCGAGCGGATGAAGCCGCCGACCAAAAGGATCGCCAGCATCAGGGCGTAAGGCGTCTGCGGCGTGAACAGGCCGTAGATGGCGATCGATGCGGCCGCGACAAGCGAGCCCCAGATCAGCACGCGGCGGAAGCCGGCGAGCCTGAAGATCAGCGCGGTCACGAACTTCATGCCGATGGCGCCGATCGCCGAGACGAAGGTGATCATGCCGGACTGGAAGGGCGTCAACCCGAAGCCGATCTGGAACATCAGCGGCAAAAGGAACGGCACCGCGCCGATGCCGATGCGAAACAGCGAGCCGCCGAGCACCGAGGACCGGAAAACCTGGTTGCGGAACAGCTCCAGCGCCAGCAGCGGATTCCTGGCGTGCCGCGCATGAAGGAGATAGAGCGCGCCCGAGACCACGCCGACTACAATGGTGATGAAGCCGGCCATCGGCGGCAGCGCCGGCAGGCTGACGACGGAAAGGCCGAAGACGATGCCGGAAGCGGCAAGGCCGGAGAGCACGAAGCCCGGGAAATCGAGCGGCGGCGTCTCGGCGGGCTCCGTCCTGGGCAGATAGCGGGTGGCGAGCCACATGCCGATAAAGCCGATTGGCACGTTGATCAGAAAAATCCAGTGCCAGGTGAAGTATGTGGTGATGAAGCCGCCGATCGGCGGGCCGACGAGCGGGCCGACCAGCGCCGGCACGGTCAGCCAGGACATCGCCGCGACCAGCTCGCTCTTGGGCGTGGCGCGCACCAGCACCAGGCGGCCGACCGGCGTCATCATCGCCCCGCCCATGCCTTGCAGGAAGCGCGACACAACGAAAGCCGGCAGTGAATTGGAAAACGCGCAGGCAACCGAGCCGGCGATGAAGACACCGATCGCAGCGCGAAAGACGTTCTTGGCGCCGAACCGGTCGGCCATCCAGCCGCTGATCGGAATGAAGATCGCCAGCGACACCAGATAAGCCGTCAGCGCCAGCTTCAGCGCGATCGGGCTCGTGTGGATGTCGACAGCGATCGCCGGCAGCGACGTCGCGATCACGGTCGAATCCATGTTCTCCATGAACAATGCGACCGCCAGTATGAGCGGGATGATGCGGTTCAAGGGAAACGCCCTGATCTGTCTTCGCGAATCTAGGCCCGGCTTGGGGGCGAACCGGTGCGACCGGGCGGTTATCACGCCTCGCCCCGGATGTCGCATTAAATTGCTGTCACTTTTGCGGGAGCGCAGTCCTGGTTGGCGTCACGGTACGCGGACTTGTCAAATGCAAGGCCGGCCGCTATGTAGTAATAATAACTACATTATAGGTGCAACCATGGACGAAACTGTTTCTGCAGCCGACGCCAATCGCAGATTCTCTCATATCCTGCGTGAAGTACGCGAGGGGCAGAGCTACGTCGTGACCAGCCATGGGCGGCCAGTGGCGCGGATCGTGCCTGCGGACAAGCACGAGGGCGTGGCCTCCCGGTCGCGCGCAGCTCTGCTGTCGCGACTCGAGAGGCAGCCGATCGTCAATGCAGGACGCTGGACTCGCGAGGATCTTTATGAGGATAACCCGTGAAGATCGCGCTGGATACCAACGTCCTTGCCTACGCGGAGGGCGTCAATGATCCTGAGAAGCGCGACCTCGCCCTCGAATTGCTACGGAACGTTCCGCAAGGCGCTGTGGTTGTTCCGGTCCAGGTGCTGGGTGAACTGTTCAATGTTCTGCTTCGCAAAGCTAGAAGGTCGCCCCAGGAGGCTCGCGATACACTGCTTAGCTGGCGCGACGCCTTCCCGGTTATTGAAACAACGCCGGAAGTGATGATGACGGCTGTCGATCTTGCTGCGGACCATCGTTTCGGCGTCTGGGATGCCGTCATTCTTTCCGCCGCTTCGCAAGCGGGTTGCCGGCTCCTTTTGTCAGAAGATCTTCAAGACGGTTTTACCTGGGGCGGCGTAACTGTCGTCAATCCTTTTGAGTTGCCGCGCCACGCTTTGCTCGATGCTCTTCTCGGCATCGAATAGGCCGTCTCGCAACGATCGGCTTTTCAACCGCGACAGGACGTGGTACCAGCCAGCGCCAATCCTGAAAGGGAAGAAGAGAGTCGGCGCTGGCCAATTGGCCCGGCGCCTTTTCCGCATTCAAAAGGACTGGCCATGGCAAAAATCATCGAAACGTCCACCGGCGCGCTGGCGCTGACTTTCGACGACGTGCTCTTGCAGCCCGGCCATTCCGAAGTCATGCCTGGCGAAACCGACATCCGCACCCGTATTGCCGGCGACATCGATCTCAACGTGCCGATCCTGTCGGCGGCCATGGACACCGTCACCGAGGCGCGGCTGGCGATCGCTATGGCGCAGGCCGGCGGCATCGGCGTCATCCACCGCAATTTCTCGCCGTCCGAACAGGCCGAGCAGGTCAGGCAGGTGAAGAAATTCGAATCCGGCATGGTGGTGAACCCAGTCACCATCGGCCCCGACGCCACGCTGGCCGATGCGCTGGCGCTGATGCGCACCTATTCGATTTCCGGCATTCCGGTGGTCGAAAATGGCGGCACCGGCGGCCACACGGTCGGCCGCCTCGTCGGCATCCTCACCAACCGCGACGTGCGCTTCGCCTCCGATCCGTCGCAGAAGGTCTACGAGCTGATGACGCGTGAGAACCTGATCACGGTCAAGGAGAATGTCGACCAGGACGAAGCCAAGCGTCTCCTTCACAAGCACCGCATCGAGAAGCTGGTAGTGGTCGACAGGAACGGCAATTGCGTCGGCCTGATCACCGTCAAGGACATCGAGAAGTCGCAGCTCAACCCGCACGCCACCAAGGACGCGCAGGGGCGCCTGCGCGCGGCGGCCGCCACCAGCGTCGGCGACGACGGGTTCGAGCGCGCCGAGCGCCTGATTGATGCCGGCGTCGATCTTTTGGTCATCGACACCGCGCATGGCCATTCGCAGCGCGTGCTGGATGCGGTGACGCGGGCGAAGAAACTGTCGAACTCCGTGCGCATCCTGGCCGGCAATGTCGCCACCGCCGAGGGCACGCAGGCGCTGATCGACGCTGGCGCCGACGCCGTCAAGGTCGGCATCGGCCCGGGTTCGATCTGCACCACCAGAATCGTCGCCGGTGTCGGTGTCCCGCAGCTGTCGGCAATCATGTCGGCGGTCGAGACGGCCAGCAGGGCCGGCGTCAGCGTCATCGCCGATGGCGGCATCAAATATTCAGGCGATCTCGCCAAGGCGCTCGCCGCCGGCGCAAGCGCGGCCATGATCGGTTCGCTGCTTGCCGGCACCGACGAGAGCCCCGGCGAGGTCTATCTCCACCAGGGCCGCTCCTTCAAAGCGTATCGGGGCATGGGTTCGGTCGGCGCCATGGCGCGCGGCTCGGCCGACCGCTACTTCCAGGCTGAAGTTCGCGACACGCTGAAGCTGGTTCCGGAGGGCATTGAAGGGCAGGTTCCCTATAAAGGACCTGTGGCTGGCGTGCTGCACCAGCTTGCAGGCGGCCTGAAAGCCGCTATGGGTTATGTGGGTGGACGTGATCTTGCAGATTTCCGCGAGCGCGCCACTTTTGTGCGCATATCCAACGCCGGACTTCGTGAAAGCCATGCCCATGACGTCACGATCACCCGCGAAAGCCCCAATTACCCGGGCGGAATTTGATCGGCAGACCGATCGGCCTGACCGCCGGCGGGGACTGTGGCGTGACTTGAGCGTGGCGGTGCTTCGGCTGTCGCGTCACGCGGCAGCGCTCTCCATCGCCTCGATTGCGCTGTTCCTCCTCATGACGGCGCTGGAGTTTCTCTATTTCCAGCGCTTGAGCGGCGGCCTGGCCTCACTCGACATGCGCGTCGCCGGCTTCACGCCCGACGAAGGCATGGCGTGGCTCACCGCGCTCGGCCGGCGCGGCGGCGAGATCATCATCGTCTGGCACTATCTGACCTTCGACCTTTTGTTCCCGGCGCTGCTGTCGCTGACGCTGGTGAGCCTTATCCTCGCCTTCGGGCGGCGACTCAGCACCTTCCGCGCCATGCCGGCGCAGCTGCAGGCCTTGTTCTCGCTGGTGCTGGTGGCTCCCTATGCGGTCGCCGACTACACCCAGAATTTTGCCATGGCGCGGCTGCTCTCCGATTTCCAGCTGGCCAATCCCGATTCGCTGGCCTTCGCCTCTTTGCTGACCGTCAGCAAATTCGCGCTGCTGGCGATCCCGGTCTTCGTCATCGCGGTCTTCGCGCTGGCCGGGCGGCGACGCTGAGGACAAGCAGATGCGCCAGACAGCCATCTTCTGGCCGATGCTGGCGCATGTGCTTCTGGTCTATGTCGTCTATCTGGTGATGTTCAAGCGGCGCTATCTCGCCGTGAAGTCCGGCGAAGCCAGGATCGGCCAGTACAAGGTCCGCTCAACCGAGCCGGCCTCGAGCGTCACCGTCGCCAACAACCTGATCAACCAGTTCGAGCTGCCGGTTCTCTTTCACGTGCTGTGCCTGGCGCTGTTCGTCACCAACGGCGTGAACTATCTGACGCTGGCGTTGATGTGGCTGTTCATAGTCACGCGCTATGTCCACGCCTGGGTGCATCTCGACAGAAACCATGTGCTGCACCGCAGCCGCGCCTTCTTCCTTGGCGCCGGCATACTTCTCATCGCCTGGATCTGGTTCGCGCTCCACCTGCTCGAGGTGGTGTGAGGCTTGCCTTTCCCTTCTCCCCCTGTGGGAGAAGGTGGCCGCGCAGCGGCCGGATGAAAGGTGTTCCAGTTTGACAGGGACTTAAGCCAGCGTTGGATGCCGCGATAGGAGATCGCCAGCGTTTCACTCCGCCGGAACACCCCTCATCCGTCTCGGCGCTGCGCGCCGATCCACCTTCTCCCACAAGGGGAGAAGGGAAAGCCGCTACAGCTCGAACAACGCGATCCGGCGCTTGTCGAATTTGATGCCGATCTCGCCGCGTACCAGCCTCAGCGCCTGCTCGCCGAAAACGGCGCGCCGCCAGCCCTGCAATGCCGCCACGTCGGCTTCGTCGCCCTCGGCGGCGATGCGGTCGATATCGTCGCTGGAGGCAAGCACCTTGGTGGCCACGCCTTCCTTCTCTGCGACGATCCTGAGCAGCACCTTGAGCAGTTCCGCCGCCGCACTCGACCCCTCCGGCGGCTGCACGCTTTTCGGCAGTTTCGGCATCGCGTCCTTGGGCAGCGCCAGCGCCGCGTTGACCGCGCCGAGCAGCGCGGTTGCCGTGGCGGAGCGTTCCCAGCCTTTCGGCGTGGTGCGCAGCTTGCCGAGCGCGGCCGCATCGCGCGGCGCCTGCTGGGCGATCTCATAGATCGCGTCGTCCTTGAGCACGCGGCCGCGCGGCACGTCGCGCTCGCGTGCCTCGCGCTCGCGCCAGGCCGCCACCGCCTGCACGATCGCCAGCTCCTGCGGTTTGCGCAGCCGCATCTTCAGCCTTTTCCAGGCATCTTCGGGATGCGGATCGTAGGTCTCGCGCGAGGTGAGGACATCCATCTCCTCGTTCAGCCAGTGGCCGCGATTCTCGCGCTTCAGCTCGGCGCTGAGATGCTGGTAGACCTCGATCAGGTGGGTGACGTCGGCAAGCGCGTATTCGAGCTGCTTGTCGGAGAGCGGCCGGTGCCGCCAGTCGGTGAAGCGCGAGGACTTGTCCAGCCGGGCTCCGGTGACCTTCTGCACGAGCTGGTCGTAGGAAACGCTGTCGCCGAAGCCGCAGACCATCGCCGCCACCTGGGTGTCGAACACCGGATGCGGCACCAGATCGCCGAGATGGACGATGATTTCGATGTCCTGGCGCGCCGCGTGAAAAACCTTCAGCACCGCTTCGTTGGCCATGAGCCGGAAAAACGGTTTCAGGTCGATGCCGGGCGATAACGGATCGATAAGCGCCTCAATCCCAGGCGCGGCGATCTGGATAAGGCAAAGGATCGGCCAGAAGGTTGTCTCGCGAATGAATTCGGTATCGACGGTAACGAATTCCGACTTTTCGAACGCTGCGACAACGCTCTCGAGTTCTTCTTGTGTGGTGATGACCTGCATCAAATCGCTTTTGGCACAATATTAGGCCTCTTTCAATTTCAGCCGCGCGGGCATTCGTCAAGCGCCGCGACGTCGTCACGCACCGCTAGTTTCGCGCGATGGCGATATGCGATGGCCCGGCGGCGCGGTTCAGGCCTCGCCGGCCTGCGCCTCCACGCTTTGCCTTGCGGTATCCGCGGCTTCGGCCGATGGCCGTCGGCCAAGCACGCCGGCTGTGGCCAGGCTGAGCAGGATGAAGGGGATACCGATGCCATAGGCCGAGCGGATGCCCCAGTGGTCCGACACGAAGCCGAGCAGCGGCGGGCCAAGCAGAAAGGCGACGAAGGAGATCTGCGACAGGGCCGCGACATTGATCGCCGCCGGGCGGTCGGTACGCTGCGCCGCAGCCGAGATCGCCAGCGGAAAGATGGCGCTGCTGCCGATGCCCAGAAGCGCAAAGCCCAGCATCGAGATGAAGGGCAGGGGCGAGAAGAAGACGATGAACACGCCGACCGCCATTGTCGCCAGCAGCACGCGCGCTACGCCGCTCGGCGAATGGCGGTCGACAAAGCTGTCGGCGAAGAAGCGTGTCGTCGCTTGCGAGAAGGCGAACAGCGCCACGGTTAAGCCGGCAACGAAGGGGCCCGAGTCGAACACTGTGCGCATATAGATGGCGGACCAGTCCATGCTGGCCCCTTCCATCAGCATTGCCGATAGTGTGACCGCGACGAGGATGAGGATCGGCAGCGTCGGACGGGCGAATATCGGCGGCTTGTCGCCGGTCGCGGCGAAACGGGCAGGCGCGGGTTCGAAGCCGCCCAGGAACAGCGCCATCGCAACCGCCACCGTCGGCACCACCAGCGCCAGGTGCAGTTGCGGCGACAGGCCGAGATGCGCCAGCGCGCCGCCGAACAGGCCGGCGCCGAAGAAGCCGATGCTCCAGAATGAATGCGCCCGGTTCATGATCCGGCGCTTGAGCAGGAACTCGGTCCTGTCGGCCTCGACATTCAAAATGATCTCGATGCTGCCGATCATCAATCCGACCGGGAGCAGCATCAGGAACAGGGCCGCGGGGCCCGACGCATGCACCGCGACGGCGTAGGCGAAGCCAAGCAGCGGCACCAGCCACAGCAGCGCGCGGCGAAAGCCGACGCGTTCCAGAATCGGCGTCGCCAGCGTCAGCGCGATCAGAGTGCCGATCGGCGTCCCGATCAGGGCGAGACCGAGCGTGCCGTCCTCGATCTGCATGGCCCGCTTGATATCGGGCAGCCGTGGAAAGATATTGCCCATGGCAAAGGAATAGATCGCGAAGCCGGCATAGACGCGGTGCTGGGGGGCGAGTTTCAGGCTAAGGGTCATCAGGAAATCCGATAAGGAGATTTTGGCGGCGGCTCTCAGGCTGCCGGCGACCCTGTTTCTTGCATGAACAGGCAAAACATGCAATAACGTGCACAAATACATAGGATCGCGCATGCTCACCGAAGAACGCCACCAACTCATTCGCGACCGGCTTGCGGCCGACGGAAAGGTGCTGGCCGGCGAGCTTGCCAGCCGTTTCGGCGTGTCAGAGGACACTGTGCGCCGCGACCTGAGGGAACTGGCGAAGGCCGGGCAGCTGCGTCGCGTTTATGGCGGCGCTGTCCCATCGGGGCCCTTTGCAGCCGCGCCGCTCAGCCAGCGCAGCCGTCATGCGGTCGAGGAAAAAACTCGGCTCGCCAAGGCGGCTGTTGCGCTGCTCGGCACGGGGCAGTCGCTGTTCATCGACGGCGGCACGACCAACGAGGCGATCGCCCGGGCGATCCCGCGCGATATGGAGCTGACCGTCGCCACCAATTCGCTGGGCGTCGCCTCGGCTCTGACGGACCTTCCCTTGGTCGAGCTGATCGTGCTCGGCGGCCGTTATGTGCCCGATCTCGGCACCTGCGTCGGGACAGATACGCTGGCCGCCGTGGCTCAACTCGGCGCCGATCTGTTCTTTCTCGGATCCTGCGGGCTGGATGTCGCGCGCGGCGTCACCGCCTTCGATTCGGCCGAAGCCGAAGTGAAACGCGCCATGGCGAAAAACAGCGCTGGCATCGTCATTGCAGTCACCAACGACAAGCTCGCCACCGCCGCACCCTATCGCGTGGCGGAAGCGGCTGCGATCCGCCATCTCGTGGTGGAAAGGACCGCGCCTGCTGCCACGCTCGCCGATTTCCAAAGCCGGGGTGTGCAAGTCCACTTTGCCTGAACAGTCGCAGCGGCGCGCCTGTGTGACCGCTTGCCTTGACAAAGCCGGCCGCTCATGCGCTTTTCGCGCCAATTTTCGAGCCGGGCCGACGCCCGCAATTTCCGGACTTTACCCCATGACTATGCATCGTTACCGCAGCCACACCTGTGCCCAGTTGAGAAAGAACGACGTCGGCAATTCCGTCCGCCTGTCGGGCTGGGTGCATCGCGTGCGCGACCATGGCGGACTGCTCTTCATCGATCTTCGCGACCATTACGGCCTGACCCAGATCGTCGCCGATCCGGATTCGCCGGCCTTCAAGGCCGCCGAGACCTTGCGCGGCGAATGGGTGATCCGCGTCGACGGCGAGGTCAAGGCGCGGCTGCCGGAAACCGTCAATCCGAACCTGCCGACCGGCGAAATCGAGATTTTCGCGCGCGAGATCGAAGTCCTGTCGGCCGCCAAGGAGCTGCCGCTGCCGGTGTTCGGCGAGCCGGACTACCCGGAAGACATCCGCCTGAAATACCGCTTCCTCGATCTGCGCCGCGAGACACTGCACAAGAACATCGTCGCGCGGACAAAAATCATCGCCGAGATGCGCAAGCGCATGGGGGAGGTCGGCTTCACCGAGTTTTCGACGCCGATCCTCACCGCGTCGTCGCCCGAAGGGGCGCGCGATTTCCTGGTGCCGTCGCGCATCCACCCCGGCACCTTCTACGCGTTGCCGCAGGCGCCGCAGCAGTACAAGCAGCTGATCATGGTCTCCGGCTTCGACCGCTATTTCCAAATCGCGCCCTGCTTCCGCGACGAGGACCCGCGCGCCGACCGCCTGCCTGGCGAATTCTATCAGCTCGACCTCGAGATGAGCTTCGTCGAGCAGGACGACGTGCTCTCCACCATGGAACCGGTGCTGCGCGGCGTCTTCGAGACCTTTGCCGCCGGCAAGCCGGTGACCCAGGAATTCCGCCGCATTCCCTATGACGAGGCGATGCGCACCTACGGCACCGATAAGCCTGACCTGCGCAACCCGATCGAGATGCAGGCGGTCTCGGATCATTTCCGCGACTCCGGCTTCAAGGTCTTCGCCAACATCCTTGCCAACGATCCGAAAGCCGAGGTGTGGGCCATTCCGGCAAAGACCGGCGGCAGCCGCGCCTTTTGCGACCGCATGAATTCCTGGGCGCAGGGCGAGGGGCAGCCTGGCCTCGGCTACATCTTCTGGCGCAAGGAAGGCGAAAAACTCGAAGGCGCGGGTCCGATCGCCAAGAACATCGGCGAGGAGCGCACCGAGGCGATCCGCCAGCAGCTCGGCCTTGCCGATGGCGACGCCGCCTTCTTCGTCGCCGGCGACCCGAAGAAGTTCGTCACCTTCGCAGGCGCCGCGCGCACCCGCGCCGGCGAGGAGCTGAACCTCGTCGATCGCGAGCGTTTCGAGCTCTGCTGGATCGTCGATTTCCCGTTCTTCGAATGGAACGAGGACGAGAAGAAGATCGACTTCGCCCACAACCCGTTCTCGATGCCGCAGGGCGGCATCGATGCGCTGAACGGCCAGGAGCCCCTCAGCATCAAGGCGTTCCAGTACGACATGGTCTGCAACGGCTTCGAAATAGCGTCGGGCGGCATCCGCAACCATCTGCCGGAAACCATGGTCAAGGCTTTCGAGATGGTCGGTCTCGACCGCGCAACCGTGGAGGAGCGCTTCGGCGGCCTTTATCGCGCCTTCCAGTATGGCGCGCCGCCGCATGGCGGCATGGCGGCCGGCGTTGACCGCATCGTCATGCTGCTCGTGGGGGCCAAGAACCTGCGCGAGATCACCATGTTCCCGATGAATCAGCAGGCCTACGACCTTTTGATGAACGCGCCGTCGGAAGCGACCCCGCAACAGCTGCGCGAGCTGTCACTGCGCGTCGCGGTTACGAAGAAGGAAGGCTAGGACTCCGAGCCAAGCCTCTCCTTCTTTTCGAGAAATCGGTTCGACAAAAAAGCCCGGCATCGCTGCCGGGCTTTCGTTTGGAGCTGACGTGTTCGATCAGTCCTGGTTCGCCTTGACCTTGACGCCAAGCGTCTTCGGCAGGTCGAGCGGGTTCGACATGGCGCCGGCCATGATCAGCGCGAACGGCACCGACGACGGCGGCTCGGCCGAGATTTCCAGGCTCTTTGGATTGTCGAGGAACGTATTGACCGCCGCCGAGACTTCCGCCGTCAGCTCGGGATTGTTGAGCTGCGCCATGCCGAACGGCACGATCGCCTTGGCCTGGTTGGCGACGTCCTTGGCCGACATGCCTTGTTGCTTGCCGACATAGTCGAGCACCTTGCCGGTGAGCGAATCGTCCTCGAAGCGCACCGATGCGCCGTTGAACGAAAGCTGCTGCATCAGGCCGAGCATGGCCATGCCTTGCGCGGAATTGTCGGCGCCTTCCGGCTGGGCGGCGAGCTTCTTCTGCATCTCCTGCATCGACTTGATGAAGTCGAGCGTGTAGCCGCCGAGATTGAAGGTCATGCCGAGCGTGCCGGCATTCTCGACCGAGATGTCATATTTCGACAGCTCCATCTTGCCGTCGCTCGGCTGCCAGGTGCCGGCCATCGCGATGTTGCCCGAGATGTTCTGGTAGCCGAGCGCGTCGATCGCTTCCTTTGACTTCGGATCGTCGACCAGCGACAGGTCGGCGGTGAATTTTTCGGTGTTGGCGGTAAAGTCCATCGCCTTGCCGTCGGCCGGCGGGGTGATCTGGACGGCAAGCCCGTCCATCGCGAACGCCGTCTTGTCGCCGACCTTGACCGTCATGTTGGCGAGCTCCGCCGACTTGTACATCATCAGCGAGCCGAGCGGATCGGTGCCGCCTTCGGCCGGGACCTTCATGTCGTGGACGACCACCGGGCTGAGATTGAGCGTCACGCCGTCCTTGCTGTGCTCGAAAGGCGAGGTCGAGAGGGTTGCGATCTCATAGCCGCCATTGGCCTCGCTGACCCCCTCCAGCTTCACGTCGCCGATCGGCAGCGCTTCCTTCTCGGCCGCCGGCTTGATGGAAACACCTTGCAGGACGGCGTTCGAATCGTCGCCGGAGACGCCTGTCCAGGAAATCTCGACGCCCTGGGCGGCAAGGGCCGCCTTGATGCGCTCGGCCACCGCCGGATCGGCGGCGAAGGCCGAATTGAGCGGCAGCGTCAGCAGAAAGGTCGAAAAGGCCAGTTTCTTGAGTGTTGAGCGTTGGATTGTCATGGCGAGTTCCCTGTCCTGATTGGCTATTGTGAAATTATTTTTGACATCTGCTCCATCACCATTCCGTGACGAACGGGACGGGAAAAAGGCATTTCCGGGCCCATTTGTCGAAAACGGCGATGAAAAGCAAACGCCGGTCGGCAGCTATTGCCCGATGCGGTGAATTTGTCATGAAGACCGCGGCTTTCCTCCGCCAGCGCGTTGCATTGCCAGATAGCGGCCGCATGTAACGGATTGATGTTGGTCGGCGTCATGTTGCCGACCAAGCCTGTTGCAGATCGGCGGCAAATTGCAGCCGCCGTGGCGCCGCTTCCGTGAAATCCTTCACACCGCCGGCTGCGTGTCTGTAGCCGCGGCGAATGCGCCGACGTTCACGCGGCGCTTGCCGCGAATCACCCGCTCGGCTAGTCCAAATCCATGGGAAAAAGGCTTTTGCCGCCTGATGACAATGGCGGCGGCGATAAAATCGAACCGGTCGATCTGAAGGAAGCGCTCGAGCGGCGCTATCTCGCTTACGCGCTGTCGACCATCATGCACCGGGCGCTGCCAGATGTGCGCGACGGACTGAAGCCCGTCCATCGCCGCATCATGCATGCCATGCGGCTGCTCAGGCTCAACCCCGATCAGGGCTTCGCCAAATGCGCCCGCATCGTCGGCGACGTGATGGGCAAGTTCCATCCGCATGGCGACCAATCGATCTACGATGCGCTGGTACGGCTGGCGCAGGATTTCTCGATGCGCTACCCGCTGGTCGACGGGCAGGGCAATTTCGGCAACATCGACGGCGATAACGCCGCGGCGATGCGCTACACCGAAGCGCGCATGACCGAAGTGGCGAGCGAGCTGCTTGCCGGCATCACCGAGGACGCCGTCGATTTTCGGCCGACCTACAATGAAGAGGACGAGGAGCCGTCCGTCCTGCCGGGCGCTTTCCCGAACCTGCTCGCCAACGGCTCGTCGGGCATTGCCGTCGGCATGGCGACCTCGATCCCGCCGCACAACGCCGCCGAGCTTTGCGACGCAGCGCTCCATCTGATCGAGCATCCCGAAGCGCCGGTGGCGAAGCTGATGGATTTCGTCCAGGGGCCGGATTTCCCGACGGGCGGCATCATCGTCGACAGCCGCGCCTCGATCCTCGAAGCCTATGAGACGGGCCGCGGCGGTTTCCGCGTGCGCTCCAAATGGGGCCAGGAGGACCAGGGCAGGGGCACCTGGAGCATCGTCGTCACCGAGATCCCCTACGGCGTGCAGAAGGCCAGGCTGATCGAGAAGATCGCCGAGCTGTTGATGGCACGCAAGCTGCCGCTGCTCGAAGACATCCGCGACGAGAGTGCGGAGGACATCCGCATCGTCCTGGTGCCGAAGAGCCGCACCGTCGATCCCGGCATCCTGATGGAATCGCTGTTCAAGCTTACCGAGCTCGAAAGCCGCTTCCCGCTCAACATGAACGTGCTGTCGCGCGGCAAGGTGCCGAACGTCCTGTCGTTGAAGGGCGTGCTGAAGGAGTGGCTCGACCACCGCCGCGAGGTTTTGATCCGCCGCTCGAAATACCGGCTCGGCGAGATCGAGAAGCGGCTGGAAATCCTCGCCGGCTACCTGATCGCCTATCTCAACATCGACGAGGTCATCAGGATCATCCGCGAGGAGGATGAGCCCAAGCAGGTGATGATGGCCCGCTGGTCGCTCACCGACAACCAGGCCGAAGCCATCCTCAACATGCGCCTGCGCGCCTTGCGCAAGCTCGAAGAGATCGAGATCCGCAAGGAATTCGACGGCCTCACCGCCGAGAAGAAGCAGATCGAGGCCCTGCTGGCTTCCGACGCCAAGCAATGGTCGACGATCAAGTGGGAAGTCGGCAAGGTCCGCGACACGTTCGGTCCGCAGACCGAGCTCGGCAAGCGTCGCACCCAGTTTGCCGATGCGCCCGAGCACGACTTGACCGACATCGCGCATGCGATGATCGAGCGCGAGCCGGTCACCGTCGTTGTGTCGGAAAAGGGCTGGCTGCGTGCCATGAAGGGCCACCTGACCGACCATTCGCAGCTCACCTTCAAGGAAGGCGACAGCCTGAAGCTCGCCTTCCATGCCCAGACCACGGACAAGATCCTGGTCTTCACCACCGGCGGCAAGTTCTACACCATCGGCGCCGATCGGCTGCCGGGCGGGCGCGGCCATGGCGAGCCGATCCGCATCATCGTCGACATGGAGAACGACCAGGACATCGTCACTGCCTTTGTCCATGATCCCAAACGCAAGCTGCTGCTCGTCTCATACGACGCCAACGGTTTCGTCGTTTCGGAGGAAGAGGTCGTCGCCAACACCCGCAAGGGCAAGCAGGTGATGAACGTCAAGGCGCCGGACGAGGCCAAGCGCTGCATCCCGGTTTCGGGCGACCATCTCGCTATTGTCGGCGAGAACCGCAAGATGCTGGTCTTCCCGCTGGCCGAAATTCCGGAAATGGCGCGCGGCAAGGGTGTGCGCCTGCAGAAATACAAGGACGGCGGCGTGCTGGACCTGAAGACCTTCACCCTGGCGACGGGGCTCTCCTGGCAGGATTCGGCCGATCGCACTTTCACCAAGTCGCGCGAGGAGCTGACCGAATGGATCGGAGCCCGCGCCGCCGCCGGCCGCATGGTGCCGAAGGGTTTTCCCAGGACGGGGAAATTTGGGTGAAGCAGCGCCTTTTCTTCTCCCCGCGGGAGAAGGTGTCGCCGAAGGCGACTGATGAGGGGTGTTCCAGCCTGACACGGACTTGAGCTGCGTTGGATGCCGCGATATGGGGTCGCCAACGCCTCACCCTGCTGGAACACCCCTCATCCGTCTCGGCGCTGCGCGCCGATCCACCTTCTCCTACAAGGGGAGAAGGAAAGGCACTATTTGGACTATCGTCACGATTGCTGCACTATGATGGTGCATAATCATCCATCGAACCATCAGGCAGGGAGCAACGCCGGGTTGAAGCGCGCCGAGATCCAGAAGCCGGGGCAGCGCCTGTTCGGCCTGTCGACGCCGCTGAGGGCGGCCGTCATCCCGCCGCTGTCGGCGGCGCGCTGGCTCCTGGTGCTGATCGTCGCTGCCGGCGTCTATTTCTTCCACGGCTTTCTGTTCCCGGTGCTGGCGGCGCTCGTCATCGCCTTTGCCAGTTGGCCGCTGTACCGCCGGCTGCTCGTTGGCGTCGGCGGCAACCGAACGGTCGGCGCGACCTTGGCGATCCTTTTCATCCTCACCTTCCTGGTGGTGCCGATCGCGCTTGCCGGCACCTATGCCATCAACGAGCTGCGCGAGTGGGTCACCTGGGCGATCGAGACCAATCGCCACGGCGCGGCGACACCGGGTTGGATCGCCGCCATACCGGTCGTCGGCCAGTGGCTGAACGAGCAGTGGACGGCCTATCTCGGCCATCCCGGCGGCATCGGCGAGTTGATCCAGCTGATCAGCGGCTCCAACATCGGCAGCATCTATCGCGGCGCCTTGGCCGCCGGTGGCAGCGCCTTCAGCCTGATTCTGACGCTTCTGTTCATGATGATCGCGCTGTTCTTCGCCTATCGCGACGGCGAGTCTTTCGCGGCCCAGGTCGATCGCCTCGGCGAACGCATCCTGCCGACGCGCTGGGAACGTATCTCGCGCGTCGTGCCGGCAACCATTTCCTCGACCGTGACGGGCATGACCATCATCGCCATCGGCGAGGGCCTTGTGCTCGGCATCGCCTATTGGCTGGCCGGCGTGCCATCCCCGGTGACGCTCGGCGCGCTTACCGGCATCATGGCGCTGATCCCCGGCGGTGCGCCGCTCTCCTTCACCCTGGTGTCGATCTATCTCGCCGCCAGCGGCAAGCTTTTCGCCGGCGCGGCCCTGTTCATCTGGGGCGCGGTCGAGCTCTTCATCGTCGACAAGACGCTGCGGCCCAAGCTAGTCGGCGGCCCGATCAAGCTCCCCTTCCTGCCGACCTTTTTCGGCTTGATCGGCGGCGTCAAGACGATGGGTTTCCTCGGCTTGTTCATCGGCCCGGTGTTGATGGCGCTGCTCGTCGCCATCTGGCGCGAATGGCTGCGCGAGGTCGAGATCATGGACGAGCTTCCGCCTGTCGCCGACGAGGCCGGCGCGCCGCCGCAGATCGAAGCTGCGGCCGAGCCGAGGAAAGTTCAGGCCGGGTGAACCACGGCAAGCGCGGCACGGCGCTTGCGGCCCTCATGCAATTGCCACAGCGAATGCGCGACCAGCGTCACGATCAGGATCGAGCCGCCGATCAGGCTGTTGCGTGTGGGCTCCTCGGCGAAGATCAGCCAGACCCAGACTGGCGCCAGCACCGTCTCCAGCAGATAGAACATCGCCACTTCCGGGCCTGAAATGTATTTCGGTCCGTTGGCAAGGCAGAAGAACGAGATCGGCATGATCACGGCGCCGTTGAAGATGATCCACCACGGCGCGTTCACGTGAACGCCTTCGCCTGAAACCATGAAGACGGCGAGCGCCAGCGGCAGGATGACGCCGACCAGCGCGGTGAAGCCCATATCCTTGCCGCTGGCGCGCGAAATGGTGATGGCGAGGGCGACGAAGAAGGTCGAGCACAGCGCCATGAAATCGCCGAACAGATGCCCGGTGCCGACGGAGCCGCCGACGATGATCAGCACGCCGAAAATCATCGCCAGCATGGCGATGACGGTTGCAGGCTGCGGTCTTTCCTTGAGGAAGAGCCATGACAGCAGCGCCGCGAACACGGTGTTGAAGGCCAGGATGAAGACAAGGTCGGCCGTCGAGGTGTGATAGACCGCCGTGACGAAGCATATTCCGGTCATGCCGTAGCAAAAGGCCACGGCAAGTCCCGACCAGCCCGGGATGAGCCGGGGCGCGTTCCGGTCGAACGACCGCCAGACGGCCCACACCACCAGCCCGGCCAGCAAGGTGGTGGCGGTGCGCAACATCATGATCGTCCAGGGTGTGCCGTCGGCGAGCCGGATCAGCGGTATGTCGACGGTCAGTGTGAGGCCGCCTATGGCGGTGATCAGGAGACCTTTTTGGTGGTCGGTGTGGGTGGACACTTGGGCATTCTCGCAAACTATCTTGAGCAGGCGCACAGCGGCCACGCCGCGCTCGTTCCAGCCTGAGGGCCGAAAGACCGGTGTCCTCCTCCTTGAAACAGTTAAGGATGAAGCGTGGGGAGGTTCAGCGACTGACCGCTTCGTGGTCGTAGCGTTCCCAGCCTTTCGGGCCGAGATGCTCCTGCGGCATGAAGCGCATCTTATAATTCATCTTGCGCGAGCCGTTGACCCAGTAGCCGAGATAGACGTGGGGCAGTCCCATCGCCTTGGCGCGGGCGATGTGATCGAGGATCATGAAGGTGCCGAGCGAGCGATCCTCGAAGTCGGGATTGAAATAGGAATAGACCATCGACAGGCCATCGGCCATCTTGTCGGTGAGCGCGACGGCTATCAGCTCGCCATGGCCCTTGCCGGTGATGAACGTGTCGGGGCCGCGACGCCGGTATTCGATGATCTTGGTGTCGACATGGGTGTCTTCCACCATCATCGCATAGTCGAGCACGGTCATGTCCGACATACCGCCGCGGCGATGCCGGGCGTCGAGATAGGCGCGGAAGAGCGAGTATTGCTCGGTCGAAGGCTGCGCGTCATGCATGGCGCCGACGAGGTCGGCATTGTGCTGGATGACGCGGCGCATGTTGCGGCTGGGACTGAATTCCTGTGCCAGGATGCGGACCGACACACAGGCGCGGCACGACTCGCAGGCCGGACGGTAGGCGATGTTCTGCGAGCGCCGGAAGCCGCCTTGCGTCAAGAGGTCATTCATCTCCGGCGCCTTGTCGCCGACAAGGTGCGTGAACACCTTGCGCTCGAACTGTCCCTCCAGGTAGGGGCACGGCGACGGCGCGGTCAGGAAGAACTGCGGCGACTGGGTCGGATGCTGCGTCATCTAATCTTGGAAACGCTCCTGCGAATCGTCCTACCTTTGGCCCGGTCGCCGAAAAATTCAACAGGATTATGCTGCCGCGATGGCCTTGGCCTGTTCATATTTAAGCACGGGCGACGCGGCGGCTTGATGCGTGCGGCCGTGAATCCGTCAGATATCGGTGCGGGTTACGACGGTGCCGAGCAGCAGGTCGTGCAGCGTGCGCTTACGGTCGGAGAACAGCGTGACCAGGAGCACCAGCGGCGTCAGGATGACGTTGCCGGCCCAGAACAGCACCGAATGAACCACAGCCGTCATGCCGTCGATGCGGCTGCCGTCGAGCTTCTCCAGGCGGATCCCCATGATCTTCATGCCGGTCGTCGCCTGGTCGCGGCTGCCCAGCGTGTTCCAGATGTAGAGGATGGCGACCATCGGCACCAGCACGGAAAACAGCGCCCAGCCGAGGCCGAAGGTCAACAGCCCGAGAATGGCGACCAGGATGGCGAAGGGAATGGTCAGCAGCGCGACGAAGAAATAGTCGAGCAGGAAGGCGAAAATGCGCCTTGTCCGCACCCCGCGATAGGCGCGGGTGTCCTCGAACTTCGTCGTGATGATCTCGCCGTCCAATACGCGTGCGTTCATATCCGTTCCTCGATCGCAGCACCCCCATGGGAATGCCTGCCGCCTTTTCAAATGGTGAGGGCGGCCTGGAATTCAAGGAACGTGCCCGCCACCGCCGGGCGCGACGTCAGAAGATGCCGGGACAGAGCCTGAAGCGAACCCGCCCGAGATAGTCGCGATACTCCTCTGTCAGCGCCAGGATGCGCTCCTCGCGCAGGATGCGATGGACCTGGAACAGGGTAATGATCGCGTAGACGGCGAAATTGTAGAGCGAGAAGCTCGAAAGCAGGAACAGGATGTGCCCTGCCAGATAGCCGGCATAGATTGGGTGCCGCACGAAGCGGTAGGCGCCGCCGGTGACGACGCCGCGGTTGGCCGGCAGGATGGCGAAGGAGCGGCCAAGCGACATCTTACCCCAGATCACCAGCCACAGCGCCAGGAATTGCAGCGGCGCCGCGATATAGAGCGGGATGACGGCAATTCCATCCTGGAGCGATACGAAACCCGAACCGAAAGCGGCCGTCACCGAGATGAATACCGTGAAAGGGCTCCAGTCGCGGACAATCGGTCGGCGCGCCAGCAGCAGCCAGGTAAAGGTCAGAACGTCGGAGATCATGAGCAGCAGGATGTTCAGCCGGCCCGGATCGATGACGAGGTGACGAGCACCGCGATAGACGAAGACCGCGGCGACCACCAGCGCGATGAAACGGAACAGGCCCTCGCGCAGGTCGGTGAGAACCACGCTGCTCTGAAGGCCGGACCAGAAACCGGTCTCTGCGCCAGGCAGCGCATCGCTTTTGGAAATCGCCAACTCTGTTACCCCGGTGGTCCCCTCGACATGGACCATTGCACGCAAGCCTTGCCGTCCGGTTAAGGTTTCTCGTGCTTTTGGTTGCATCGGCGGATTCGCCTGCCGAGGGAATGGTGTTGCCTGTTGAACATGACATTCTTCCCGGTCTAGCTTGCTGCGGCGCACAAAGGGGACGGGACATGGACTACGACATGCTGGTCATCGGCAGCGGCCCTTCGGGGCGCCGCGCCGCGGTGCAATCGGCCAAGCTTGGCAAGTCGGTGCTGGTGGTCGACAGGGGCCGGCGCCTTGGCGGCGTCTCGGTGCATACCGGAACCATCCCGTCGAAGACGCTGCGCGAGACGGTGCTCAACCTCTCGGGCTGGCGCGAACGTGGCTTCTACGGACGCGGCTACCGGGTCAAGCAGGACATTTCGATCTCGGATCTGGTCGACCGGCTGCACAAGACGCTCGACCATGAGGTCGAGGTGCTACAGCACCAGTTCATGCGCAACACGGTGAAGAGCGTGCGCGCCGCGGTGAAGTTCCTTACGCCCAACAAGGTCAGCCTGACCGCCGACAATGGCGACTATAGCGAAGTCGGATTCGCCAACGCGCTGATCGCCGTCGGCACCAGGCCGCACCGCCCGGCCGACGTGCCCTTCGATAAGAAGCGCGTCTTCGACAGCGACGAGATGCTGGAGCTCCATCATCTGCCGCGCACGCTGACGGTGATCGGCGCCGGCGTCATCGGCGTCGAATACGCCACCATCTTTTCCGCCCTCGACGTGCCGGTGACACTGGTCGAGCCGCGCAACACCATCCTCGATTTCATCGATCGCGAGATCGTCGACGACTTCATCCACCAGATGCGCGACCGCGGCATGACCATCCGCCTCGGCAGCACGGTGAAGGAGATCGCCTCGAAACCCGACCACGCCGAAGTGACGCTGGCCGACGGCCGCACCATCCGCTCCGAGATGGTGCTCTACGCCGCCGGCCGCACCGGCAATGTCGCCAGCCTCGGCCTCGACACGGTCGGCATCGAGGCCGACGCCCGCGGCCGCATCAAGGTCGATCCGCAGACTTTCCAGACCAGCGTGCCGAACATCTACGCGTCCGGCGACGTTATCGGCTTCCCGAGCCTGGCTTCGACGTCGATGGAGCAGGGGCGGGTGGCGGCTTGCCACGCCTTCGGGGTTCACCTGCCGCCGCCGCCGGAGAGCTTTCCTTATGGCATCTACGCCGTGCCGGAGATTTCGACGGTCGGCCTGTCGGAAGAGCAGGTGCGCGACAGCGGCGCAGCCTACGAGGTCGGCCTGGCGCGCTTCCGCGAGACCTCGCGCGGCCACATCATGGGGGTGAGCAGCGGTTTCCTGAAGCTGTTGTTCTCGGTCGAGACGCGCCGCCTGCTCGGCGCCCACATCGTCGGCGAGGGCGCCACCGAGCTCATCCATATCGGCCAAGCCGTGATCAATCTCGGTGGCACGGTCGACTTCTTCGTCAACAACACCTTCAACTACCCGACGCTGGCCGAGGCCTACAAGATCGCCGGCCTGGACGCCTGGAACCGGATGGGACATGGGTGAGGGGATCGGGCGAGGCCGGTCGAGCAGCCCCTCAACGCGTGTCTGGACGATGTTCCTATAACATGCCGGGATGGTCTCGATCGTTGATGGCCGCACCGGGCCCCGCCTGGCCCAGTCAGGCGACCGCGACAGGCGCTGCCAGCCACTGCCGCAGGATCGCGGCGTCCGCATCGCCAAACTCGTGGCCCGAGGCGACGATGCGCGCGTCGACCTCGGCTTGGCGTTCGCTGAACAGTGTCACCAGGGCAGAGGCGAAAGGGCCATAGGTCTGGTCGGCCGCCCCGGCAATGATCAACACGCGGCTGCCGCCGAGGTTGGCCATCGGCGAGATGTCGAGCACCGGCATCGCCCTCAACAGCGCTGCCTGAATGACAATGCCGGGATGGAGCAGCATCAGGCTGGAGACGACATTGGCGCCGTTCGAATAGCCAAGGAAGGTCGCGCGTTGCAGGTCGAGCCGCTGCACCTCCGCGACCTCCGTCACGAACTGGGCATAGGCGGCCGTCTCGGCATGGATGGAGACCTGCTCGAAACTGGTCGGCGTGATTCGCTCGAACCAGCGAAATCCGTCCTCCTGTGGAATGCGGCCGCGCGCCGCGACGATCACCGAACGCGGCGCGATCTGCCTTGCCAGCGGCAGCATCGTCGTCTCGTCGACACCTGACCCGTGCAGCACGAACAGGCACTCGCCGCTTGCGTTCGCCGGCCTCAGCAGACGGTAAGGAAAGGCGAGGTCCCGGCGCAGGATACTGTTTTTATCGCTATATTCGGAAGCGCTCATATCCATTTGATTCCATGAGAGATTCGTTGATTTGCCGGCTTCAAAACGGAATATTTTCGCGCTCCGCGAAAGTTGATTGAACCAGGCGCAATTCGGGCCGTTTTTCCGCCGATACACTCCCCCGTGGAGGAATCGAAGCGGTGCGCCCCGGGGGTCGCATTTGCTGGCTATGAACAACCAGCTTTGAGGCCTTTTGTCGATGACCACCCCTGTTCCCAACGACCGCGATAAGCGTGTCGGAGAGCGCGATACGCGCATCAATGATCGTGACACACGTATCAACGATCGTGACACGCGTATCGACGTGCTGCGCGCGCTCGCGCTGCTCACCATTTTCGTCGACCATGTGCCTGGCACCGTCTTCGAGAACTGGACCTATAAGAATTTCGGCTTTTCCGACGCGGCGGAAGCCTTCGTGCTGATTTCCGGCATCTCGGTGGCGCTGGCTTACGGCACAAAGTTCAAGCCGGGCGGCCGATTGCTCGCGACCTTGAAGATGTGGCGGCGCGCCGGGGTGCTCTACATCTCCCACATCGTAATCACCATGGTGGTGATCGCGCTGTTTAGCGCCGCCGCGCTGTTCGCGCACCGGCCGGAAATGCTGGCGATGATCAACATAGAACCCTTGATGCGCAACACGCCGCAGGCGCTGCTCGGCATCGTCACGCTCGGCCACCAGCTCGGCTACAACAACATCTTGCCGGTCTATGCGGCGCTGCTTCTGGCGGCGCCTGCTTTCGTGCTGTTCGTCAGCTATCGGCCCGTGCCGGCGCTGATCGTGTCCGGCCTGCTGTGGCTCGTCGCCGGCATCTGGCAGATCGCGCCGCCGAACTATCCGGAGCCCGGCCTCTGGTTCCTCAACCCGCTGTCCTGGCAGTTCCTGTTCAACATCGGCCTTGCCGCCATGCTGCATGTGAAGCGCGGCGGGCGCATCCCGGTCAATCCGTGGCTGCTGGGTGCCGCCGGCATCTATGTGGTCGGCGCGGCGATCTGGGTGCACACTCCGCTCTGGGGTCAGATCACGTGGTTCAACCTGCCGGTGGTGATCGGCGGCTTCGACAAGACCTTCCTGTCGCTGACGCGGCTCTTGCACATTCTTGCGGTCAGCTATCTGATCGTCGCGCTGCCGGCGGTCTCCAACCTCTTCCGCGTCCGGCCCGACAATCCGCTCGCGATCCTGGGCAAGCGCTCGCTGCCGGTGTTCATCGCCGGCACGCTGCTCGCCATGGCGGCGCAGGTGCTGAAGCTGATCAACCCGGGCGGCCCGGCCTACGACACGCTGCTGATCGCGGCAGGCATCGCCATGCAGCTCGCGCTTGCGCTCTACCTCGAATGGCTTGCGAGCCTCGGCCCATCCCGCGCCAAGCCGGTGCGCGAGGAGCCTGCGCGTGCGACATTCGCCGTGCAGCCGCTGCCGGCGCGGGCGGGCGGCTACTAGCCGCAGGGCAAGGAAATGCGTGCGATCTATCCGAATTGCCTGTGCCCGCTCAGGCTTTCGGTGCCGGCCCGGTCGAACCTCTGACGACGAATTCGACCCCCATCGTCTCGCGCCGCACCGCGCCATCATGGTCGAGAATCATGCGCGCGGCGCGGCGGCCGATCTCGGTGATCGGCTGGGCGATGGTGGTCAGTGGCGGCGTGGACAGCGCGCCGTCCGGCACACCGTCGAAACCGACAATGGAGACATCGCCGGGAACGTTGAGGCCGCGTGCTCTCAACCAGTCGATGGCGATCAGGGCCATGCGGTCCGACATCGCCAGGATGGCGGTCGGCGGTTCGCCGCTGGCGAAGATAGCCTCGAGGCCGGCCCTGGTGCTTTTTTCCTCGTTCTCGGTCTCATAGACCGGGATCTTCGCCGTATCGATGCCGAAGCGGGACAGCTCCTCGAAATAGCCCGCAAGGCGATCGCGCGTTCCGGTGTAGACCGCGCTGCGCACCACCTCCGGCGTTACGAAGCCGGTGCGATTGTCGGCAAAGCCCAGCGACAGGACGGCGAAACGGCGATGGCCAAGCTCGGCGAGATGACGCGCGGCGAGCCTCGCGCCGGCGACATTGTCGACGCCGATGGCCGACACGGTCTCGTCCTGGAAGCCGAGCTCAAGCGCGACGAAGGGCAACCTGCGCTCGCGCGTCAGGTCGACAAGACGCGAGCCGCCTTCGATGCAGAACAGCACAAAGCCGTCGACGAGCGCACTCTGAATGTTCCAGGCGAGCTTTTCCTGGTTGGCGGCCGAGACCAGCGCGATGCCCGCGCCGGTGGCGTCGCAGGCTTCGGAAATGCCGGCCATCATCACGCGGGCGAACGGATCGTCGAAGAAGTAGGAGAGCGGCTCGGTCGTGGCGACGCCGATGGCGTTGACCTTGCCGGCGCGTAGCAGGCGGCCTTTCGGGTCTGGACCGGCATAACCCATCTGCTCCGCCACGGCCTTGACCCGCTCGCGCACTTCGGCGCGCACGATCTCGGGACGGCTGAAAACATTCGAGGCCGTGCCATGCGAGACGCCGGCGGCCTTGGCGATGTCGGCCAGCCTGATCGGTCTTGCCTGGCCTTCGAGGAGTGATGCCATGTCGTTCCTCCGAATCCGGTCACGGGAAGAACATGACCGCTGAATTGCTGCTGGTCATCTAACATTTTTGTTGGATCGATTCAAATCCTGCTTGACTTCGCGTGATTGAGGCCTATAATTTGAATCGATCCAAGTCCGCTCGCTTTTTGACGGAGCGGTTTCAACAGGAGGGTGCCATGCATCCGGTGAGTTACTTGTTCGAGGACATCTACGGCAACGACTGGGGCATCGCCTCGGCGGCCATTAGCCAGAAGCGGCGCGGCAGAGTGGGTCCCTGGCGCCGCGAACTGCGCTTCCTCGTGGAGCGCAAGCGCGGCTGAACCGTGGCCATTTTTCGTGTCCACGCATTGGATCGATTCAATTTGAGGAGAAGCAGTCATGCATCCGATTGGTCATCTGTTTCAGGATATCTACCGCAACTATTGGGGCATCACGCGCGGAACCGAGCAGCCCGAGCGGCGCCGCGCCAACCACCTGCCTGCGCGCAAGCACAAGCGGCGCGCCGGTTAAAAACAGTGGTCGGAAATACCTAGGGCCGAGGACGCCACAGCGCCGAGACGGCGATCGCTACCCAGCCGGCGATCAAAAGTGTACCGCCGATCGGCGCCGACATCGGGAACAGCCGCGAGCCGAGAAAGTCGCGGGCGAGCAGATCGCCGCAGAACAGAAGCAGGCCCGCGAGCAGGACGAGGCTGGCGATTCTGAGGCAGCGATTGCCGCCGGCAAGGCCGATGGCAAGGAACGCCGGCGCATGCACCAGCAGGAAATTGGCCGCCGTGCCGGTGAAGGCGCCGCCGCGATGCGCCGCCGTCGCCGACAGCACTACGCCGGCCGCGCCGACGAGGCCGGCTGCCAGCACGAGGATGCGGCTCCCGCCATCTGATGCCTGCCCGGCAATGCTCATCCTGGATCTCCATGCTGCGGTTGAGGTGGAGGCGCCGGTTTAGGATTCGCCAGCTTCGAGCAGCATATGCCGCGCCCGGCGCGACTGGACAGACCAGTTGTAGGCAGCACCCAGCGCCATCAGCACCGCTGTGCCCAGAAACACCGAGCGCATACCGAAATGTCCGCCGACGAAGCCGCCGGACAGCGGTCCCGCGACCTGGCCGACATATTGCGCCGAGATCGCCAGGCCAAGCACATTGCCGCCGACCCCATCAGGGATATTGTGGCGGATGACGCTGGTGATGCAGGGCAACAGTCCGCCCAGCGCCAGGCCCATCAGGAAGCGCAGGCCGATCAATTGCCAGCCATTGGTGACGTAGGCTTGCGGAATGAGCAGCAATGCCGAGACCGCCAGCGCACCGACCACGACGTTCCAGTGGCCGACGCGGTCGGCGAGTTTTCCCAACCAGGACGAGGACAGGATGGTACCCAGCGCCGCCGCGGACATGACGACGCCTGCGACCATGGTCACCTTGCTCTGGTCCTCGACGAGCTGCTGCACATAGACGGTGATGATCGGCTCGATCGACATGGTGGCGAAGGCGAGCAGCATGCCGGTGGCCAGCATGGCGACGATCGGCCGCTTGTCGGGGATCTGCGACCAGCCGCTTTTCGGCTTCGTCGTCGAGGCGGGCTTGGGCGCCGGCGGGTTCTCCTTGATCAGGAAAGTCGTCGCCAGGAAGGCCAGGAAAATGACGGCGCCGGACAGCAGGAAGGTCGCGCGGATGCCGATCAGCGGCGGCAGCAGGCCGCCCAGCAGCGGTCCGACCAGCGAGCCCGCCGTGATGCCCGCCGCCAGCACGCCCAGCGCCCAGCCGGAGCGCTCCTTGGGCGTCTGCATCGCCACCAGGATCGTTGAACCCGATGAATAACCGCCGGCAAAACCGATCAGCAATCGAAGCAGCACCAGCTGCCAGACGCTCTCAACCATGCCGGTCAACGACATGCAGATCGCCATGCCGAACGAAGCGCGTACCAGCATCAGCTTGCGGCCGTAGCGGTCGCCCAGCCGTCCCCACAAAGGCGCGACCAGCGCGGCCGCGAAGAAGGTCGCGCCATAGGCGATGCCCGACCACTGCACGATCGCCGCGTGGCCCTCGGCGCCGAGCTGCTCGACGTACAGCGGCAGGAACGGAAGAAGCAGCGTCATGGCGACAAGCGTGCTGAACGAGCCGGCGAAGCAGACGGCGAGATTGCGTCGCCAATGGATGTTGAAGCCGCTCTGTTCGGGTTCCTTGGGCGTCATGTCATGCGTGCCAATGCTGGGGTTGTTGCGGATACCAATTTGGGATACCAAGCTGGTATCCGTCAAAATGCGAGCGCCGTCAACGCGGCTTGGAAAACGGGACGACAAATGTCGCAGATGCAAAATGTCGAAAGACAGCTTCGCGAGATGATCCTCGGTTTGGAGATCGGCCCGGGCGAGCGGCTGACCGAGCGCTGGATCGAGAGCCGCTTCGGCGCGTCGCGCACGCCGGTGCGGGCCGCATTGCTGCGCCTGGAGACGGAAGGGCTGATCGGCCGCGACGGCCGCGGCTGGACGGTGGCGCCGATCAACCTTGCCGAACTCGGGCAGGTCGCCGTCTACCGCGAGGCGGTCGAAGTCGCGGCGGTTCGCCTCACGGCGGCGCTCGAAGACCGTAGCGGGATCGACGTGATCGCGGCGATGCTCGATTCCTGCGATGCCGAGACGCCGCGCGAGGAGTGGCATCGCGTCGGCATGGATTTCCACATCGAGCTGGCAAGGCTTTCCGGCAACGAGTTTCTGCTCCGGGCCGTGCGCGACGCGATGACCAGGCTGTCGCGTGCGCGCTGGCTGGAGGTGCGCGATGAGAAGGCGCTCGGCCGTGCCTGGGCCGAACATCATGCCATCCTCGCCGCCGTCAGGAGCGCCGATGCCAATGAAGCGGCGCGGCTGCTTTCCGCTCACATCGCCGGCAGCCGAGATCGGCTGGTCACCTCGTTGCATGACGACCGGCGCGGTTTGCGCGCACGCGGATTTGCCGTGGTCGCGGCTTGAGGAAGGCGTCGACACAATGCCGGTTGCATTAGCGGGCTTGCAACATGGCCGGGAGAATGCTGTAGGAGACGAGGGGGACTTGCTGAACTCGGACGCATGGCCACACTGTCTCGAACCGCCGCAAAGCTGTTCTATTACGCGCGCAATTTCGCGCGCGACCGCGCACCGCAGTCCCTGTTTCGCGACCGCCTCGCCAGCCGGCTTGAACAGGCCATGCTTTCGGGCAAGACGGTTCGCGAGCGGCTGAACTACTACAACAAGCTGGAACACCCGTTCGTGCCCAGTCCGGAGGCCATAGCCATCGGCAAGCTGCCGTCCTCTTCCAGCATGTATTATTACGACCTCAAGGAATTCGCGCGCTATTTCGATCCCGGCCTGCTGATCGATTTCGAATTCGGCGACGTTGTCGGCGTTCCGGAGTTCCCGAGGATCGTCAAGGACCGGCCCATCGGCGACGACAATGCGAACGGCGTGCTGATGAAGCTGAACAAGTTCCGTCACTTCTACATGCCGCCCGACAACCTGTCTTTCGCCGCCAAGCGTCCGATGGTGGTCTGGCGCGGTCATCTCAACAATCCGATTCGCACCCGCTTCGTCGAAAAAGCCGCCGGCCTGCCGATTTGCGATGCGGGTTCCCACAGGGCCGATGCGCCGGACGGATACCGCAAGCCGTTCCTGAACATCGAGCAGCAGCGACAGTATCGCTACATCGTCTCGCTCGAAGGCAATGATGTCGCGACGAACCTGAAATGGATCATGAGCTCCAATTCACTCTGCCTCATGCCGGAACCGACCTACGAAACCTGGTTCGCCGAAGCCCAGGTCGAGCCCAACGTCCACTATGTGCCCCTGCAGCCGGATTTCTCCGACCTGCTCGACAAGGTGGCCTATTTCGAAAAACATCCCGACGAGGCTGGGCGGATAACCGCCGCCGCCAACGCCTATTGCCGCAGATTCGGCAATGAGCAGGACGAGCAGGCGATTTCGCTGCTCGTCCTTTATAAATATTTCGTGCTGAGCGGGCAGATTAAGCCCGACGCGGAAGTCTGGCGCTTTATCGCCGGCTGAGCGTTTTAAGCGTGAGAGCGGTCGAGCACCTCGTCGGCCGGCCCGAAACGATCCCTGGCCGTGAACTGCTGGTGCCAATAGGGATAAAGCACCGGCGGCCGGCTGACGACGTCGAGACGCTGCCGTTCGTCCTCGGTGAGCGACAGGCTTGCCGCGGCGAGGTTGTCCTTGAGCTGCGCCTCGTTGCGCGCACCGATCACCAGCGAGCTGACGGCCGGTCGGCCGAGCAGCCAGGCAAGCGCCACCTGCGCGCCCGAAACGCCGCGTGCCTTGCCGATGAAGTTGAGCACGTCGACAATGCGCCACAGGCGATCCTCATCGCGGATCGGCGGTTCCGTCCAGCCGCCGATCTGGCGCGCGGTCGGGCTGTCGCGATGGTATTTGCCGGAGAGCAGTCCGCCGGCAAGCGGGCTCCAGACGAGCACGCCGAGGCCCTGGTCGACCGAGATCGGCAGCAATTCGTATTCGGCCTCCCGCGCTTCCAGCGTGTAGTGGATCTGCTGAGTGATGAAACGGGCCTGATGGCGGCTGTCGCTGACGGCAAGAGCCTTCATTACCTGCCAGCCCGACCAGTTGGAGCAGCCGATATAGCGGATCTTGCCCTGATTGACCAAGGTGTCGAGCGCCGCGACCGTCTCCTCGACCGGGGTGAGCCCATCCCATTGGTGGACGAAATAGACATCGATGACGTCGGTCCTGAGCCGCTTCAGGCTCCTTTCGCACTCGCGGATCAGGTGATGGCGCGACAGGCCTTCGTCATTGGGGCCGGTGCCGATACGCATGCGCGCCTTCGAGGCGATCAGCACATCGTTCTTGCGCTTGCCGCCAAGCGCCTCGCCGATGATCTCTTCCGACAATCCGTTAGAATAGACGTTTGCGGTGTCGATGAGGTTAATGCCGGCATCGATGCAGGTGTCGATGATGCGTTTGGCTTCCGAAAGATCCGAATTGCCGACGGCGGCGAACGGACCGGTGCCCCCGAAGGTCATGGTGCCAAGCGTCAATGTCGAGACTTTCAAGCCGGATCGGCCGAGCGTGCGGTATTCCATGTCGGTCCTCGCAATTTGTTTTGAAGAAGCGCTGTGGCGAGCGCCGGAAAGAGGCGAGGGATTTGTAGGACAATTCCCGCCGCTTGTCGCCCCGCTATCGATACGGGGTCGATCACATATCTTCCATGTCGATGCAGCTGCCGGGCGATTGCAATAAAACCGTCATTGCGCCTCTGTATCTCAGTCGGCTTACGGAGTGTCCGGCCGGGGCTTCCGAAGCGGTGATGGCTGACAGGCAGACGGAGCAGCGCGATGAATGAACTGAAACCGAATTCCGGAGCCAAGGACTGGCTGGAGGCCGAGCTCGAGGATACGCTCGACGAGGACTATGAGCTGGAGCTGTCCGAGCCGGCGCTCTCGCTCGAGATCGCCAAGATCTACAAGAAGTCGCATCCGCCCTCCATCGAGCGCATGACCTATTTTCGCGAGCTGCTCAGGCTGCAGTCGGAGCTGATCAAGCTGCAGTCCTGGGTCGCCTACCACAAGAAGAAGCTGGTGGTGGTCTTCGAAGGCCGCGATTCCGCCGGCAAGGGCGGCGTCATCAAGCGCATCACGCAGCGGCTCAATCCGCGCATCGCCCGTGTCGTGGCATTGCCGGCGCCGACCGAGCGCGAGAAGTCGCAATGGTATTTCCAGCGCTACGTGCCGCATCTGCCCGCGGGCGGCGAGATCGTGCTGTTCGACCGCTCCTGGTACAACCGCTCCGGCGTCGAGCGGGTGATGGGCTTTGCCAATGGGGACCAAGTCGAGGAGTTCTTCCGCGACGTGCCCGAATTCGAGCGCATGCTGGTCCGTTCCGGAATCACCCTGGTGAAATACTGGTTCTCGATCACCGACGAGGAGCAGCAGATGCGCTTCCTGATGCGTATCCACGATCCGATGAAGCAGTGGAAGCTCTCGCCCATGGACCTGCAGTCGCGCGTGCGCTGGGAGCAGTACACCAAGGCCAAGGAAGAGACCTTCGCCCGCACCAACATTCCGGAAGCGCCCTGGTTCATCGTCGAGGGCAACGACAAGAAGCGGGCACGGCTGAACTGCATCGACCATCTGTTGCAGCAGATGCCCTATGAGGAGGTTCCGCACGAGGAAATCACGCTGCCGGAGCGCGTCTTCAATCCAGAATATGAGCGCCAGGTCCTGCCGCGCGAACTCTACGTGCCGGAGAAGTATTGAAGGGTCTTTCCTTCTCCCCCTTGTGGGAGAAGGTGGATCGGCGCGCAGCGCCGAGACGGATGAGGGGTGTTGGAAGAAATGAGCGGTGACGATTTCCAGCTCGTCGCCAAGCTGGAGCACCCCTCATCCGACCTCGCTTCGCGAGGCCACCTTCTCCCACAAGGGGAGAAGGAGAAGCCTGGCCTACGCCCGCCCGATCATCACATGCGTGGCATCCGCCGTGGCAACCTGTTCCGTGCACTGATACCCCAGCTTCAGCATGTCGAGCCCGGCGAACAGATGCTCCCCTGAACCGAGCAGGATAGGCGAGATGGCCAGATGCATCTCGTCGATCACCCTCTCCTCGAGATACTGCCGTACGGTCGAAACGCCGCCGCCGACCCGCACATCCTTGCCGCCGGCCGCTGCCTTCGCCTGTTCGAGCGCCGAATGAATGCCGTCAGTAACGAAGTAAAAAGTCGTGCCGCCTTCCATCTCGATCGGTGCGCGTTTGTAGTGCGTCAGCACGAAAGTCGGAACATGATAGGGCGGGTTGTCGCCCCACCAGCCTTTCCATTTGTCGTCCGGCCATTCGCCGCGGCTCGGCGCGAACATGTTGCGGCCGAGGATCCACGCGCCGATATTCTCGAAGCTGCGGACCGCAAAATCGTTGTCGGTATCCGTGGTCCCGCTATCTTTGCCGATCATCTGGTGGAAAGAGCGGGTCTTGATCATCCATTTGTGCAGATTTTCGCCACCGACGCCCAGCGGTGTGTCGAGGCTTTGGTCGGGACCGGCGCCGTAACCGTCGAGCGACAAGGTGAAAGCGTTGACACGCAACTTGGACATGGCTGCCTCCTAACCAGTTGTAATTCGAAATCAGTCTTTGGGATAGCTTAACTGATTGCGTATTGCAAGCAGTTTATTCCAGCGGGCTGACGACTTTCAGATCGGCCATCCTACCGGCCCGGTTGTTCCTCGAGGCGATCTGTGACAGCGTTTCTCCGGTCAGGGTAACGTTATGCCTGCGCGATGACCGCTCGACCCCAGGATCAGAAGCTTGCCATACGGGTGCTCACACCGCAGTTGTGGCCCGCGCTCGAGGACCTGTTCGGCGAAAAGGGCGCGACGGCGGGATGCTGGTGCATGTACTGGCGCATCGGCGCCGGCTACCGCAAGCAACCGGCTGATCGCAACCGGTCGGCGTTCAAGACGGTGGTGCAAAGAGGACCGCCGCCAGGTTTGCTTGCGTTCGAAAGGGAAAAGGCCGTCGGCTGGTGTCAGATAACGCCGCGCAGTGCCTTGCCGCATCTGGGCAGGGTCTGGCGGCTGAGGGCTGGCGACGATGTGCCGGTATGGTCGCTGTCTTGTCTCTATGTTCGCATCGGCTATCGCAGGCGGGGGATCGCCACCGCATTGATCGAGGGTGCGGTGGCGCTTGCGTTCAAAAGCGGCGCGCCAGCCGTGGAGGCCTATCCGATAGACGCGGAGCTGTCGCCCAGTGCGTCAAGCACCGGCTATGTCTCGACCTTCCAGCGCATGGGTTTCGTCCGCGTGCCGTCTCCAACGAAGGAACGGCCAATCATGCGGCTTACCCGCACGAAAACGGAGCGGGCGTTCGAGGCTAGCCCCTCAGCATCTGCGCCACCACCGGCGCGAAATAGGTGAGCACGCCGTCACAGCCCGCCCGCTTCAGCGCAAGCAGCGATTCCAGCATCGCCTTTTCGCCGTCGATCCAGCCATTGGCGGCCGCTGCCTTGATCATCGAATATTCGCCCGACACCTGATAGGCGAAGGTCGGCATCCGCAGCTCGTCCTTCAGCCGGCGGATGATGTCGAGATAGGGCAGGCCGGGCTTGACCATCAGCATGTCGGCGCCCTCGGCAAGGTCCTGCTCGGCCTCGCGCACGGCCTCGTCGGAATTGGCATGGTCGATATAGTAGGTCTTCTTGTCGCCCTTGAGCAGGCCGGCGGTGCCGACCGCCTCGCGGTACGGCCCGTAGAAGGCCGAGGCGAACTTCGTCGCATAGGACATGATCGCCACGTCCTGGAAACCGTTGGCGTCGAGCGCGTCTCGGATGGCCCCGATGCGGCCGTCCATCATGTCCGAAGGCGCGATGATGTCGGCGCCCGCCGCCGCCTGGATGACGGCCGCGGCGGCGACCTGCTCCACCGTCTCGTCATTGACGATGATGCCGTCGCGCAGGATGCCGTCATGGCCGTGGCTGGTGAACGGGTCAAGCGCGGCATCGGTGATGATGCCGATCTCCGGCACCGCGTCCTTGATGGCGCGCGTGGCGCGGTTGATGACATTGTCGGGGTCGAGGATGTGCGATCCGGTCTGGTCGCGCAGCGCAAGCTCGACATTGGGGAAGGTGGCGATGGCCGGGATGCCCAGCTTGGCCGCGCGCTCGGCTTCCTTCACCGCGAGGTCGATGGACAGGCGATAGACGTCCGGCATCGCGGCGATCGGCTCGCGCGTGTTCTTGCCGTCGATGACGAAGATCGGCCAGATCAGGTCGTTCACCGAAAGCTGGTTCTCCTGCACCAGCCGTCGCGACCAGTCGGCCTTGCGCATGCGCCGCAGCCGCCGGCTGCCGGTGATTTCGTCGACGCTGCGCGCGCCGGCGGGCTTTGCGGGAGTGAATTTGTTCATCGCCGAAACTCTCTTTTGCGCCGGTTTTTACCACGCGTCTCCGCTGCTGACCAATGCGACACGATTGTGCCAGACTCGCGCCAAGGCAGGGCAGGTTGAGATTCAGGTCAGGCCGAGTCGAAAATGGTGGATTCCGAGAACCGGAACGGAGCGTACGTTCGGGTACGCGAGTACCGGAAGCGCAGGAAGCTGCCATTTGCAGGCCGGCATCACCTGAATATCGACCTGCCCTAAGGCTGCCCGTGCCCCGACAGGATCTGCGCCGCGCCCCTGATCGCCACACGGAACGCCTCGTCGAAGCTGACGCCGCGCGCCTGCCAGCGGTAGGTCCTGCCGCGATCGGCCAGCCGCCAGTCGGCGATCCAGCCAAGCTCCTTGTCGCTCCACACGATGCTGCCGGCGAGCGCCCGGGCCGCTCCTGCTTTCTTCGCGAGCTTGTCGAGCTTTGCCATATCGGCGGCCGCGAGCGCCTTTTCGTCAAGGCCGCCGAGCTGGCTGGCCTTTGGAAAGACAATGCGCATCAGCAGTGGACTTGTGGCGTTGGCGAAGGATTCCCTCATGGTCTTGCCCAGGTCCTCATCCGCCGTCAGCACGAAATGCCGCGAGCCCTGCTCGGCGGTCATGAAGACGGCGATAGGCGGCCGCTCGCCGAGCCAGGGCCTGCTGCCGAGTTGCGCCAGCAGCTTGTCGATGACAGCTGGCTTGTAGAGGCAGGTGAGATCATGCGGCCGGTCATGCGTGCCTTGCTCGTCATGGATCGGGATGCCTTCGAGCCGGTCGTGATAGCGGAAGGACTGCACGAAGTCGGCCGCCTTGTCGCGCAGAGCCAGCATCTCCGTCTTCTGCGTCAGGCGCTGGTCGCCCGAGACCTTGACCAGCACCTTGTCGAGGCAATCCTTGAAGCCGATCTCGCGATTTGCCTCGCCGGTGCCGGTGACGATCGCCTGTGCCTGGTAGAGCTCGGCGATTGTCGCGGCGCGGACGGGCAGTCCCAGATATAGGAGACCGACCAATCCAACCGCGAAGCGGGAAATTCCAGGCATGTCGATCTGCTCGAAACCTGTCGGGCGCGGGCACAGTGCTTTGCCGGTTACCTAACATCTGGCGCTGCCGCCCGCCAGCGCAAGGAGCGCTCCCCAGTACCCGCCGCCATTGACGCGTCTCCATGCCGCCTTTAGCACTTCTCTCCCCCGGCGGGCGGAGAGAGGGATTCTCTGGTGATGGATTTTGGCGGAGGCGACGAGATCCGCTTCGAGCGGCTGGGCAGAGCGGGTGTGGTCACTTTGACCCGACCCAAGGCGCTCAACGCCGTCACGCACAACATGGTCAAGGCGCTCGGCAGGGCGCTCGACGCCTGGGAGCAGGACACGGGCGTCGGTGTCGTCGTCGTCAAGGCCGAGGGCAGGGCGTTTTCCGCCGGCGGCGATATCCTGCACATCTACGAGGCCGGCCGCGCCGGCGAACCCCCGGTCGATTTCTTCGCCGACGAGTACCGGCTCAACGCCCGCATCGCACGGTTCAAGAAACCTTATATCGCTTTGATCGACGGCATCGTCATGGGCGGCGGCGTCGGCATTTCCTTCCATGGCTCGCATCGCGTGCTGACCGAGAACGCGCAGTTCGCCATGCCGGAGGTCGGCATCGGCTTTTTCCCGGATGTCGGCGCCAGCCATTTGCTGCCCGATCTCGGCGGCTCCTTCGGCATGTATCTCGGGCTGACCGGGAATCGCATCCGCCACGGCGATGCGCTTTGGTCGGGGCTTGCGACGCACACAATCAAGGCGCAAGACCAGGCGGGCTTGCTCGACGAGCTGGCGACCAGCAACGATCCGGATGCCGAGCTGCGCAATTTCTTCGTGCCGGCAAAACGCGAGACGGAGCAGCAGGACCTGGATTCGATCGCACGCCATTTTTCGCAAAGCTCGCTTGCCGATATCATCGCCAGCCTCGAGGAGGCCGCCGCCGGCGATGCTTTCGCCGCCAGGACGCTTGCCACGATCAAGACCCGTTCGCCGACCAGCCTAAACGTCGCCTGGCGCGAGATCAGCGCCGGCTCGACACTGTCGATGGACGAATGCATGAAGATGGAGTTCCGCATCCTCAACCGCATGCTTGCCGGCCATGATTTCTATGAAGGCATCCGCGCCGCCATCATCGAAAAAGGCTCGAAGCCCGAGTGGCGGCCCGCACGCCTGGATGAGGTCCGGACGGCCGACATCGACGCCTATTTCGCGCCGCTCGGGGACAAGGAGCTTGCCCTGTGAGCGAGGTCACCTCCAGGCGCGTGGTGCTTCAGCCCTCGACCACCGAGGTCATCTTCGCCTGGTTCCAGCGCGTCATCGCCGGCTACTGCCTGTTGTTCGGCATCCTCTATTGGATCCGCCTCATCGGCATTTATCCGGGCGAGATGTGGCGCTTCGACCTGATGCCGGTGCACTGGCAGGTGGCGGCGGCCATGCTCGCGGTGTTCTTTCCCTTCGCCGCCGCCGGCCTCTGGATGCTGGCATCGTGGGGGCCGGTGATCTGGTTCATCTGCGCCGCGACCGAGACGGTGATGTATGCCGGTTTCCCCGATCTCTTCGGCCACCGCCTGCTGATCGTGATCTCGCACGCCTGCGTGGCCTTGCTCTACATCGTCTTTCGCGTCACCATCTGGCTGCAGAAGCGCCGGCTCCGCCAATGAGCATGATGCCGAAAAGTGTGAAGCGGTTTTCGGACGACATCATGCGCCACCCATAAAGCCGGCCGAGGGCCGGCCTTCGGAACCGGTTTCGCGGCCCCGTTTCACTGCAAGATCCATTGGCTAAATCTTTAGGTTAATTGTTCTTGCTCGGGTGACCGATCGTTAAGCGTCTTCCGAAACCTCTTACCGGTAAGCTCTTGTTAGCCCTGGCGTTTAAGTCGAATTTTATGAGTATTCGATAGTGTCGCGATCAAGGTGAAAAACAAAAAATCACCAAGGCGACAAACGAGAGGCAAAGACAATGATCAATTCGCGTCCGGCGGCGAAGACCGCAAACGTATCTGACGATCGCCGCGAGGCTATCCGCTCGCTTTACATGGAATCGCTGCAGCTGGTGGAACGTCTGCACCGCCGCCTGCTTGACGTGATCAAGGACGAGTTCGACCGCAACGGCCGTTCCGACATCAACGCCATCCAAGCGCTGCTGCTCTTCAACATCGGCAACTCCGAGCTGACCGCCGGCGAGCTGCGCTCGCGTGGCTATTATCTCGGCTCCAACGTCTCCTACAATCTGAAGAAGCTGGTCGACCTCGGCTTCATCAACCACCAGCGTTCGCGCATCGACCGCCGTTCGGTCCGCGTCTCGCTGACGCCGAAGGGCAACGAGGTGGCCGACGTCGTCGCCGGCCTCTACGAGCGCCATGTCGGCTCGATCGAGGCGGTCGGCGGCATCAACACCGACGAGTTCAAGCAGATGAACCGCGCGCTGCAGCGGCTCGACCGCTTCTGGAACGATACGATCGCTTACCGGATGTGAGCGCTTCGCAATTGGGGACGGGAAAGCCGCGCCGAAGAAGCGCGACCGGGAGAAGAGTACGGGATCGGTGCTTGAAGCGCACCGGTCCTATCCTTTTGCGAAGGCGGGCATCTGCGGGAGTTTGACCGTCGCTCTGCGCATTGAAGCTCCGCGCCTGAAGGGCAGGGTGCTTACTTCGCAAGGACGCGCCAGCATCGCGCGATGCAAAAAAGCATCGCCGCCCTTCCTTTCACCTTGCCGCCGCATGCAAATCGCGGGCCAAGGCCACGTTGCCGCCATAATCGCGGTCAATGCGGTTTGTGAGTGACGCTGCGGGCCTGTGCCTTGCGCTCCTTGGAACCTGCGTTGCGGCAGCGCGTTTCTGGCGGCCGACCGATGCGGGTCATGGTTGGCGAATTGTTAAGTTTGCCACCCCTAGAGTGCGGACAAGCCGCCCGGCAAGCGATTGAGCGAGAGCGATTAAGCAAAGAATGTCTGCCATGAGAACCAGCCGCCGTTTCTTCCTTACCGGAGCCTCCGCGCTCGCCGCCGCATTGGTCGCCGGCCAGGCGAGCGCCCAGGACGTGATCGGGGACATCCTGAAATCCTCGACACGCGGCAATTGGGACGATCAGTTTGACGCGCGCGGCACCGACACCAACAAGGTCGCTTCGACGCTGCCGATCTTCAGCCTGCAGACGGTGGCCTTCACCGAGCAGGCGGTGGCGCAGTACCAGAACATCGTCTCCCAGGGCGGCTGGGAGCAGGTTCCGGCCACCAAGAAATTGCAGCTTGGCGACGACGATCCGGATGTCGTGCCGTTGCGCAAGCGCCTGATGGTCTCGGGCGACCTGCCGCAGAGCGCCGGCATTTCAACGGCCTTCGATTCCTATGTCGACTCGGCGGTAAAGCGCTTCCAGCTCCGTCATGGCCTGCCGGCCGACGGCGCCATGGGCAAATACACCTACGCCGCCATGAACGTGTCGGCGCAGGTCCGGCTCGGCCAGTTGCAGACCAATTTGCAACGCCTGAAGGAAAAGGCCGGTACGCTGGGTGACCGCTACGTGCTGGTCGACATTCCGGGCGCCCAGGTCGAAGCGGTCGAGAACGACCGCGTCGTGCTGCGCCACACCGCGATCGTCGGCAAGATCGACCGCCAGACGCCGATCGTGAACTCGAAGATCAACGAGATCATCGTCAATCCGTACTGGAACGCGCCGGTTTCGATCGTGCGCAAGGACATCATTCCGCTGATGCGGAAGGACCCGAACTACCTCAAGGACAGCCACATCCGCCTGTTCGCGCCGGATGGCAGCGAGGTCGATCCGATGACCATCGACTGGTCGACGGACGATGCCGCGAAATACCGTTTCCGCCAGGATCCGGGCGGCAACAACGCCATGGCCTCGGTCAAGATCAACTTCCCGAGCCCGGACGGCGTCTATATGCACGACACGCCGCAGCAGAGCCTGTTCGGCAAGCTGATGCGCTTCGATTCCTCCGGCTGCGTGCGTGTCCAGAACGTGCGCGATCTCGTCACCTGGATCCTGCGCGATACGCCCGGCTGGGACCGCCAGCATTTCGAGGCAGCGATCAAGACCGGCGAGAACACGCCGATCCAGGTCGTCAACCCGGTTCCGGTTCACTTCCTCTACCTGTCGGCGTGGTCGACCGCTCCGGGCGTCGTGCAGTTCCGCGACGACATTTACGGCCTCGACGGCGCCAGCGAGCTGCAGATCAGCTCCGCGCTTTAAGCATCCGATGTAAGAAGAAAAAGGCCGCTCTCGTAGCGGTCTTTTTTGTTCAGGCCAGCCGCAGGGTTTGATCAGGGATCGAACTCGGCTTCAGACTGGCGGGCATCGAGGCTGAGCGCGCCGAACTGCAGGCCATGCTTCGTCCTGGTGGCATCAACGACCACACGGCGTGCAAGCTGTTCACCGAGATCACCTTCTCCGAAACGACCTCAAGGGCGGCGAACCGCGGGATTAGAACCGGGTGCGCTTGTCTTGGCGCAAACCGGCCAGCAAATTTCGCGCCCCAAACGTGGCGGGCCGAAAACAACTGTGTTAATGCGCGGCGACCTCGCAGACCTCCGGCCCCAAGGGAAAGCAAGCCATGTCAAATGCCGCGGCAGCCTCCACCAAATTCGAATCCTTCTTCGAGACCACGCTTGCCGATGCCGATCCGGAAATCTTCGGCTCCATCCGCAATGAGCTCGGCCGCCAGCGCCATGAGATCGAGCTGATCGCTTCCGAAAACATCGTGTCGCGCGCCGTGCTCGAGGCGCAAGGCTCGATCATGACCAACAAATATGCCGAGGGCTACCCGGGCAAGCGCTACTATGGCGGCTGCCAGTTCGTCGACGTGGCCGAGGAACTGGCCATCGAGCGCGCCAAAAAGCTGTTCGGCTGTAACTTCGCCAATGTCCAGCCGAATTCCGGCAGCCAGATGAACCAGGCGGTGTTTCTGGCGCTGCTGCAGCCCGGCGACACTTTCATGGGTCTCGACCTGAATTCGGGCGGCCATCTCACCCACGGCTCGCCGGTCAATATGAGCGGCAAGTGGTTTAAGGTCGTCTCCTACGGCGTGCGCAAGGACGATCACCTGCTCGATATGGATGCGATCGAGAAGACCGCGCATGAGACGAAGCCGAAGCTGATCCTGGCCGGCGGCACCGCCTATTCGCGTATCTGGGACTGGAAGCGTTTCCGCGAGATCGCCGATTCGATCGGCGCTTACCTCATGGTCGACATGGCGCATATCGCCGGTCTCGTCGCCGGCGGCATGCATCCGTCGCCGCTGCCCCACGCCCATGTCGTGACCACGACGACCCACAAGTCGCTGCGCGGCCCGCGCGGCGGCATGATCCTGTGCAATGACGAGGAAATTGCCAAGAAGATGAACTCGGCGGTGTTCCCGGGCCTGCAGGGCGGGCCGCTGATGCATGTCATCGCCGCCAAGGCGGTGGCGCTCGGCGAAGCGCTGAAGCCGAGCTTCAAGGCCTATGCCGAAAGCATCGTCGCCAATGCCAAGGCGCTGGCCTCCAGCTTGCAGGAGACTGGCCTCGACATCGTCTCGGGCGGCACCGACAATCACCTGATGCTGGTCGACCTTCGTCCGAAGAACGCCACCGGCAAGCGCGCGGAGGCAGCCCTTGGCCGCGCCAACATCACCTGCAACAAGAACGGCATCCCATTCGATCCGGAAAAGCCGTTCGTCACCTCTGGCGTGCGCCTCGGCACGCCGGCCGGCACCACGCGCGGCTTCGGCCAAGCCGAGTTCCGCGAGATCGGCAAGCTGATCGCCGAGGTGCTGGACGGGCTGAAGGTGGCGAATTCCGATGAGGGCAACGCGGCGGTCGAGGCCGCTGTGAAGGCCAAGGTCACGGCGCTGACCGACCGCTTCCCGCTCTATCCCTATCTCGGTTGACCGGGCGCCGCGCGTCATCTTTTATCCTGCGCTTGCGCCGCTCCTGTGGGCGGCGCGGCTTACTGGAGATCCGATGATGCGTACTTCCCGTCTCGCTGCGACTTTGCTTGGCCCGCTTGCCGCCTTCGCCACCTCCGCCGCGATGGCTCAGGACGAAACCAAGCCGAATGCTGATCTGCCCGCCACCAATACTTTCGGCAGGTGGACCACCATCATCGATACGCTCGATACCGGCCAGGACGCGCACAAGACCTGCGCCGCCTCGACGGCTTTCCTCGACGGCGCCGGTAACGCAGGCTCCCTGACGCTGTCGATCTCGACCGGCGACGCGCTGCCGCCGGATGCCTATCCGGCCATCATGTTCATCATCGACAACAAGACCTTGCCGACCGGCGACAAGATCGCCGCGACTTTCGGCGACCCCGGCGTGAAGGTCGCCGCGACGGTCACCTCCAACGCCGCCGCCGGCGGCCGCCCGAGCTGGTTGGTCGACAACCAGGCCAAGACCAGCCTGGCCTTGCTGCGCGCCATGCGCAAGGTCACCTCGCTCGATGTGACTTTCGGCAAACAGGCTGTCGCCAGCATCCCGATGGATGGCTTCACCAAGGCTTATCGCAATCTCGGCACGTCCTGCGGGTTTTCGACCAAGGACGTCGCGCCCTGACGTTGCCGGCCTTGGGGCAGGGCGCTGGCAATTGTGCTTGCGCCTCGCTATCTCTGATAGGAAAGCTCCGCGCTTTGCCGTGACGGTAAAACAAACTAAGCCTTCCCGGATCCTGAGAATCGCCAAACCGAAAGCTTCCCATGCGCTGTCCCTATTGCCAGTCCGAAGATACGCAGGTGAAGGATTCGCGTCCCGCGGAGGATGGCGCGGCCATCCGCAGGCGCCGCGTCTGCCCTGATTGCGGTGGTCGTTTCACCACCTTCGAGCGCGTGCAATTGCGCGACCTCGTGGTTGTCAAGAAGTCCGGGCGCAAAGTGCCATTCGACCGCGACAAGCTGCTGCGCTCGGTCGAGATCGCGGTGCGCAAGCGCAATGTCGATCCCGAGCGCATCGACCGCGCCGTCACCGGCATCGTGCGCCAGCTCGAAAGCTCCGGCGAAACCGAGGTTGCCTCGGGCGAGGTCGGCCGGCTGGTCATGGAGGCGCTGAAATCGCTCGATGACGTTGCCTATGTCCGCTTCGCCTCGGTCTACCGCAATTTCCGCGAGGCCAAGGATTTTCACGAGCTGCTGGGCGAATTGAAGGGCGACGAGGAGAAGACCGAAGAGGACGCCGGCTGATTATGGCGGGACAGCGACTGGACGAGGCCGCGCAGGCGGCCCTTGATCGCCGTTTCATGGCCGCGGCCATCAGGCTGTCGCGCCGCAATGCCGGCCGCACCTCAACCAACCCTTCCGTCGGCACCATTATCGTGCGCGACGACGGCGCCGGCCCGATGATCGTCGGCACCGGCGTGACGGCCGTGGGCGGCCGCCCCCATGCCGAAACCGAAGCGCTTGCCGAGGCCGGCGAGCTTGCACGCGGTGCTACGGCTTACGTCACTCTGGAGCCCTGCGCCCATCACGGCCGCACGCCGCCCTGCGCCAATGCGCTGGTCAATGCCGGCATAGCGCGCGTCGTCGGTGCGGCGAGCGATCCCGATCCGCGCGTCTCCGGCAAGGGCTACGCCATCCTGCGCGCCGCCGGCGTCGAGGTGACGGAGAAGGTGCTGGCCACCGAGGCCGCCGATCAGATGGCCGGCTATCTGACTCGTTCTCTGAAAAAACGCCCGGAAGTGACTCTGAAGCTTGCGGTTTCGAGCGACGGCAAGATCGGCCGCAAAGGCGCCGGACAGGTCGCCATCACCGGCGAGATCGCCCGGCGCGACGTCTATCTGATGCGCGCCGAGGCCGACGCTATCCTGATCGGCATCGGCACCGCGCTGGAGGACGATCCGGCGCTGACCGTGCGCCTGCCCGGACTGGAGAACCGTTCGCCGGCGCGCATCGTCCTCGATCGCCAGATTCGGTTGCCGGAGACGTCGAAGCTGGTCTCGGGCGTCGACCGCGTGCCGCTCTATGTCGCTGCTTGCCCAGAGGCCGATGCGCACCGGCGGGCGTCGCTCGAACGCGCAGGCGTGCACTTCATCGGCACGGAAACCTATGAAAGCGAGATAGCCTTGCCGGAGTTGCTGGAGGATCTGGCGGCACTCGGCATGGCGAGCGTTTTGGTCGAAGGCGGCGCCAGGGTGGCCAAGGCCTTCCTGGAGGAAGACCTGGTCGACCGCATCGTCCTGTTCCAGGGGCCGGAGGCGATCGGCGAGGACGGTATTGCATCGCCCATCGACGCCGACCATATCCCGGCATGCTTTCGCAAATTGCGCGACATGCGGTTTGGCGAGGACAGCTATACCGAATGGGTAAGGCCATGATCGCGAACAGTGGGAACCGCTCTTTGTGCGAGATCATGGTCAAAACGAAAGACACTCTCTGATGTTTACAGGAATTGTCACGGATGTGGGCGCTATCGCTTCGGTGAAGCCGCTGGCGGAAGGCATCGGCCTGCGCATCGACACCGCCTACGACCCCGAGACCATTGCGATCGGCGCTTCGATTTCCTGCGGCGGCGTCTGCCTCACCGTCACGGCGCTGCCCGAGCGTGGCTCCAACGCGCGCTGGTTCGAGGTCGAGGCCTGGGAGGAAGCGCTCAGGCTGACCACCGCTTCGAGTTGGAAATCCGGTACCAGGATCAATCTGGAACGCGCGCTGAAGATCGGCGACGAACTCGGCGGCCACATCGTCTCCGGTCATGTCGATGGCACCGCCGAAATCGTCGAGCGCAAGGAAGAGGGCGATGCCGTGCGCTTCATGCTGGAGGCGCCGCGCCATCTGGCGAAGTTCATCGCGCCCAAAGGATCGGTCGCGCTCGACGGCACCTCGCTTACCGTCAACAAGGTCGAAGCGACCCGCTTCGACGTGCTCCTCATCCATCACTCGCTGAGCGTCACCACCTGGGGTGAGCGCCAGGCCGGCGACCGCGTCAACATCGAGATCGACACCATGGCCCGCTATGCCGCGCGCCTGGCGGAGGCCGCGAAAGAGGGGCTCTGACTAAAAGCAGGTCGTGAGGCCGCGCCGTTCAACACTGCGTCCCGCTTCACTTCTGCTCTCGCCCCTCGTAAGCTTTTCACTGGCCGGAGGGGAAAGCCATGACCAACCCATCGCAACAAGTCATGAGGCTGGGTTTCGGATTTGCCGTGTCACAGGCGCTGCGCGTCGTCATCGAACTCGGCATTCCCGATCTTCTGGCTTCCGGCGAGCAGTCAGTTGAAGATTTGGCGGCCGCCACGAAGACGGATGCGGAGCCGCTCTACCGCGTGATGCGGCTTCTGGCGCCGGAGGGGGTCTTCACTGAAGTTCGCCCTCGTCAATTTGCCTTGACGGAGGTCGGCGCGGCGCTTCGTTCCGATCGGCCCGGACCACGCGACTTCATCCGGATGATCAACAGCGAGGCTTATCTTGCGTTTGAGCAGCTTCTGCATTCCGTCCGCACCGGAAAGCCGGCCTTCGACAAGGTTTTCGGAAGCCCGAGATTCGATTGGCTTTCGGCCCACCCGGAACAGGCTGCTCTGTTTCAGCGAGCTATGGTTGCCCAGGGCCAAGGCAGCAACGAGGCGATCGCCGACGCCTATGATTTCAGCCGATATACGCGGGTCGTCGATGTCGGCGGCGGGCATGGACAGCTTCTCTCGGCCATCCTTGCCCGCAATCCCCATTTGAGCGGAGTTCTTCTCGATCTCGCCTCAGGAGTGGCGGCGGCGCGCCAGGAGGCCGGGAGCGATGCGTCGCGCACCGACTTCGTCGTCGGCGACTTCTTCGACAGCGTCCCCGTCGGCGATGTCTATGTAATCAAGAAGGTGATCCACGATTGGGACGATGAACGCGCGGAGTTGATCTTGCGCCGTTGCCGCGAGGCTATGCCAACGCATGGAAGGGTGCTCGTGGCCGAGACGCTCGTCCCTGCGGGCGACGAACCGGCCCAGATCAAGGCCATCGATGTGGTCATGCTCGCGGTCACCGGCGGCCTTGAGCGGACCGAGGCGCAATACGCCAGGCTGTTCGAGGCCGCAGGGCTGAAGCTAGAGCGAGTGATCGACACCAGCGCACCGATTTCGATCCTTGAGGCTTCGCCTGCCTAGCCAAACAAAGTACCGAAACATCGCGCTGCCCGGGACCAGAATCCTTCGAGAGATGGAGCGTTGGTGTCGGTCCGCCAATCTTCCGCTTGCGGTCAACCCGGCTTCGGCCTAAGTCACCGGCAACCCCCCGGAGACTTTTATGGCTGGCACATCCCAACACGGCAAAGCGTTCATTCGCCCGAAGGCGAAGGCGCATCTGCTCATTGTCGAAGCGCGCTTTCACGACGATCTCGCCGACGCCCTGCTCGATGGCGCGACCGGCGCGCTCGATGAGGCCGGCGCCACCTATGACGTCGTCACGGTTCCCGGCTCGCTTGAAATACCGGCTGTCATCACCTTCGCGCTCGATGGCGCGGCCGAAGGCGGCACGCATTACGACGGTTTTGTTGCGCTCGGCACCGTCGTCCGTGGCGACACCTATCATTTCGACATCGTCGCCAATGAATCGAGCCGCGCGCTGATGGACCTTTCGGTGCAGGAGGCGATCGCGATCGGCAACGGCATTCTGACCACCGAGAACGACGCCCAGGCATGGGCGCGCGCGCGGAAGACGGAAGGCGACAAGGGCGGCTTCGCGGCGCGCGCGGCCCTGACCATGATCGCGCTCAAAGAGAAATTCGGAGCCCAATCGTGACCGATCCCGCCTCGACCGGTGCGGTGCGCCACGCCAACAAGCGTGGTGCCGCTCGTCTTGCCGCCGTCCAGGCGCTCTATCAGATGGATGTGGCCGGCAGCGGCGTCTTCGAGATCACGGCCGAATACGAAGCCTTCCGCCTCGGCAAGGAAGTCGACGGCGCGCTCTATCGCGAGGCCGACGCGCAATGGTTCCGCGCCATCCTGACCGGCGTCGTCGAGAACCAGAAGACCATCGATCCCGTCATCCGCCAGGCGCTCACCGAGGACTGGCCGCTGTCGCGGCTAGATTCGACGCTGCGCGCCATCCTACGCGCCGGCGTCTATGAATTGATGAAGCGCGAGGACGTGCCGGTGGCCGTGATCGTCTCCGAATATGTCGACATCGCCAAGGCATTTTACGAGGAAGACGAGCCGAAGCTGGTCAACGCCGTGCTGGATCGCGTTTCGCGCCGGGTTCGCGGCGAGGGACGCGGCAAGGACGCTTCGTGACGATCGCAACGGCCGCGTTCGCCGAGACCGGCAGGGAAGGGCGTCGCACGGCGGTGCTGCTTGCCGCAGCGCAGGCGATCGTCGGTTCGGCCGCGCCGATCGCCATTTCGCTCGGCGCGCTCGCCGGGCAATATCTGCTCGGTCCAGACAAGTCGCTCGCGACGGCGCCGGTCACCGGTTTCAATATCGGCGTGGCGCTGGGAGCCTTGCCGGCCGCTGCCATCATCCGCCGGCTCGGCCATCGCGGCGGCTTCATGACAGGCACTATCGTCACCGCGCTCGGCGGCCTGGTCGCGACGCTCGCGCTCTTCCAGGCAAGCTTCTGGCTGTTCGCCTTCGGCCTCTGCGTCATTGGCGTCGGTGGCGCTTTCGTCCAGCAATTCCGCTTCGCGGCTGCCGACAACGCGCCGCCGGAGTTCAAGGCGCGCGCCATCTCCTTCGTGCTGGCCGGCGGCATCATCACTGCCGTCCTCGGGCCGCAGATCGTCATCTACACGCGCGAATTGCTGGCCCCGGTGATGTTCGCAGGATCCTTCGCCTCGATCCTGCCGCTGGCGGCGGTCGGCGCGCTCATCCTGTCGTTCCTGCGGGTTTCTGCAAATGCGAACGCCGTGACCGAAGCCGCCGCAAGCGATGCCCGACCGCTGATCGAGATCGTCACCCAGCCGCGCTTCGTCGCAGCACTTTTCTGCACCGTCGGCAGCTACGCGCTGATGAGCTTCGTCATGACCGGTGCGCCGCTCGCCATGGTCGGCTGCGGCCTGTCGGAAGACAATGCCACGCTTGGCATTTCCTGGCACGTCATGGCCATGTTCGGGCCAAGCTTCTTCACCGGTACGCTGATCCATCGCTTCGGCGCCGAGCGCATCGTCGCCACTGGGCTTGTGCTATTGATCGGCTGCGGCGCCGTGGCGCTTTCCGGCCTGGCGCTGTGGCAGTTCTGGACGGCGCTGATCCTGCTCGGGCTTGGCTGGAATTTCGGCTTCATCGGCGCCACCGCAATGGTCGCCGCCAGCTACCGGCCTTCCGAGAAGAGCAAGGTCCAGGGTTTCCACGACTTTGCCCTGTTCGGCTCCGTCGCATTCGCTTCGCTGATGTCGGGCGCGATCTACAACGCCTGGGGCTGGACCATGCTGAACTGGATCGTCTTCCCGGTCGTCGCGCTCTGCTTTGCCGCGCTCGGCACGTTGAAGTTGGTGGGCGCTCCCAAATCTTGAAGAAGGCGCCCGACCAGCTCTTCCGGCCTCTTGAACAACCTGCCTGAACGACCGGCGTCAGGCATCCGGGGGGAGCACCTGCAGGACCCGCGCGATGAACATGTGGAACTCCTGCATATAGTTACGCAGGAATGTCTCTGTTGACGCCACCGTCACCTCGCCATCGTCGGTGATCAGCCCCGGGGTGAACTGAATGTAGGCTTCGGGCGAGTTCATCTGGGGCGCGTTGCAGAAGCTGAGCACGCTGCGCAGGCTCTGTTGGGCGACCGCGGTTGCGATCGCGCCCGGCGATGTTCCGATGACGGCAGTCGGTTTGCGGGCAAAGGAGTTCTTGCCGTAGGGCCGGCTGGCCCAGTCGATTGCATTCTTCAGGCCGCCGGGGATCGATCGGTTGTACTCCGGCGTGACGAAAAGCACCGCCTGGACGGATGCGATGGCTTTCTTGAACTCCAGGGCGACAGGCGGGAAGGCGGCGTCATAGTCGTAGCTGTAGAGCGGCAAGTCCTTGAAGGGGATTTCCGTCATCTCAAGTTCCGGCGGCGCCAGTTTGACGAGAGCCTTCGCAAGCTTGCGGTTGATGGAGCCCTTGGCGAGACTGCCGATGAGGTAGCCGACTTTGTGCTTGGCCATGACACACTCCTGTTTTGGCCGCCGACCCGCCTTTCCCAATATTTCGCAAAACAGGGTAAGCCGCCAGCCGGCCTTAGGTCGGCATCGCGCTATGTCGGGTGGAACAGTGCTTTTGTCGGATCGAACAAAATTATTGCGCCTGTCCCCCAAGTTATGAAACCGTGTACCCCGACTGCCCGTCATAGCCGTGCTCATATACAGCCACCGATCAATCGGTTCACAGCAAGGGATTTCACAATGTTTTCAATCGGAAAGCTCGCCGTAGCGGCCCTCGCGCTCGGCCTTGCCACTGCCTCGGCCAGCGCTCAGGTGGTCGTCTCCTCGAAGATCGATACCGAAGGCGGGGTGCTGGGCAATATCATCCAGCTCGTGCTCAACGCCAACAACATCAAGACGACCGACCGGATCCAACTCGGCGCGACGCCCGTGGTGCGCAAGGCGATCACCGCCGGCGAGATCGACATCTATCCCGAATATACCGGCAATGCCGCCTTCTTCTTCCAGAAGGCAGACGATCCGGTCTGGAAGGACGCCGCCAAGGGCTACGAAACCGCCAAGAAGCTCGACTATGATGCCAACAAGATCGTCTGGCTATCGCCGTCGCCGGCCAACAACACTTGGGCGATCGCGCTGCGCAAGGAAGTGGCCGACGAGAACAAGCTCGTCACCTTGACCGACTTCGGCAAATACGTCGCGGGCGGCGGCAAGGTTGTGCTGGCCGCCTCCGCCGAGTTCGTCAATTCGGCGGCGGCGCTCCCGGCCTTCCAGACGACATACGGCTTCACGCTGAAGCCGGACCAGCTGATCACGCTCTCCGGTGGCGATACCGCGGCGACCATCGCAGCCGCCGCCAACCAGACCAACGGCGCCAACGCCGCCATGGTCTATGGTACCGACGGCGGCATCCAGCCTTCCGGCCTCGTCGTGCTCGAGGACGACAAGGCTGTGCAGCCCGTCTATCAGCCCGCACCGATCATCCGGGAAGAGGTCTTGAAGCAGCATCCCGAGATCGAGACGCTGCTGAAGCCGGTCTTCGCCAAGCTCGATCTCACCACGCTGCAGGGGCTCAACGGCCGCGTTCAACTGGGTGGCGAGCCGGCGAAGGGGGTCGCGGAGGATTTTTTGAAGAAGAACGGGTTTTTGAAGTAAGATAAGCCCGCCTTGAAAAGCGAGAAGTCGTTGCGAGGCGCCCCCCTCTGTCCTGCCGGACATCTCCCCCTCAAGGGGGGAGATTGGCTGTTGCTGCGCCTCGCTCCCTTCTCCGGCCTTGGTGATTGGCGAAGGCCCTCGCGACATCTGATCTCCCCCCTAGAGGGGGAGATGGCCGGCAGGCCAGAGGGGGGCGCCTCGCGCAAACGCGCGTCATGACCATCCGCCTCGATAAGCTCGGCGTCGTCATTGCCGCGATCGTGACCTATGCCGCGTTCCTCGCCCCGTTCGCAACATTCCGCGCCAACCGTATCGTGCCGGGGCAGGCGCGCTCGATCCTCGAAGCGCTGCCGTCCACGCTTGGCATGCTGTGGCTGGCGATAGTGATAGCGGCCGCGATCGTCGCCCTGCTCAGGACGCCGCTTTTGCTCAGGCTGATCGCCGGCGTCGTGGCGCTGGTCGCGCTATCGGTCCTGATCGGTGTTGCCGGCGGTTTTCTGACGCCCGCCGGCAACACCTTCGCTCGCGTCTCGCCGGCCTCCGGTTTCTGGCTGCTGATCTTTGCTTTCACCTTGCTTCTCGCCGATGTGCTGACCAGGCTGAACCTGTCGCCCGGGGCGCGCGTCGGCGTGCTCGTGCTTGCCGCTTTGGCCATCGCCGCGCTGCTCGTTTCGGGACGTTGGGACAGTCTTTCCATTCTCAAGGAATATGCAGGCCGCGCCGACAGTTTCTGGGCCGAAGCTTCCAAGCACGTCACGCTGGCGCTTGGCTCGTTGGCCGGCGCGGTCGTGGTCGGGATACCGCTCGGCATCTTGTGCCATCGCGTCGAGAAGCTGCGGGCAGGGGTGCTGAACGTGCTCAACATCATCCAGACCATTCCGTCGATCGCGCTCTTTGGCCTTCTTATCGCGCCGCTCGGCTGGGTCGCCCTGCACGTGCCGGGTGCCGCCGCGGTCGGCATAAGGGGCATCGGCACCGCGCCGGCTTTTGTCGCGCTGTTCCTCTATTCGCTGCTGCCGGTGGTGGCCAACACCGTGGTCGGACTCGCCGGCGTGCCTCGCGCCGCCAACGACGCCGCGCGCGGCATGGGCATGACCGATCGCCAGCGCCTCTTCGACGTCGAGTTCCCGCTCGCCTTTCCGGTGATCCTGACCGGCATCCGCATCGTGCTTGTTCAGAACATCGGGCTTGCCACCATCGCCGCGCTGATCGGCGGCGGCGGCTTCGGCGTGTTCGTTTTCCAGGGTGTCGGCCAGACGGCGATGGATCTGGTGCTGCTCGGCGCGCTGCCGACCGTGGCGCTGGCTTTTGCTGCGGCCATCATCCTCGACGCTGTAATCGAGATGACCGCCACCAAGCGCAGGGTCGAAACGGCATGATCGAGATCGAAGGCATCACCAAGCGCTATGACGAGACGACGGTGGTCGACAATGTTTCGATGGTCATCGAGCCTCGAACCGTCGCCACCATCGTCGGCACGTCGGGTTCCGGCAAGACGACGCTGCTCCGGATGATCAATCGGCTGGTCGAGCCGACCTCCGGCGTCATCAAGCTCGACGGCGCCGACAACCGCTCGGTGCCCGGCTATCAGCTGCGCCGCAGCATCGGCTACGCCATCCAGGGCCACGGCCTGTTTCCGCATCGCACGGTGGCGCAGAACATCGCCACCGTGCCGTTGCTGCTCGGTTGGGACCGAGACCGCATCAAGGCGCGCGTCGACGAGTTGATGACGCTCTACCAGCTCGACCCGCAGGCTTACGGGCCGCGCTACCCGCACGAGCTTTCGGGCGGGCAGCAGCAGCGCGTCGGCGTTGCCCGCGCTTTGGCCGCCGAGCCGAACGTGCTTTTGATGGACGAGCCCTTCGGCGCGCTCGACCCGATCATCCGCACCAAGGCGCAGGAGGATCTGCTGGCGATCCAGAAGCGCTTCGGCACCACCATCATCCTCGTCACCCACGACATGGAAGAAGCGGTGCATCTGGGCGACAAAATAGCCGTCATGGATGCGGGCAAGCTGGTGCAATACGCAAGACCGGCGGAGATTCTGGCCAGACCGGCAAACGGCTTTGTCGAGACACTGGTCGGCGCCAGCGAAAAGCCGTTCCGGCTGCTGTCGCTGGGGCCAGTGCGCGATGCGGTGGAGCCGGGCGGTGCCGAAGGCGAGGCGATCCCCGGCGAAGCCACGCAGCGCGACGCCCTGGCCGAGTTGTTGTGGTCGGGCCGCCCGGCGCTGCCGGTGAAAGGCGCCGACGGCAAGCTGCTCGGCCGCGTCACCGTCGAAGGCCTGGTCAAACGTGCGGCGAGGCCGCAATGAAAGCCTGGCTGCCTGCGCTGCTGAGGCTGGCTGTTCTCTTGCTGCTGGCGGTCTTCATCACCAGCCCGAACTGGTTCGAGCCGCTGCTGAAACCGCTGACCGAGAATGGCGCGCCGGCGATCTACAACCAGGGCAGCCTGCTGACGCTGACATTGCAGCATCTGCGGATCGTGCTGACGGCGACAGTGGCGGCGACGATCGTGGCCGTGGCTTTAGCCATCCTGGTCACCAGGCCGGCCGGCGCCGAGTTCCTGCCCTTGTCGCGCAGCCTGGTCAATATCGGCCAGACCTTCCCGCCGGTTGCGGTGCTGGCGCTTGCCGTGCCGGCCGTCGGCTTCGGCGAGAAGCCGACGCTGATCGCGCTCTTCCTCTACGGCCTGCTGCCGATCTTCGAGAATGCGCTGACGGCGCTCACCACGCTGCCCGGCAACGTGATGGAAGCGGCGCGCGGCGCAGGCATGACCGGCTGGCAAAGGCTGATGAAGGTCGAGCTGCCGCTGAGCGCCCCGGTGATCCTCGGCGGCATCCGGCTCTCGGTGGTCATCAGCCTCGCCACCGCGACCATCGGCTCGACGGTTGCCGCCAAGACGCTGGGCGAGGTGATAATTGCCGGCCTGATCTCGAACAACCTTGCCTTCGTGCTGCAGGGCGGCCTGATCGTCGCGGCGCTTGCCGTGCTGATCTATGACGGCCTGTCGGCGATCGAACGCTACGCCGCGCGGCGTATGGGGCAGGGGGCGGAATAACGCTACGTCTGCGGGTTGGGCGAAAGGTGCTTCAACGTCATTTCAATCGATCTAATTCCGGGCTCGCGCTGGCATAACGTTTATTGCCCTCTTCTTTTGGGCGAAAGCCGGGCAAAAACCGAACAATATCTTGACGTTCCAAGCCCTGTTTCGCATACACCCCAGCCAAGGGGTGGATTCCGCATGCGGCATCCATCTCCGTTCCAACGGCCCAGGGAGGGGTTCTTTTGGGCCATCAATCGAGGAAAATCCGGCAATGACCATCATTACCGCCGTCATCGCCTGCGGCCTGTTGTCAGTTCTGTACGCCATCTGGGCGACACGTTCGGTCCTTGCGTCCGATCAGGGCAATCAGCGCATGCAGGAAATCTCCGCCGCCATCCGCGAAGGCGCCCAGGCTTACCTGGCGCGCCAGTACACGACCATCGCGATCGTCGGCATCGTCGTTCTCCTGCTTGCCTGGTGGCTGCTTTCGATCACCGCCGCCATCGGCTTCCTGATCGGCGCGGTGCTCTCGGGCGCCGCTGGTTTCATCGGCATGCATGTCTCGGTGCGCGCCAATGTGCGAACCGCGCAAGCCGCTTCGAACAGCCTTGCCGCCGGCCTCGACATCGCCTTCAAGTCGGGCGCCATCACCGGCATGCTGGTCGCGGGCCTGGCGCTGCTTGGCGTCTCGATCTACTACTTCATCCTGACCGGCCCGATGGGCCTGCAGCCGAACGACCGCGTCGTCATCGACTCACTCGTCGCCCTCGGCTTCGGCGCCTCGCTGATCTCGATCTTCGCCCGTCTCGGCGGCGGCATCTTCACCAAGGGCGCCGACGTCGGCGGCGATCTCGTAGGCAAGGTCGAGGCCGGTATCCCCGAAGACGATCCGCGCAACCCGGCCACCATCGCCGACAATGTCGGCGACAATGTCGGCGACTGCGCCGGCATGGCCGCCGATCTGTTCGAGACCTATGCGGTGACCGTCGTCGCCACCATGGTGCTCGCCGCCATCTTCTTCGGCGGTACCGCGATGCTGGGGGCCGCGATGCTCTATCCGCTGGCCATCTGCGGCGCCTGCATCCTGACCTCGATCGTCGGCACCTTCTTCGTCAAGCTGGGTTCCAACGGCTCGATCATGGGCGCGCTCTATAAGGGCCTGATCGTCACCGGCCTGCTGTCGATCGTCGGCCTCGCCGCCGCTACATCGGCCACGCTCGGCTGGGGCGAGGTCGGCACGGTCGCCGGCATCGTCATCACCGGCAAGAACCTGTTCATCTGCGGCCTGATCGGCTTGGCTGTGACCGGCTTGATTGTCGTGATCACGGAATACTACACCGGCACCAACAAGCGTCCGGTGAACTCGATCGCTCAGGCGTCGGTGACCGGCCACGGCACCAACGTCATCCAGGGCCTCGCGGTCTCGCTGGAATCGACGGCGCTGCCGGCCATCGTCATCGTCGGCGGCATCATCGCCACCTATCAGCTCGGCGGCCTTTTCGGCACAGCGATCGCGGTCACCACCATGCTCGGGCTGGCCGGCATGATTGTGGCGCTCGACGCTTTCGGCCCGGTCACCGACAATGCCGGCGGCATTGCCGAAATGGCCGGCCTGCCCAAGGAAGTGCGCCACTCGACCGACGCGCTCGACGCGGTCGGCAACACCACCAAGGCGGTGACCAAGGGCTACGCCATCGGCTCGGCCGGCCTCGGCGCGCTGGTGCTGTTCGCCGCCTACTCGAATGATCTCAGGTTCTTTGCCGCCAATGGCGATAAGTACCCCTACTTCCAGGGCATGGGCGAGATCTCCTTCGATCTCTCCAACCCGTATGTCGTCGCCGGTCTCATCTTCGGCGGCCTGATTCCCTATCTGTTCGGCGGTATCGCGATGACCGCGGTCGGTCGCGCCGCCGGCTCGATCGTCGAGGAAGTGCGCAAGCAGTTCCGCGAGGACAAGGGCATCATGGCCGGCACCTCCAAGCCGAACTACGCGCGTGCCGTCGACATCCTGACCAGGGCGGCGATCCGGGAAATGATCATCCCGTCGCTGCTGCCGGTGCTCGCGCCGCTCGTCGTCTATTTCGGCGTGCTGCTGATCTCGGGCTCGAAGGCCTCGGCCTTTGCGGCGCTCGGCGCCTCGCTGCTCGGCGTCATCGTCAACGGTCTCTTCGTTGCCATCTCGATGACCTCCGGCGGCGGCGCCTGGGACAACGCCAAGAAGTCGTTCGAGGACGGATTCACCGACAAGGACGGCGTCAAGCACCTGAAGGGTTCGGAAGCGCACAAGGCCTCGGTCACCGGCGACACCGTCGGCGATCCCTACAAGGACACCGCCGGCCCGGCCGTCAACCCGGCGATCAAGATCACCAACATCGTCGCGCTGCTTCTGCTCGCCGTGCTCGCGCACGGCTGATTGCGGCTATTCCACGACAAAGCCCGCGGGAGCGATCCCGCGGGCTTTGTGTTTCGGGATGAAATCACGCATTCCGGGGCACTCAACCGGCTTCCGGCCTTTCGCCGCCACGGCGATAGCGGGCCAGCAACGCGTTGGCGTCTGGTTCTCGTTCGGGCATCGGCGGCAAGCCGCGTGTCCGGCGCAACATGGCAATGAACGCGCCGCGGCGATATTGGCGACGGAAGGACCGCGCCCGCGGATGTATGCCAAACATGGCCAGAAGCCTGCGTTTGAGATAGCGGGAGCGCTTGAGGGGGGCAGGCTCCTCGGCGTTGCCGAGAATCCTGACCCGCAACGCGTCTGGCGCATCCATCGCGTCCATCAGTTCTTCCTGTTCCCGCGCCGTATCTCGCGCGTAGCTGCCTTCGCGCTTGCCCGAATGCAGCATGAGCACGGTCAGATGGGGCATTGTCGCAATCACCGCACCCTTGCGCCAGGCACGGAACAGCCAGTCCTGGGAACTCTCGCAAACGCACTGGCTGGCTGGGCGCCATGGCCCAAGCCCTGGCAGCGATGCGCGCCGGATCATTTGCGCGGAGCCGAATCCGACAGTGGTAACTGGGTCATAGAAGCCGTCCCGGCCCATTCCGAGGATCATATGCCTGGAGCCTTTGCTCGCGGACGACTCGATGACTGCACCTCGGGCGATCACCACATCGGCACCGGTGGCGTCGATCCAGCCGCACATGGACGCCAGATGGTCGGGAAACCACAGGTCGTCATGGTTCAAGATGGCGACGAAGCGGCCGCGGGCCCGGGCAAAGCCGATATTGTTCGGACCCGACTGCTCGCCGAAGTTCACGGGAAGGTCGATATAGCAGATGCGGGCGTCTTCGAATGCAGCGACGGTGGCCGCGGTGTCAGGGCGGCACGCATCGCCGATGACTATGGCCTCCCAGTCCTGCAGGGTCTGACCAATGAGGCTCTTCAGGGCTTGATGCAGCACCGCCGGACGATTGTGCGTCGCCATCACGATCGAGACCAGCGGTTCGATCGGTCCGATTGGCGCGCCTTGACCGGCCTGTTCCACACTACACCAGCTTGTAGGGGATTTGTTCCGTATCGGGCGGCAGGCGCCAATGGTCGGGCGCGTCATAGGCGTAAGCCTTGTCGACAAGGTTGAGCAGCAACGCTGTCTCCGGTCCGAGGGCGACGACACCGTGCCAGACGCCGGGCGGAATGGTGACGATTGCCGGTCGCGAGGCGCCGACGATCTTGTGCCAGACCGTGCCGAAACTGGGCGAAGCCTTGCGCCCGTCGAAAAGCGATATCCGCACGCTGCCGGCGCAGCAGAACAGGCGGTCGAGAGTCGCCGCATGTGCGTGCCAGCCCGTCACTGCGCCCGGATACATGGTGCGCTGGAACACTTGCCCGACCGGCGATTGATCGAGAGCCCATTCCTCGCGAAAGATCTCGGTCAGGTAGCCGTTGGAAGTCGCGACGGGTCTGATTTCCTTGAATGTGACGCCCTCGATCGGCGGCGCATCGACGGCGAGCCAGTCCGGCGTCACCGTCTGTTGGTCAGGCGTGCCGGTGGCCATCCAGCCCTGCGGTACGGTACGATCGTTGTTGCTCATATCCAGCCCCCCGGAAATCGCCAAAGCGTCATACGTGGCTATACGGGCATAGGCAAGCGCAGTCGGACGGTCGCCGGCAGGCGACGAAAGACCGTCGATCGAAGTCTTTCGTTCAGTCAGGTTGCCGGGCGAGCGAACTCAGGGCGTACCGCCGCTACCGCCGCCGGGAATGCCGGGCGCCAGCTTGCTGGCGCCACTGATGACCTGGCTCAGGAAGTTCTGGTCCTTGCCGCCGGTCGGCGTCGTCCGCGAGATGAAGTCGAAGACCTTGCCGTCCTTGAGGCCGTAATTGGCGATCTGGGTGACGCGGCCGTCAGCGCCGAAATAGACCGCCAGCACGTGCTGGTCGATGATGCGCGGGTTGTCGAAGGCGACGTAGCGCTTGCGCGTTTGCGAGATGTAGTAGAAGGCCTCGTTGTCGAAGGTCGCCGTCGTCGACGGCGTGCCCAGCGCCAGAAGCACCTGCTCGCGGCTCGATCCGACCGGCACCGAATCGATCGCCTGCTGGTCGATGACGTAGCCTTTCGTCAGCGTCTCGCTCGGATGGAGATCTCCGAACATCTTGGACGAATTGCAGGCGGAAAGCGCTGACACCATTACCAGCAGCGAAGCCGCGCCCACTGGGGCGGGCGCAAAGAACGACTTGAATTTCAGCGCACCCAACAACAAATCTCCATCACATCCCCGCAACTTGCGCTGGGCCGCAAAACCGGTAAACCAGCTTGCATGCCGATGCAACAAGGCCAAATCAAACAACAGGTCCCCGGGAGACCGCCCTCAATGTTCCAGCGCCTTTTTGGCCGCGAACGCAATGCCAACCGCGCTATCACCGACGCGCTCTACGCACAAATCGTGGCGGCGGCGCGGCAAACGGTGTTTTATTCCGACTGGAATGTGCCGGATACGCCGCTCGGCCGCTTCGAGATGCTGTCGCTGCATATGTATCTCGTCCAGCACCGGCTGCATGGCGGGCAAGGCGTGGCCGCCGAGGTCGCGCAAGTGCTGATCGACGAGTTCTTCCTCGATGTCGAGCATTCGCTGCGCGAACTTGGCATTGGCGATGTCGGCGTGCCCAAACGCATGAAGAAGCTGGCAAAGATGTTTTACGGCCGTACGGCTGCCTATGACGAGGCGCTCAAGGAAGACGATCGGGTGGCGCTTGCGGCGGCGCTCGCCCGCAACGTCAGGCCGGACTCCGGCCCCTGGCCGCAGGCGCCGCTGCTGGCGGACTATGTCTGCGAGGCCTCGCACAAGCTTGCCGCCCAGCCGACCGAATCGATCGCCGCCGGCACCGCCGCGTTCCCGGCGGCGGGGGCAGCGTGAAGGAGGCCGGCATGAAAGACGCCGAACTGCGCAGCCCGGTATCCTTCGTCGCCAATGTCGCGCGCTTGCCGCAAAAGGGCTTGCCTGTCCTTGTCGAGGCCGATGAGCGCCAGCGCGAGGCGCTTGCCGCCGACTATGATCTGCTTTCGGTCGAGAGCTATCGCGCCGAACTGCTTGTGGTCCCCTGGAAGCGCAATGGCGTCAAGGTCACCGGTCGCGTCGCGGCCGACATCACGCAAGCCTGCATCGTCACCCTGGATCCGGTCGCCGCGCATATCGACGAGCCCGTCGAGGCGCTGTTTCTGCCCGAGCAGTCGAAGCTTGGGCGCGAAGGTTTCGAAGGCGGCGGCGAGATCGTCCTTGACGCCGACGGGCCGGACAGTCCGGAGACATTTTCCGGCGACACCATCGACGTCGGCGGGCTGGCCGAACAGTTTTTCGGTCTGGCCATCGACCCTTATCCTCGCAAGTCGGGAGCCTCGCTCGACGTCGCCGGCGACGATCAGACCGAGGAAAGCGAATTCCAGAAAAAGCTGCGTTCGCTACTTGGAAAATCCTGAGGTGGTCCGGATTTTGGAAAAGTTGGTTGTGCGCAGGCACAAAACCGTTATTTTCGCCGAACCTTCGCGAGGCCCCTTACCTCGGCAGGCGTCCGCCGCAAGCCAGGCAAACCGTGAGAAAAGCACTACGTGATCAGGATTTCCATCGATGCCATGGGCGGCGATCACGGACCAAGCGTGGTCATCCCGGCGCTGATGACCGTCGCCATCCGCCGCCCTGACATCCGCTTCGTCGTCTATGGCCGCGAGGACGTGGTGCGCCCAGAGCTCGCCAAGTTCCCGAAACTCGCCGAGATATGCGAGTTCGTCCATTGCGAGATCGCCGTGCGCATGGATGACAAGCCGAGCCAGGCGCTTCGCCACGGCCGCTGGAAGTCGTCGATGTGGAAGGCCGTCGAAGCGGTCAAGAACGGCGGCGCGCAGGCCTGCGTCTCGGCCGGCAACACCGGCGCGCTGATGGCGATGTCGAAATTCTGCCTGCGCACGATGGCCACCATCGACCGTCCGGCGATCGCGGCGCTCTGGCCGACGACGCGCGGCGAAAGCGTGGTGCTCGATGTCGGCGCCACCATCGGCGCGGATGCGCACCAGCTTATCGATTTCGCCATTCTGGGTACCGGCATGGCGCGCTCGGTGTTTGGCGTCGAGCGGCCGAGCGTCGGCCTGCTCAATGTCGGCGTCGAGGAGATCAAGGGCCAGGAAGAGGTCAAGGAAGCCGGCCGCATGTTGCGCGAGGCCAACATGGCCTCGATGAATTATCGCGGCTTCGTCGAGGGCGACGATATCGGCAAGGGCACGGTCGACGTGGTGGTCACCGAGGGCTTCGCCGGCAACATCGCGCTCAAGACCGCCGAGGGCACTGCAAGGCAGATCGCCGGCTATCTGCGCGCCGCCATGAGCCGCACGCTCATGGCCAAGATCGGCTACGTCTTCGCCAAGGGCGCCTTCGACAGGCTGCGCGAGAAGATGGATGTCGGTCGCTCCAATGGTGGCGTCTTCCTGGGGTTGAACGGCATCGTCGTGAAGAGCCATGGCGGCGCCGATTCGGACGGATTCGCGGCCGCCATCGAGCTCGGCTACGATATGGTACGCAACAATCTGCTTGACCGGATCGAGGCCGACCTCGATCTGTTCCATGCGCGCAACCCGACCGCGCAGGCAAACAGGAAGTCCGGCGTCGCCGACGCCGAGGGATAGGAAAGAGCCTTGATCAGATCAGTCGTGCGCGGCAACGGTGCCGCGTTGCCCCGCCGCATCATGAAGAATGCCGACTTCGAAGGCATGGTCGAGACCTCCGACGAGTGGATCGTCCAGCGCACCGGCATTCGCCAGCGCCACGTCGCCGCCGACGACGAGACGACTGCCTCACTTGGAGAGGATGCGGCGCGGGCCGCGCTCGACAGCGCCGGCATGACGCCGGCCGATATCGATCTCATCATCCTGGCGACCTCGACGCCCAACAACACGTTCCCGGCGACGGCTGTCGAAATCCAGAACCGGCTCGGCATGCATCACGGCTTTGCCTTCGACATGCAGGCCGTGTGCTCTGGCTTCGTTTACGCCGTTGCCACTGCCGATCTCTATATCCGCGGCGGCCTGGCCAAACGCGTCCTGGTGATCGGCTCGGAGACATTCTCGCGCATCCTCGACTGGAGCGACCGCTCGACCTGTGTGCTGTTCGGCGACGGCGCCGGCGCGCTGGTTCTCGAAGCGGAAGACGGAGCCGGCGCGATAACCGATCGCGGCGTGTTGGCCGCGAGCCTGCGCTCCGACGGCGTGCACAAGGACAAGCTCTTCGTCGACGGGGGTCCTTCGACCACGGGAACGGTCGGCCATCTGAGGATGGAAGGCCGTGAAGTGTTCAAGCATGCCGTCGGCATGATCACCGACGTCATCGAAGCGACCTTCAGCGAGGCCGGCATAACGGCCGAGGACCTCGACTGGTTCGTGCCGCATCAGGCCAATAAACGGATTATTGACGCTTCCGCCAAGAAGCTCGGGATTGCAGAGCAGAAAGTGGTGGTCACCGTCGATTTACACGGTAACACCTCGGCTGCCTCGGTGCCGCTCGCTTTGTCGGTGGCCGTCGCCGACGGTCGCATCAAGAAGGGCGACCTGGTTCTTCTCGAGGCGATGGGTGGAGGCTTCACCTGGGGCGCGGTGTTGCTCCGCTGGTAAGTGCCGAACTCGCCGGTTCGGTCCTTGACCTTGCCGGATCAATTACTTAGGCTCAGCCTTTGCCTGTATCGATTTACGTTTTTGCGAGCAGATGGGACGGTCGCATGGGGGGAAAGACACTTACGCGTGCCGACCTTGCTGAAGCCGTTTACCGGAAGGTTGGTTTGTCGCGAACGGAATCGGCGGAACTCGTCGAGGCTGTGCTGGACGAAATCTGCGAAGCCATCGTTCGCGGTGAGACGGTCAAGCTGTCGTCCTTCGCCACCTTCCATGTCCGCTCCAAGAACGAGCGCATCGGCCGCAATCCCAAGACGGGCGAGGAAGTGCCGATCTTGCCGCGCCGGGTGATGACGTTCAAGTCCTCGAACGTGCTCAAGAACCGGATCCTGCGTTCGCATCAGAACAGCAAGGGCAAGGGCGGCAAGTAGTTTGCTGGCGAATGCGGTTGAAAACCGCCGGCGGTTTTGAAGCTGGGCTTGAATATCGTTTCATAAATCGCTGAAATAAGGCGCGATTCGGCACCATGCCAGGATCGTGGTCCAGTGTGGAGGATTGGCCCATGGACAAAAGCCCCGATGCTTTCCGCACCATCAGCGAAGTCGCGGAAGATCTTGACCTGCCGCAGCACGTGCTGCGTTTTTGGGAGACCCGCTTCACCCAGATCAAGCCGATGAAGCGTGGCGGCGGCCGGCGCTACTACCGGCCGCAGGACGTCGAGCTCATCAAGGGCATCCGGCATATGCTCTACGATCAGGGCTATACGATCAAAGGCGTGCAGAAGCTGTTGCGCGAGAACGGCAACCATTTCCTGGTCGCCATCGGCAATGGCGACATGGCCGCGGTGGAGGCCATCGCCCAGCGCCGCCAGGCCGAGCAGGTGCCGCTGACGGCGGCCGCGCAGCCGCGCGGCGACGAGGACGCGCTGGTCGGCCAGCCGAAAGTGAAGCCCAGCCGCCGTTTCTTCGGCCTCGGCAAGAGCGACGACGAAGGTCCGGTTCAACCCGACTCGTCGAGATTGTCGCGTGACAATCGCGCCTTGCTGCAGGAGGCGCTGTTCGACTTGCTGGAATGCAAGCGCCTGCTCGACCAGGTTCGTTGAACGGTCATATTCGACTTGACGGTGCTCGGTCGGTCGGTCGGCCGGAACGGGCTCTTCGCCCGTGCGTTAGGCCTTCTCGAAGAGAAGGACAACAAGCATGGCACCGTTTTCGACCCTCTCCGACGTTGATATCGACAAGCAGGTCGCGGCACTTTCGCGACAACTGCACGACCTGAAGAAGGTTCTGGCCAGGCGCGGCGACGCCTACTACGAGGATGGCCGCGAGGCGGCGTCCGACTATTATTCGCAACTTGCCGATCGCCTCCACGAGGCGCTGCCGGCAATAAGGCGCAGGGGCAGGGCGATCGAGCGCACGGCGCGCGATCATCCGGCGACGGCCGCTGCCGTCGGGCTGGTCGTGGTCGGACTGCTTGCCGGCCTTTTGATCGGCCGGCGCTGATCGATCGAGGGGATATAAACAGAAATGGCGGCCGTTCTCGACGGCCACCATTTCCGTGCCGCTACAGGTGATCAGTTCGCAAGCTTGAGCCGCGTCTTCGGGTCGACCTTCATGACCTGGCTGCACTTGCCGTAGACAGTGCCGTTCTTGTCGGTGGCATCGGTATAGGTGCCTTTGCAATCCAGCTGCAGCACCAGGCAAGAACCATGGCCCTTACAGACCGCGCCGCCGTCGCCGGTCGGATGCGTGCCCGCAAAAGCCGGAGCCGAGACCGAGCCGAAAGCCGAGACGACAAGAGCCGCGGCCAGGGTGATACGCTTGAAGTTGGTCATTTGAGCATTTCCTTCCATTGGTTTTGGGATCGCCGTCCCGGCGTCCCGTTGGGGTGAGGAGCACCTTGCGGCGCCCATGACCGCTTAGTGCTGCGGCCAATGGAAAGGTTCATATGCCGCGCGTTTTTTTCATTTGACCGGCGATATCGGCGGATTGGGAAAGCCGTGCGCGGCTCTCCTCAGCGCGCGCCACGCATCCGGCGCGCGGCACCCGACATGGAGGCGGCTCACTCCGCGATGCCGCCGCCTCAGATAGGCCGAGTGTTCAAGCGGCCAAAGCTGTTCGAGCTGCTCGCTGCCTCCTCACATCGGCGGCACGATGCCGTGATTCCCGACAACGACCCGGTTCGCGACCAGCTTGCCGTCGCCGCCATGCTCGGCATTGACGAACACTGCGATGCCCGGCGTGAGATCTGCCGGCGTGGCGGTGGCGAATGTCACGATCGGTGTCGTCTGCGGGATAGCGATCTGCTTCTTCTGGCCGTTGTCATAGGTGAGCGTGACGGTGCGACCTTCGATCTCGGTGACATCGGCGACGGTGCCGTTGGTCATGCGGCTGTTGGGCTGCAGATCCCAGTCGCGATCGCCTTCTCCGGTACCCTTCAGAGCAGCCGGAAAGATCACGACTTCCAGCGCGCCGCTGCCGCCGTCGGCCTTGGAAATCGAGGCGACGCCGAGAAAGTCGCCCTGCTTGATATCGGCTGCCGACGCCTTGGCAACGCCCGAAATCTTCCATCCGTTGGCGAGCGTGATCGCATTGGTTTTGCCATCGCGATCCTTCACCGTCAGCGTCGATCCGGCAACGCTGACGACAGTGCCTCGAACACGTATGGCATCCGCGGCCGACGCCTGCGTCGCGCCGATGACGCTTGAGACTGTGCCGAGCACAATTGCGAACGATTTCAAATTCATGGCATCCGATCCTTCCGAGAAACGCCCGGCGTCGGTCTGTCTGCCGCCGGTGACGGCAAGCTAACGAATCGAGACGTCGAAAATGCCGGCGGATCCGGCCGCGGACCTTCAAAAGAACTTGATTGAGCGCTGCGCGACCTTACATGTACGCAGCCCGAGGCATCAGCCGAAACGCAGCTTCACGAACGCGTGACGCCGCATGGGTGCTCTTGGCAAATCATTTGTTAACGAGCATTCTCCCGCCCGTCTCAGGCAACACCACATTTCATCCGACCCTGTTTCATCTCAAGGAGTTGCCATGCCCAACACCGTACGAAACGCTGTTTCCAACGACATTATTGCCGCGTCCGGCCTCAACCCGTTCAAAGCCGCGCGCGAAACCAGGGGATACACGATCGAGGAACTCTCTTTGACCTGCGGCCTCGCCGTGGGCGAGATCGTCGACATCGAGGACGGCAAGGATGCCGACCCCGCCAAGCTTCGGCGCATCGCTTCCGCCCTGCAGGTGCCGGAAGAGGAATTGATCAGAGTGCCGGCCGCCGAGAACCGGCCCACGCAGCAATAGGACGCAAGCAAGCGTCCATGTGAAAGCCCGCCAAGGCATGCCTGGCGGGCTTTTTGATGCATGTCGCCCAACTATGCGCTGCGGTTTTGGGGAAACGGCATGCGTCAAGACAAGGATGCGCAACGCACGGCCGTGGCTCTTGTCAATGACCGCGCCGCCATGCGATTCGCCAGCCGGTGTTCGACAGGTCTGACGAGGGGTCGCCATGAGTTTGGAATCGGTTCGCGCCTTTTTTGCCGAGCATGCGCCCGATGTCGAAGTCATCGTCACCGAGGCAAGTTCGGCCACGGTCGCGCTTGCCGCCGAAGCCCATGGCGTCATGCCGGCGCAGATCGCCAAGACGATCTGCCTGCGCGTGGGCGACGAGGCCATGCTGGTCGTGACCAGCGGCATCGCCAGGCTCGACAACCGCAAATTCAAGGACAGCATGGGCGGCAAGCCGCGCATGCTGGGCGGCGAGGAGGTGCTGGCAATCACCAGCCATCCGCCTGGCGGCGTCTGCCCGTTCGGCCTGCCGTCGCCGCTACCCGTCTATTGCGATCTGTCGCTCAAGGCCTTCGACGAAGTCGTTCCCGCAGCCGGCGCCACCAATGCCGCGGTGCGCATCACACCGCAGCGCATGGCCGATCTGGTCGGCGCCGTATGGGTCGACGTTTGCCAGTAGCAATTGCCGCCTAGATATCCCGTCATGGTTCGTCGCGGGCCGTAGCGCGGCTTTGACCGACATTCGGCGCGGCCCGCTCGCTTCCATTTGGCTTGGTATAGGCATCCGCGCCTTTCGCCGTCGCGCGTCAACCGACTCGAAACGCGTCGAGGACGGTCAAAGATTTGGACATTAGTCTTGACAGAAATACAGATGTTCAATACCCGTCAAGCGATCAAACAGCATGCGATGTGGGAGGAATAAGCGGCATGGCTTCCAATATTTCGTTGACGGGCCTTGCCCGTGACCTCGAGGAGCGCGCCAAGTCCGGCAAGCCCATTCGCATCGGGCTGATCGGCTCGGGCGAAATGGGCACCGACATCGTCACCCGCGTCGCCCACATGTCCGGCATCGAAATCGGCGCCATTTCCGAACTCAACCTGCCGGCGGCCAGCAAGGCCGTCGATATCGCCTTCCAGGAGACCGGCCATGCGCGCGAGGTTTCGAGCGGATCGGCCATGACGTCGGCCATGGAGGCCGGCAAGATCGCCGTCACCAACGATTCCAGCCTCGTCATCGGCAACGACCTCATCGACGTCGTCATCGATGCGACCGGCGTTCCGGCCGTCGGCGCCGAGATCGGCCTGCGCGCCATGGAGCATGGCAAGCATCTGGTGATGATGAATGTCGAGGCCGACGTCACCATAGGCGCCTATCTCAAGAGCGAAGCCGACCGCCTCGGCGTCACCTACTCGCTGGGCGCCGGCGACGAGCCGTCTTCATGCATGGAGCTGATCGAGTTCGTCTCCGCCATGGGCCACCCGATCGTTGCTGCCGGCAAGGGCAAGAACAATCCGCTCAACATCGACGCCACGCCTCCGGACTATGAGGAGGAGGCGAAGCGTCGGCACATGAACGTGCGCATGCTGGTCGAATTCGTCGACGGTTCGAAGACCATGGTCGAGATGGCGGCGATCGCCAATGCGACCGGGCTGGTTCCCGACAAGCCCGGCATGCACGGTCCGGCGGCGACGCTCGGCGAATTATCGAAAGTGCTGGTGCCCGAGAAGGACGGCGGCGTGCTGTCGAAGGTCGGCGTCGTCGACTATTCAATCGGCAAGGGTGTGGCGCCCGGCGTCTTCGTCGTCGCCGACATGTCGCATCCGCGCATCTCGGAGCGCATGGAAGACCTGAAGATGGGCAAGGGTCCGTATTTCACCTTCCACCGTCCCTATCACCTCACCTCGCTGGAAGTGCCGCTTACCTGCGCCCGTGTCGTGCTTTATGGCAAGGCCGACATGGTTCCGCTGGCCAAGCCCGTGGCCGAAGTCTGCGCCGTTGCCAAGAAGGATCTGAAGCCCGGCGACAAGCTCGATGCCATCGGCGAATATTGCTACCGCGCCTGGATCATGACGGCTTCGGAAGCCCATGCGGCGCGCGCCGTTCCCTGCGGCCTGCTGCAGGGCGGCTCCGTGACTGCACCCATCAAGAAGGGCGAGCTCATCACCTATGCCAACGCGGCGCCCGCGCCGGGCTCGAAGATCGCCGAGTTGCGTGCCCGCCAGGACAAGCTCGTTTACGGCGCCGTGGAGGCGTGATCATGGCTGGAGCCAGCAAAGCCGCCGTCGTGGATAGCCGGGCCAACCTGCCTTTCGTCTATCGCCAGTACAGTCCGGAGCAGCTGAGGGAGGTGCTTCACAAGATGTACCTCATCCGCCGCTTCGAAGAGGGCGCGGAAGAGTGCTATACGCGCGGCCTCATCCACGGCACCATGCACCTGTCGATCGGCCAGGAAGCCAGTGCCATGGGCATCTGCATGCCGCTCGCCGAGGATGATCAGATCACCTCGACGCATCGCGGTCATGGCCACTGCATCGCCAAGGGTGCCGAGGTCAGCCGCATGTTCGCGGAGTTCTTCGGCAAGACCACCGGCTACTGCAAGGGCCGCGGCGGCTCCATGCATATCGCCGATGTCGCCAAGGGCAATCTCGGCGCCAACGGCATCGTTGCCGGCGGCATCCCGATCGCGGTGGGCGCCGCGCTCTCGTCCAAGATGATGAAGACCGGCAAGGTCGTGGTCTCCTTCTTTGGCGACGGCGCCAACAATGAGGGCGCCTTCCACGAGGCGCTGAACATGGCGGCGGTCTGGAAGCTGCCGGTGATCTTCGTGTGCGAGAACAACGGCTACGGCATGTCGACCTCGACGGCGCGCTCGACCGCGGTCAAGAACATCGCCGAGCGGGCGGCCGCCTATTCGATGCCCGGCGTCATTGTCAACGGCAATATCTTCTCCGAGGTCGCCGAGGCGTCCTTCAAGGCCGTGGAGCGGGCGCGGGCCGGCGAGGGGCCGACGCTGATCGAATCCAAGACCTACCGCCATCGCGGCCATTCCAAGAGCGACCGCAACCGTTACCGCACCAAGGAAGAGATCGAGGATTGGATGGCGAACCGCGATCCGATCACGCTCTTCGAGACGGAACTCCGCGATTTCGGCTTCATCGACGACCAGGGCATCCAGACGATCCGCGACGCGGTCGCCAAGGAGATCGCCGACGGCATCGAGTTCGCCAAGGCGAGCCCGGCGCCCGAGATCGCCACCCTTCAGAACTACGTTTACACGGAGCCTGCGTGATGGACGCCACGCTGCGTGAACTGAGCTACGCCCAGGCGATCCAGGAAGCCATGGCGATCGCCATGGACATGGACGAACGTGTCTTCCTGATGGGCGAGGATATCGGCGTCTATGGCGGCGCCTTCCAGGTGACCGGCGACCTCGTCGAGCGCTACGGCACCGAGCGGGTTATAGACACGCCGATCTCCGAACTGGGCGGCGCCGGCGTCGCGGTGGGCGCGGCCGTCACCGGCATGCGGCCGATCTTCGAATTCCAGTTCTCGGATTTCGCCACGCTCGGCATGGAGCAGATCGTCAACCAGGCGGCCAAGATGCGCTTCATGCTCGGCGGCGAGGTCTCGGTGCCGGTAGTGATGCGTTTCCCGGCGGGCTCGGGCACGGGCGCCGCCGCGCAGCACAGCCAGAGCTTAGAAGCCTGGCTCGGCCATGTGCCCGGCCTCAAGGTCATTCAGCCGGCGACGCCGCACGACGCCAAGGGCATGCTGCTTGCCGCGGTCGCCGATCCGGACCCGGTCATGATCTTCGAGCACAAGCTGCTCTACAAGATGAAGGGCCATGTGCCGGAAGGCCATTACACCGTTCCGATCGGCAAGGCCGAGATCCGCCGCGAAGGCCGCGATCTCACCATCGTCGCTACATCGATCATGGTGCAGAAGGCGCTCGACGCCGCGGCTCTGCTTGAAGGCGAGGGCATCGACATCGAGGTGGTCGATCTGCGTACGATCCGCCCAATCGACAGGCAGACCGTGATCGACAGCGTGAAGAAGACATCGAGATTGCTCTGCGTCTACGAAGCGGTGAAGACGCTCGGCATCGGCGCGGAGGTGAGCGCGCTGGTCGCCGAGAGCGAGGCCTTCGACTATCTCGATGCGCCGATCATGCGCCTTGGCGGCGCCGAGACGCCGATCCCCTACAATCCGGATCTGGAAAAGGCCACGGTGCCGCAAGTTCCCGACATCATCGCCGCCGCGCGCGACCTCGTGAAAGGGGTCCGCTGAGCGATGCCGACCGAAGTCATTCTTCCCAAGGTCGACATGGATATGGCGACCGGACAGATCTCGCGCTGGTTCGCCGAGGAGGGCGCGCACGTCAAGAAAGGCGACGTGCTTTTCGAGATCGAGACCGATAAGGCGGCGATGGAGATCGATGCGCCGGCCAGTGGCACGCTGCGCAACGTCACCGGCAAGGAGCGCGTCGACATTCCGGTCGGCGAGCCCGTCGCCTGGATTTACGCCGATGACGAGGTCTATGAATCAGGAATGACGCCGCAGAACAGGGCGCCAATCTCCCCCCTAATAGGGGAGATGTCGGCGAAGCCGGCAGAGGGGGGCGCTGTCCCGCCAACGTCTCGTTCCTTCGCGCCCCCCTCTGCCCTGCCGGGCATCTCCCCCACGAGGGGCGAGATCGGCCAATCGCAGGGCGAGCGCGCAACGCCGCTGGCGCGCCGCTTGGCTCGCGAAGCCGGTCTTAAGATAGCCGAAATACAAGGCAGCGGTCCGCGCGGCCGTGTCATGCGCGCCGACGTTGAAGCCGCAGTCGCAGCGAAAGGCGCGGCCACCCTTGGTCAGCCAGCCGCCGAGATTCCGGTCGAAATCCCGTCCGCTCCGGCCGCAACCAAGCCGATGTCGGACGACCAGGTGCTGAAGCTGTTCGCCGAAGGCTCCTACGAGCTCGTGCCGCACGACAACATGCGCAAGACCATCGCGCGTCGCCTGGTCGAGGCGAAGTCCACCATCCCGCATTTCTATTTGACGCTGGACTGCGAGCTCGACGCGCTGCTTGCGCTGCGCACGCAGCTCAATGCCGCAGCCCCGATGAGGAAGACCGACAAGGGCGAGGCGCCGGCCTACAAGCTCTCGGTCAACGACATGGTCATCAAGGCCATGGCCATGGCGCTGATGGCGGTGCCGGATGCCAACGCCTCCTGGACCGAGAACGCCATGGTCAAGCACAAGCACGCCGATGTCGGCGTTGCCGTCTCGATCCCCGGCGGGCTGATCACGCCGATCATCCGGCATGCCGACGAAAAGACGCTGTCGGTCATCTCCAACGAGATGAAGGACCTTGCCAGCCGCGCCAGGAGCCGCAAGCTGAAGCCGGAAGAATATCAGGGCGGCACGACGGCGGTGTCCAATCTCGGCATGTTCGGCGTCAAGGACTTCGCCGCCGTCATCAACCCGCCGCATGCGACGATCCTAGCGGTCGGCGCCGGCGAGGAGCGGGCGGTGGTCAAGAACGGCGAGATCAAGATAGCCACCGTGATGTCGGTGACCTTGTCGACCGATCACCGCGCCGTCGACGGCGCGCTTGGCGCCGAACTCCTCGGCGCCTTCAAGCGCTTGATCGAAAACCCGATGGGCATGCTGGTGTAAGCCAATTCCTGCAGGGCTTTGATCCCGGCTTGCTCTTACGCTGCGCGGCCCTGCGATCACCGACTTGTCAGGCCGGCAGCTCGCGCGAATCCTGGCCCGGTGCTTGAAGCCGCCGTCATTTCGTTCCACATCGGGCGCAATGAACGGCAAGATGCGGGAATGGTTTCGGAATTGGCGATGGGCCTTGGCCGCATCGCTGTTCCTGCATGCCCTGATCGCGGCGTTCCTGTTCTTTGGCTTGCCGAGGCCCGACCAACTGCCGGACCAGCAGGAACAGCCGGTCAACGTCGCGATCGTGCCGCCGCCCGATCAACCCAAGCCGAAGCCCGCTCCAAAGCCGCCGCAGCCGACGCCTGAAAAGAAGGTTGAAAAGCCGCCTGAGCAGGCTGTGCAAAAGCCTCCGCCGCCGCAGCCGCCGAAACCGCAGGACATCCCGGTTCTGAAGCGCGTTTTCCAATATGGCGAGAAGGATACCGGCCCGCAGAAATCCCTCGACGGCGGCAGCGCGCCGGCCAACGCGCCGTCGCCGGCCAAGGATGAACCCGCGAAGCCGCCTGTCGCATCGCAGCCCGCGCCAAGCCAGCCTACTCCGCCTGCGGCACCCGAACAGCAGGCGGACACCAACAAGGCTCAAGAGAAGCCGGTAGCCGCCGCGCCGGACGAAAAACCCGCGCAAGACGAGGAGAAGCACGCGACCGACGACGCTGATAAACAGCAGCCGGAAAAGCAGGAAGCAGCTCCGCAAACCGCCGAAAAGCAAGCAACCGAAACGCCAAAGCCGTTGGTGACCGAGGGGGGCGACAAGTCTGCACCGGCCGAAAAGGCAAAGCCTAAGCCTTCGAGGGCGATGAAGTTCAAATCCGCAAGAGCTTTGAGAGCGCCAAGCGGGAACCCGGGAAGCTCAAGCCCCGCCGACAGCGAGGTCCCGGGATCGCCGATCTATTCCGGCCTGCCGGGCGTCAGAAAACTTTACTCGCCGGGTGCGACCGGTAACGCGCTGGCCACAAGCTCGATGGAGAACGTGCCGAGGGGGCAGCGTGTAGCCAACCTTTGCGGCAACGTTCTGAGCCAAGAATTGCAAAGCGCCGACTATTCGATCAAATGGGTGCCCACTATTCCGCTGGACAAAGGCAATGTCCTCAATCCTGCGCAATCCGCCTTCAGCACGAGGGCTCAGTGGTACGATCTAACCTTCCGATGTGAGGTCGACCCTGATGCCACGCGGGTTCTGTCCTTTAATTTTCGTGTGGGCGCATTGATTCCGCCCGGCGAATGGGCACGAAGAGGATTGGCTAGGTACCCGCTTAATTAGGCCAGCACTCCAAGCTCTGCCAACTGCACGGAAACGCCGTGCCAATCGCCGCAGACGAAATCGGCACCGGCGGCCCTCAGCCGCGCGCTGTGTTCGGGATAGGTATGTCCGCCGCCGGTATAGCCGATCGCAATCATGCCGGCCGCGACCGCGCCCTGGACGCCAAATGGCGAATCCTCGATCACGACGCAGTCGGCCGGCTTGGCGCCCATCTTCTCGGCGGCGTAGAGGAAGATATCGGGCGCCGGCTTGCCGTTCTTGACCATCGAGGAGGAAAAGATCGCCTCGCCGAAGAAGCGCGACAGTCCGGTCACCGACAGGCTGTGGTTGATGCGTTCGACCGAAGATGACGAGGCGACGCAGCGGTCGCCGGCAAGCGCGCTCAGGAACGGCAGGATCCCCGGTGTCGGCTTCAGCTCCTCCGAAAAGAGCAGCTTGGTCTCGGCCCAGATGTCGCCGTCGGCGGTGGGCGGGAACTGATGGCCGGTCAGTTCCTTGATTTTGACGATGATGTCGGACTGCTTCATGCCGATGCATTGTGCGATGATGCCGCCATGGACGCCGGGCATGCCATGCTTCTCGTAGACGCGCTCATAGGCCTTTGCGGCCAGTGGTTCGCTGTCGACGAGAACGCCGTCGCAATCGAAAATCAGTCTAGGTTGCGCCACGCGCTTCTCCCGGCCTCTGTGCCAATACGCACATCGCTATCGATAAAAAGTCAGATGTTCAATAGTGAGGCGGATGCATCTCCTGCGCATCAAAGCTGGCGCAGCGCCTCGCTGGCCGGCGTGGATCCAAGCGCGCGCTGCATGGCCTGGCGCGACTGCGCACGGTCGGGTGTGATCCAGTTGGGCTCGGCGCCGAGGAAGCGGTCGAGGAAAGCGACGGCATAGGCGGGCATTTCCGTCGCGTTCTCGCGGTAGGACCACCAGGTGCGCAGGTCGTCGGCGCATTTGTCGATGCTGGGCGCCGTGCCGAACTCCTGCTCGTGCACAGCCAGAATCGCCGACACGCAGTAGTTGGTATAGAGAAAACCTTCCGGCCAGAAGCGCACGATTTCCGCCGTGCCGGCATTGGCTTCCGTCTCGATCATTTCGGTAAGACCGGAGACCTCTCGCGCTGGCGCCTGCCGGATCAGCTCGCGCAGAACCAGCCCGGCGGCGAACACGATGAAGTCCGCGCGGTCGACAGCTGCGAATCGCTTCTGCGCCTCCATGACGTCGATCCAGTCGAGAAAGGCGCGCGTCAGCTTGGCCTCGTCGATCTCGAAACGAACGCCGAAGGTTTCCGACACCACCTTCGCGCTGCTGCGGAATGTGGCGCGAAACCAGCGCAGCTGCCGCAGCCGGTGACGAAGGTCCGGCATAAGCGCCAGTTCGTGCCTGAAAGGCAGATCCATGTCTCATATCCCGTTTGGCGACAGGCTAGCACAGGCGCTGCCGTTGCCGAAATCGGTCAGCCGCCTGTTGAGCGTTACGGCGGCTAATATAATACATGTTGACATTCTAGGAAACAAATGTTCTCACTTTCGGGTCATCTCGCCTCCGTCCAATATGTGCCGGAGGAAGAGAATCGGGAGGAAACCGAAATGGCGATCTGGCAGTGGGCGCTGCTTCTGCTGTTTGTCGTCTGGGCGCTGCAATCGCTCGGCGTCTGGCTGCAGATGCGGCATTATGCGGACGTCTTCAAAGGCGTCACCGGAGAGTTCAAGGACGGCTTTGTCGGAGCCGGCAATTTCCGCGGCCGGCTCGCCAAGGGCACCATCGCGCTCGTCGTCGTGACGCCCGATCTCATCGTGCGTCGCATGATGGTCATGAGCGGCCGTTCGGTGCTCACCAAGTTCAAGCGACATGAAGAATTCGAGGGCATCCCCCTCGATCGACTCCGGTCCAACCCTGCGATCATGGGGGAGGGGGAACCCGGTGTGGCCGAGGCCGTGAAACGGGCGATCGAGCAGATCGACCGCGCGCGGTCGGAGCCGGGGAAGAAGCCGGGCCTGTCCGGTTTGAACGTAGCAAGGGCTTAAGCGACGCCGGCAGCCGGCTGGGAATGACCGGCGGGGGTCATAAGGAGGAGAAATGTCTGTAATTTCGTTATTGGCGCAGCATGCCGACCTGGCGGTGCACAACCTGCATATCGCAGGCACCATGGTCTCGGATGCTGCCTGGCACGGCAAGCTCGGCGTCGAGCATGCCACCGACCATGTCGTGGTCCTGGCGCAGGCGACGACCGACAATGCGCCGGTCACCGCCGATCAGCTCAAGGAACAGCTGAAGAATGTGCAGCAGGAAGAGCAGCTCGGCTGGCTGACCGCCATCGGCAAATATTTCATCGGCATTTTCCAGAAGGGCGGCGAAGTGTTCGCCGGCTTCGTCACCGGCATCATCCCGACGCTGGTCGTGCTGATGACCGCCTTCTACGCCGTCACCGAACTGGTCGGCGAGGAGCGCGTTCACGGCCTGGCGCGCGGCGCCGGCCGTATCGCGCTGACCCGCTACACCGTGCTGCCGGTCCTGTCGGTGTTCTTCCTCACCAACCCGATGGCCTACACTTTCGGCTCCTTCCTCGAAGAAAAGCACAAGCCTGCCTTCTACGACGCCGCGGTGTCCTACGTGCATCCGCCACTCGGCCTGTTCCCGCATATCAACCCCGGCGAATATTTCGTCTGGGGCGGCATGCTGGTCGCGCTGCTCGACCTCGAGAAGCGGGGCGTCATCGCCAACGGCTATCACGTCAAGGTGGCGATCTGGTACGCCATCGTCGGCCTCGTCGTCATCCTGCTGAAGGGCATCCTGACCGAGCGCATCACGGCCATCATGGCACGCCGCCAGGGCGTCGAGCTCTAAGGGCGGGAGGACACCATGGCCAAGACATACAAGGCAGTAAAGATCTCCAAGGGCTCCACCGGCTGGGGCGGCCCGCTGGTCATCGAGCCGACCGAGCAGCGCAGCAAGGTCGTGTCGGTAACCGGCGGCGGCATTCATCCGGTGGCGCAGCTTATCGCCGACATGACCGGCGCCGAAGCGGTCGACGGCTTTAAGGCGCCGCCGATCGAAAGCGAGATGGCGGTCGTCGTCGTCGACTGCGGCGGCACCGCGCGCTGCGGCGTCTATCCGCGCAAGCGTATCCCGACCGTCAATCTGACACCGGTCGGCCAGGCGGGTCCGCTCGCCCAGTTCATCACGGAAGACATCTACGTTTCGGGCGTGAAGCCGGCCAACGTCACAATGGCGGACGGATCCGAAGCGGTCACCACTGCGGGGGGAGCAGCATCGATGAGTACAAGCAACAACACCACTGCCAGGGCGGCCGAGCCGCTGCCGAACGAGGGCGGGCTTATCGGCCTGATCAGCTCGATCGGCCGCGTCATGGGCCGTGTCGTCGGCATCTTCTTCAACTCCGGCCGCCGCACCATCGATCAGGTTATCCGCAACGTGCTGCCCTTCATGGCCTTCGTGACCATGCTGATCGGCCTGATCCTCTACACCGGCATCGGCGACGTGCTGGCACAGCCGATGGGACCCTTGGCCAACAACATCGTCGGCCTGCTGGTCATCTCGGCCATCTGCGGCCTGCCGTTCCTGTCGCCCATCCTTGGGCCGGGCGCGGTCATCGCCCAGGTCATCGGCGTCGCCATCATCGGGCCGCAGATCGCCAACGGCACCATCTCGCCGGCAATGGCCCTTCCGGCGCTGTTTGCCTACAACACGCAGGTGGGCTGCGACTTCGTTCCCGTCGGTCTGGCGCTCGGTGAGGCCAAGCCGAAGACGATCGAAATCGGCGTGCCAGCGGTGCTCATCAGCCGCCAAATCATGGGGCCGGTCTCCGTGCTGATCGCATGGATCGTCTCCCTGATCGTGTTCTAAAAACGCGTAACAACGAGGTTCGCCATATGTCGGTTCTTCTCAAGACGCGGGTCACTGCTGTCGGACCCGAAGTGGCGGACCTCGCCGAAGGCGGCGTGGTCATCCTGTTCGCGGATGGCTCGCCTCCTGAACTCGCCGAAGTCTCGGTGCTGCACTTGGCAGAGCAGGGGCCTAGTGACGACGCGCCGCAAAAGGGCGCTTCGATTACGCTCGGACCGGTTTCGGCGACGATAACGGCGGTCGGCTCCACGGCCTGGAGCAAGGTCCGGGAAATGGGTCATGTCGTGATCTCCTTCAACGGAGCATCCGAGGCCGAAAGGCCGGGCGAGGTTTGCGCATCCGAGGTCGACACCGGAGCGCTCGTGGCCGCCCTGAAACCGGGCGCTGTCATCACCATCGCCGCCTGATAATATCCGCGCTGTCTGTCGACGGCGCCCAAGCCTAGAGTAATTGCCATGGAACGCTCGACCATCGTCAGAGTGCACGAAGGTTTGCACGCCCGTCCCGCCACGCGGTTCGTGAAGCTCGCCAAGGGTTTCGAATCCGACGTAGAGCTGGTCAAGGACGGCAAGGCGGTCAGCGCCAAGAGCTCGGTCAAGCTGATGCTCCTGGCTGTCAAGGAGAACCAGGAAGTCACCGTGCGTGCCAACGGCGCCGACGCGATCGAGGCGATCGAGGCGCTGATCGGCTATCTTGAGAACCCGCGCGCCGGCCTCGACGACGAGGGCGAGGCGGGTGATGAGGGCTCGCAAGCCGCAGCCGCAGCGCCCGCTCGTGAGGCCGCGCAGCCTGGTGCCGCGGCGGTGGATGGAACCCCGAAACTTCAAGGCGTCGCCGCAAGCGAGGGCGTGGCGATCGGGCCGGCCTTCGCCCATTTCCCGCCGGAGATCGAGGGACCGGGCAGACGCCTGCAGTCCGATGAGATCGAGGGCGAGCTCGAGCGTTTCCGCGGCGCCGTCGCCAGCGTCCAGGCGCGCATGGACCGCACGCTTGCCGAGAACAATCTCTCCGCCGGCGACCGCGGCATCGTCGCCGCTTTGCGCGACATCGCCGCCGACGACAGCCTGACCGGCGAGGCGGAGAAGCTGATCAAGGAAGGCGATGACGCGGTGTCCGCCGTCATTGGCGCGGCGGCCACCATCGCCGCCGATTTCAGCGCGGTCGACGACCACTATCTCAACGCCCGGGCCGACGACGTCCATGCCGTCGGCAGGCAGATCTGCCTGGCGCTGCTCGGCCAGGACGAAGTTAGCCTGGAAACCATCCCGCAGGGCGCGATCCTCATTGCCGACGACATCGGCGCCTGGGATCTGGCGCGCGCGCCGCTGAAGCGCATCGGCGGCGTGGTCTGCGGCCATGGCGGCGCCACCTCGCACATAGCCATCATCGCCCGCTCGCACGGCATCCCGGCCGTGTTGGGTCTCGGCGACAAGATCAACGAACTGCGCACCGCCAGGGAGGTGGCGATCGACGGCAGTGCCGGACATGTGATCGTCGATCCGGACGAGGCCGCGCGCAAAGACTTCACCCGGCGCGTCGAGGCTGCCGCGCAGGAGCGCGCCGGGCTGAAAGTGTTCAAAGGCGTGACGCCTACCCGCGCCGACGGCACGGTGATCGAGGTCGCGGCCAATATCGGCTCGCTGGAAGAGATCGAGGCGGCGCAGGAGGCCGGCGCCATGGGCGTCGGCCTATTCCGCACCGAGCTGCTCTTCATGCGCCACATGCATCTGCCGTCGGAAGAGATGCAGGCCGAAACCTACAGCGCGCTGGCCAAGGCGTTTGCGCCGCATTCGGTCATCGTGCGCACGCTCGACATCGGCGGCGACAAGCCGATCGCCGGCATCGAATTCCCCGACGAGGAAAACCCGTTCCTCGGCTGGCGCGGCATCCGCATGTGCCTGGACCGCCCCGACATCTTCAAGAAGCAGCTGCGGGCGCTGTTGCGCGCCGCCGTCCACGGTAACATCAAGGTGATGCTGCCGATGGTCTCGGAGATCGCGGAGGTCACGCGCACGCGCGCGCTGGTCGACGAATGCGCCAACGAACTCAAGGCCGAAGGCGTGCCGCATGCGAGCTTCGACCTCGGCGTGATGATCGAGACGCCAGCCGCCGTGCTGATCGCGCCCGCGTTGGCGAAGGAGGTGGCGTTCTTTTCGATCGGCACCAACGACCTGACCCAGTACATCATGGCCGCCGACCGACTCAATCCGACGGTCGCCAAGCTCAACGACGTCACCAATCCGGCCGTGATGTCGGCGATCGAGCTGACGGCGAAGGCGGGTGTCGCCGCCGGCATCATGGTGGGCATGTGCGGCGAGGCCGCCGGCCGTCCGGACCTGATCCCCACCTTCATCGGGATGGGCCTGACCGAGCTCAGCATGAGCCCGGCCTCGATCCAGCGCGCCAAGAAGACGATCGCGGCCATGGCGGCCGAACGGTAGCGGATGATTCGCGACGGTTACGCTAGATGCGCGAGCAGGGTGGCGAGAACCGGTGTCAGTTCCTGGACGGCATTGGCCTGGGCACAGGTCTGCCGGATGCGGTCCTCCCGCACTTCGGCAGCCAGCACCGCGATCTCGAGAATGTCGGGCTCGGGCGTTCCGTCCGCCCTGGTCGCCAGTCCGCAGGCAAGCGCCACGGGCGCGAGGCACCTGATGTCGAGAGACCGCTCCCCGGCTATCGCCGGGCCTGTGCCGATCTCGCCAGGCTGGACAGGACGGTGGTTGAGGCATTCGACGAGCAGAGCCGCGCAGGCCGCCGCGACCTGGTCCGTCGATGCCGCGTCCGCCGTCGCGCCGGCCAGGAGATCCGCGTGGCGCTTGCGCATCGCGACATGCACGGCGGAAAAGCTCGCCTCGTGGACGCGCGGATTGTCGATGCCGTAGCCGGCGAGGACCTCGCGGGTCAGATAATACATGTCGCGCCTGAACTGACGCTCGCCGCCGATCTGCCGGTCTTCATTGCCGTGCGGGAAATAGATCCGCAGGCTTTTGACGGTCGTGCCGTCGACCTTGAGCGGCCGGGAATGCGGTACGAAGGATTCGGCAATCGTCAGCGCCTCGTCGACGGCGCTCGCGGCGTGGCCGAGCAGGCTGCGGCCCGGGAAGGGAGGCAAATTGCCGGCGATATCTTGCGAGGGGTCGCCGGCGCTGTCGTGGCGGTTCTGGCGGATGGCATCGCGCAGTTCCCGAAGCCGGTCCTTCAGGTTGGCGCGGACGTCTTCGGAAATTTGTCGCAGCATCGCCAATTGCCTCGAAATGCTGAAGCCGGTCACGGCTTTGGGCGCCAGCCGCCCCTCTCTAGATTGTTCGTCTCGATTGGTAGATCAATAGGCGATATTTAACCAGCATGCAGAATCGGCGACGGCAGTGTCACCGCCGGGGTTGGAGGGGAAATTGGGCAGGCGACGGCAGGGTGAATCCGAAAACGGCAGGGCGGCGGCCGAGGCATCCGAGCAGGTCGTCAGCGAGAGCCGGACCGACCGCCTCAGGATCCGCGCCGCCTGGATGTATTTCGTCGAGCAGATGACGCAAAACGAGATCGCCGACGTGCTCGGCGTTGGCCGCGTCACCATCGTGCGCATGCTGGCCGAGGCGAGGGCACGCAACGAGGTGAAGATCACCATCGAGAGCGAGCTTTTGGAGATCGTGCGGCTGGAGCGCGCGCTCGAACAGACCTTCGGACTACAGCAGGCGCTGGTGGCGCCGCTCACCGATCCCAATGCTGACCCGATCCCGGCAATCGCCGCCAAGACCGGCATGTTCCTGTCGGATGCGATGAAATCCGGCATGCGGGTCGGCGTCGGCTGGGGAGTCACGCTGTTCAACACCTTGCCCTTCATCAGCGCCAAATCGCTAACCGATTTCAGCGTGATTTCGCTGCTTGGCGGCGTCGGCGTCGCGCGCCGGGTCAACCCGGCCGAGTTCGCCTGGCGCTTCGCCCAGATATTCCAGGGTGACGGCTATCTGATGCCGACGCCTGCGGTCGTCGACAGCGTCGAGACAAAAATCGCGCTGGTCGAGCGCTGCGGCCTGCAGGAGATTTTCGAGATGGCCGATGCGCTCGACGCCGTGCTGCTCAGCGTCGGCGGCATCGCTTCGGCCACCACCTTCTCGCGCGGTGGCTTCCTGAAGGAAGCGGACCGCGAGGCGCTGCTTGCGCGCGGCGCCGTCGGCGATCTCCTGTTCCATTTCTATGACCGCAATGGCGATCTGGTCGACCATCCCGTCAACAGCCATGTGATGTCGGTGGATGTCGACCGCCTGCGCAAGGCGCCGATCCGCATCCTCACCTCCGGCGGCGCGGAAAAGACCGAAGCGCTGCTCGGCGCCATGAATCTGATTGCGCCGACCATCCTGATCACCGACGAGGAAAGCGCGCGCCGCATGCTCGCGGCGCATGGCGCTTGAATCATGCGACGGAAGGGCTCGCTCGCTGCGGAATTGAGGAGCGCAGGTGTTTGCGGGCAGGTTCCTCCACCAGAATGAAAACGACGACCGAGATAACGACCAGCAAAGGCTGGTACAAAAGACTCCCGACCCAATCCCATTCTCCGGTGAACAGCACCGGAATCCACTTTCGCACCGGGATTTGCAGGATGTAGAGGGCATAGCTTGCATTGCCCAGCAGCACGAGCGGCTTGTACGACAGCACGCGTTGGGTCTTGCCGTCATTCACGGCGCATGTCGCAATCAGCGCGACAAAGCCGATTGCCGCGAAACCCCCTGTCGTCACCATGCGTGTCGCGACAAGCGTGACAACCGTGAACGCCATGGCCAGAATGGCGGCCAGGTCGCTGCGGAAGCGATCGAACGCGCCGGCCCTAAACAGCAGAGCGAAAATGATGCCGGTCATGAATTCGGGCAGCCTCAGCAGCGGGAGAGGCACCAGCTTCATCCAGTCGAACGCAAGGTAGCCGGTCGGTCCGAGACCCGGCAGACACATAACTACGAAAATCAGCACCAAAGCTGCCAGGCTGATCCACAGGACTCTGGCCGTAAGCCTTGAAAGGACGGGAAGCAATAACGGGAACACAAGATAGAAAAAGAACTCGATCGAGAGTGTCCAACCCGGAGGATTCCAGAAGAATCCGAGCATTGTCGTTGGCGCGCCCCATGCCTGAACAAGGCCAAGTGTCGCCAGTGATGCAAGCGGTTGATCCAAGGGCATGCTTGTCAGCGGCAGAGCCACAATGAGGGCAAGGAGATAGATTGGATAAATTCTGGAAAATCTCGCTAAGGCGAACTGCCGGATCTCGTACCAGTCAGACATCTTGTCGAAGTAAGAATGGGTGAGGATGAAGCCGGACAGCAGGAAGAAGAACGAGACGCCCAGATAGCCGTTCTGCACAAAATTGGCGATCGGGGGCGGCGCTCCGTCGATGTCTGCCGAATGGAAGGCAAGCACATAGAGAGCGGCGAAAAATCGCAAGCTGGTCAGCTGTGTGAGGCTCGATCCCGCTGAAGAAGGCTTCGGTTTCATACAGAGTGCCGTTGCTGTAAGCGCGAAGCGGTGCTCAGAACTGTCGATACTGCTTGGAATCCTATACGCCGAGCCGCATTAACAAATCCGTTAACGCTCCACGCCGGTGTCAGCGCCCGGCGCCATGGGGAGAACCGAGGCGCTGCTCGGCGCCAGGCACGTGACTGCGTCGACGATTCTGATCGCCGATGAAGAAGCGCACCGCATGCCCCACTGGCGGACGGACAACGATCTTCTTGTTCTTCGGCCTCCTGGCCAGATAGATCTTCCGCTCGCGTGACAGCCCCCAAGCTTCTGCCGACAAGTCGCGGAACTACTCTAAAATCAACGAGAAGCTGTTTTTGGACCAAACGGTTGCCCAAGGAGCGGAAGCCTTCGGCTCAACCTAAGAACTTGGGGGGAAGTTCTCTTTCAAATGGTCGGAGTGGCCGGATTCGAACCGACGACCCCTTGACCCCCAGTCAAGTGCGCTACCGGGCTGCGCTACACTCCGGACCGCGCAGAGCCCTATATTCTCAAGGGGTCTAGCGCAAGTGCCTTGTCCGAACAAAATTGAGGGAATTGGAACAAACAGGGTCCGGGTGTGCCTTTCGTGACCAAAAAGCACACCGAAAAGCACACCGAATGTTCATGGTTTGTCCAAGCCGGCATTCGTGGGCCGTGACCCGCCACTTGCCACGAAGGAACGGGGGCCAAGGTAGCGCGGCCAGTCCAGTGCCTGGCCGTGCTCGATCATCCATGCGGCGACGCTGAGCGTCCGCTCGCCGGCAGTCGCCAACGAAGCGGCGATAGCGATCCAGGTGACGAAGGTGCACCGCACCGGCCTCGAGGTGGCCGGGAAGTATCCAGAGCTGCCGCCTCACGATGGCGGGCAGCCTGGGACCAGCCGGGCGGCGATGGTCGCCAGTGTCTTCTCAATTGCGTGAAAGGAGCGCAAGATTAGTTCGAGTTCACTATGAGGTCCTATTGAGTGCGAGCGATAAGATTCTGGGCCGCCGCCGTTGGATTGCTGTTCCTAGCTTCAGTCGATTTGCAGCCGGCAAGCGCCCTTGCCACGGACAGCAGGCGCGTGGCGCTCGTCATTGGCAACAGCAAATATGTCTATGCGCCCACGCTCGCCAATCCTGCCAGCGATGCGCGGCTGATGGCCGAAACACTACGCAAGGCCGGGTTCAAGGTCGTTGAAGGGGTCGACCTGGACTATGCCGGCATGCATGACCGGTTGAACCGGTTTACCGAAGCCGCATACGACGCGGAGCTGGCGGTGATCTACTATGCCGGCCATGGCCTGCAGGTGAACGGCAAGAACTATCTGGTTCCGGTCGATGCAGAATTGACGGCTCCGGCGCATCTCAGAACCCGCACCATTCAGATTGACGAACTGCTTGCCGCCCTTCCTCCCGACCCGGGGGTCGGCGTCGTCATCCTGGACGCCTGCCGTGACAATCCTCTCGCTAGGACTCTCGCGACTTCACTGCCGAAAAGCCGTTCAACCACCGCCCCTGGGCTGGCGCCTATCGATATCGCCTCGACGGATGTCGGCACTGGCGGCGTGCTGATCGCCTACGCGACCGACCCCGGCGCGGTGTCGTATGACGGCATCGGCGCCAACAGTCCCTACACGACCTCCCTTGCGAAACACCTGGCCGAGCCCGGCGTTGATATCCAGAATGCGCTGACTCGTGTGCGAGGTGAGGTGACGGCGGAGACCAATGGGCGCCAAAGGCCCTGGTATAATGCGTCGCTCGGCCGCGAAGTCTTCATCGGACCGGCAACGGCTGAGACTACGGCCGGGCCCGCGCAGTCTCCGGGTAGTAACTCTGCGCACCAGTCAATTGAGCCGGACTCGCGTGAATGGGTCGAACAGCGGGTATGGGACGAAGCCTCGAAGCGCAACACGGTCGCTCACTACGAAGCTTATCTGAAGCAGTTTCCAAATGGTGCGTTCGCAGATCTGGCGCGGCTCAATCTGGATCAGCTCAAGAAGGCACCGGTTGTGGCTGAGTTGGAAAATGATGGGTCGAGATCCGGCACCGCCGTCGGAGCCGCGGCAGCTGCCGATCAGGAAAATGAAGCCGGCTCTGAGTTGACAGAAAGTGCGATCGGGCTTGATCGTCAGAAAAAAATTGACCTGCAGGAGAGGCTAGTGTCGATCGGCTATGACTTGGACGATGCCGACGGCACTTTTGGCGCGTCGACGCGCCGGGCGATTGGCCTCTGGCAGAAGGAAAATGCTCTTCCCCCGACCACGTTCCTTACCCGCAAGCAATATGTTCGCCTGAAACTCGATTCCGACGACGCCGTGAAGAGCTATCGCGCCCAGCGAGCATCGGAAGCGGAAGCGACGAAGCAGGAAAGCACCACGTCGCGGAAGACACACAAGCCTGCGCCGATCGCGCGCGCGAAGCAGAAACGTGAACAACAACGCGTGGCGGTGAAGCCGCAGTCGGCAGCAATGCCGAAGACCGCCTCTCAAGCCCCGGCGGCGCCTCAGTCCAAGTTCCGGATCTGCTACAACGGGTTCGGCTCCTTCAATGTTCTCGCATCCCATAAATGTCCGGTGAGCGGGCTGCGCCACGAGGGCTTCTAACCACGGGATAAAAGGGTCTTCAATCCGTGGCGCGTCGAGTGCCTGAAACAGTTCATCCCGGCCGCGAGCCTCCGAGTCTTCGCTAGAAACAGCACTGTTCATAGGGAAAGAGGTCAGAAGCGGTATCGCTGCCGGGGTGGGCTCTCGTCAATGCACTTGAGGCAGGTTTCAGGCGTCCAGTTCAAGCGGCTTGTGTCGTGGCTGCTCGTGCCATAGACCCCTCGTGGCAAGCGCCAACGTGTGTCAGGGACCTCAACCTTCGACAGAAATCCAAGTCTACAGCATTTCCCTGGCTTCTGAGCTAATATTGCGGCTGAGGGACCCGAATTCAGCCTCGGGAGAGCTGTGTGGACGTTGCCGCTTGGTTGCGAGGCCTCGGCCTCCAGCAATACGAACAGGCATTTCGCGACAACGCGATCGACGCGGAAGTCCTGCCGGAACTGACCGATGCCGACCTCGAGAAGCTCGGTATGCTCCTCGGTCATCGCAAGCGACTCCACAAAGCGATAGCGGAGCTAGCGCTGTCATCAAGCCACCCCCACCCGAGCACCGATGGCATCGCGGCTCAAAACCGCCAGGAGCAAAGCGCAGAGCGTCGACAGCTGACTGTCATGTTTGTGGATCTCGTCGGATCGACGGCGTTGGCGTCACGTCTGGACCCCGAGGACCTGCGCGAGATCATCGGAGCGTATCACCGCTGTGTCGCCGATACGGTCGCTCACTTTGGCGGCTTTGTCGCCAAGTATATGGGCGACGGGGTTTTGGTTTATTTCGGTTACCCGCAAGCGCACGAGAACGACGCGGAGCAGTCTGTGCGCGCCGGTCTTGCTGTCGTCGATGCAGTCGGGCGAATCCAAGAGCCGGAGCCATTGCGGGTTCGCATCGGCGTCGGCACTGGGCCGGTCGTCGTTGGCGACCTGATCACCGCCGGCGAAGGGCAGGAGCGCGGGGTGGTGGGCGAGACACCGAACCTCACCGCCAGACTGCAGGCTCTAGCCGAGCCCGACGCGGTCGTGATCGGGCCGCAAACGCGGCAGCTGGTCGGTGATCTTTTCGAATATCGCGATCTTGGCTCCGTCGAGGTGAAAGGCTTTCCGGAGCCGATCCATCCTTATCAAGTGGTTCGTGAGAGCGCTGTCGAAAGCCGTTTCGAGGCCCTGCACGGGGCGACCCCCACGCCACTGGTCGGACGTGAGGACGAGATCGACCTACTGCAGCGCCACTGGCATCGCACGAAAAATGGTGAAGGTCGTGTCGTGCTGCTCTCAGGCGAGCCCGGGATCGGAAAGTCGCGCCTCACCGTCAGCTTCCAGGAGCGGATCCAGAACGAGCCACATACCCGCGTGCGTTATTTTTGTTCGCCGCATGGCCAAGACAGCGCGCTCCACCCGATCATTGCGCAGCTAGAACGCGCCGCCGGGTTGGAACGCGAGGACCCACCTGAGAGAAAGCTGGATAAGCTTGGGGCCTTGCTTGCCCCGGCCTCGCCCGAGGACGTGGGGCTGCTGGCCGAGCTGTTGTCGTTGCCGACCGAAGGTCGTTTCCCGTCCCTCCAACTGACGCCCCAGCGGAAGAAAGAGAAAATCTTCGATGCGCTTCTCCGGCAGCTCGAAGACTTGGCGCGACGAGGCCTGGTGCTGGTGCTCTTTGAGGATGTGCATTGGATTGACCCCAGCTCGCGCGAGCTGCTCGACCTTATCATCGAGCAGGTCCCGCGCCTGCCAGTGCTGCTTCTCCTCACGTTCCGCCCCGAGTTTCAACCGCCGTGGACCGGGCAGGCGCACGTCACGGTTCTGGTCCTCAATCGGCTCGACCATCGTGAAGGCGCCGCGCTGGTCCAGCGGGTCGTCGGCATCGGAGAGCTGCCGAGTGACGTTGTCGCAGAGATCATCGAGCGCACGGATGGGGTGCCACTGTTCGTCGAAGAACTCACCAAGGCGGTGTTGGAGAGCGGCAACGCCAGGACACTGCTTGCACGAGCTGCGGCGACGGCGTTGAACGTTCCCGCTACGCTGCAAGCCTCGTTGATGGCGCGGCTCGATCGCCTCGGCTCAGCCGCTAAGGAGGTCGCACAGGTCGGCGCGGTTCTCGGGCGGGAGTTCTCCTACGAATTGCTGGCAGCGGTAGCACAGCGAAATGCCGCTGAGCTGAATGGCGCACTGGATCAACTCGTCGGAGCCGGTTTGGTGTTCTGCCGCGGGACGCGGCCGCTGGCCACTTACCTCTTCAAGCATGCGCTTGTTCAGGACGCAGCCTATGGCACGCTGCTGCGCGCTAAACGCCAGGAGCTACACAAGCTTGTCGCCGACGTGTTGGAGGAACTGTGGCCCGAGATCACTGAAGCGCAACCCGAACTCCTCGCGCACCATCTTCAGGAAGCGGGGGATTGGGGGGGCGCGGTCGATCGCTGGCAGAAGGCGGGAGGGGCCGCTCTGGCCAGAGCGGCTACCCTGGAAGCCGTGTCGCACTTTGCCAGTGCTATTGACTGCAGCAGCAGACTTGGCGACGTCTCCGGCGGTGCCGAACAGGTGACACGTCTCCACCTTGCGATGGCCAACGCCTTGATGCAGGCAGACGGCTATCGTTGCGAGCGCCTCGGGAAGACGCTTCAAGATGCACGTCTTGCAGCTGCGAAGACTGCATCGGCCGAATTGCAATGTGACGTTGCGCTTTCACTCGCTCCATTTTTTTATGCCGCTGGGCGCAATCAAGACTACCTTGCCCTAGCCGACGAGCAGATCGCTAGCGCTAACGGTCGTCTTCCAGCGGCCTATCTGAGTGGTCTTTGGGCAACAAAGGGAATTGCTCATCTCAACCGTGGAGAACCATCTCTGGGAGAGGCGGCATTGCGCAAAGCCTTGGTTCTGATCGATCGTCTTGACCCAAGTCGTCGTATTTCGTTGGCCGGTGCGGACCAACGTGTCTCTACCCAAGACTATTTGAGCGATGCGTTGATCCTGTTGGGTGGCTTTGACGCTGGGGTCGAATTAAAAGAGAGCTTGGTTCGAACCGTTGCCCAGTTCGATAAGCCATTCGACCTCGCCTGGCATCTTCTCGCCCAGTGCGAATTGTGCGCGCTGCTCGGTCAATACGAGCAACTCCTTGAGAAAGCTGCGAGGATCATCGAGATTTGCGAGCGTCATGGCTACAAGGCGCGTCGAAGCGGCGGCATTAGATGGCGTGGCCATGCCCGTTCGCATTTAGGTGAGCTGGATGCCGGCATCGATGATGTCCGGGAGAGTATGCTTCTATGGCGTGGGCAGGGCGTCGTATTCCATACGTCTGAGAAAACATGCGAACTTTGTGATCTTCTCCTGCGCGCAGGTCGGCTCGAAGAGGCATCGCAAATGCTCGATGACGCCGATACTCTCGTGTTCGAGACGGACGAGGCGAGCTATCTGGCAGAATGTATTCGCCTTCGCGGCCAAATCGCCGCGGCCATAGGTGACTTGAACGGCGCCACCGACCTGTTCGCATCAGCGATTGCTATTTCGAAGCGGCAGAAGGCGAGACTTTTTGAACTCCGCGCCATAACGCAACTTGCTCCAGTTCTCGCGCGACAAGGTCGTGTCCAAGAGGCCGAAGTGCGGCTTCGATCTATAATTGACGCGCTTGAAGCCAAATATCCGGTGGTCGATCTCATCGCTGCGCAGAGGGCGCTCGACACGCTGCGTCAATGAACTCTCGTTCAGCCTTGTTGAAAACTGCTTGGCTGATTGCGAGCATACGTCCGTGCGAGCTGGAGTGTGTCCGATGGGTGAGATGACGTTCTCATTTGCCTCGGGCCTAAGTCTGCTACTCAAGAGCGTTTCGCCTAGACCCCCCAGGCGCTCAATCAACACACCTACTGCGGTCGCGCGGAATTATCCGTTCTGGAGTAACCGCGAGAATGTCCCCTGTCGTTTAAGCAATTATGGGCGCAACGGTCACGGGGGAGTGGTAAGTCGGCGCCTCTTGGTTACGACGCGTCTACTCAGGCAGGCCCGCGAGGCGCCAACCTTCCACGAAAGGCCTCGCGGCAGTCATATCCCTAAAGGGTAAGTTCGCCGTAAAATCGGCGATCTTCCATTCCGGATTCCCAGCAAGAAATAGACGGCCCTCCTCCCGTGCCTCCGAAACCCGACCGGCCAGACCAAGTGCAGCTATTAGGATCTCCCTCGAACCTGTCCCGTAGGTTTCGTCCCGGCTCAAGGTCGCAACAGCCTTTTCATATTGGCCGGAGGCAATTTGCGCCGCGCCCATGCTCCAGAAATACCAGCCGGGTGGACGCGGATTTAATCGCAGCGCTTCTTCACAGGTTATCAGCGCGGCTTGCGGCTTGCCTAGGTAGACTTGAAGCTCACCCATCCAAGCCACCGCATCTGCGTTGTTGGGATTCAGCTGAACGGCAGCATTGAATTGAAGTTCTGCTTCGTCCCAATTGCGCTCATAGAGCTGCACGCAGCCCAGGATCCTATGAGCGTGGGAATTCCCGGGATCAATCTCTACCGCTCGTTGCGCGTGCGTCAGAGCGTTTTTGCGGTTGGGTATCTGGGGCTCTCCCCAGAAGATCCAGCCAAACAGCAGCGAGATAGCAAGGTCGCTGTGCGCCTCGCAGTAATTTGGGTCGATGTGAACGGCCCGTTCCAAATCGGCGCACGCCTGGCGATTGTCCAATTTCGAAATGTTGCATTTGCCTCGCGACCTAACACAAAGATCATAGGCCTCGAGATTTGATGGGCGGGAACGGGCAACGATATTCCTGTCGCCAAGCTTGCCGGAAATCGCTTCGACCACCCGACGCGTGACTTCGTCTTGAACTGCGAAAATGTCGGCGAGATCGCGGTCAAACCGTTCAGCCCAGATATGATTTCCGCCGCTCGCAGCGTCGATCAACTGGACATTGATCCGGAGACGCTCTGCCGAGCGACGCGCGCTACCTTTAAGGATGTATCGCACTCCCAAATCAATGGCGATTTGACGCACATCGGTGGACTTGCCCTTGTAAGCAAAGGTGGAATTGCGAGCGATGACGAAGAAGCCTGGCACGTTGGACAGATCGGTAATGATGTCTTCTGTCAGTCCATCGGTGAAGAACATCTGTTCTGGGTCGTCGCTCATGCTGACCAGCGGTAGGACTGCTATCGACAGCTTCGGCGGCGTTGACTCGTTTCGACGGTTCGTCGCGGATTGCGACGCCATGGCAGCCTTCCAGGGCGTCCCAACCTGAAGCGAATAGACCCGCATCGGTTCGGCGATGTTCTTTAGCTGCGTGTTGCCAAGGTCAGTGACCGAGAGGTCGAGCCTCGCCTTGACCTGACGATAGGCATCTTCCGAGAGGCAGATGGATCCGGGCGCCGCGATGCCCTCCAGACGCGACGCAATGTTAACCCCATCACCCATCAGGTCGCCGTCGCTTTCTTCGACCACGTCGCCCAGATGGACGCCGATACGGAAATCGATACGACGGTCCTGCGGCAAGCCGGCATTGCGCTCGACCATGCCGTCTTGCACCTCGATCGCGCAACGCACTGCATCTACGACACTGCGGAACTCGACTAGCGCCCCATCTCCCGTGCGCTTGATCACACGACCATTGTTTACGGCGATGGTCGGATCGATCAGATCGCTGCGCAGTGCACGCAGCCGCGCCAAAGTCCGGTCTTCGTCCTCGCTGGCGAGCCGGCTGTATCCGACCACGTCTGCAGCAAGGATCGCCGCCAGCTTGCGTTTCTCGCTCATCGCGTGCCCCTTCGCAGCCAGGATAGCAGGAAGATCAGGCGTTGAGCGAGTGGCCTGCACCTCTCTTTGTCGGGAGACTTGCCGGATTGGCGATCGAGATCCAGCTTCCATCCCACGAGCAATTCTGCAGATACCAGTTGGCCTCATCGCATGAGCTGATCTGCGAGCAAATCGCCGCGTCTCGCATGAGTAGCCGCCCTGTGCGGCTAGAGGTCTGCTGACGCAGAACGCCATGTCGTCAGAAATGGGTTCTTCGGGCTCCATAAGTTTACCTACTTAGTGAAGGACGAGACGCGGTAGTGGCGGGACGGCATTCCTTCGCGTCAGATCCGCTTCACCGCCAGCCGCACGCCAGTGTCGGGGCGGACGGTCATGGACATGGTCGGCATCGGCAAGGGATGCGGACCCAGCTCGAAGCGGAAGCGTGCGAGAAGAGTGGCTAGAATGATGTGGGCCTGCATCATTGCGAAGTTCGCGCCGACGCAAACCCGCGGCCCCCCTCCGAAAGGAAGATAAAGATAGCGATCGCGAGCGCGCACGGCCTCCGGTGAAAACCTGTCCGGGTCAAATTCATTCGGGAGCTCCCACCACATCTGATGCCGATGGAGCGCGTAGATTGGGAGGAAGAGAACGTCGTTAGGCAGGATCTCGCGGCCGCCGAGAGTGTCGGCTCTTCGGACATTGCGCGCCAGCATGCCGACCGGCGGGTAAAGACGCATGGCCTCTTCGATCACCTGCTTCACGTAGGGCGTCGCTTCTATGTGATCGGCGCCTGCAGGGGAATCTCCTAGAGCAGCACGAGCTTCTGCTCGAGCTCGCTCCTGCGCCTCTGGATACAGCGCCAGAAGGAGCAGCGACCAAGACAGCGCCAGCGCCGTCGTTTCGTGGCCAGCCACGATGAAGAACTGCATGTTGTGCAGAAGATCCGTCGGTGACATGCGCCTGCCCGTCTCCGGGTCCTGAGCCTTCAGCATATAGTCGAGAAGATCATCAGCGTCGCCGGCTGTCTCCTGCCGCCGCGCTGCTATGGCTCGGGCTACCATGCTGTGCATGGTTCGAACCGCGCCGAGACCGAGCAGTGCTCCGGGCCGAGGGATCCAGTTCGGCACCCGAAGAAAATCGAGCAAAGATGCCTTCCCTGCGGTCTCGAAATACCTGAGGATGGCATGGCTATAGGCATCGGCGTCGAAGTGCTCGCGGCCAGACAAAGCCACGTCGCAGATGACGTCAAAGGTGGCTGACAGCATCTCCCCGACTAATTCCGGATGCTCGCTGCCACGCATGAGCCGCTCTGCCGCCCGCTTGGCTGTTGCTGTCATCACCGGCGCCAGCGCCGTCACGTTGCGCTGTGCGAACACTGGCGCGACCACTCTGCGTTGCCAGCGCCATGAGTTGCCTTCTGAGGTGAATAGGCTGTCGCCAACTGCCGGGCGCAGCATGCGCAGCATCACCTCTGATTTTGGATAGTTCTCGACGTTGTCGAGAAGGACGCGGCGAAGCGCCCCCGGATCCTGCACCATATGCCAGCGCACACCCATGCGCCCCGACACCATCGGCTGGCGGTAAGCCAGCTCCGGGATGAGCTCCAGCACGTTGCGCCGGGCGGCTCGGATGGATTGTAGGAGGGAGAGAGGGCGCGTTGGCGGCGCAACAGTCGGCGGCAAGAATTTGATTGTGTCCAGCATGTTGGAGCGCCCTACGGGATCACTATCCCATGAATGAGCAAAAACGTCAGTCGCGTCAGGAAGGCGTGGTGTAGGCGACTGTTGTTCTGCTTCGTAATGCCGATTGCACCTTGCTGCGAACCATCCCGCACTGTCCCGCCGCCGGCACGTCCGCAGACGTGTCAAAAACGGCCCATGTGTCGGCGGGTTCCTGCACGACCGCAAATCAGGACGCTCCTGGGCTTGGCTGGTCGAGGCGGTTATCCGGCCTTGAAGTCTCCAAGTATATTAGCTATCAATTAAGTAAGCCTTCCGGAGTAGGACCGCCCGAGACGAGGGCAAAGATAGATGATATGCGGCACCACGACGGTCAATTTTATTGACGGGGAGGCGGAAATTGAATTTGACCAACCCCTGGATATTACAGCGGAACATGATGTTCTTCTGCTGGAAACGCCAAATGGCGGATATTTAAGCCTCTATCCAATTTGCGAGGTCCGACATGGGCTTCTGGTGTCCGCTGAGGCTACGCCAGGAGCATATCGCCGATTCAGGCTTGAGTTAATCGAGGGACCTAGATGGCGGCTGAAAATGGTGGAAGGAGGTCTTTAGAACGAGGATTTGAGCAGTTTCCGTCTTTGGCGACAGCCTGAGCGACTGCTCCGAGCACACGACGCCTCTCCGGACTGCCTCAGCAACGCTTCGATGAGAAAGGAGCCGAGAAAGTCGCTGCCGCCGGTGACCACCAGATAGCGGATCGAGATCGCCGAGAAAAGCCATGGGTTGGTCCGCCCGGCCAGCGCCGGAGCGAGGAGGGGCTCGAAATGAGAGTTCAATTCCCTCGATGAGCGCGAGGCCTGCGAGGTCAGCCCCGGCTAGTTCAATGCACCTTATGATGCGCGGCTCCGATCGGATAAGACCGGCAGGCGCGGCCACACCGTCGCTGGACCAGAGTTAGCGCACTTTGATGTAACGATGCCCTTTCAGGAGATGGACTAGCATTTTACCTTTGCCTTTCACGTCAATCAAACCGCGCTCTTCGAAGATGTAGAGCGGGCCAATCGCGTCCTTTGCCCGCGAAGTGACCTGAATTTGTCCTGGAATGCCATGCGATTCCATACGAGCCGCTGTATTCACAGTGTCCCCCCACAGGTCGTAAAATGGCTTTCGGCTACCAATCACACCGGCAACGATCGGCCCACTATCAATTCCGATCCGAACATCCAGTTCCTGTCCGATTTCGTCCGACAGCCTGCGTAGCAGAACGAGCATTTCTAGGGCCATGTCAGCCACCGCAGTGGCATGATCCGACTGCGGCACCGGGACGCCCCCGGCAACCATGTAAGCGTCGCCAATGGTCTTGATTGTTTCGAGTCCATGTTTCTCCGTCAGACGATCGAACTCCGAAAAGACGCGATTAAGCAGTGAAACGAGTTCGCTCGCGGGCAGGATCGCGGCGCGGGGGGTGAAGGCAACGAGATCGGCGAAAAGGATGGTAACCGACGGTAGATCATCCGATATGATCTCTTTCGGTCGTTCCTTGAGTCGCGATGCGATCGCCGCGGGAACCAAACTGTTAAGCAGACGCTCTGAGCGTTGGTGCTCCAATTCAAGAGCGTGCTCAGCCGTTTCGGCGCGTTGAAACGCATAGACCGCGGCGAGAAAATTGACCATCGCTGCCACCACGACGCAAAAGACGAGGCTCATCGTCGCGAACCAGTCTGGCAGGAAAATTGAGGTCCGAGCCGGCGCGAACTTTTCGATCGTTAAGAAAAGTATGATGTAAATCGCCACAGGCGGAACAGCGAGAAGACGTCTGTTCGGCCCGAGCATCATTACAGCTATGGGCGGACCCGACAGCAAGAAATAGTGCGCGGCTAAGTCGCGGCCTGCGATCAGGACGAAAACGGTGTCTGCAATTCCGGTCGTTGCCCAAAAGTAAATTGCACCTACTATGCTCCCGAACCTGTGAAACAGAGGCGTAATAAAATAGAGCGCGCTGACATTGGCAAGAGCCAAAATCAATGAAAAGTATTGTTCTGGCCCCAATACGACACAGATAGCTAAGAATATCAAAGTTGAGCAGGTCGAAAACGCACTTAGCACATTGACTAAAGCAATACGTCGAGCCGTGGGGCCAGTAGACGACCCCGCGCCGAAGCTGAAATAGCGCTCAAGCTTGCTCCATACAGGCGCGAAATCTACAATCACCAAACGCCCCTGTGTCAAATTGGCGGGTCAATGTCACATAGCCCACGCCAATTTAGAAGCGTTTTGATTGAGCGGTTTCGCGAATCCTCAGACGAAGTGGCCCTGATCTCGAACACATCGATCTTAGCCGGATCTTGCCATTGACCTTCCTCCACAGGCCATAACTGCCGGTTAACCGGCTAAGGTCAGAAGGTTTCATCAGCATTTCTCTGGAACAGGCGGTTGCAGGCGGCGTTGAGGCGATATGGCCGACGCTGATGACGCACGCGATGATGATGTCTTGGAGTTGCTTGCTGGCCGCCTCGTTCAGGAGTCAGGTATAACGAAGGACGAGGCCCTCGAGCTAATAAAGTTCATCGGAACTGACTGGAATTCGCTGCTTCGCGAAGCTCATTTCCTGAAAAAAAGGCAGCAATGGGGGTGAGCAAACAAGGCGCTGAGTTCTTCGGCAATGGGGTCACTGACCACTGCTCAACAATGAACACGTTGCGCCGGACCTCCAGCGCGAGGGCGCCTAAGAGGGGCAATTTCTAGTAGATGCATCCCACTCGGAGCCGAACCCTCCGTCGGAGGATGGTGACCTGCACGCGGCGGTTCGATCGACAGTGATTGGTCTTCAGGCTGTTGCCGAAATCCAAAACGCTAAGGATTCGCCCGGGGCAGTTAGCGTGATGACCAACGCGGTTGGGGATGGCAGAGCACGGGGCGGCAGCCGGCCGGTGCCTTGTTGCCAGAGATGAATTTGCCGTTGCCGATATGGGAGTGATAACTGCTCATGGCCGCTCTTCCCGTTGGAAAAGCCCCACCTGGCTTGGCTGTGCTTTGTTTCTTGAGAAGCTTCTGCTCTCTTGACATCTAGCAAGAGCACGATCAGCTTCATCGGGTTTTGAGGGATCATCCACCCAACGGGGACTTCCCATGAAGAAGACCTACGAGAAGCCTACGCTGATTCGCAAGGGCAAGCTTTCCGCAGCCGTTGCGGGGCCGTCTGTTGTCGTTGTCGTGCCGCCGACCTGACCGAACGCCGCGGACAGTCTGAAATCGCCCGTCGGCCCCGGCCGGCGGGTTTTTTGTTGGGGAGCACGTTGGATGTTGGTTCGTTTGGCGCGATTGCGCCCGATTCGGCGCCTGCTCCCGCTGCGGATTGAGATTGCCGCGCAAACGAAAAGCCCCGGACAATCCTGCCGGGGCTTTCTGCTAGGTCCGCCGATAAATCAGAATTTGTAGTTCAGACCGACGCGAACGGTGTGGAAGGGCACTTTGACGTCGGCACCGATGTCGTCGAACGTCGTTTTACCCAGATCGGTGTAAAGATACTCGGACTTGAGGGACCATTTGTCGGTGAAAGCGTATTCAGCGCCCGCACCAACGGTCCAGCCGACCTTGGTCTTGGAAAAGTCAGCCCCAGGGACAGAGACCTTTTCGTGACCGTAGGCCAAGCCGCCAGTGCCATAGACCAGGAAGCGATCAACGGGCGTATAGCCAATGCGAGCACGCACCGTGCCGAACCAATCAACCTTTGTTTCCAGAGAGGGGCCGCCGAACGATAGCTCGCCCTTAACGTCGGAAGCCTGGATGTCGGCTTCCACGCCGTAGACGAATTGGCCAACCTGCCAGTTGTAACCGGCCTGAATGCCGCCCAGGAAGCCACTCGAGCTGAGGTCGAAACCACCCGGGCCGCCGCCGGCAGGATCAAGACTAAACGTGCCGAAACCGCCGCCGGCGTTCACGCCGATATATGCGCCGGTCCAGTCATAGGAAGCAGCAACCGGTGCCTCCTGCAATACGTCAGCCGCGTAGGCGGTGCTGGTAGCTAGGACGAGAGCGGTAGCGAGAAGAATCTGTTTCACGGGAATACCCCTTTGTTGCCTGGTCGGATGAATGCCCCAAGGTCACCACCCGAGTGAGATAGCGATGTCGCCGCATCTATTTCGACCCACCCTGCGGCATAAAGTTCAACTCCAATTGGCAGGTTTCGACTCAGTCGCGCCATGTAAAGGATGGCAAGAAGGAGGACATCTCTCGCGAGCCCGAGCAAGTGAAGGCGTTTCGCGATACGTGGAAGGATGGCATTCACTCATATCTTACCTATCTTCGCGACCGTCTTATGGTCGCGCGCGAGTTACTGAGCGAAAGCGGCAGCATCTTCATCCAGATTAGTGATGAGAACTGCCATCGCGTGCGAGCGCTTTTGGACGAAGTTTTCGGCGAGAACAACTACGTCAACACAATCGCGTTTAAAAAGAAGAGCGCAACCATCGTTACAGAAACAGTGTTCGATGAAATCCTTTGGTATTGTAAGTCTTCTTCCTCAATAAAAGTTCGGACAATATATGAGGCGCGTCGCAATCCTGAGGGCGAGACAAAGTTTAATTCTATTGTTCTGCCAGGAGGAATCATAAGCAACATCACCAGGAGTTCTGACGACGAGATCGATGCGCTCATAAGCGCAGGTGGTAAATGGGCGCGTGTAAACTATCCAATTGTCAGCCAGGATCCGAGCAAGACCCGCAGTGAGGACTATCTGTATCGGGGGCATGCCAAAAGTTGCGGTGCGAACAAGCACTGGCGATTCAGCCTCGAAACGGGCCTACCTCGATTGGAGAAGAGTGGACGGTTGTTTGATGGTGGTGGTGAGTCACTAGGAGGCGTTGCCCTTTGGGAAGACTGGAATCAAGTGGCACTTCCTAACATCTGGTCGGATGTTCATGGTGAGAAATATCCCACGTATATTGTTCAAACCGCGACACTCCCCATCGAACGCTGCATCCTGATGACCACTGATCCGGGTGACCTCGTGCTCGACCCGACGTGCGGCTCCGGCACGACGGCCACAGTTGCCGAGCATTGGGGCCGGCGCTGGATCACCATCGACACGTCGCGCGTCGCGTTAGCGCTTGCCCGCACGCGGCTGATGGCTGCGAAATTTCCTTACTATTATCTCGCGGACTCGAAAGATGGGCGCGACAAGGAGCAGAAGGAGTTCGGTAAGATCCAGCCGCAGAGGCCGACCTCCGGCGACATCCGCCAAGGCTTCGTCTACGAGCGCGCGCCGCGCATCACGCTGAAATCGATAGCAAAAAATACCGACATCGACGTGATCTGGGACAGGTGGCAAGCAGATCTAGAGCCCTTACGCCATGATCTGAACGAGAGGTTGCAAACTGGCTTCGAGGAATGGGAGATTCCACGTGACCTCGACCAATGGTTAGACTCGAAGAACGGCGTTGCCAAGGCAGCGCTTATAGACGCCGGCGTGCGCGAGCTTCACAAGGGTTGGTGGGAAGGCCGCATTGCACGGCAAAAGGAAATCGACGCCTCGATCGCTCGGGCCGCCGATGTCGAAATGCTCTACGACCGTCCTTACGACGACAAGTCCAAGGTGCGGGTCGCTGGTCCCTTCACGGTTGAGAGCCTTTCGCCACACCGTGTCGTGACCACGCGTGACGACACCCTTGGGTCGGAGACTAGAACTGGCGACAGCGCATTGCAGCCTGCACCTGCCAACGTCACTGAGATCGATTTCGGTCGCATGGTGCTTGACCATCTGCGCTCCGCCGGCGTTCACCAGCAGGCTAAGGCTGACACGATCCGATTCAACTCGGTCGAACCCTGGCCGGGCAATTTGCTCGCGGCGAAAGGCATATATGCGGATGGCGATGGCCGCGAGAGGCAAGCTGGAATCCTGATCGGTCCCGAGTTCGGCACGCTGACACGCAGCCAAATCACCGCCGCCGCGCGCGAAGCCTCCGAAGCACGTTTCGACGCGCTTATTGCCTGCGCCTTCAATTTTGAGGCCCAGGCAAGCGATATCAACCGCCTTGGCCCGCTGCCAATCCTGAAGGCGCGTATGAACCCTGACCTGCATATGGCCGACGAGTTGAAGAACACCGGTAAAGGCAACTTGTTCGTCGTCTTCGGCGAGCCGGACGTCGATCTTATAGAGGCCGCTGATGGCGAGCTGAGGGTAAAGGTCAACGGCGTCGACATCTTCGACCCGTCGACCGGCGAGATTCGCTCCGACGACGTCAAGGGCATCGCCGCCTGGTTCATAGACACCGACTACAACGCAGAGAGTTTCTTCGTCCGCCACGCCTATTTCCTCGGCGCCAATGACCCCTATAAATCGCTGAAGACGGCGCTAAAAGCAGAGATCGACGAAGACGCTTGGCGGACACTTTACTCCGACACCTCTCGCCCTTTCCCACGCCCGGCTTCAGGGCGAATCGCCGTGAAGGTCATCAATCACTTCGGTGATGAGGTGCTGAAGGTCTTTGGGGTGTGAGGGCGCGATGAAAGAGAACGGGCGGCTAATCCGAAATTACGGACTGTTCTGGCGCAAGAACGAAGTGGACTGGAAGCAGCGGCGGCACGGACGGCTTATTGGGCTCGGCGTGCGCAAGATAAACGGCGGCCGTGTAGATTTCTCCCAGCAGCGAGGCATCTACGCTCTCTACGATGACACGTTTCGATTGATTTACGTAGGTCAGGCCGGCAGCAAGGACCGGCGCCTCTATTCTAGACTTCGTAAGCACGCGTATAGCGTTCTTTCTGAGCGATGGACACGATTTTCATGGTTCGGAATCTGCGATGTCGATTGGGAAACCGCTGTTGATATTCGCGGCTTACGCGACGTTCCGGACGAGATCCTGACCGATCGCGTCAATTTGCTCAATCATCTTGAAGCCATCCTCATCATGGCGGGCGAACCGATCAAAAACTTGAAGGGTGGCATCTTTGGCAAGGATGTTACGCACTTCCGACAAGTGCCACTGAATCGCCAGAACCAAAAGCCGGATGACGAAGATTTTGCGGAGGAAGAAGAATAGTCTGCTCGTTCATTGTTGGATTGCCCCGGATCGCGGTCAACGTGATTAGCCAGGGGATGAGGGTGTGAAGGTGTTCCGGGTTTAGGGGAGAACATGGCGCTTTATTTGCTGAAACCGGTGGTCTGGAATTCCAACGGCTATCTCCAACCGAGCGGAGCAAGAGTTCATTCTGGCTACCCGAAAGAAAATGGGTATGGCCATGAGGAGTGGAATAACTCCAAACAATTAGAGTTCACCGAGAATGGCAAGCGATGGAAAGCCTTCCACACGGAGGGTTTCGGGAATCAGCCTCTCGAGGCACATGATGGCCGAGTTTTTGTCTTCATGATCGCCGCGCGTTCGGGGCAACAGTTTCTCGTTGCAGTTGCAGGAAATGCGACATCCCTTATCAACAGGACGCAAAAGAAGCAGCGCCTCTCAATTCTAAAGAAGCTCGGCATTGAAGAGCAATTTCGTCAGGACGCCTGGTCGGTTCCGCGTGTGAGAAAGTTGTTCCGGGATGACGTAGATCGGTTTGCGCGGCATTGGAAGGACGAAATCCACTGGGTGCCTAACTGGATATGCCCGGCAGAATCCTACATTGCATTGCCAGACCCGCTCCAACTGGATCCGCGGCCGATTTCCGGAAAGAGTTCCCTGGTCCGAATGTTTGGATCTTATCAGGAGATATCGCGCCAAACAGCGCTTCGAATTCTTGATCTGTTGCCCGCCGATTTGCCATCCCGGCAGCTAAAACGGCAATGCACAGACGAGTCAGATCTTCAGGAAGACTTGGCAGACCTGGATACAACCGGATTTGCCACTTCGACGACGAGAGCTGCATTGATCGAAGCTAGGCTTGGGCAAGGGAGATTCCGAGATCAAACGCTCGCATTCTGGGAAGGGAAGTGCGCTATCACTGGCTGCAGTGTTGCTGAAATCATTCGCGCATCGCATTTAAAGCCGTGGCGCGATTCGAACAACAAGGAAAGGCTCGACCCGCGAAACGGGCTCCCTCTCGTTGCACATCTCGACGCATTGTTCGACCGAGGTTTGATCTCGTTCGGCGAAGCCGGTGATTTGCTAATATCGGGCTTAGTTTCGGATGATGAGCGGCGCATACTGCATCTATCGGACGGGCTGCAAAAGCCGCCGCACAGTGAGACTGCCAGATATTTAAAATGGCATCGCGACTATGTTTTTCGAGCAAGTTGAAGTCTATGCTGACGACGTCCACAATACTCGCCGATAGCGTTGGAGCCGCCAATCGACGAGGTGACACAAGGTTTTTTGGGGTGCGGCCGTATGTGCAGTCAACGACTTGGCCTTGGCGAAGAGTTCCTGGTCCTGTTCAGTGAATTACGTCGGGCCGCCAAATACGATCCCAAAAAGCTGAGGCAATTCTATCGTCAGAGCGCTGCTATCAGGAGGGCGACCGATGAACTTTATACGTTTATGTTTCGGACGAAGCTCGAAACGATGGTGGAGCAGGGCAAGCGATTCCACGTTGGTCTGCCGAAGCGTTTCGGCTCCGACTACCAAGAATACAAACTGAATTGGAAGCACGCGGTCGAAGACGCGGGGTTCGTCGGCTTGTTCTCCCCCGATGGTCAGGGGCCTATCAACCCGAGTGAGCGCAATCCTGCTCGCCTTCCGGAAACCGAGCGGCCTGATTTCAAATTTCAAGAGAATTTTGATCCTCGATATCACAACGCCGGATCCGTCATCGATATTGGCCTTGGATATCTGGCCGAGCTGGCAGATGATGAAGTAGAAGATTGTCGCCTCAGAAATCTCTGCCGAGTAGCTGTCGAGGGTGGCGACTACCTCCATCAGGTGATCGGTATCAATCTGGTCAACTTGGCGGAGCGATATCGGCGCATCCCGGTCACCTTCGTGCCTGCGCACGTAGCGTCGACATTTCACTCTGAGACCAAAGACCTTTTGTCGCTATTAGACGACGCCGTGCTCGCCTATGTGGCCGGCGCGTCAAACGCTTCGATCGCGATGTGCAGGGCGGTGCTCGAAAAACTGCTGAAAGTGCACTACCGGAGAGATGAGCTCGCGGACGAAAACCTAGAGAACTTGATTGATTTTTGCGCGGGGCAGTTCGCGTGGGTCGCACAGAGGAAGAAGCCACTACATGGCCTCAGGAAGCTGGCCAATCGAACTCTTCATTCGCCCAGGACCGGCACGGCGCTGTCTGCCCCGGATGAAGAGACTCTCCTCGCTGCTTTCGCCAATCTGAAATTCCTGATCGAGAAAGCACCTGTTCTCGGAGATGGTAGCCCCGATAGCGGGTAAAGGCCTTAGAGGGTGCCAGGTCATAGACGTTCCGGGGTGATTGCAAATGAGGGGCAGGGGCTTGGGTAAGGCAAAACGATCTCGCAATCGCGGGCCGTCAAACAAACCGAAGGTTGCAGCGGTGCCCGCAAAACCCTCGGCTGCGTTGCAGAAACGAATTGAAAAGCGGCTAGAGTGGGCTCAGCGGATCGCGAGTAAAGCGATCACTAAGGGAGACGCGCCAAAGCAAGATGCGGTGAATGTCGACCGGATCATTGCAAGGCTTCCGGAAATGCAGCCTGACCAGCTGGTGCGCATTTGGAAGAACGCAGTCAGGCTGCTGACCAAGGCTGGCCCAGTTAGGCCGCCGCCCGGTCCGACCAAAATGCTGAATGCGGTCGAAGCCGAATGGCGCACCAGAGGGCTCAAACAAATCAATGCCGATGAGTTCTTCAACTGGCCAACTACCGAGGCCAATGGTGGAAACCATAGTCTTTCGTTTGCGGGAAAGACTGATGACGGCATGTTGAGCTATCTGGAGTATCGGGTCGGAAAGACAAACGGCGAACCTGCGCCGGTTCGTCGTGCGATTCTTGATCGAGTTTTTGGCGCCTTCTTACCACCGGTTTTTCCCAAGGACTACATGGATGCGTGGGGCGCCCCAAAGTCTGCGGCTCGATTGAAGAAGATGGCCGAGTCTCTAGCCGCATTCACGAGGAATGCGAAACGGCGCGATGCTGACCGTCTCGACGAAGCTATTCGACAATGGGAAGCGGATCTCGAATACCTTCGCGAGAAATATTACGTCGGTCGATTCAATTTCGGATGGCCCTTGGCCACCTTGATTTATTGAGGTGTAATGAATGGCTGATCTTCCCGAGGTGCCGTTCGCGAGGTTGGGCGTGGAGATTCCCGATTATGAAAAGCCGGACGGCACCAGGGCTTCGCAGCCGTTCTCGAGGTCAAGCCACGCGCTGTTTAGGCGTGACACGCTGAAAAGTGACGGCGAAGGCGACGGAGCGCGCACGGATTATTTCAAGCACCATCTCGTGCGAATTTTCAAAGAGATAGGAAAGCCCGTCCCGTATCGGTTTGTCGATAGCGTCGGGCGCCCACGCTCGATGGATGGTGGATGCCTCAAGTTCGTGGGTCCCGATGGTCAGAACGTAGCCGATTTTGATTACAAGAACGGGTATATCGTTGCGGTCACGCCAAAGCCGGAACTCCTGGCCCTTTACGGCGTTCGATCGTCCGTAGCCGCGGATGTTGAAGCTATCCTGCAAACGAGCAGCTTAAGCCCCACGGAACGCAAACAGCTTGTCGATGCTCGGATCGGGCAAGGCCAGTTCCGGACCTCAGTAATGGCCAGGTGGGGAAACAAGTGCGCAGTCACGTCCTGCGATCTGCATATCGTTGTTAGAGCGTCTCACATCCTGCCTTGGCGCGACGCCGACAATGCGGAACGCCTTGATCCCGAGAACGGCCTCCCACTAATAGCCACGCTTGACGCGCTTTTTGATGCAGGACTGATTTCATTCAGCGATGCGGGCGACATGTTAGTCAGCCAGTCGGTTCTCGAAAACCAGCACAACCTTATAGGGAAGGCCAAGAGGTTGAGCCGCAAACCTGGGGGGAGAATGCGACAATATCTCGCCGGTCATCGACGCTCATACGGCTTCGAGCGTTAAACGATGCCCACCATTCTCGCTGACAGCTTCACCTCGTCCCTGGCCAAGCTCGCCAACGATGAGCAGAAGCAGGCGAAGCTGACAGCGTTCGACCTTCAGGCGAACCCTGACCAGCCTGGCCTTCAGTTCCATCGGATCGACAAATCGAGGGATCCGAATTTCTGGTCCGTGCGGGTCAACGGGGATCTGCGCATCATCGTTCACAAGACGGGCGGAAGCCTAATGCTCGTCTACGTCGATCATCATGACGACGCCTACAAATGGGCGGAACGACGCCGCATCGAGGCACATCCGAAAACCGGCGCGATCCAGATCGTCGAGGTGCGCGAGTTGGTCGAGGAGATCGCAACTCCACAGGCCGGGCCTGCTCAAGCGACATTGCCCCTTGAGGCACCATCCTCAGTCCAGGCGCCCTTGCTCTTTGCCGATCTGTCATCCGACGATCTGCTGTCCGTAGGCGTGCCCGAAGACTGGCTGGACGACGTAGTCGCCGCCACCGAGGACGAATTCTTCGCCCTCGTCGGCTACCTCCCACAGGAGGCCGTCGAGGCTTTGTTCGAATACGCGGCTACGGGTGTGCTTAAGCCTGCAGTCGCCCCGATAGCCGATCCTCTAGCGCACCCCGACACGCAGCGTCGGTTCCGGATTTTTGAGGGCGCCGAGGAGTTGCAGGCCGCACTCGATGCGCCTTTCGAGAAATGGGCCGTGTTCCTGCATCCACTGCAACGCGGCGTTGTCGACCGCGATTACAATGGACCGGCACGAGTGGCGGGATCGGCGGGGACAGGAAAAACTGTGGTCGCGCTGCATCGAGTCGTGCGCATTCTAAAGACGCGTCCCGATGCGCGTGTGCTCCTCACCACCTTTTCCGAGCCATTGGCACGCGCTCTTGCCCGAAAACTTGCTGTGCTCGCGGCCGATCGGCAAGGCTTCCTAGAACGTGTAACGATCTCTTCCTTTGAGCAGACTGCGCGTGAGCTCTATGCACTCACCACCGGGCGCGAGCCCAACGTAGCTGACCAGACAACTATGCGAACGGCAGTTCTCAAGGCTGCGGCCGACCAGCAGGAGAGCGAGTTTTCTCAGCAGTTCCTTGTCTCTGAATGGGAAAACGTCATCGACGCCTGGCGGATCGACAGCGAGGAGGCCTATGCCGCTGTCCCGCGCATGGGGCGCAAGAATCGGCTCGGCGGACGCCAGCGCGAAAGGCTTTGGCGAATATTTGTTCGGGTGCGACAAACACTCACTAGGCGCGCGCTCTTGACCCCAGCAGGTCTGTTCGCGACCGTGACGCAAACCTATGTGACAAGAGCGGAAAAGCCCTTCACCCACATTGTTGTCGACGAGGCGCAGGATCTGGGCGTCGCCGAGCTGCGCTTCCTTGCCGCCATCGCGCCAAGTCGGTCGGACGCCTTGTTCTTTGCAGGTGACGTCGGCCAAAGGATTTTCCAGCAGCCGTTCTCCTGGAAAGGGTTGGGTATCGACGTTCGCGGCCGTTCCTCAATCCTCAAGGTCAACTACCGGACTTCGCATCAGATCCGTCAGGCGGCAGATCGGCTCCTTCCTCAGAATATTCGTGACGTGGATGGCCTCGAAGATCAACGGTCAGGGACCGTCTCGGTATTCGAGGGACCGGAACCGCAAATCGTCATTGCCGAAAGTGTGGAGGCCGAGATTGGGTCTGCGGCTGCCTTCCTGCGGGAGCTGATCGACGAGGGATTTGCACCTGCTGAAATTGGAATTTTCGTGCGCTCGCAGGATCAACTCTCTCGAGCGCGCGCAGCCGCAGAGGCGGCGGGGTTAAAGACGCGAACGCTGGTCGACGGCAAGGCCGGCGGAGACGAGACCTTGCTCGGCATCATGCATCTCGCCAAAGGCTTGGAGTTTCGAGCAGTGGTCCTCATGGCATGCGACGAAGGCATGCTGCCACTGGAATCCCGTGTGGCAGATGTGGCAGACGAGTTCGAACTCGACGAGGTAATCGCGACTGAACGGCAGCTGTTCTATGTCGCGGCGACGCGCGCCAGAGAGCGGCTGTTCGTGTCAGGCGTCGCACCTGGTTCTGAATTCCTCGACGACCTGAGGAAGTAGTCAACGGGCGAGCCGACATGACATCCTGGTCTGCTGCACATGTCAGCAGAACACGAGTCTACTGTCTACTTCTCAACAACCGGATAAAATGGCCGTCCCCAATCCTCGGTTGAATTGTCCATCATGATGTCGATCATGATGGGAATGAGAAACGCGAGGATGTCTGCGCCGTCACGAAGTTGGTCGCGATTGGTGCTCGAGTTCCAAGTTGCGCCGCCGTGAACAAGCTGGTTTCGGAGCACATAGAGGCGGTCGAATAGCATTGAGAGTATGTTGGCAGTATCGCGCGATATCAGTGCGCCGTGGAACGCCCGCTTGGCTGCGTTGAATCGTTGCTCCCAGTCTTCGTAACCATCGATCCCATTATGGCATGACCAATACGGACCGAAGACGAAGCGATTCTCCAAGAATAGCCGGATGGGGCCGGGAAAGCGCGTCCAAACCGCATGATAGATGCGGCCATCCTTGTCGAGGTCGCGCAGCATTCCGAAAAACCAGGCGAATGCCTCACGTTCACCGCGCACGTCGCGCTCGTCTGCATAGGCCGCATTAAATGCAATCCAGAGGAAGAGGAACGCAGCAGCCGGATCGTTGGCTTCGAATTCAGCACGCCCGATCCAACTGATCGACCGGTGGACGCGAAGCCCGAGATTTTCGGGGAAATCGGCCCGAAGCCGACGCTGCTTCTCCTTGAGCGCATCAAATCTAAGGCGAACTGCTACGTTCTCCTTCATAGGACTATTCCGTCCGTTCTCCCTTGGCTTTGCATATCGGGAAGTGCGCAGAGCGTGTTCACGAGACGGATTTGCTCGACTGTCGAGCACGCCGTCTGCAGTAGTCGAGGCGAAAAGAATACGAGGCTCAGCGCCTTCCCTCGGCTAAGCGCGACATTGAGCCGTTCGCGGGACAGAAGGAACTCAATGCCCCGTGATGTTTCTTCCGCGGAAGAGGCCGTCATCGACACAATGGCAACTGGCGCCTCTTGGCCCTGAAACTTGTCAACGGTTCCGACTCTAATGTCCGGCAAAGCTTCGACCAGAGCATTCACCTGCGCATTGTAAGGAGCGACAACGATGATGTCGTCCTTCCGGAGCGCGTGCGCCACGCCCTCACGGTCGATCCACTTTCCGCCAAGCAGAAGGCCAATCGTCTCGCGGATTGCATCGATCTCTTCAGGACACTCCTGCGCTCGTCCCTGGTGGATGACCGGAATCCGCCACGCGCCGGCACTCGGCAGGCCCGGTTCAATCAGTGCCTGTCGCGCCGTCGCTTCATGTGGATGCAACCGATCTTCGTAGAACTGGGATGATATGAAACCGCAGAGTTCGGGATGCATACGGCGAGTGATCGGGAGAAAAATCCCCCGGTCCGGCGCAACGTTCTGCCCTTTGCCGAGAATCCAGTCTAGGCAAGAAAGATTCGCCGGGTAGGGGTGCGCTCCCTGGACCACTTGGGGGAGTTGGCGCGGGTCGCCCACGAGGACTAGGTTCTGCGCCGCATTCGACATCCCGACCGCATTTGCGAGGGATACCTGCCCCGCCTCATCCACGAAGAGGTATTCGAACGCTCCCTCTAGTTGATCTCTAGAAAACAGCCACGCTGTGCCGCCAACTACCTGTGCCGTTTCAAGTGCAGAGTCGTCGTTATTCCGCACACTCGTGATGGCCTCGTAGCCGTATGGTGCCTCGGGGGTGTCGGATCCAATCTTGTGGGCGAGCTCGACTTCCGCGAGTGTCAGACCGACATCGGCGTCGTCGCGAAGTGCGTCTACGCAGGCCATGAGGACGTTGCGAATTGCTTCGTGGCTATTGGATGAGACGGCGACGCGATGGCCGTCCTTGACGAGTGCAAGGATGGCCCGCGCTGTGACATACGTTTTGCCTGTTCCGGGCGGGCCTTGCACCGGCAGCACTGTCGCATCCATCGCCCGGATGGCTGCGATAGTTCCTCGGAGGGAATCCGCGGTTTCATCCAACGGAAGTGGTGATGCAGCTTTGAAGCGCGGAGGATTACGTGAGAGGAGATCGTCAGCCGCCTTCTTCCTGCGCTTCCCGCACTGGTCCTCGATAACCTTGCGGATGGCGGACGGAATGGGTTGGGCGTCTCGTGCGAAGGGTGGAAGCAGGTCAAGACAATTAGGTAGTTCACCGCCAGAGCGTGGCCCCATTTTCAGCGTTACCCGCCGAGCACCCCGGTCAAGCGATGTGATGTCGACCTGTCCGAACCCGCCCTCCAGAGCAAACTGCGAGGACTTGCCTGCCCTCAGTTTCGTCTCCTGAGGCGGATAACGATAGTCTCGCTCGTGTGATCGCTTCACGGGCCGTTGTGGTCCTTCAGCGACGAGACCGCCAAGGCATTCCATATCATCGCAGAGCTCTTCGAAATCCTTCGCAGCCGCGTCGAAGACAGCCCAGGCAGCAGGTTTGCGCTCGCGCCAATGGAAGATACCGAGGTCATAGAGGAGGCGCCGACGGTCCTCCGGTAGGCGGGAATCGTCCAGACACTTGACGAGATCGTCGAGCTCGGCTTCGGCCTCCGCGGACTTCTCAGTATTGCTTTCGCCGAGTTCCAGCCAGCGTCCATCCGGCCGGATTCCGAGCAGCCAATCGCGCAGCCGTTCCGTCGAGACGCAGTCAATGCGATTGTAGTCCTCGATCTCATCCAAGATCGCTGCGTCACGGCTTTCGCGCCACTTTTCGTAAGCGACAACGGATCCGCCTGCAGTCTTCACCTCGCCGGTGCGGGAAAGGTCGTAGAATGCCTCCATATCTTTGATTGAGTAGGACGGCTCGGATGTGTAGACGCCTCCGCGGACAACTGCATAAAGGTCGATGAAACGGCGCTCCCTCAGCCATCGGTCGAGTTGCGCTTCGCCAACGCCATGCCGAGTAGTGAGCTTGCGAAGCGCGGTGATCTCATATGAGGCGTAGTGGTAGATATGAGCTTGTGGGTTCTGAGTTATGGTCTGCTCGAAGAGTGCAAAAAGCGCGACAAGCGCCTCCTTCTCCTCCGCAAAATCATGAGCCCAAAACGCCTTGAAGGCCTTCCCGTCCCAGACCCCCTGTAGGTATTCGAGGCCTTCTGCGCTGGTTTCAGTATAGAAAGGGTCACCTTCGATGTCGTAGTAAAGATCGCGGGGATGGGGCCGGGGCAAAAGATCGAAGCCCTTGCCCGGACGAGGAGGGCGCAGCGCGTAGGTGGGTTCGCCACTCTTGCGTTCGTGCTGCAACGCTGCCTGAGTCTTGAGCTTTTCGAGTGTCGCCTCAGCCATCTTCGGCACTCGCCCGCGTTGTTGGGCGAGAGTGGCCATCGTTGTGATGCCGGTTGCCTCAAGCTTTTCCACCTGGGCTCTTGTGATGCCGGCGACGCGGAACAGACTGTCCTCCTGCTCCCACTCGCCTGCGCAATGCTCGCGCCATCGGCAGAGACTACAACTTGCGCAGGGCACGGCCCGAGTCTTCGTTGATTCGAGAACGAAAGACCTGAGCCTTTCTCTCGCTGAGCGAGCATAGGCCGCATATTCGGCCAGGCGGAAACTGAAGCGCTTTCCGTCACCAAGCACCACGTGAGCTCTTTCTGGACTACGGCCCTGGACGGTCGCCAGAAGGTCGGAATAGAGGACGAGTTGCAAAACGTGAGCGGGGGCAGGTTTGCGCTTCAGCTTTGTGTCCGCAACCTCGTAGGAATATCCTCCAAGTTCCGACGGAGAATCGACCCGCTCGAGGAAATCGGAGTATCCGCCCCATATACCTCTTTCGAATGCTCCCTGGAAAACAATATCTGGGCCGTCACGAAGGGCCTCGAGGCTCGCTTTGACGGCATCATCGAAGCTGATCCCATCTTTTTCAATCTTGATGATACGCTTCCCGGCTCGCTCGAGTTGCGCCAAATGTGCCGCTTCATGCGCATCGCCATATCGTTGAAGGAGAATCGCGTCCTCGCTATCATCTGCCGGTTGCGGCCCTTCGCCCGCAAGAAATGCGAGATCCAGTCGGGTGGCGTGCGGGCAGGCCATGAACCGCATCAAATCCGAGGCCGACAGGCGGAGCCCGTTCCGATCGCGTTTCATTGCGCGGCATCCAACACAGCTTCCTCCCTGACGATTGTTAGGCCTCGGCCTCCAAGGTCTCGGAAGGCTTTCTGTCGGCATGAAAATACGATGATCTGAAGTTCCTTCTCCTGTCTCGTCAAAACGTCGAAGATGCGCTCGATACGGTCGTCGTCAGTATAGACGATCGCGTCGTCGAGGATCACCGGTGCGGCGTTACCTGACCTCGCCAGCATTCGAGCGAAGGCCAGGCGCACTAGAAGCGCTATCTGTTCCTTGGTGCCACCCGACAGGACGCCAAAGTCTTCCTCGGTTCCCGCGCGAACCAAAGCTGTCGGCAGCACCTTTTCGGCATCGAAGCGAAGCTCAGCCTCGGGCCACAGCAGTCGGATCAATGGCGTAAGCTCCCTCAGGACCGGCTCAACGTAGCGATCACGGGCAGCAGTTCGCGCGGACTCAAGAGCCTCTGCCATCGACTGCAGGACCGAGACCTCGAACATGATCTCATCGAGCCTTCGTCTCGCTGCTTGCAGTCGGATTTCGACGTCGGCGAGTTCTTCTTCGACGGCCTCCGCAGCGTGGATGCCGATCGCCGTATCAAGCTTACCGAGATCCACGCGAATTCGCTGCCGGTCCTCCTCGACGCGAGAGATGACCGATCGTGCACGTTGCAGGGCTGCCTTCGCTACTTCGAGATCCGGCGCCGCCGCCATGGCCGCTTCCCGCTGTCGGACCGCTTCAGCCAATGCTGTCCGATGCTCAACAAGCCCGTTCGTGAGGCGCATTTTGTCGGCCTCGGCATCTTCGAAGCTGAGGAGCGCAGATCGTGCTCTGGAGACCCTCTCCGCTGCGCCTTCAGTGGCCGCAGCGGTTCGGGCTGCTCTCGTTTGTGCAATTTCGAGCGCCGAACGAGCCTTCTCAAGTTTGTCGGTTGCGTCCGCGAGGGCCAGTCTTGCCGCAACGTCGGCCTCGTGAGCCTCTTTTGCGTCCGGAAATCCAGGTTCCGCTTCGCCTGGTTCCGGCAATCGAGCGAGACCTTCTCGCAACGCTTCGATTCCGTTCGGTGCGGTTCCATTTAACTGGTGTTCGACGTCCCGGCGTCGTGATGCAGCCTCAAGCCGGAGTTGCGCGGCCGTGCGCGCGGATTCCGAGGTTTCATAGCCAGATGCTTCAAGAGCGTCGGCAAGCGCCTTCTCGGCTATCGCAAGTGTATCGGCTCCAGACTGCGCACCGGGATGGACAGTCAAATACCCGATGCCGTCAATCTCGAGCGTGGCGCCATTGGGTATTGCCACTCGATCTCTATCGGGCAAAGCGCGACCGTCGAGCGCGACGCCGTCGGTTCGTCCGACGGTATACGTCATGGTAAGCGCAATTGATTCAATCTCGCGTGCCTTGCGCAGAACCCGAACCTCTCCAGCCAGGTTCTCCAATCGACGCAGCACGTTGTCTGCGGGTCCAATCTTGGTGTCAGCTACGGCCTTCTCAAGCTCGGTCCGCAAGCCTTCGGCGTGGGTCAGGCGAAGCACCAGCTCCGCGCGCCGCTCGGCTGTAGCGGCGCATGTTTGAGCGCGCAGTGCTCTTCGATAGATGTCAGAGGCGGTTTCTGCCGAAAAGACCGTCTTATCGAAACTCCTTTTCGCCTCGGCGAACGCATCCTCAACTTCCCGATGCTGCGCTTCCCCGAGGGCGGCGTCGGCTATGGCCGAATCCAGAGCGGCAGCTGCAGCCTTTTCTTCAGCAAGCGCTGCCTCGACTGTCGAAAGTCTCTCCTGGGCTCGTTCCATCTCAAGGCATTTCGACCTTTCGGTTTCGATTGCCCGCTCAAGCGCTTCTGCATGACGGGAAGCCTCATCATGAGCGGCTTCCGCCTCTGCGAGCCTCGCCAGCCTTGCCGAATTCTGATCACCGTCTTCGAGGTCTGAGAGTTCGCGCCTTAGTTTACGCCGACGATCAAGCTCAGCGGATAGCGATGCGGCCTTAGCGGCAAGTCCTTCGCGCTGGAGGTCGAGCGTCGAGACTTCGTCTTCGGCGAGCTTCAATGGACCGCCAGCTTTCGCTTTCCCGCTGCTGGTCACGTAGCGGTCGAGTTCTCTCCTGCAAAGGGCTCGCGTCGCGTCCATGCGACGCCCGCCTGTCATTGCTTCGACCTCCCCCGTGACTGAAGAGAGCAAGTCGCGTCGTGCTGAGTGGGCAGCTTCGCCTTCGTCGAGATTCGTCAAGCCCTGCCGCACCCACAGGAGTCCGGCCGGACCCCCTTCCTTTGGCGCTTTTAGCACCTCGGCGAGCCATGTCTCGGCATCCTCTGCCTGCTTCATCAGGTGCCCGTCGCGGAAGACCTGCGCCTCGCCCTTGCGCGTCTTGCTCCACCGCTTTTCCACTTTGAAGCGGTTGTCCCCGATTTCAATTTCGACAGCCGCTTCAGGGTCGCCGCCGGCATGCGGCGCAAGGCTCGCGATGTCTTTGTCCCAAGACCTGTAACCCTTGAAGAAAAGCGCATGGAGTGCATCAAAAATGGTCGACTTCCCGCTCTCGTTCGGAGCCGAGAGGACGTTCAGCCCGGTGCTGATACCTGTGATCTCGACAGGGTCGGTGAAACGTCGGACATTGTCCAAGCGTATGGTGAGCAGCTTCATTGCGCTTCTCCCTGCACATAGCTGTAAAGCCGCCGCAACGCCGCTGCGGCTATCGCCCGATCCGCGGGGGTCGCAGCAGCAGCCTCAGATTTCTGATGGAGACCTTCGGCAGCAAGCCGCAGCGCGCCGCTCAACCCAATTCCATCGAGATCCTGTGGAGTGCATTCGGTGCTTAGGCCTGAATCATCGAATTCGAAATGCCAAAACTCTGGCATTGCCAGCTCTGCGGCGCGCGCGAGTGCCATTCGCGCTGGGAGCCTCAGCCAACCAGTGGCTCGAATTCTAAGAAGCATGTCGCGCTTCGCCTTGCCTGCAGCCTGCAGCGGCATCTCCAGCGCAGCCACAGCATCTTGTGCAGGCGTAAGAGCCAAGGGTGCTTCTCGCCAGTCGAACTGGCCAGTCCGAATAGCGTTAACCTCAGGCACCGCGCCGGGACCCAGGAGAGTAACAGCCAGACATGAACCGGGGCCGCTATGCTTGAATCGGTCGCGCTCTGGCGTGCCAGAATAGAAAGTGCGATCGCCGAATTGCTTCACTCCGTGCCAGTCACCAAGCGCAAGATAGTCGAGTCGAGCAGAAGCGGCGCGATCGGGTGGTATGATTTCTGCTCCGCTGTCCTCGGATCCAAAACTAAGGACCCCGCCATGCGCCAGCCCAATCCGGACGTTGTCTTCAGGTGTAGCGCAAAGAGGCATCCACTCCGTCAGGTCGCGGCCGGGAAAGCGGCGAGGCACCGGAGCGGGCAAGAGAACCACGCGAGGCGCGATTTCGACGGGTTCCGAAGCGCCAAGAAGATGAACATTTTCTGGAGCGTGGGTGCGCACGCGACCCCAGAGTGCCTCAGCCGCTAGGCTGTCGTGATTTCCTGGAAGAATCCACCATTGAAGGCCTTCGGCGGAGTTCATTGCCGCCAAGGCTTGACGCCAAACGGAGTCGGAAGGCGTTTCCGTGTCAAAGAGGTCTCCAGCAAGCAGCACGTGGCTCGCGCCGTGATCTCGTGCGGAAGTCGCTATACGTCCGATCGCTGCGTGCCGAGCCTCTACCAGCCGACCTCGCACCTCTTCTGGAAGGTTGCCGAACCTGCGACCGAGGTGCAGATCGGACGAATGAATGAAACGAAACATGCGAACACCACCTGAGCGAGATTGGGCGAAACCGTAGAACGGGCCGAGTTCACACGAGCTAATCACGCGGGGGTGTCAGAAGCTGTCATAGAGGGAGGTGGTCACTAACACTTGGGTATTGAATTTTCGAACAAAATGAGAACACGCTTCAAGGAAGTGCGTTAAAGTCAGCCCTCTGGGCCGCATGAACGATGTCGGCGAGTTCTTTGGGTTTGATGACTTCGACGGTATCTCCCCACTGGTAAAGGTGCCATGCCATCTCGAGCCAACCAGAGGCCTCGAATTGCACCTCGAGTGCACCATCTTCAGTCAGGCGCACTCGCTGGTTGGGATGGAACCGCCATTCCCTAGCTCGATCGGCCGCCTCCGGAACGAAGCGCCATACGACTTCCCCGAACTGACTATCGTCTTGGAATGAGCCGAAAGCTCGCGCCGCGTGGGACGCAAGATCAAAATCGGGGTCTCGCGCGAACCATTCGTCCGTCACCTCGGGTGCCCTGATCCGGTCAAATCGGAAATGCCGAAGTTTCAGTCCCTTGTCGGGTTGCCTCCCGACGAGGTATCGTCGCGCACCGAGGAGAACTCCATAAGGTTCGACTACACGTTGGCTGCCACTGTAGCTGAAGCGCAGTCTATATGGTCCGCGAAGGGCTGCGGTAACTGCCTCGGTTACTTCTTGCGCCACGGCGACCACCGGACCCGGTCTTGCGGCAACGCCGTGAACTTCAAGCATCGCTTCTGCATCAGCTTCCGCCCGCCTCGCCTCTTTGGCCGGCAGGGCTGCCAGAAGGCGGTCGCGAAGGCTCGCTAAAGCGCCGGCCTGTCTTGAATCACCGCTTTCGCGAAGGCGGGAAATGGCGAATTCGAGCCCCTCGAGCTCCTCGTCCCCAGATAGCCGCAATCTAGCAAGTGGGACCTCGCGAACGATCCAGCGCCGTTCCCTATTTTCATCTTCGGCGATCTCCACAGCGTGCGGAAACGCCTCCAAGAGCGCTGAGGTCATGCGCTGTGCAGTTCGATGGCTTACTTCGAAATGCTCACAGATGTCCGTTAGCGTGACACCGCGGAACCTTGAGCAAGCGAAATCGGCCAGCCTGAGTAGTTCTTTTGCCTTGGAATAGGACATGGTATTTCCGATAACCGATCCAATGCTCGCATAGCCCGTCGGGAGACGGGACTAGAGGTCGCTCTACAATACACCGGTTGCTCGCTCCTCAAAGAGCAACGCGGCCCCCATTATTCCTGCTTAATAATCTCTTAACGGCACTTGCAATGGGATTAGCGGCTTTGAGGCTCTAACTTCACCGGGTTGCCCGCCTTGAGCGATTTTCCTCATGTTGCTCGGCGTCGTCTAGCCCGCATATGAACAGAAGGTGAGTGATCTACTTGGTCACCTAGTGGGGGCTCGGTTTGTCGCCAATTCAGAAGGATTTCCAGACTGCATCGATATTTGGACCCCATTCACCTGTGATCATTTCTACAAACTCTTGATTCCCACAGAGGGGACGACCTAGGTGGATGAGGCAAAAAGAAAAAGGGGGCTTGGGGTGGTTAACGCATCGATGATGTGCGCGAAGCGCGACGACAACTGTGCTTTCGTCGCAACCGGATTTGGTCCTGTCCGCAATCTTGAATTTCGCGATCAGACCGATGCTTGAGACCAACACAGCCAATACAAAGGTGATCTCGCGAGTCCTGGAAGCGGCCAGGCGCAAGCTCCTCGAAACCGGAACGCGAAACCGGCTGATCCACGTCAATCGGGCCAATCAGCGTGCGAGCTGCCTGAACGTGATCGACGAGCGCTCGGACGACATTTTCACGCTCCTGCGCGTTCAAAGTAAACGCATGCGCTTCAAGGCGATGGGTAAGGACAAGGCTGAGGACGGACAGTCAGGACTGCTCGCTTTGCCTGACGATGACCGCGAAGCTGGCTTCGAACGATATGGCGACAATTTCATCGAGACGCCCCTTGGCCCGGAAGCATTGGCGCGGCGCCTCTTGCGTTTGGCTCACGATGCAAAGACTGCGGAAGAGGAACAGGGTCTCAACATCCTCTATCTGGCAATGGGCTTTCTGCGTTGGCGCGAGAGTCCGAACTCGGAGATCCAGCGCGAGGGGCCGCTGGTCCTCATGCCGGTGCAACTGGTGAGGAACGAGCGCACCTCGACCTTCGATATCCTGACTCGCGACGACGACATCACCACGAACCTGCCTCTGCAAGAACGGTTGCGGCAGGATTTCGGGATCGTCCTGCCAGAAATTGAAGAGGCTGAAGGATGGAGCCCGTCGCAGTATTTCACGCTTGTGGCCGAGACAATTTCTGGGCAGTCAGGCTGGTCAATTGATGCCGACGGCATGCAGATAGGCTTCTTCTCCTTTGCCAAGCTTCTCATGCATCGCGATCTTGACAAGGCGAATTGGCCGGATGGCACGCTCGCCGACAACGATTTGCTTGCCGGGCTTCTGGCTGATGGGTTTGAGGCCGATACACCGCTCTTCGGACCCGAGGACAAGCTCGACGACCACCTCGACCCGGCGCAGATCATTCAGGTAATCGATGCCGATGCTTCGCAAACCAAGGTGATCGAAGAGGTGCGGAGAGGCGCGAGCTTGGTGGTGCAAGGACCGCCAGGAACCGGCAAGTCGCAGACAATCACCAACATCATCGCAGCGGCTGCTCATGACGGGAAGTCGGTGCTTTTCGTCGCCGAGAAAATGGCGGCGCTCTCGGTCGTGCACGACCGTCTTGTGAAGGCAGGACTACGCGACATCTGCCTGGAGCTGCATTCGCGCACAGCCAACAAGAAAGCGCTGGCGCAGGAACTCGGACGCACGCTCATGGCCAGTGCACGTGCTTTGCCGGGGGCTGCCGATCCCGCCCAACTTCGCCTCACCCGCGACGAACTGAACCGGATCACGGCGCTTTTGCACACACCTCTTCCGCCGAGCAACGAAAGCCCCTTCCGCGCAATCTCGGAAATCATTGGCTTTATAGGCCAGGGGGCAAAGGCACCCTCGATTTCCGAGGAAGGTCTGGGGGCGCTGACACAGGAGGCGCGCCAGCGGGCGCTGGCGGCGATAGCCGGTTTCGTCGCGGCGCTCGAAACGGCGGGGCCGCCTGAAGCGCATCCATTCCGCGGAACCATGGCCCTCGATCTGCAACCAACCGATTTGGTGCGCCTCGGGAACGAATTGGCGGCGGCGACGAACGCGATCTCGCACACATGCAGCGCGGCGGCGCACCTTGCGCAGATGCTCCACCAACCTGAGCCGCGCACCCTGGCCGAGATATCCTCGCTTCGCATAGGGCTAGAAGCACTTGGGTTGGCTCCCGCTGGGGCAGCGGCATCAGTGGCTGCACTGTTTCCGAATGCGGACCAGCCTCGGCAACGCGAGGCCCTGCAGGCTGGGGCGGACTGGGCGGCGGCTCAAATCGCCGCAACAGGAAAGTTTGTAACTCCGGCCTGGAACGCTAGTCTCGGCGCGATGCGGCAGGCAATCGTGCGCGGCCAGAGCTCCTTTTTTGCACGGCTGTTTGGCCCTTATCGCCGCTCTTCGGGCGAATTGGCGAGCCTTCTGTCAGGCCCGCTGCCCAAGGCGCCCGCAGAACGACTGGCGCTGCTGGACGAATTGGCGGAAGTCCAAAATCGGCGGAAACGCTTGGCCGAGGAAGAAGGCTGGCTGCAAACAATCCTTGGCGCCGAATGGCGAGGCGAGCGCACGCCTTTCTCGGCCCTGCTCGCGATCAGCGAGTGGTTAGAAGAGGTTAAACGCTCTGGGGGCTTTGCCGAGGCAGCCCACGTCACGGACGCGCTTGCCGCATTTCCGGATCCACGCAGCGTAGCTCGCGACCTCGAAGCTCGCATTCAGGCCTGCCGCACCGGGGCGGCGGCACCGATCACTCGGTTGCAGCTCGACCTGGCGCAGGCGGAAGTCGGCGATGCACTCGAGACGGCGCCGCTGTCCGAAGTCGCCGCCGCCTTCACGCAGATGGCAGCCGACACTGGCCGCTATAGCGATTGGGCCTCACTCGCACGTAGCATTGCTGCCGCGGTCCGCATTGGAGCCGGGGGCGTAATCGATGCAGTGGATGCGGGACACCTTGCTCCGAGTGAGGCCGAACGTGAATTTGTCTATGCTTGTGCCGAAGCGCGTTGGAACGCTGCGCGCGCCGCTCGACCGGAGTTGAACGCGCTTCCGCAGCTTGACCGGCATGACCTTGTGCATTTGTTCCGCAAATTGGAGAAGGACCGTATAGAAACGGCCAAGACGCTGATCCTGTCACGCCATTTCGAGCAGATGCCGCGCGGCACAATGGGTGAAATGGGGGTCATCCGCGGTGAGATCGGGCGCAAGCGCGGCCACAAGCCAATCCGATGGGTGATGAAGAATGCAGGCAGCATGGTGCAGCGCATAAAGCCCGTGATGCTGATGAGCCCGATTTCGGTGGCGCAGTTCCTACCACCAGGCAGCGTCGATTTCGATCTTCTGGTGATTGATGAGGCATCCCAGATCCGCCCCGAAGATGCCTTGGGCGTTGTCGCTCGTGCTCGCCAGATCGTCGTAGTGGGCGACCAGAAGCAGCTCCCCCCGACTTCGTTCTTTGACCGTTTGGTCGACGATGTTGAAGATATTGAAGACGAGGATGAGGATGCCCCGCTCGGCGCCACAGCAGCCGATATGGAAAGCATCTTGTCGCTGTGTGACGCACGCGGACTCCGATCGCGAATGTTGGAATGGCACTACCGGTCGCGCGATCCTTCGTTGATCCGGGTGTCGAATGCCGAATTCTACGGCGATAACCTTGTCCTGCCACCGTCACCCTTGCAACTCGATGAAGACTATGGGTTGAAGTTCCGACGCGTGCCAGGCGTATACGCACGCGGCGGCAGCGGATTGGGTCGCCAGGGAACCAACCGGATTGAGGCGCAGGCTGTAGTTCAGGGGATGGCGGATCACGCTCGATCATGGCCAGACCTGTCGCTCGGAGTCGTCGCCTTCTCAAAGGCACAAGCCGACATGCTGACCGAACTGCTCGAACTCGAACGCCGTCAAGATCCCGTGCTGGATGGCTTCCTGCGCGAGGGGCAGCATGAGGATGTGTTCGTGAAGAACATCGAGAACGTGCAGGGTGACGAGCGCGATGTGATTCTGATCTCAGTGGGATATGGACCGCAAGAGCCTAACGGGCAGCTCACTACGATGACTTTCGGACCGGTGAATGGCGAAGGTGGCGAACGCCGCTTAAATGTTCTGTTCTCACGTGCAAGAGTTCGCTGCGAGGTCTTCGCTTCATTCGAACCAGGCGACATCGATCCGTCGCGCACCAGGCGCGAAGGTCCTCGTGTTTTGAAGCGCTTCCTCGAGTTTGCCAAGACCGGGACCATGGAGGAGCGAGTGACCAACGGCCTCGACGCCGACAGTCCGTTCGAGGAAGACGTAGCCACTTCAATCCGCTCTCTCGGTTATCTGGCCGATCCACAGGTCGGGACCGCAGGGTTCCGGATCGATCTTGGGGTGCGCCATCCCGATCGTCCGGGGCAGTATCTGTTGGCGGTGGAATGCGATGGGGCCGCCTACCATGCAGCTCTCTGGGCGCGTGAGCGTGATCGTTTGCGACAGGATGTCCTCGAGAATCTTGGCTGGTGTTTTCATCGCATCTGGAGCACCGACTGGTTCCACCATCGTGCCAGCGAGGTTCAACGGCTCTCACGGGCACTAGATCTGGCGAGGCTGACGGTCGAGAACGGCATTCGCGTTCGTGGTGCAAATCAAGGGGGTTCTAGGCCAGCTCCGCCGCAACCGGACATTGCAGAGGAATTGGTCGAAATCGGCCGCATTAACTTGACGGCTCCGGGTTACGTCCGGGCAGTGCTTTCCGTGCGGTCCAACCTTGAGCCCCACGAGGCACCCATTGCCCAGCTCGCCGATCTCGTCGTGAAGATCGTGGGAATCGAAGGGCCAATCCACATCGACGAGGTGGCACGGCGCATAACATCGGCTTTCGGCAAGTCCCGGGCCGGCAATCGGATTGTCGAAGCAGCCGGGCGTGCCGCACGTCTTGCGACGCAGAGAGACCGCGCTCTGAGGTGGGTTGGATCGTTCCTTTTGACAGAAGAACAAGCCCAAAACCCGCCGATCCGGGACCGCACTGCCGAAACCGGCAGTCTGCTCAAGGCTGCCTATCTTCCTCCAACGGAAATAACCGCCGCAGCTCAGCACATTCGCTCAGAAAGCGGTGAGATGCCACCCGAGGACCTGGCTCGCGCCGTGGCACGGTTGTTGGGGTTTCAGCGGGTCGGAAGTGATTTGGCAGAAGTGATCAACGATGCTCTTATGGCTACTGATGCAGCGCCGTAACGTGAAGAGGCGATCATGTTCCCCTTAGCGCAGATCTCAAGCCATAACTGATTGATTTTATTTAAGTAAGTCAGAGTTCAATCCTCTCTTCCATCGCCTCTGGATCCTTAGCAAGAAGCGCTAAGACCTCGAGATGTCCAAGTCAGGCAACAGGTGCTTGAGCGGCTGTAACAATTCGTGAAATCAGCCGGCCGGCCGACCGCTATAACGTCGAAGATGTCGCGCCTGCTAACTCCCACCCAAGCTGCTGAACTCCTTGCCGTCACGCCCAAGCACCTGCTCGAGCTGACGAACGAGGGCGCTTTACGTTGGGTGAACATAGGTCTTGAGGGCAAGAGGCCTACCCGGCGCTACAAACAAGACGACCTGGCTGATTTCATTGAAAGACGGAGCCAAAAGGCATGCCGGTATATCGAAAGCACGGCAAACCAGAATACACCTTTGACTTCCAGCTTCGCGGTCGTCGATTTTTCGGCCCCACGGGCACGAGCAACAAGCGCCAGGCGGAGCGCATCCTAGAGCAGAAGCGGCAGGAAGCTCGTGCCCAGCTGAAAACGGCTGCAAGCTTCACCGCTGAAGGCCCTATGACACTCGAGATAGCTACTTCCCGCTACTGGCAGGAGGTGGGGCAGCATCTGGCGAACTCCGATAACTATTTTCGCTTCCTCGGTTGGCTCCTTGGCCACTTCGGTAAGCACGTAACGCTCGACCGCATTACGGATTCAAAGGTCGCGGCTATGGTGTCTAAGCGCCGGGCCGATGGTGTCAGCAACGCGACTGTCAATCGAACCGCGACTGTCCCGCTGCGCGGCATCATGACTCGGGCGAAGAAAACGTGGAAGGTCCCGGTCGCTGACATCGACTGGAGCCGCCATCTGCTAAAGGAGCCGAAGGAGCGTGTCCGCGAGGCCAGTGTGGAAGAGGAAAAGCGCCTAATAGCCGCCATGCGCGATGACTACGCACCCGCGGTCCGTTTCGCGATCCTTACCGGTTGCCGTCGGATGGAGATCGTGGATCTCACCTGGTCGCGAGTTGATTTCTTCGGCAAGACCATCACCATCGTAGGCAAGGGTGAGAAGACCCGGATCTTGCCAATGACGGACTCAGTCTACGATCTGCTCTGGCCTCTTCAGGGATACCATTCGACGGGCGTCTTCACCTATGCGGCGAAAAGGACGAACAAACAGCTTGGGCTTATTCGGGGCGAGCGCTACCCGATCACGATGGAGGGCTTCAAGACTGCCTGGCGACGTTACCGTGCCAAGTCCGGAGTTGAGAACTTCCGCTTCCATGACACGCGCCACACCGCTGCTACGCGCACTCTGCGCACCGGCAATATGAAGGTCGTCCAGAGGATGCTCGGCCATGAAGACATCGCTACCACGGCAAAATACGCGCATGCGATGATCGAAGACATGCGCCTCGCGATGGAGGCAGCAAATCACACCGGAAGTCACACCGGAAGAGGAAAGAAAGCCTCTAGTAGATTGAAAGATAGGAAGAAATCGGCCTGAGCAACCTTGACCCCCAGTCAAGTGCGCTACCGGGCTGCGCTACACTCCGGACCGGGTGGCGATGTATCGTGATAAGGCGGTGCGGGTCAACCGAATTCGAAGGCTGGCTGGTCAGTCAGGCCTGCTCTGTTGTGCACCGGTAGAAATCGGTAAGGTCTCGCGATCTACCCGGGGATCAGGAGATAGTGTCGTTGGCGAATGGCACGGTGCCAGGAACTCCTTATCACGCAGAGGGTGCCCGTAGCGCGATTGCTCGGATTCGCCCGCACTGGGCGCGGATGGGGATCACCAGGGTCGCCAATGTGACCGGGCTTGATCGCATAGGCATACCGGTGGTGATGGTATGTCGCCCCAATGCCCGATCGCTGGCTGTTTCACAGGGCAAGGGCATCGACCTGGAATCGGCCACGGCTTCGGGCCTCATGGAAGCGGCGGAGCTTTACCATGCAGAGCATATCGAGCGCGCGCTGAAGCTCGGCAGCATGGCTGAACTCTCGCAATCACATCGGTTCGCCGAGATTGGAAGGCTAGCTCGCATCACTCGCAAGGCCTTTACGAAGGACATTGTGACGCTATGGATTGAGGGCCGGGAGATGATCTCCGGTGGGATGCGCTGGCTACCTTATGAGTCGGTGCGGGCCAACTTCACAGTCCCGCCGCCTCCCGGAAGTGGCTTCTTTGACTGCAGCAGCAATGGGCTCGCCTCTGGAAATACAGCCGATGAAGCTATCCATCACGGGATTTGCGAGATCATCGAACGCGACGCGACTGCCCTGTGGAACCGGATGCCGTCTGCCAGCCGCCGGCGCACCGGCGTCGACCTCGGCAGCGCGCCGGACGGCCCGTGCTGCGACGTATTGAAGAAGCTGGAAGACGCGGACTTCGAGGTCGCGGCGTGGGAAACAACCTCTGATGTTGGCGTGCCGGCCTTTTTCTGTCTGATCGCGGATCGCCGGGACCAAAACAGCCATTACGGGATAGGCGCGGCAGCGCACCCGGTGCCGGAGACCGCCTTCTTGAAGGCGCTCATCGAGGCGGCTCAGGTGCGAACGACCTACGTATCTGCGGCCCGAGACGATCTGACCGCCGAGGAATACGGCGAAGACTATCGGGACAAACGTCGCCGGCAGGCAGAGAGATTGCTGGCCGAACGTTCCGGCACGAGGCGACTTGGCCCTGCCGAAGGAAGGGCCGCACACGGGATTGCACGCAATGTAGCCTGGCTGGTCGAAAGGTTGCAGGCGGCAGGCGTAAGCGAGATCATCACCGTCGATCTGTCCAAGGAGGATATCGGCCTTCCCGTGGTTCGTGTCGTGATACCTGGCCTCGAAGGCCCTGACGATCACGACGCCTACATGCCGGGCGAGCGAGCCCGCCGAACGTTGGATGATAGACGGTGAATCCGATCGTCTTTTGCGGCCCAAGCCTGCGGGTGCAGGACATCGCATCCCACGACGGATTCGAATTTCGCCCACCCGTGCGCCAGGGCGACCTTTATGCCGCCACGCGCGACGGCCCCAGGGCGATCGGCGTCATCGACGGCTATTTCGATGGTCAGCCGGCGGTCTTGCACAAGGAAATACTCTGGGCCCTGACGCGCGGGATCGCGGTATTCGGCGCGTCCAGCATGGGTGCGCTCCGCGCCGCGGAATTGCACTCGTTCGGCATGCGCGGCGTCGGGCGTATTTTCGAAGCCTATCGCGACGGCGAGGTCACCGACGACGACGAGGTCGCGCTTATCCATGGCCCGCCGGAGACCGGCTACATGCATCTGAGCGAACCGATGGTCAATATCCGCGCGACGCTCGAGCGGGCGGTAGCAGAAGGGATCATCGACAGACCGACAGGGGCGCGTCTTGCAGCCTCGTCAAAGGCGCGCTTCTACCGGGAAAGAACCTGGCCCGACGTGCTGGCCGACGTCGGCGATTCGCGCACGGAGCAGAAGCTGGCGGCCTGGCTGCGAACGGGCAAGGTCGACAGGAAGCGCCAAGACGGGCTGGCGCTGCTGAAGGAGATGGACGCGTTTGTCCGCAGCGGCGCCGTGCAGGGGCCTCCCGATTTCCATTTCGAGTGGACGGAGAACTGGCACAATGCGTCCTGGCGAAACGCAACCGGCAAGTCAGGCGGCGAGGCCACGGCTGAACAGGATGCCGTTCTCGACGAGCTTCGGCTGCGCGGCGACTATGCGCAATTGCGCCGCGAGGCACTGCTTCGTCTGCTGGCCCGTGGCGAGCATGCAGCGCCGGATCGCCAGGCGGTCAAGCGTGCCATGGGCGATTTTCGCTCGCGACGCGGGCTTATGCGGCAGGCGGACGTCATCGGCTGGGCGCACGACAACGGAACGGATCTCGCTGGCCTTGATCGCATGATCGAGGATGATGCGGTTGTCGAGACGCTCGCGCGAGAGCGCGACGCGGAGTTGCGCCAAGGTATGCTTGACCGGCTGCGCGAACTCGACCTTTACCCTGGTTATCGAGACAGTGCGCTCGCCAGGGAGCGTCACCCGCCATCACTATCCGCGCCGATGCCGCGTGCCCTGCTTGCCGCATGGTTTTTTGCAACCCAACTCGGCCGCCCCGTTCCTCGCGACATTGCCGACTATGCCCTCTCCATCGGATTGCCCGGCGTCGACAGGTTCTATGACCTGCTGGCTCATGCATATGCTTTCATGGTCCGCCGCTCGCCCGTTGACTCTGGCCCGACTGACGAAAACGGGCTAACTTGAAACCGCATTCGCCGACGATATTGCAGCCTGTTTGACGTGCATGTCTTTGTCCATCCGAGGGGGCAAGCGTGACATCTGGAGGGGAAGGCTCTGCATTCAGGAATGGGACGCGCTTTCGGCTTTTCGCCCAAGCGCCGTTCCTCAAGGCTTTTCGTCGTCCTGAAATCGTGCTCGTGTCTTCGCCGGCGGGATCGGTCGGCCCTGGCCCGGGCGACGGGCGCATGTATGTTGTCGATCCCATTGGCAAGGCGTTTGCCTACGGTCTCGCGGAAAATGTCCGCGGCGACCCACTCTACTTGATGCCACCTTGGCGCGGCGGCGTCTTTCCCCCGGCGTTTCCTGATGTCGATGGGCATTTCGATCATATCGGTCTGGACGATCCAACATTCGAGGCTGCGCATCTGTTCGGTTCGGTGCGTTTCACGCTGGACGTGTGGGAGAAATATTTCGGCCATCCCATCGCCTGGCATTTCCAGCGCGACCTCGACCGCCTGGAACTGGTGATACAGCGCAATCTCCACGAAAACGCGTTCATGGGTTACGGCTTTCTAGAGGTTGGCATCCACGAGACGCCGGATGGCGAGATCGAGCCGTTCACCCTCAATTTCGATGTTGTCGCCCATGAGGTTGGCCACTGCGTCATCTATTCCACCATCGGCGTGCCTGACCCCGGAACGGCCAGCGCGGAATATTACGGCTTCCACGAATCCTCGGCCGACCTCGCCGCCCTTATCACCGGTCTGCATTTCGAGTCCGTCATAGATGAGCTGCTGGAAACCAGTCACGGCAATCTCTACACACACAATCTCGTCAACCGCATCGCCGAGCTATCCTCCAACAGCCAGATCAGGCTCGCGGCCAACCCGCTGTCAATGATGGATTTCGTCCAGGGCTGGAGCGACGAGCATGCGCTTGCCCAGCCGCTGACCGGCGCGATGTTCGACATCTTCGTCGACCTCTTCCATGAGGAGCTAGTGGCGCGCGGCCTGATCACCCAAAGCCAGGAAGACCTGTCCGACAGGCTGGAGGACAGCCTCGACTATTTCCGCGTCATCCAGCCAATGTTCGACGAAGCTTATGCCGCGTCGCCTTTGGCGTTTCGCGAAGCACTCGTCGCCTCGCGCGACGAACTCGGCATGCTTCTCGCCGAGACCTGGCGGCGGCTTTCGCCGGACGATCTCAGCTATGCCAAGGTGGGGAACACGTTGCGCGCCGTCGACAGGCTGATGACCGGCGGACGCTGGCGTACAATCATCGACGTCAACCTAAGCCGCCGCGCGATCGGTTTTGTGAGCGCCGGCCCCAAGATCAAGCCATTCGGGCCCAAAAGCCACTTCGGTTTGCCGAGGGTATTCGTGCCGGCACGTCATGGCGCTTGTTGTGCACGGCATCTGCGCGTTGCGAGACAGATGGGAACGCGAGACAGACTGGCCAGAAGCAGGGCCGGCGTTCTTTGAGTCAGATGAGGAGGAATGTCCAATGCCTTACGTCGTGACGGAAATCATGGACGACATTGAATTGTTGCAAGCCCATGTAGACAACATCTCCAAAAAGCCAGGTAAGGTTGTAAGCGTATTATGGCGTGAAAGTGATCGCGCTTATGTTGTGACGCATGAGGTGGAAGCGGCTGAGAATAAAACAGAAGCCAAAAGGCCGCGCGATGCCAAGAAATAATGCTGTTTGATGTTAGACATATGATCCAGGAACCGGAGGGTTGCGGCGATGGTAGAGAGCCTTCTTAGCGTGTCGGGTGTTAATCTATTCGGCCATTTTGTAATCGATCTGCAGGTGGTGAACCCACTTCTAAATCCTATCGTCGCGCAGGTCGCGACTGCCAAGAATATACCGGCATTGACTGGCAACAAGGTCGTGAATGGTGTGCGTCTGGCGGACAAGAGCAAGATTGTTGTTTGGAAACAAAAGGTTCGGGACCAGATTGGCGTGTACACGGTCGGCGGCGCGGACGGTCGGTGGACCAAGGATGACACGCCTCCCGGTGCAATAATCCAGGTGACCGGCGGAAATAGCTTCGTCGGCTATTTCATGAAGCTCGAGGGCGGATTCGAATTCATCGGGCGCCGTCCGGGCGCGGCAAACCGAAGCGGCAAGAACAGACTGCTTGAGGACCAACTGCAAAACGGCAGGTTTGCAAGGATATATGGCTTCAGTTTTGAGGGAAGCTACTACGACCTCCCAAGGCCCATAATATTCCTTGTGCACGGTGATGGGGAGCTTGTCGCGGAGGATCTAGGCACGTTCAGTCCCGCCCGTTCGCCCAGTCCGACCGGACTGACAGGCCTTGCGGCAGCCGACTTCGACTTTGCCGACGGCTTGCGCGTCTGGTCCTACGACAAAGCCGACTACACAGTTCGCATGGATGTCGAGACAGGCATGTTCGAGGATGTGCTGCTTGCAGCGATAATGGGCGGCGGCGGGCCGGGCGGCATGGACAGTGCCGGCATGAGCGCGCGCGGGATGAGTGCGAGGGGGATGAGCGCGCGTGGCATGAGCGCAAGGGGAATGAGCGCGCGCGGCATGAGCGCCCGCGGCGGCGGTAATAGCGATTGACCTGCATGCGACGCGCCCCCTAACGGGGCGCGTGCTTCACCGTGCCGAGGATTGGCCGCGGCTACCGATGGACCATGCGGAGCCTTGCCGCTCCCAGATCGCGCGGGCATTGCATTAGAAGAAGCTAATTCATTTAAGTCTCAGCAATATTCCTTTGATCACGTCTTTCTTTCCAGGATGCTGTTGGCGATTTCTGCGTGCTATGCTGCATTGCCCGGTGGTTATTGGGAACACCGGCGGGAAGAGCAATGGTCACCAGCCGCTACGAGATGCTTAATCGAAAGCTGTCCGCGATCGTCTACGCGGACGTGCACGGCTACAGCAGACTCATGGACCAGGATGAGGCAGGAATGGTTGTCCGCCTGACCCGATCGCTCAGCTTCATACGCGGCCTGGTCGCCGACTATGGCGGTTCAGTTGTCGACACCGCCGGCGACGGCCTGGTGGCGCTGTTCCCTGGTGCAGCTTTGGCTTTGCGATTCGCGATCGAGATGCAGCGGGAAATGTCCAACGAGGCGGTATGGTCGGGCGCCCAGGAGCCCGTCGCATATCGAATCGGCATCACCGTTGGAGACACGATCGCCAGCGACGGTGAGATCTATGGCCACGGCATCAATTTGGCTGCGCGGATACAATCGCTGGCGCCGCCGCGCGGCATCTGCATCGCTGAAGCCGTTCGCCAGATTGTTCGCAGTGATAGCGAGTGCTCGTTCCGCTCACTGGGCAAGCAAAAGCTGAAAAACATTGCTGACGAGGTAGAGGTCTTCGCAGTCGATTTCGAATTGTCGCATGCCGAGCCCAGCGTCTCGGCTCTGCCCTTCGCGCCTGCGCCCGAGCGTTTCGCTCCGGAGAGTTCGCTGGCAGTCCTGCCGCTCGAAAACGTTTCAGGCGATCCGGCGGACCTTCACTTGTGCCAAGGTGTCGTAGCCGACCTGATTTCCAATCTGTGCCGGTTCCGCAACCTCATGGTGATCGCGCGGCACTCGACACTGGCCGTTGCCGCGCGGACGCAGTCGCTGCGCGAGATCGCCAATCAGCTCGGCGTTCGCTATCTCCTGTCGGGAAGCTTGCGTCGTGCGGGCAACCGTCTTCGGATTGCCATGGACCTGATTGAGGCGCAGACCGAGAATACGATCTGGTCGGAACGCTACGACGGCGGCATCGAGGATATCTTTGCCTTCCAGGACGACGTGACTGCGACGACCGCGTCGCGGCTGGCCGTGCATATCGACATGGCCGAGAAGCGACGGTTGATATCGCAAAACCATCCCAATATTCATGCCTACGGCATGATCTTGCGCGGGCAGGATCTCAGCTTTCGCTTCCGTCCCGAGAGCAATTCACATGCCCGGCGGCTTTATGAGCAGGCACGCAATCTCGACCCTCGCTATGCCCGCAGCTATGCGGCCTTGTCGCGGACGTTCAACGTCGAATGGCGTTATGCCTGGACCAGCGATCCGGAAGGAGCGCTGAACGAGGCGTTGAACCTGGCAAATCTGGCCGTCCTGCACGACGATCTCGATGCACGCGGCTATTCAGAGATGGGTTTGGCCCATCTCTACAAAAAGGAACACGATCCGGCGATCGCCGCCTATGAACGCGCTTTGCAACTCAACCCCAACGACGCCGATCTGCTGGCCGAAATGGGCGACTGCCTTGTCTACGTTCGCCAGGCGGAGCGCTCCGTGCAGCTACTCGAGCGGGCGATGCGGCTGAACCCCTACTATCCCGATGCTTATCTTTGGTATCTGGGCGATGCCTATTTCCAACTGGGCGAATATGAAAAGACCATAGAGACGTTGCAAAAGATGCGGGACGGCTCCGAGGGTCATCGGCTTATGGCAGCGAGCCATGCCCATCTCGGCAATGTCCGGGAAGCGGAAAGACATGCTCATGCGTTGTTGCAGGTGCACCCGAATTTTACCACCGAGCAGTGGCGTAAAGTGCCCCCGCACAAATACCCAGAGGACACTGAGCTGCTTGTCGATGGCCTGCTAAAAGCCGGGTTAAGGTAACACGGCCGCACGGCTCTTGCCCGAGATAGGTGGCGCGGTCACTGCCGGAACCAGCGTTCGCGCCAGCCGCAATTCCCGCTGGTGCCGGTACTCCAGCGCGATCGCGCCCCAGACCAGGCCGAGCAGCAAATAGAGATGGCGCCAGTGGTCGATGTCGATGAAGGTGCCGAGGCCGATGTTGCCGAGATAGGCGACATAGGCGCAAAGCAGATAGGGCTGCCATGGCCGGTCGCGCAGAAGGATGCGGAAGCCGGCCCCGATCGTCCATAGCGTCAGCGTCAGGAACGAGACGAAGCCGAGCCAGCCATAATCCATCAGCGCCTTCAGCCAGATGTCGTGCGTGTCCTCGCCATAGATCGTCCCGAAGACCAGCGGGCCGATACCGAACGGGTGCTCCATCGCCAGTTGAAAGCCGATCGAATAGCGGGCGAAGCGGCCGAGCCGGGCCGAGTCGTAGCTCTGCTCGAGTTGCGCGCGCTGGGTGAACATGTCCGACACGCCGGGCAACTGCAGGATGACGATGAGGGCGATGACCAGCAGCGCCGCGGCCGCGATCGTCATTACCACCACGCGCAGCCGGAACTTGCCGCTGGCGCTCTGCAGGAACAGGCAGGCGGTAAGCAGCACCGCCGACACGGCGAACATGCCCCAGGCGCCGCGCGAGAAGGAGAAGAAGATGCCGGCGGTGATGATGAGCAGCGGCACCGCCAGAAGCGGCATCCGCGGCACCGGGCCGGTCAAGAGCAGATAGAGCAGGTAGGTGCCGGGCAGCACCAGGAACGGCCCGAACACGTTCGGATCCTGGAAGGCGCCGGCGGCGCGGTCGTATTTGGTGAACATTTCCGCGCCCGGAAAGGCATGGAAATAACCGGCGATGCCGAGCAGCGACGTCGCCACCGCCGACACCACATAGGCGATGAAGATCAGCCGGTAGAGGCTCGGCTGGACCGAGGTCACCGACGCGAAGAACACAGCGCTGAAGGCGAGAAACAGCGAGACCGCCAGGTAGAGCGGCGTATTGGCGAGGTCGGCCATCTGCGTCATGGCGATCATGCCGCCGATGTTCATCGCCACCAGAAGCACCAGCAAGGGCACGATCGCGCGCGAGATTCGAAGCCCGAACAACGCCCAGACCGCGATCAGCCCGGCCATGTAGATCTCGTAAGGCGCGGGCTCGCTGATGACGAAGCCGGAAAGCAGAATGCCGACGCCGATCGCCGCCGACGCGATCAGCGAGATCAGCTTGGCGTTGACCGCTGACGGCGGCAACTGGTTGACCGCCGAAGGCGGCAATTTGTTGACCGCCTGCGGCTGCAACTCATGGGCGATGGCGCTCAATAGGCGTTTTCCGTGTTGAGCAGGCGGATCGGCGTCAGGAACAGGATGCGCAGGTCGAACAGCATCGACCAGTTCTCGATGTAATAGAGGTCGTATTCGGTGCGCATGCGGATCTTTTCGTTGGTGTCCATCTCGCCGCGCCATCCGTTGATCTGCGCCCAGCCGGTGACGCCGGGCTTGACCTTGTGGCGGGCGAAGTAGCCGTCCACCACCTCGTTGTAGAGAAGGTTGTGCGACTGCGCGGCGATGGCATGCGGGCGCGGCCCGACCAGCGACAGCGAGCCGAACAGCGAGTTGAAGAACTGCGGCAGCTCGTCGATCGAGGTCTTGCGGATGAAGCGGCCGACGCGGGTGACGCGCGGATCGTTTTTGGTCACTGTCTGCTTGGCGGTCGGATCGGACCGGTCGGTGAACATCGAGCGGAACTTGTAGACTTCGATGATCTCGTTGTTGAAGCCGTGCCGTTTCTGCTTGAACAGCACCGGACCCTTGCTGTCGAGCTTGATCGCGATCGCGGTGACGAGCATCACCGGCGAGAAGACGATGATCCCGATGAGTGAAAAGACGATGTCGAAGGCGCGCTTGGCGACCGAGTCCCAGTCGTTGATCGGCTTGTCGAAGATGTCGAGCATCGGCACCGAGCCGATATAGGAATAGGCGCGCGGCCGGAACTGCAGCGCGTTGGAATGTGCCGAAAGCCGGATATCGACCGGCAGCACCCAGAGTTTCTTCAGAAGCTGCAGGACGCGCGATTCGGCGGTCAGTGGCAACGAGACGATCAGCATGTCGATGCGCGCGATGCGGGCGAATTCGATGAGCTCGGAGATGGTGCCGAGCTTCGGGTAGCCGGCGACGATCGGCGGCGAGCGCTTGTCGTTGCGGTCGTCGAAGATGCCGCAGATGCGGATGTCGTTGTAGGGCTGCTTCTCGACCGAGCGGATCAGTTGCTCGGCCGCCTTGCCGCCGCCGACGATGAGTGCGCGGCGCTCCATGCGGCCGTCGCGCGCCCAGCGCCGGATGAGGCTGGACATCACGAGTCTCAGGCCGAAGATCAGCACAAAGCCGGCCACGAACCAGGTGCCGAACAACAGGCGCGAATAGTCTTCCGACGCCTTGATGGCGAAGGCGGCGAGCGCCATCAGCGCGAAGCTGCCTGCCCAGACCAGCAGCACGCGGCCGAAATTCGCGAGGGGGCGCATCAGCGCCGCGATCTGGTAGCAATCGGTCACGTCGAGCAGCACCACGGCCAGGAACGACGTAGCCGCGATCGCCAACGGATACTGCCAGGCCAGATAGCTGAAGAAGCCGACATAGTAGAAATAGACGCCGAGCCCAGACAGGAACAGCATCGCGAACTCGACCATGCGCAGCACGCCGCTGACCATGATCGGCGACATGGTATCACGCCGGTATTGCGAAGCGACCTGGCGCGCCACATCGTTGATGCCGCCAGGCTTTTCGCCATCGGCGGGAGCATCGTAGTTGCGCACCGCATCCATGGAAAAGCGGTGCGCGGGGTCGATCTCATTCATGGGAACTGTCCGCGAGCTTCGCGCAACTGCATAGCAAAAGAGAGCTAAGAAAGCCTTGAAACAACCGGTGGTTTTGGAGTTGTTGCGGCCCGCGGCCTATTTGTTCAGTGCTGCGAAATAGGCCTTCTCGATGTCGGCGGCCATGACGTTCGCACCGAATCGGGCCTTCAGCTCATCGGCTTGCGGCATCAGTTTTCGATAGCCGTCAAAGTCGCTGAGCGCCGCTCCCATTTTGGCGGCGAGCTGGGATGCGTCGGGGCGGATCAGGGCAGGGGAGTCTTCGCCGAAAATTTCCGGAATGCCTCCGACAGCGGTCGCGATCATCGGCATGCCAGCGGCTAAGGCTTCGAGCACGATATAGGGCATCGCCTCCGCGCGGGATGGCACCACAATCAACTCGGCCAGAGCGAAAGCCTGTCTCGCCGGCATGGGCGGCCGGAATCGGACGTGGTTTTTCAGGCCGAGTCGCTCCACTTGCGCGTGGTAGCGCGGCAGGTCGTCGCCGTCGCCGACCATCACGGCGCTTACGGGGCGTCCGAGCTCGTCGCCGGCCATAGCCAGCGCATCGATGAAGATATCCGGGCCCTTCAGGTCACGCATCATGCCGATGTACAGGAAATCGGCGGCATTCGCTGCCGTCGTCACCGGTTCGAATTCGGCGGCGCGCAGGCCGTTATAGACAAGCGTGTTGGGTATGGGCGGCTCGCCGACCTTGCGGCGATAGGTGTTGCGCTCGTAGTCGGAAACGAACAGCAGGCAATCGGTGAAGCGCGCCATGAAACGCTCCAGGCCGAAGAACAGCTTTCCCATCGCCGTCGTTTCGTCATAGTGGAGGGAGCCGCCATGCGGCGAATAGAGGCGGGCAACGCGAAACCTTGATACCCGCAACAGTGAGCCGAACAGCCGGGCATAGGCGCCACCCTTGGCGCCGTGCCCGTGCAGCACGTCCGGCCGCAATTCCTGGATGATTCGATAGGTGCGCCAGGCCGAGGCGAGGTCGCCCGGCCCGACATGACGCTGCATCGGCGTGCGATGGATGCCGAGCGCGAGGCTGTCCTTCATCGCCTCGAACAAGCGCTCCTCATAGTCGCCGCCGGTGGTCGAGTCGCAGACGATTCCCACCGCATGGCCGGCGGCGACCTGCGCCTCGGTCAGGTCGCGCACGTGCCGGAAGATTCCTCCGACAGGTGAGCGAAAGCAGTGCACAATCCTGAGGTTCACCGCCACGACGGGTTTTCAGAACAGCCGTTCGCGGACGTAGACGGTGTCGCCGGGCAGGAGCGGATCGGATGTCAGCACCCGCCCGGTCATCACCTTGCCGTTGATATCGCGGGTGATGTCGACGCTCTCCTGATTGGCGCGCGGCGTGAAGCCGCCGGCAATGGCGACCGCCTTTTGCACGGTGAGTCCCGGCACGTAGGAATACTGCCCGGCAGCGCCCACTTCGCCCATGACGAAGATCGGCCGGTAGCGGTCGATTTCGACCGAAACGTCGGGATCGCGCAGATAGCCTTGGCGCAGCTTGTCGGCGATCGCCTTTTCCAACTGCTGCGCGGTGTGGCCGCGCGCCGGCACCGCGCCGACCAGCGGAAAGGACAGATAGCCGGACTGGTCGACGCTGTAGGTGTTGGTCAACCCGTCCTGCTCGAACACCGTGACACGGACGCGGTCGCCGGCGCCGAGTCGGTAGGGCTGATCGAGCACTTCATGAAAGGCGGCGGGTGTCGGGCGGTAGCTCGAGCAGCCGGTGAGCAGCGACAGGGCAAGCAAAGCGCGAAAGAGGGAAGCAGTGCTTTTCATGACCGGCCAGGAACCTTCATCGCTCTTGCCGCAAGCCGCGGCACAACCCCAGGAAAGTGCGACCGTTATCATCCTGTTAGGGTTAATGGGCGGTAAAGGAGCGCGGTCCGGGAGAGCGGAGATCGGTAAAAAGCCCAATTGTTCTATTGCTTTCGAGCAATCTTCTTTGAGTGCCCTCTAATAAGCATTCATTCTGATCTTAACGGGTGAGTTACCATAGTTCTTTACGGTCCAGCTTCGACTCAAAGCTCGGAGCAGGATGCATGTCCGTTCAGTCAGCGGCCGCAGACGTCGATGTCGATCTGAGACAGCTTTTCGCCAGCCTGGCGAGGAACTGGCTGCGCATTGTTTTTGTCACGCTTTTGGTCACCGGGCTGGCCTTCGCCTTCGCCTGGCTCGCGACGCCCTATTATAAAGCGACAGCCAAGCTGGAGATCGGCTCGCGCGAATCGGAATACACCCGGCCTCCGGGCACCAACGACGACGACAAGCCGATTCTCGACGAGCAGGGCGTGGCCACTCAGGTCCAGATCATTTCCTCGCCCGACATCCTCAAGCAGGTGGCGACCAAGCTCAACCTGGACAAGTTGCCGGAGTTCGACGAAACGCTGAAAATGTCGTCGCTCGGGCGCGTGCTTGTGCTCGTAGGCTTGAAAAGCGATCCCTTCGATATCCCGCCGGACGAGCGTGTGCTGAACGCCATGCACGACAAGCTCAATGTTTACGCCGTTGAAAAGACGCGCGCGATCGCGATCGAGTTCGCCTCGAAGGATCCCAAGCTTGCCGCAGCGGTCGCGAATGGCATTGCCGAGGCCTATATCGCCTCGAAGAGTGACGCCAAGCTCGAATCGAACGCCGCCGCGACCAACTTTCTGGCGCCGGAAATCGCCGACCTGCAGAATCGCGTGAGGGATGCCGAGGCCAAGGTCGCCGCGTTCCGCGCCCAGTCCGACCTGCTGATGGGCGGCAACAATTCGGTGCTTCCGACTCAGCAGCTCTCTGAGCTGTCGAGCGAATTGTCGCGTGTGCGCGCCAGCCGCGCCGCCGCCGAGGCGAGTGCCGAGAGCGTGCGCCGGGCGCTGCGGAATGGCGGTTCGCTGGACAGCGTGCCGGAGGTCCTGTCTTCCGAGTTGATCCAGCGCCTGCGCGAGCGCCAGGTGGAGCTGAGGGCCAATATCGCCGATCTTTCCACAACCCTGCTGGACAATCATCCGCGCATCCGGGCGCTGAAGTCGCAGCTTGCCGACCTCGACGGCCAGATTCGCAACGAGGCGCAAAAGATCATCCGGGGGTTGTCGGCTCAGGCTCAGACGGCGAAGGCCCGCGAGGATCAGCTGATCGCGGACGTCAACACCTTGAAGGCCGCGTCAGCGCGCGCCGGCGAGCAGCAGGTGCAGCTGGATGCCTTGCAGCGCGACGCGAACGTTCAGCGCCAACAACTTGAATCCTATATGGCAAGTTACAATGCGGTAGTCTCGCGCAAGGATCGCAGATACTCGCCTGTGGCGGCGAGCCTGATCGCGCAGGCCCAGGTGCCGTCGCAACCTTATTTTCCGAAGATCGGGCCGATCACCGGGGCCGCCGCCGCCGCTTCGCTGCTGCTGATGGCGATCGGCACGCTGCTTGGCGAGCTGTTCTCGGGCCGTGCCATGCGTCCGGCCGCCGGCGCCCGTTTCACCGATATCGAGCAGGTGGCGATGCCCGCTGCGCGCACCGAGCCGATTGTAGCCGAAATCGAGGACGACCACAGTCCTTTCGCGCCCTATGAGACGTCCATGGCCAGCGAGCGACGTCCGGAGAGACAGCCGCCGATCGCGCAGAATGAGACATTTGAAGCCGACACCGTTGCGGCAGAGCAACCAGTGCCCGAGCCGGAACCCAAGCCGGGTCCGTCCAGGCTCGGCGAGATAGATGTCGACAGGGCTGCCGAGAAGTTGATCGGTTCCGGCGCCGCGCGCGCGATCTTCGTATCGCCGGAAGGCGACGAGGCGGCCGCCTCCGCCGTGCTCGTGGCGCGTGAAGTATCCGACGCCGGCCTGCGCGTGCTGCTGCTTGACCTCACAGCATCGGGCGCGGCGTCGCGGCCGATGCTGGACTCGAGCCTGTTCCCGGGCATCACCAATCTGCTCGCTTCCGAAGCGCAGTTCAGCGACGTCATCCACCCCGATCTTTATTCGGATGCGCATGTCATTCCGGTCGGCACCGCCGACCCCGTCCGCGCGATGCGCGCCGCCGATCGGCTGCCGATCATCATGCAGTCGCTGACCACGGCCTACGATCTCGTCGTGGTCGAATGCGGCCCGGCCGACGCGCAAGGCATCGGCCGCCTGGTCGGTGACGGCACCGAAGTCTTCCTGTCCATGCTGGAAGCCGACGACCAGGTGACGCAGGCCGCGGTCAAGCTGATCGAGAACGGCTATCCCAACCTGACGCTGGTCACACCGGTCGGCCACGAACCTCCGGGAACACCGGTGCCGGGCAGGCGGTCGGCGGCTTGAATATAGCGCGAAGGATCGGGCCGCGCCGAAAAAACCGGCCGTTAGACGGCGACGGTCAGTTATCGTCCTCGGCGGGAGCGGGCGCTGCCTGTCCGGCAGCCTTGCGACGCAGCACCTTGGTCAGCTTCCAGACCGTCGGGTTGTTCTTGATGAAGGCCTTGGCGCGCGCGCCTTGTCGCAGCCCTGCCGCAAGCACCCGGCCCTTCAGCGTCAGCGGCGCAAGCACCTCGAAATGCTGGACCTCGATGTCGCACCAGAGCCGCTTGTAAGGCTCGTCGCCGACCGAGAAATCATACACATCGAAGCCAAGCTCGCAGGCTTCCTGGATGTTGTCGAAGAACAGGAAGTCGCCCGGGCTGGTGAAGGAGAGATCGTCCTCGGCGATGGCGCCGAACTCGCAGATCAGCCGCTTGCCGGACCGGCTGGAGCCGGTCACCGCGCGCAGCTTGCCCGCCACATCCAGGCCGTGCAGCAGGAAGGGCGGCTTTTCCTCGGCCAGCGCATCGGCGAACAGTGCCCGGAAGAAGTCGCGTATTTGCCTGTCGCCGAAGACATTGGCGATGCCCATCTTGGCGAAACGCACCTCCTTCATCGAGAGGAAGGCATCGAGCAGCCTGTCGACCTCCTCGGGTGTGCGCGCCTCGATGCGGCGGAACGTGCCGACCGCCTCGAACTTGCGCGTCTGCGAGCGGTGCTTCTTGCGCTTGCGCTTGCCGCTCGCGCGCGACAGCAGCGCGTCGAACCCGCCGCCGAGATCGACCGCAAGCGCAAGGTTCGGACTTGGAAAGCCGGGCAGCGCGGCCAGCGGGTTGGCGACGCCGTCGAGGTCTGGCAGCAGCCTTTCAAGCGAGATCAGGTCGATGTCCGGCCGCGCTCGCGCGATTGCCTTGAACATCGAGCGGATCGCCTGGCCGTCGATAGCAGGCAGGAAACGCGGGTCGGCGGCGGCGAAATTGCCGTTGGCGTGGCGCCCGCCGGCGAAACGGGCAACCTTGAACGGGCCGCGTCGCACGATCTCCAGGGCCAGCGACAGCGCGGGGCGGCCATCGCAGGACAGCGTCGCGACGACCATGTCGGCGCCGGTCGCGGCCGCCCAGTTGCTCACCCAGGATGCGCTTTGCGCCGGCGCGAACAGCGCCGAGGCACAGAATGGCACATAGTCGGCAAGGCCGGTGCCGCCGCTCGCGGTCGCAATCCACCGGTCCCGGTCGGCTCGCACCGGGCGCGCGGAAGCCTCGTTGGCCGCGACCCGATTGCCATCAAATGACGCGGTGGCGTCAACCATCCCTCAATCCTTAAGACGTATTGGTTGCAACCTGGGGTTCGCATAGGCGAATGTCGTGCTTGAATAAGCCTAGGCGCAAAAGGTGAAGGAATGATCGACGGGGGCGATGCAATCCGGAAGCTGGCGCTGAACCTTGCCCGCTACTCCGGCCTTGCGCCTCTGGCGCGGCCGTTTGTCGGCGGCATCGGCGCTATCCTGATGCTGCACCGCGTCACCGCGACACCGGAGAAGCCGAACAGCGTCAATCGGCACCTGAACATCGCTCCCATTTTCCTCGACAAGCTGATCTCGGACATGAAGGGGCAGGGTTATGCCTTTGTTTCCCTTGATGAAGCGATCGAACGCATCAAGACGGGCGGGAAAGGCGGCCAGTTCGCCACGATCACGGCCGACGACGCCTATCGCGACAACATGACCGAGGCGCTTCCGATCCTGGAAAAACACGGCGCGCCGATCGCCATCTACGTCGCCCCCGGCCTGATCGACGGCGCCGTCGATCTCTGGTGGGACGTGATCGAGGACATCGTCGACACCAGCTCGCGCCTGACGCTGACGATGGGGGGCAAGTCGACGGCGATCGATTGCTCGACACAAGGCCGAAAGATCCAGGCCGTCGCGCGGCTGAATGCCTGGCTGACCTTGGAAGTCCCCGAGGAAGAGCAAGGCGCAGCGCTGCGCGAGCTCGCCCGTTCGACTGGGTTCAAAATCGGCTCGGGCCGCCCATGCACGTTGATGAACTGGGATGAGCTTCGCACCATGGCCGCGCACCCGTTGGTGACCATCGGCGCGCACACCGTCAATCATCGGAACTTGAAGCGGCTGTCCGAGGCCGATGCGCGCCATGAGATCGGCGACGTCCGCCGCGTCCTCGCGGAAAAACTCGGCGAGGAGCCGCGTCATCTGGCTTACCCTTATGGCTATGCCAGCGCGGTCGGCTGCCGCGAGGTGGGCTTTGCCCGCGACGCAGGCTATGCCTCGGCGGTGACCACGCGGCATGGTGTGCTGCGCGCCGAGCATGCCGGCTTCCTGCACGCGCTGCCGCGCATCTCCGTCAATGGCCGCTATCAAAGCCTTGCGCATATCCGCACGATGCTGTCCGGCATCACGACGCCGCTGGCCAATGCGGGCAAGATGATCGTTACGGTCTAGGCCTGCCTCGCGCTTGCCTGGCCCAGGTGAGGATCAGCCCTTCGGGCGCGGCTCGATGATCAGCCATTTGATGATGGCCATGGCCGGCAGAACCCAGAGAAAGCCGCTGAGCAGGAAGAACAGGAGATGCGCTGTGGGCCCGTATTCGGCGAGCCTGGTGACCGCGACGGCGGAGGCGATCAGCGCGTAGATGACGACCAGCGCCACAAGCAATATGGTTCCGATCAGCTTTTTCAGGCGAATGGGCATGTCGCGGTTCCGTTGACCCGCCCCGCTTAGGCCGAATGACAAGAGCGCGCAACCGTCGCGACCCGGCGCGACGGCGTGCCGCGCTGTCCAGTCTTGCCAGTTGAGCGGCCTTGGTCCACCAATCTCGCGTTTCAACCGCCGGGAATGCGAAATGGCTGCCATCACCGCCACAGCCCCCTATGCCACACGCGACCGCGACCTGCACAACCGCGCTTTGGTGCGCGGCTGGCTCTACGTCGTGCTGCTCGTGCTGGTCGCGCTGGTGCTGGTCGGCGGTTCCACGCGTCTCACCGGCTCGGGTCTGTCGATCACTGAGTGGCAGCCGATTCACGGCGTCATCCCGCCGCTCAACGACGCCGAATGGCAGGAAGAGTTCCAGCGCTACCAGCAGATCCCGCAATATGCCGAGATCAACAAGGGCATGAGCGTCGAGGATTTCAAATCGATCTTCTGGTGGGAGTGGGCGCACCGCATCCTGGCGCGCAGCGTCGGGGCGGTCTTTGCCTTGCCGCTGCTGTTCTTCTGGGCGACGCGCCGCATCGAGCGCGGCCTTGGGCTGAAGCTGGTCGGCATCCTTCTGCTCGGCGGACTGCAAGGCGCCATCGGCTGGTGGATGGTGGCTTCGGGCCTGGTCGATCGCGTCTCGGTCAGCCAGTACCGGCTGGCGACGCATCTGACGCTTGCCGCGCTGATCTTCACGGCGACAATGGTGGTGGCGCGAGGCTTGGCGCCGCATTCGGAGCCCGCCGCCGACCGGTCGACGCAGCGGCTCGCCGGCTTCATAGTGCTTTTGGCGCTGATCCAGATCTATCTCGGCGGGTTGGTCGCCGGGCTGCACGCGGGCCTTTCCTACAACACATGGCCGCTGATGGATGGAAAGGTGATCCCCTCCGATCTGCTTCTGCTGAAGCCCGCCTGGCTGAACTTCTTTGAAAACCCGAAGACGGTGCAGTTCGTCCACCGACTGGGCGCCTATATGATCTTTGTCGTGGCACTCTGGCATATGATCGCGACGTGGCGGCGCCAGCCTGGCACCACCCATGCCCGCCGGGCCACGCTTCTGTTCGCGCTGGTGGTCGTCCAGGCCTCGATCGGCATCGGCACGCTAGTGATGCAGGTGCCGCTGCACATGGCATTGACGCATCAGACGATCGCGCTTGTGTTGCTTGGCTTCGCTGCCGCGCATTGGCGCGGCACCAAGGGCGCCTATCCGCTGCCGACCGATATACGCGTCAGAGTCTGAGGCGAACCTTGCGGATCGCCTCGGCGGTAGCAAGCTCCAGGTTCACGACCGCTCAGTGCTTGATGCCGAGCATCAGGTCGAGGTTCTGCACCGCGGCGCCCGACGCGCCCTTGCCGAGATTGTCGTAGACGGCCATCAGCAGTGCTTGCGCCCTCTCGTCATTGGCGAACACGTAGACCTTCATCCGGTTGGTGCCGTTATAAATCTCCGGATCGATCTCCGGCATGCGCTCTATGAGGGTGTAGGGCGCGACCTCGACCACGCCGCCATCGATCGACGCATAATGGTCGGCAATCGCCGCGTGAAGCTCGGCGCCGGTCGGAACGCGGTCGAGACCGCCGAGTTGCAGCGGCACCACGGTGATCATGCCCTGCGCGAAATTGCCCACCGCCGGCTGCATGATCGGGTCATGCGACAGCTTTGCATAGGTGCGGAGCTCCGGCACATGCTTGTGCTGCAGCGTCAGCCCGTAGGGCAGGAACTCGGGCGCGTCCTCGCCCTTGCCGACATAGTCCTCGATCATAGGCCGGCCGCCGCCGGAATAGCCGGAAATGCCGTTGACGGTGACCGGGAAGTCGGCAGGCAGCAGGCCCGCCGCAACCAGTGGCCGCAGCGTCGCGATCGGCCCCTGCGGCCAGCAGCCCGGATTGGCGATGCGTTTCGCGCTGCCGATCCTCTTCGCCTGGTCCTTGTCCATTTCGGCGAAGCCATATTCCCACCCCTCGGCCACGCGATGCGCGGTCGAGGCGTCGATCACCTTGGTCGTATCGTTCGTAATCAGCGACACGCTTTCCTTGGCCGCCGCATCCGGCAGGCAAAGGATCGCGACATCGGCCGCGTTGAGCATCTCGGCGCGGGCGGCAGTCTCCTTGCGGCGTTCCGTCGGGATGGAGATGATCTCCAGGTCGTCACGGTCGGCCAGCAGCGCCCTGATCTGCAGGCCTGTCGTGCCGTGTTCGCCGTCAATGAAGATTTTCGGTTTCATCGCTTGCCAAATTCCTCGCGATTCCAATGTCATATGCCGTAGGCGTGATTTGCCGCGGCATGATTGCCGTTGCTCAGTTCGTCGAGCCGCGCCTTTCGCTCTGCCAGCAGACCGAGATAATGCATGGCGATGATCGATCCGGCGATCGCCGTTATATCGGCATGATCGTAGGCCGGCGCAACCTCCACGATGTCGGCGCCGACGATGTCGATCTGGCCGAGTTGGCGCAGTGTCGACAGCATCTTGGCCGAGGAGGGGCCGCCTGCCACCGGCGTGCCGGTGCCCGGCGCGAAGGCCGGGTCGAGACAGTCGATGTCAAAGGTGAGATAGGTCTTCTTGCCACCGGTGCGCTCGACGATCGCATAGGCGATGTCGGAGGCGCGCATCTCCTCGACCTCATGGCCGTAGAGGATCTTGATGCCGAACGTGTCGGGTGCATGCGTGCGGATGCCGACCTGGATCGAGCGATCGGGGTCGATGATCCCCTCCTTCACCGCGCGGGCGACGAAGGAGCCGTGATCGATGCGCTTGCCGTCGTCGGGCCAGGTGTCCTGGTGCGCGTCGAACTGCACGAGCGCCAGCGGCCCGTGGATCGCGGCATGCGCCTTGAGCAGCGGCCAGGTGATGAAATGGTCGCCGCCCAGCGTCAAAAGGAACGCGCCTGATTTCAGGATCTTGGCCGCCTCGCGCTCGATCGTGCCGGGAGTTTTCTGGTGATTGCCGCTGTCGAGCAGGCAATCGCCATAGTCCACCACTGAAAGATGCTCGAAGAGGTCGCGCGAGAATGGATATTGCGGATCGTTGTCGAGGATCGCCGAGGCGCGGCGGATCGCCTGCGGTCCGAAGCGGGCGCCGGGCCGGTTGGTGACGGCGGCGTCGAAGGGAATGCCCCACACGACCGCGTCCGCGCCCTTCACGTCCTTCGTGTATTTGCGCCGCATGAACGACAGCGCGCCGGCATAGGTCGGCTCGAACGACGCGCCCGTCTTGGAGCGGGCGGTGAAGGCGTGGTCGATCTCATTGTTCGCCATTAGGAATCCTCGGTTTCGTCGGGGCAGCCACAACTACAGAACCGGCACGCAACATGCCAGTCACAGCTTGCGGAAACGAAGCGGCGCTCGGCGAGTGCCACGGCAACACAGGATCTGTATCATTATGGCTGAGACAGCCTTGCTCAATCTTGCATCCGCGCCCGCCGCGACCCGTGTCGGCACGACGGCCGGAGAGCGTTTCCTGGTGCTGGATTCCTGGCGCGGCATCTGCGCGCTGCTGGTGGCGCTGTTCCACTTCCCGACCACCTCGATAGTGTCGCAGAGCGCCTTTGTCGGCGGCTCCTATCTGTTCGTCGATTTCTTCTTCGTGCTCTCCGGCTTCGTCATTGCCAGCGCCTATGGCAGCCGGCTCGCCGGGCAGGGCGACCTTGCACGGTTCGCGCTCGTGCGTTTCGGCCGCATCTATCCGTTGCATCTCCTGATGCTCGCCGCCTTCGCCGGCTTCGAGGCGCTGCGGCTCGTGCTGCCGGCGCTTCACGGAACGGGCCCGGCGCCCTTCACCTCAGGCTTCGACCTGAAGAGCCTGGTCGCCAACCTTTTCCTTCTGCAGGGCATGGGCGTTGAGGATCATCTGAGCTGGAATGCGCCGAGCTGGAGCATTTCGGCCGAGTTCTTCACCTATCTGCTTTTCGCCGCCATCGTCTTCACCGCCGGCCAGCGTGCCTGGATATGGCTCGTTGCCGCAGCCGTGACGGCGCCGCTTTTCCTGCTCGCGGTCTCGACGCGTCATATGGACGTGTCCTTCGATTTCGGCTTCATCCGCTGTCTTTACGGCTTCTCGCTCGGCGCGCTGCTTGCCTGGTTTCAGCACGATTCCATTGCAGAGGCGCGACAGGCGCTGAGCGGCGGGGCAGGGCGCCTCGCCTGGACGGTGGCCGAGCTGGCGATGATCGTCGTGATCGCGCTGTTCGTTTCGGTGGCGGGAACGAATGACGCCGGCATTGCCGCGCCGATCGTCTTCGCGCTGGCGCTTTATCTCTTTGCCCATGAGGGCGGGTGGGTCAGCTTGGCCTTGCGCAGCCGCCCGATGCTGCTGCTCGGCTCGCTCTCCTATTCGATCTACATGGTCCACATCTTCGTCCAGGCCCGCATGATCAATGTCGGCGGCCTGATCGAACGCAAGCTCGGGCTCGGCATAGTCGGCGACCTGATGCTGCGCGGCGACCATGCGACCGGCTTCGGCACCGGCTCGCCGTGGATCGGCTTCGCGGCTTTGGCCGCGATGTTGATCGCCGTCATTGCCGCGTCGTGGTTCACATGGCGCTTCGTCGAAATGCCGGCGCTGGCCTGGTTCCGCCGCCTCTCCAAGCGGATTTGATCCAAAAACTAGCCGGCTTCGTTCACTGCGCTGTCATGGGCATCGCCTAACCGGGTCCCAACCCGGAACGGAGCGATTCCCCGATGCGAACACGCTGGCTGAGCCTTGCCTTTTCCGCCGCCCTTGCCACCGTTGCGGGGCAAAGCTTAGCCGGTGAAAGCCGCGCCAGCCAGATCCTCGCCCGTTTCGAGCATGCCAACCAGTGGCGTGACCATGTGATGATCGCCGCGCATCGCGCCGGCAGCATGCAGGCCGGCAAGACGCTTTACGCCGAGAATTCGCTGGCCGCGGTCGAGGGCTCGATCGCGATCGGCGCCGAGATCGTCGAGGTCGACGTCCGGCGCGCGAAAGACGGCGAATTCGTCATCATGCATGACAGCTGGCTCGACCGCACGACCACGTGCAAGGGCGAGGTGGTGAAATACACGCTGGCCGAGCTTAAGAAATGCTGGCTGGTCGTCGAGGGCACGGGCACCGTCACCAAAGAGACCGTGTCGACACTGCGCGAGATGCTGCTGACGACCAGGGACAGGATCCTGATCAACCTCGACAACAAGCTGGAGGTGACCGACCTGCCTGGCATGGTCGCGGAGGCGCGCGATCTCGGCATGGCCGATCAGGTGATCGTCAAGGAGAATCTCTGGAACCGGCAGCGCATCGATGCCGCGAGCGCGGCACTTACCCAGGCCGGCGGCGGCTTCCAGTTCATGCCGATCCTTGCCGACGACGCCGTGCATGATGCAGTTTTCGCCAGCGAGGTCGACAAGGCCTTCGCGCCGCGCGCCATCGAATTGATCACTTGGCGCAACGGCGCCGAGACGCTGACGTCGACCGGCGGGCCGCTGTTCAGCACCCGCATGCGGGCAGAAGCGGCGCGGGGGGACTGGCACCTCTGGGCCGACACCTACGCCGTCGTCAACAAGCCCGGCGGCTTCCTCGCCGGCGGCCGTGGCGACGAGCTTGCCGTCGCCGCCAGCCTGCCGCGCGAAGCCTGGGGTTTCTGGGTCGACCGCGGCGCCACCATCATCCAGACCGACGAGCCGAAGGCGGCAATCGCGTGGCTGACGGCCAATGGTTATCGCGTGCCTTACACGACGGACATCAAGCAGGCTGAGCCGGCACATACGGCGAGCATCAATTAGCTGGCGTTGACGCTGGAGCTGCCAATCTCCCCCCTCGTGGGGGAGATGCCCGGCAGGGCAGAGGGGGGCGCTGTCCCGCCGGCGTAACGGTGCTTGGGTTCCTCGCCCCCGCCAAAGGTGGGGGAGAGGTGTCCGCGAAGCGGACGGAGAGGGGTCTTCGTAGGGTGCTGCCTCTCCGTCTCGGCTTCGCCGAGCCACCTCTCCCCACATTCGTGGGGCGAGGAACCTTGATCCTGCAGCGCAGCGTCCCTTCACGCCCCCTCTGGCCTGCCGGCCATCTCCCCCACAAGGGGGGAGATCAGCTAATCGTCCATCACGCCGCCTTCGCCACGCCCTCCAGCTCCCGCAGCACATCCCCCGACAGCTCGAGCTCCGCCGCCATCAGATTCTCGCGCAGATGCTCGACCGACGACGTGCCCGGGATAAGCAGGATGTTGGGCGAACGCTGCAGCAGCCATGCCAGCGCAACCTGCATCGGCGTCGCACCGAGCCGTTCGGCGACGTCCGAGAGCGTCGACGACTGCAGCGGGCTGAAGCCGCCGAGCGGGAAGAACGGCACATAGGCGATACCGTCGCGCGCGAGCTCATCGATCAGCGCGTCGTCGTCCCTGTGCGCGAGATTGTACTGGTTCTGCACGCAGACGATGTCGCAGATCTTTCGGCCTTCCGCGATCTGCGCGCGGGTGACGTTGCTCAAGCCGATATGGCGCACGAGGCCCTTGCGCTGAAGCTCGGCAAGCTTGGTGACCTGCGCTTCGATGGAGCCCTCCGCTGGACCGTGCACACCGAACATGATGCGCAGATTGACGACGTCCATCACCTCGAGGCCAAGGTTGCGAAGATTATCGTGCACGGCCTGTTCGAGCTCATCAGCTGTAAAAGCCGGCAGCCAGGAGGCGTCTTCCCCACGACGGGCGCCGATCTTGGTGACGATGGTGAGGTTGTCGGGGTAGGGCGCCAACGCCTCGCGGATCAGCTTGTTGGTGACATAAGGCCCGTAGTAGTCGCTGGTGTCGATATGGTTCACACCTTGCGACACCGCTTCGCGCAGCACGGCGATGGCCGCGTTATGGTCTTTCGGCGGGCCGAACACGCCTTTGCCCGCAAGCTGCATGGCGCCATAGCCGAGCCGATGCACTGAGCGGTCGCCGAGTTTATAAGTACCGGATTTGTCTACACTGGACATTGTTGCTCTCCTTCGCTGTCGGCGAGGGAGATAAAGGATGGCTGCTGTCCTGAAAACCGGGTATAACCAGTACGACCTGTGCGGAAATAAGAACAATGGCGGCTGATCTCAACGATCTCCAGGCATTCATGGCCGTCGCTCGCGCCGGCGGCTTTCGCGAAGCGGCCCGCGTGACTGCAGGCAGCGCCTCAGTGCTCAGCGAAGCCGTCCGCCGTCTGGAAACCCAACTTGGTGTGCGGCTCTTCAATCGCACCACGCGCAGTGTTGCACTGACCGAGGCAGGCGCCAGCCTGCTGGCGCGTCTTGGCCCCGCGCTGGGTGAGGTGCAGGCCGCGCTCGACGTCGTGAACGGTTTTCGTGACCGACCTGCCGGCACCTTGCGCCTCAACGTGCCGATAAGTGCGTCGCGGCTGGTGCTGCCAAAAATCGTTCCGGGATTTCTCGCTGCATATCCGGCCATCCGGCTGGAGGTGATCGCGGAGGAGAACTTTGTCGACCTGCTGGTGGCCGGCTGCGATGCGGGCATCCGCTATGACGAACGGCTGGAGCAGGACATGATCGCCGTGCCGATCGGGCCGCGCACGCAGCGTTTCACCACCTCGGCCGCGCCAGCCTATCTCGATCGGCACGGCCGGCCGCAACACCCGCGTGACCTGCTTGGGCACGCGTGCGTGCGCGGCCGCTTCCCGAGCGGGGTCATGACGCCCTGGGAGTTCGAACGGAATGGTGAAGTGGTGCGGGTCGATACCACGGGACCATTGCTTGTCAGCATTGGCGGCGGCGTCGATCTCGCTATCGATGCGGCGATCGCCGGGGTCGGCATTCTCTGGCTCTTCGAGGACTGGGTACGCCCGCATTTCGAGAGCGGCGCGCTGGAACCTGTGCTGGAACCGTGGTGGCAGGAATTCTCCGGGCCGTTTCTCTACTATCCCGGGCGGCGGCTAGTGCCGGCCCCGCTGCGCGCCTTCATCGACTACATCAGGACGCCGGCCGGGCACTGGTAAGAAAAACAAAAAGGCCGCCCGGAGGCGGCCTTTTCGAAATGCTTGGACTTCGCGGCGCTTAGCGCTTCGAGAACTTGCCCCCAAGCGCTCCTTAGCGCTTGGAAAACTGGAAAGAGCGGCGGGCCTTCGCCTTGCCGTACTTCTTGCGCTCGACCACGCGGCTGTCGCGGGTCAGGAAGCCGCCCTTCTTCAGCACCGAGCGCAGGCCCGGCTCGTAGTAGGTCAGCGCCTTGGAGATGCCGTGGCGCACCGCACCCGCCTGGCCGGAGAGGCCGCCGCCGATGACGGTGGCGACGATGTCGTACTGGCCGGCGCGGTTGGCCGCGACGATCGGCTGGTTGAGGATCATCTGCAGCACCGGACGCGCGAAATAGCTCGCGAATTCCTTGTCGTTGACGGTGATCTTGCCGGAGCCCGGCTTCACCCAGACGCGCGCGATGGCGTTCTTGCGCTTGCCGGTGGCATAGGCACGGCCCGACTTGTCGAGCTTCTGGACATGCACGGGCGCGGCCGGCTGCGCGGCGACTGTGCCGAGTTCTGCGAGCGAGGAAAGCTCAGCCATTACGAGGCCCTCTTGTTCTTGGAGTTCAGCTTGGCCACGTCGAGCGTGACGGGCTGCTGGGCGGTGTGCGGATGCTCGGCGCCGGCATAGACGCGGAGATTCTTCATCTGGCGGCGGCCAAGCGGGCCGCGCGGGATCATGCGCTCGACGGCCTTCTCGACGACACGCTCGGGGAAACGGCCCTCGAGCAGCTGGCGCGCGGTGCGCTCCTTGATGCCGCCGGGGTGGCCGGTGTGCCAGTAATAGACCTTGTCGGTATATTTCTTGCCGGTGAACACCACCTTGTCGGCATTGATGACGATGACATTGTCGCCGTCATCGACATGCGGGGTGAAGGTGGGCTTGTGCTTGCCGCGCAGATGGTTGGCGATGACAGTGGCCAGACGACCGACGACGAGACCTTCGGCGTCGATCAGCACCCACTTCTTCACCACATCCGCAGGCTTCTGCGAAAAGGTAGCCATGTTTTGCTCTCAGGTTGACCTTTCCCGTCCGGGAGGGACAGAGAAGGCGTTTCTTGTTGCTTGGATTGACGGGATGACCGGAGCCGCTCCGCCAATAACAAAACGGCGGCCTTTGCGGGCCGCTGCTTCGGGTCGGCTTATAGGCGAGGGTGTTTGGCGCGTCAAGCGTCGGTTACGGATTATGGTCGCGAAAAGCCATTTAAATTCAATAGCTAAGGTAGAAGGTATTATTTTACCTCACACCTATTTGTCAAAATAGCTCTCTTTCGTTCACCGCCGCCCGGTCACGGCAGCAAGGAGAAGCTTGACGCCGATCGCGATCATCAAGGCTCCTGCCAGCCTTTCTTGCCAAACGACGAACGTGCCTCGGCGCCCCAGCCAGCCGCCAACCGCGCCGGAGGTCAACGCGACGGCGCTGAGGACAACCAGTCCCATCATCTTCATGGTCGTACCGAGAATGATGAACTGCAGTGCAGGCGAACCGACCCAGGGATGAACGAATTGCGGCAGCACCGCCAGCATGAAAGCGAGCGTCGTCGGATTGGTGAGATTGCAGATCACGCCTTGCCGGAAAGCGGCTGGGATACTGCTCGTCTCGGCAAAGGTAGACGCACCACCACCTTTGCCCGACCGACGGGCCAACAGGAATTTGATCCCGATGGCGATCAGATAGATGGCGCCGACGATCCGAAGGAAGCTGTAAAGAGATGGGGAGGATGTGATCAGCGAGGCAAGCCCCATTGCCAGTAATGGAATCTGGACGACGCCGGCCGATACGCAGCCCGCTGCAGTCGCCAGGGCATGGCGCCAGCCTTGCCCGACGCCGCGGCTGATCACCAGCATCATGTCCGGACCGACACCAGAAAGCTGATAGGCGAGCACGGCGCCGACGAAGGCAAGGTAGGTCGTAACATCGGGCATGCCGCAGAACGAACCTATCGACTGGGAGTTCCGGCAAGACGTCAGGCCGGCTTGTCGCTTATTCGCTTCCTCGGGATCGAATAGGTGCCGGTGGCGTGCGCGACAGTGTGTCCGTCCGGGCCCGCGACAATATCGATATCGAACACCATCAGGCTCTTGCCAAGCTTCAGGATACGGCAATGGCCGTCGATCGGACCGGCTTCGGCCTTGCGCATGAAATTGATGTCGAGGTTGACCGTCACCGAAAGCGCGTCCGGGCCGGCGTGGCTGAGCACGCAGACATAGCCGCCGATGTCGGCCAGCGTGAACAGCGCCGGACCGGATACCGTGCCGCCGGGGCGCAGATGCCGCTCGTCGGCATTCAGCCGCACTGTGCAGCCGCCCGGAAAAACGTCGATCGCCTCATAGGAGGTGAAATTGTCGTTGAGCTGCGGATAGACGCTTGCCATCAGTGCATTGACTTCCGCCGCGTTGAGCATTGGCTTCAGATCGCTTTGGGCGGGCATGGCGACGTCCTATATGAATGAGCAGCTCCGGGCGGTGCGCCTGGACCAAACGGTGCGACGGAGAAAACACGTCTCGCGGCTGTTCTTCAACCGGCAGCATGGTAGTTCTGTTGCTCCATAAGCCGCGAGCGCTGATCGAGAGGTTTAAAAATGGCCGAAGTCGTCGCCATCAAGCCCGCCGTCGCCGACGGTCCTGTTCTTGTCAGCCAGGACAAGGGCATCCTGCGCCTCACGCTCGCCAGCCCGCCGGCCAATGCGCTCTCGCTGGCGACGATGGCGGCGCTGCAGGCCGAATTCGATCGCGTTAAGACCGACAGATCCGTGCGCGTCATCATCCTGGCGGCGTCGGGAAAAGTGTTCTGTGCCGGCCATGACCTCAAGGAAATGACGGCGCACCGCGCCGAACCGGATCGGGGCAAGGCCTTCTTCGAAACGACCTTCGCGGCCTGCGCGAAATTGATGCAGACCATCGTGCGCCACCCGAAGCCGGTGATCGCTGAGGTCGACGGCCTCGCGACAGCCGCCGGCCTGCAACTGGTCGCCAGCTGCGACCTTGCCATCGCCTCGCATGAGGCGAGTTTCTGCACGCCTGGCGTCAATATCGGCCTGTTCTGCTCGACGCCGATGGTGGCGCTGTCGCGCAACGTCTCACGCAAGCAGGCGATGGAAATGCTGCTCACCGGCGAGACGATCGACGCGGCGACCGCCAAGGAGTTCGGGCTGATCAACCGTATCGTGCCGCGCGAATATCTGATTCAGGTTGTCAACAAATACGCGCAAACCATTGCATCCAAATCCTCTTTGGTGATCCAAACCGGCAAGGAGGCTTTCTATGCCCAGGCCGAAATGGGGTTGGCCGACGCTTATGCCCATACCGGCCGCGTGATGGTGGAAAACATGCTGGCGCGCGACGCCGAGGAAGGCATCGGTGCCTTCATCGGCAAGCGCAAGCCCGAATGGACCGACGAATAGTTCTTCCGCATGCCCGGCTTTTCTATCGCTGAACACGCCCGCACGCGCGCTCTACGCCTCTCTCGGCTTCAACCGCGAACTCTATCGCTACCATTACCGCAGGAAGACCATCGCAGCATGAATCACGATAGCTACGACAACAGCTACATCGCCGGCATCCTGAATTCGGTGAAGACGATCGCAATGGTCGGCGCTTCGCCCAACGATGTGCGGCCAAGCTACTTCGTGCTGAAATATCTTTTAGCCAAGGGCTTTTCGGTGCTCCCGATCAATCCCGGTCATGCCGGCAAGCAGATCCTCGGACAGACGGTCTATGCGAGCCTCGAAGATCTGCCGCATCCGGTCGACATGGTCGATATTTTTCGAGGCTCGGCGGCCGTGCCTGGCGTCGTCGACCAGGTGCTGAAGCTCGATCCGCTGCCCAAGGTCGTCTGGATGCAGCTTGGCGTGCGCAACGATGAGGCGGCTGCCCGCGCCGAAGCCGTCGGCATCAAGGTGGTGATGAACCGCTGCCCGAAGATCGAATACGGCAAGCTATCCGGCGAGATCGGCTGGACCGGCGTCAACTCCGGCGTGCTGTCGTCGAAAAAACCTGTGATGCGCCAGGGATTTCAGAGCTTCGGCGTAAGACAGAAATAAGCATGCGGTAGTTCGCGCAAAATTATTCCGGGACGAAATAGATTTTCCCGGGCGTTCGTCGCAGATCGCGCCCCGAACGGTATTTTCTTCTTTGCATTCCCGGCCGCGCTTCGCCAAGAATGCCCGGCGATTTTCGAACGTTAGGAGAGGGATTTCGATGACCCGTACGCCTGGTTTCAGCACTTTAGCCGTTCATGCAGGCGCAAAGCCCGATCCGGCGACCGGCGCCCGCGCCACGCCGATCTACCAGACCACCTCCTTTGTCTTCGACGATGCCGACCATGCCGCCTCGCTGTTCGGGCTGAAGGCCTTCGGCAACATCTACACGCGCATCATGAATCCGACCCAAGCGGTTCTCGAGGAACGCGTCGCGGCGCTCGAAGGCGGCACCGCAGCACTTGCCGTCGCCTCGGGCCACGCCGCGCAGGTCATCGTCTTCCACAATCTGATGCAGCCGGGCGACAACTTCGTCGCCGCCAACAAGCTTTATGGCGGCTCGATCAACCAGTTCGGCCATGCCTTCAAGAACTTCGGCTGGGAAGTTCGCTGGGCAGAGGCAAACGATCCGGCGACGTTCGAGAGCCAGATCGATGACAGGACCAAGGCGATCTTCATCGAGAGCCTTGCCAATCCCGGCGGTGTCTTCGTCGACATCGAGAAGATCGGCGATATTGCCCGCAAGCACGGCCTGCCGCTGATCGTCGACAACACGCTGGCCTCGCCGTATCTGGTCCGGCCGATCGAGCACGGCGCCGACATCGTCGTGCACTCGCTGACCAAGTTCATCGGCGGCCACGGCAATTCGATCGGCGGCGTCATCGTCGATGGCGGCACCTTCGACTGGTCGAAGTCCGGCAAATACCCAATGCTGTCGGAGCCGCGCCCTGAATATGGCGGCCTCGTCCTGCACGAGACTTTCGGCAACTTCGCCTTCGCGATTGCCGCCCGCGTGCTTGGTCTGCGCGACATCGGCCCGGCGATCTCGCCCTTCAACGCCTTCCTGATCCTGACCGGCCTGGAAACGCTGCCGCTGCGCATGCAGCGTCATTGCGACAATGCCGCGAGCGTTGCCGGCTGGCTGTCGAGCCATCCGAAGGTAGCCTGGGTGAACTATCCCGGCCTTCCAGGCGACAAGAACAACGCGCTGCAGAAGAAATATTCGCCGCAGGGCGCAGGCGCGGTTTTCACCTTCGGCCTCAAGGGTGGCTACGAGGCCGGCATCAAATTCGTCGAGGCGCTCGAACTGTTCTCGCACCTCGCCAATGTCGGCGACACCAAATCGCTGGTCATTCATCCGGCCTCGACCACGCACCGCCAGCTTTCCGACGAGCAGAAGGTCAAGGCCGGCGCCGGACCTGACACCGTCCGCCTTTCGGTCGGCATCGAGGACGTCAACGACATCGTTGCCGATCTCGAGCAGGCGCTCGGCAAGGTCTGATATGTCGGCCTTTCTTGCGCTCAACATCGATGCGGTCGAACCGGAGGCCGGCGCGCCGCCGCCGGACCGGGTGATTTCGGGTGATCCCAAATTCCGCACCTGGAATGTCGAGGAGGGCGACGGCGGCCTCTATGCCGGCGTCTGGGAAGGGACGCCGGGCAAATGGCGCATCGCCTATGACGAATGGGAGTTCTGCCACATCCTGTCCGGTGTCTCGGTGATCGCCGAGGATAGCGGCGAGGCGCGCACCGTGCGGGCCGGCGACAGTTTCGTGCTGAGGCCCGGGTTCAAGGGCACATGGGAAGTGCTCGAGAAGACGCGCAAAGAATACGTGATCCGGCTTTGAATGCTTCCAGCAATCAAAGCAGCCGATCGACATCGTCGTCGGAAAAGCCGTATTTGCTCATGATCTCCCGGTGCCATGCACTTCCGAGCAGATCGCCGAGACATTGATCGACGCGCCGGCGCAGCGCGTCGTTGCCCTTGGCGAGGGCGAAAGCGCCTGCCGCAGGCTGCTTTTCAAAGGCCGGGACGTCGATGACGGCAAGCCATGCGCCGGTCCGTCTGTTGACATAGCCGCGATGCGCCATGGCGACGCTGGCATACGCGTCGACATGGCCTGCCGCAACGGCTTCGGCTGCTTCGGCCTGCGTAGCGAATATGCTGATCCGCTGGGGCGGAACGCCGTTTTGCACGGCGGTCTGGTGCTGGATCTGGCCCGATATAACTGCGAGCAAGGCGGAAGGATGTTGGGCGACGGAGCGATAGCCGTTCAGCTCCAGCGGATTGCCCTTGGCGACCATCAACCCGTCCGGCAGTGACCAGATCGGCCGCGTGAAGTCCACGAGCTTGCTGCGCTCCTCGGAGATGAACAGGCCGGTCGTCATGTCCCAGCGGCCGTCCACCAAACCGGGGAGCAGTTCGGCGAATTCCGCCTCGATCGGCGAGAAGTTCTCCAGGTCAACCATCTGGCAAACTTTCTCGGCGAGCACCGCGTCGCAACCGCCGAGCTTGCCCGCGGCATCGGTGAAGCAGAAGGGCGGCTCTTGCAGGAAGGCGAATCTCATTTCTGAATTCCGAATGACAATTTCCGCTGTTCGAGTCGCATCGTTCGCCGGTCAAAAGGTAACGGCAACCCGTCCCAGCCCGTGAAAATGGTAAGTGTCGCGGAAGCGCGGTGTCTCCGCCAGGCGCAACTCCGGAAGCCGATCGAACAGCGTCTTCAGCGATACTTGCAACTCCAGCCTGGCCAGCGGCGCGCCGATGCAGAAATGGATGCCGGCGCCGAAGGAAACATTCTTCTGGTCCGTGCGGGCCGGATTGAAGGTGTCGGGCTCGGCAAAGGCAAGCGGATCGTGGTTCGCCATGCCGAGCAGCAGCGCCACCATCTCCCCGGGCTTGACCAGGATGCCCGGCGAAACCTCCATCTCCTCATAGGCATAGCGCAGAAACATATGCAGCGGCGGGTCGTAGCGCAGGCATTCCTCGACCGTCGCGACATTCGCCTCCGGTGTCGCAAAGAAGCGGCGCGGATCGCCGCCTTGCGCCAGGATCGAGCGCACCGCATTGCCGGTCTGGTGCACGGTCGCCTCATGGCCGGCATTGAGAAGCAGGATCGCTGAGGAAACCAGCTCGTCCTCCGAAAGCTTCTGACCGTTGTCCTGGGCTTCGATGAGCAGCGACAGCAGGTCGTCGCCGGGTTTCTTGCGCCGCTCCGCAATATAGCCCCGCAGGAAGTCGGAAAAATCGCGCGCGGCGCGGTTCGCCGTCTCCTCGGTCTCGCGCGTGCGGCCATGCATGTACATGGCGACCATCCGATGCGACCAGTCGAGCAGTTGCGGCCCCATCTCCACCGGTACGCCGAGCATTTCCGCAATGATGGTGATCGGCAAAGGCGAGGCGTAGGCGGGCAGAAGGTCGATGCCGCTTGGCTCGAAGCGGTCGACCAGCTCGTTGGCCAGCACCTCGATGCGTGGCCGCAGCCGCTCGACCTGACGTGAGACGAAGGCGCGATTGACCAGCGTTCTGAGCCGCGTATGCACCGGCGGCTCGAGCTCCAGCATGGAATTGGCCTCGACCGCGTCGAAGGCGACGAGGTGCGAGCGGTCGTCGCCGACGCCGCGGCTGTCGGGAATCCCCGCCGGATTCTGGCGGCCGAAACGGCGGTCGCGCAGCAGACGGTTGACGTCATCGAAGCCGCCAAAGCACCAGAACCCGTAGTCTTCCCAGAAAAACGCGTTGGCAGTGCCGTGCAGGAAGGCGTAGGCCTCATAAGGGTTCTGCACGAAGGCTGGTTCGTGCGGATCGAGATTCAGGCGGCGGCTGGCGAGATCAAACTTGAGATAGGAAGGCATTAAATCGGTCATGCCCGACCATTAGCGCGCCTTGTCAGCCCGATGCCAGAACCGTTTTTGGCGCCCGTGAAATCGAACCGTTGAGCCAGATTGCCGGTTTGAAGCGCTGGCCATGCACCGAAATGATGTCGTTGGATATTCGGCTAGCCGCCAGCGTCAGTGGCCCGTCTTCAAGATGCTCGCCACTTTGGCTGCAATCGCCGCGTCGAGCGCCGGCCAGTTCGCGAGCAGCTCGCGCGGAAAGCGATAGGTGAGGCTGAGATCGTCGCCGACCTGGGTGTCGCGCTCGCAGGGCGCCAGCGATTCCTCGGCACTCGGGCCGCTCAGGCAGCGGGCGACGAACGGATCCTTGCCGGGGCGTTCGGCAACAGCCAGCACTTCATTCAGATAGCCTGATTTTTCCGTGAAGGCGTAAACCGTCGTGCCGCCCGGGCCGGGCGTCCCCGGCTTTTCGATCAGAGCGCTGTAGATGGGCGCGAAACGGCCGCTCATGTCGCGCGACATCATTCGCGGCTCGAACGACAAGAAGATGATCTTCCTGGTCGTCGCATGGTTGAAGTCGTCGCGCGCGGCCGTGCTGTAGCCGTCCATTTCGGGATAGCGCAGATAGAGGTCGAGCCGCGAGGCGATGCCGTCGCGCCTGGCCTGGTCGAAGCGGATGAAGTTTGCCGGCACGCTGATGAGATTGTTGCCCATGACGATCTGGCGCACCGTCGTGTCATCCGTATAGCCGGCCATGGCGATCGACCGTCCAAGCCATTTGCCGCCGACGCTGATGGCAATCGAAAGCAGCGCGAGCGCCGCGAAGATATAAAAGACCCGCTTCATCAAGGTCGAGTTGACGACCTCGAAGTCAGCGCTCTCGGCAACATTTGCCTCTCTCATTTGCTCTTCCCCGATCCGCCCGCCTGTCCTTCGGCGGCACAGCTTGCGCGGCATGGCTCTTGCAGCGCGGTGGCACGACTGTGCGTTTTCATGGTAAACGGTTGGTAAACATGGATCCCGTTGTGCTTGTTCTTTACGCTTTCGCGGTTGGTCTCACGGCTTGCGGACTGGCCGGATCGGCCATGGAATTGCTGGCCGGCCGGCGCCTAGCCTTTGCCGAGCCTTATGTTTCGCCGGTCCATATCCTGCGTTCGCTTGCGGCAACGGCCTGTGCCGGGCCGTTCATGCTCACCAACGAGGCCTTGGCCGCCCGGCGCGAGGGCCGCATCGGCACGATGGCGCTGTTGTCCTGCGGCTGCACGGCCATTGCCTGGGCGCTGGCGCTAGGCGTCGTCCTCATCGCCATTGCATCCTGGGCGACAGCCAACTTAGGGTCTTTCGAATTCGCTGGTTGAGACGATTCGGAGACGAACAATGCCGGTCTATGCGATCGATGGGAAAGCGCCCGAGTTCGAGGACGCCGATACGAACTGGATCGCGCCCGACGCCACGCTGATCGGCAATATCCGGATCGGCCGCAATGCCGGCTTCTGGTTCGGCGTCGTCGTCCGCGGCGATGGTGAACCGATCATCATCGGTGCCGACACCAATGTGCAGGAACACACGATCATGCACACCGATCCCGGCTTTCCGCTGACCATCGGCAAAGGCTGCACGATCGGCCACCGGGCTCTGCTGCATGGCTGCACGATCGGCGACAACAGCCTGATCGGCATGGGCGCCATCGTGCTGAACGGCGCCAGGATCGGCAACAACTCGCTGGTCGGCGCCGGCGCCCTGGTGACCGAAAACAAGGTTTTTCCGGACAATTCGCTGATCGTCGGCTCGCCCGCCAAGGTGATAAGGACGCTGGACGAAGCGGCGATCGAGCGGCTGCGCGTCTCGGCGGCCCACTACGTGGCCAATGCCAAACGCTTCAAGACCAAGCTCAAGACAGTGTGACGGCGGCAGGCGGCAACTCCGCCTGTCTTCATCCGCGGCGGCTGTTCATCGCTTCACGCAACAGAAGGGCGCCCGCTTCGAAGCCGGCCTGCTCGGCGCCTTCCAGGGCCGTCTGATAGTCGTCGATGCGGGTCCTCAGCGAAGCGTCCGCGCCTGACAGGAGCAGCAGACGGATCGCCTCGGCGTCGCGCCGGGACACTGCATAGTGCAGGGGAGTCCAGTCGTTCACGCCGCGCATATCCGGGTCGGCGCCATGCGCGAGCAGGATATGGATGACGTCCAACCGGTCCGGCCGTTCCGTCGACAGCGCGGCAATGATCGATGGAAACCCGGCCGGGTCTTCATAATTCGGGTTTGTGCCGGCATCGAGAAGCGCGGTGATGAACGCGGCCGGGCTCCAGTAGATCGCGTATTCCAGCGGGTGGCCAAGTCCGAGCTCGAACGGCATCCGCTCGTCGAACCAGCGCGGCGAGCCGCCGAGCGCAACACCCAGGGCCGCGAAGTCTCCGGCCTTGAACGCGTCGTCTATGGCCTTGAACAACAGGTGGCGGGTGCCGCGATCCTCGGGGACTCCTAGCATTGGCTTCATCCGCAACGAACGAGCCATACTGCTCCCATCCGCCTCGGCGGGGAAGGGCGTGCCGACCATGGCGCTTCAGCAGCGCAGCGCCGATTGGTTGCAGCCGGCGGGCGGCGACCGAAATGGCGGAGCCGGCCCCGGGGACAGGGGCCGGCTCCTAAAACCCGGTCGTTGGGGACGGGGAGGGTGGGGACTCGACCGGGCTTTCTTCCTGGGCGCGCCGCCGCGTCACGGCGACGTACCCGATCGCTTTGGCGCCTTAGCGGACGCTGGCAACCGCGTCTTCGCGGCCGTCGTTGATCGTCACCCAAACGCCCGAATTCTCCGTCGATTGACGCTTGAGGTAGGTGTACACCGTGTCATTCCAGGCGAGCACTTTCGGCTCGAGATTGTCTAGGATGAATTCGCCGAGGCTGGTGCGCACCGTCAGCACCGCATGGCCATCGCCATTCGGCTGGCGCACCACCGTCATCAGCAGATTGCCGGCCGGCACGCCCACGGCCATCAGCTCACGGCGCTTCTCCAGCGCGTAATCCTCGCAGTCGCCATAACCTTTGTCGGGATAGGCCCAGTATTCCTCGACACCGTAGATCTCCATGTCGGTGCGCGGCTTGACGCGGGTGTTGACCGAATTATTGACGTTGACCATCGTCGCCCACAGCTTGCGCGTCAGCTCGACCGGCGGACCCTTCGGCGTCCGTTGATTGCATTCGACCGGAATGCGCTGGCAGAAGTCGTAGTGACCGACCGGCTGGGTGGTGCGGCCACCCGTATGCATGAAAGCCGGTCCTGCGCTTGCCGTACCCCAGGCGGAAAGCTGCATCGCTATTGCCAAGAGCAACAGCTTGCCCCTCGTCATTTTCATTGTTGTAGTCTCCCCGTTTGAGGAGACTGTGCCACGTTGGGATTTATTTGACGCAAAAACCGGAAGTAGACATTGAGTAAAACGCCAGTAGAATAAACGTAAAATTTGAACTACCGCGATTTCGGATTATTCAGATTTCGCCGGCTCGCGTGAGGTGTTGATCGCGCTGGCGATCCGCGTCCGACCCGCCAAAGCCAGGCAACAAAAAACCGGCCGCTACCGGCCGGCTCGCTTCGCGCTTGCGGTGCGGGTTTGCGTCAGGACCGCGGCGCGTTGAATTCCTGATCCAGAGTTTCCGGCCGCTGGATGACGGCGAATTCTATGGCGACGCCGTCCTCGAAATGGCGCACGATCTGGCCGCGCATCGTGCCTAACGTGACCTGGACGCCGATTGCCGGCTTGACGTCGATCTCGATGGCGGCACCGGAGAGCGACAGGTCGATGATGCGGCACTGATACTGGCGCCCATCGGTGAGCTGCAGGACGCTCATCGGATTGCGCGGCGCCACGCGCTCGTGGCGGCGGTCCTCGGGCAGGTCGAGCTCATGCTTGTTGGCAAGCCAGGTGAGCTGCGCGGCAAGCTTGTCCTTCTTGCGCTCCGAGGCGATGACGGTCATGGCGAACCCGTCCTGCGACGTACGCGTCACGATGCCTTCGACACGACCGATATGGTCGATATAGGCGATAACCTTCTCGCCCGGCATGCCGATCCGGTCCGTGCGCAACGCAACGTTGCCGGGCGACATATCGATCACCTGGCAAGGATGCTCGGTGCGGTCTTCCAGCATGAAACGTCCGTAGATTTTGACGCGGACACGCTGGAAGTTGCGCCGCTCAGCTCGTGACGGCGCATATTCTACCGCCGCTGACCTCATGACTGCCTACACCCGGTTGGCATTCCGCGCGACGATGCGAGGAATTTCGCCCGAAAAGCTACAGCAAAGCAGGTTAACAAACGGGAAAAGTCGGCCGCAAAAGCCTGGGCCTGGAGCACGCGCAGCGCTGAAAAATCTAGCGAGAGCGGCGGGAAACCTCACACGGCGGGGCTCACTCGTGACGCCCGCCGTCGAGGACGACGAGATGGCGGATGCGACGCACGCGGCCGAGCGCCGAAATGGTCTCCGGAGCATCGAATTCGGTCGGAACGAGCGAGGGGACGTCGATCGCCGGACGGTTCTTCAGGAACATCGGCTCCTTCTCGGGGTCTATCACCCGAATCGAATCGATGAGCGCGTCGGCGAGCGGGTCGGCACCAAGCCAGAACGGCTTGTCGGCGGTGCTGATGATGCCGAGGCAGCGCGGGTTCTCGGCGCCGCCGTCCAACGGCAGCGCCAGGAGCTCGAATTTGTTGGAACGGCCGTTACGGCTGAATCCCTCATAGGTCATGAGCAGAACCGATTTCTGATCGAAAACGCCCTGCATGAGCCGCGACACCAGCCGTTGATCCTTCTCGCGCCAGAGCGAAGGGAAGGAGAAGCCTTTGAGCTCCCGGCCATAATAGGCGCAGAGCCGTGTGCCCGCGAGCCGGAACACCGCCTCGCCGCGCGTGTCGCGCTCGAGGATGAAGGTGTCGGCCAGAAGCGACTTGATGTCCGCCGGTTCCACCTCCGATCGCTTCGGGGCAAGGCGGCCATCACGCAGCTGGTTCCAATATTGGAACAGCGCGATCGATCCTTTTTCGTTCATGTCCATCCTGCTCCGCACAACCTGTCTTTTGATGTCCCATCGGCGAACAGACAGGGCGCCCTCCGATGACCTTCATGCGGTGCGGAGCAGGATGCGTGCCACTATCGTTAACGTTTGTTCACGCCTCGGGGTCGTTAAGGTTAACAAACGGTTTACATTGCGTGCCGCCGAGGCCTGTGGCACATCAAAACCACTCCAAAACGGTCGTTTCAGCAGCGATCGGCAGCACTTCAGTCACGAGTTTATGGGGAGCAGGGGGCTCGACCGGCCGTTCAGGGGGACACCTGAACGGCCTTCTTTTTGATTCGGCCTTTGCTCTCTGATTCGCCTTTTTCTGCGCGGGCGCTGTGGCGATTAGCCGTTTGTGATTCCAAAGCGCGTGATCTACATGCTCGTCGAAAACGCCGAGTCCCGGACCTGCAAGGGTGCATGAGCGAGCCCGTAAGCCCCACTGAAAACGAACCGTTGCCAGACGAGGCGCTCGAGCCGCGGCGGCGCGAACCTGTGTTCAATCTGCCGCCGGTGGTGCTTGCCGTGATCGGCATTTGCGCGGTCGTCTATCTGCTGCAGCAATATGTGCTGAACGAAACGCAGCAAATGACGCTGCTCTATGACGGCGCCTTCATTCCGGTGCTGTACACCGGCCAATACGGCTTCGACTGGTTCTTGTTCACGCGCCCGTTCACCTATGCGTTCATGCATGGGGGCGTCGCCCATATCGCCATCAACATGATCTGGCTTGCAGCCTTCGGCTCGCCGCTCGCCAATCGTCTTGGCGCGCTACGTTTCGCAATGTTCTACGCTGTGACCGGACTGGCCTCGGTCGCTCTGTTCTGGGCACTGCATCCCTATGGCGAGATGCCGCTCGTCGGCGCATCGGGCGCGATCTCCGGGATGATGGGCGCGGCCGCGCGCTACGGCTTCCGCGTCGACCGTTCGTCGGGCCGGGGTGCCTTCGCCGGCGAGCCGCTGCCGGTCGCATCGGTGTTGCGTTCGCGCGGCGTCATGACCTTTCTTGGCGTTTGGATGGTGATCAATCTGGCCACGGGCCTGCTCGGCTTCGCGCCGGGCATCGACGGCCAGATCGCCTGGGAAGCCCATATCGGCGGCTTCGTCGCCGGCTTTTTCGGATTGCGTTTCTTCGACCGTCCGCTGGCTGCCGCCTAGGGCATGATCCCGAAAAGTTGGAACCGGTTTCGGAGAAGATCATGCTCCAACAAGAGATAGATCAGGATGGCGATTCAACGAGACGCCTTCCTGATCTAGTCCTTAGGCGCACTTGAAATGCAACCAATCACGGCGCACGATGTTGCCCAAGCACCCAGTGTCTTCCTAAGGGCGCCGGGGGCGTCAAAGGCAGTGGAGGACGCCATGACGGTTAAGGCAATTCTTGAAAGCAAGGGCCATGACGTGTTCACGCTCGGGCCCAATGAAAAACTCAGCGAGGCCATTCGCATGCTGGCCGAGCACAGGATCGGCGCGCTCGTCATCACCAATGGCGACCGAAAGATCGTCGGCATTCTCTCTGAGCGCGATATCGTTAGGGTCGTGGCCAAGGAGGGCGCCGCCGCGCTCGACATCCCCGTGCGCTCGGCGATGACGCCGAAGGTCAAGATCTGCAACGAAAACCACACCGTCAACGAGGTGATGGAGATCATGACGCGAGGCCGCTTCCGCCATCTGCCGGTGGAGAAAAACGGGCTGCTCGACGGCATCGTCTCCATCGGCGACGTGGTCAAGCGCCGCATCGAGGATGTCGAGCGCGAGGCCGAGGAGATCAGGGCCTATATCGCCACGGCCTGAAGCAAACGGAAGGTGCCGCCGGCGTTTCGTCCGGCGGCATTGGACATTAGCGATTGTCGAGCTCGGCGCGCACGAGCGCGAGCCCACGTCGGGTGATGCGGTAAGGACCGCCGTTGGTCGAAGAAACTGCCTTCTTGCGCCTCAACTTTCGGAAGAGTTCCAGGTCGAACCCCGGGTAGTGCCAGCCGTCGCGGGTCAGGCACAGGACCGAGGCGATCTTCCTGCTCTCGCCTTTTCCATTTCGATGCGCTGTTGCCAACGACGGGGCGCTTTCGGCCTTTAGGTCCTTTAGACGTACCGGATCACAAGCTTCACACTTTTGCAGGTGTTGCAAAGGTCTTTCTCGCGACAGAAGCCGCTCCGATAATCGCCGGCCAATTCACGGGTCTTGTGGTTTGCGTGCTGACGAACCGAGAGTGACGTTTGTCTGCGATGCAGTCATCGCATATCCCGTGCGGCGCACCTGCTTCACTAAAGCGGCGACATCTTCGAGGACGGTCATTGGGAACTCCCATGCTTTCCGGCAGGCATATAGGAGTCAGGTCGGCGCGACAACGCCGTCAAACGGCGCTGAATTTCGAACTGAGACACTACCGGCTTGGCGCTTGTCTCGTCGAGCAGTTTGGACTAGCGAATGCTTTCACTTTAAACGTGAAAGTCACGTTTCGCGAACTAGCAGGCCATCCATGAGCATCATCGACACCCGCACCCCCGACGCAAAACGCCTGATCCCTGGCGCCACCGGCGACTGGGAGATCATCATCGGGCTCGAAGTGCATGCGCAAGTGATCTCGGAGGCAAAACTCTTTTCCGGCGCCTCGACGTCGTTCGGCGGGGCGCCCAATGCCAATGTCAGCCTTGTCGATGCGGCGATGCCGGGCATGCTGCCGGTCATCAACGAGGAATGCGTCAAGCAGGCGATCCGCACAGGGCTCGGCCTGAAGGCCGCGATCAATCATAAATCGGTCTTCGACCGGAAGAACTATTTCTATCCGGACCTGCCGCAGGGCTACCAGATCTCGCAGTTCAAGCAGCCGATCGTCGGCGAGGGCAAGGTGATCGTCTCCGTCGGGCCCGACCGCCAGGGCGAGTTCGAGGATATCGAGGTGGGCATCGAGCGCCTGCATCTGGAACAGGATGCCGGCAAGTTGATGCATGACCAGCATGCGACCATGTCCTATGTCGACCTCAACCGTTCCGGCGTGGCTCTGATGGAGATCGTCTCCAAGCCCGACATCCGATCGGCCGACGAGGCCAAGGCATATGTGACGAAGCTGCGCACCATCATGCGCTATCTCGGCACATGCGACGGCAACATGGACGAAGGTTCGCTGCGCGCCGACGTCAACGTCTCAGTGCGCCGCCCGGGCGGCGCATTCGGCACACGCTGCGAAATCAAGAACGTTAACTCGATCCGCTTCATCGGCCAGGCGATCGAATCCGAGGCGCGCCGGCAGATCGCCATTCTGGAGGATGGCGGTAAGATCGACCAGGAGACCCGCCTGTTCGACCCGGTCAAGGGCGAGACGCGCTCGTTGCGCTCCAAGGAGGAGGCGCATGACTATCGCTATTTCCCGGATCCCGATCTTCTGCCGCTGGAATTCGACCAGGCCTATGTCGATGCGTTGGCGCAACACCTGCCGGAACTGCCCGACGACAAGAAGGCGCGGCTGATTTCGTCGCTTGGCCTGTCGACCTATGACGCCTCGGTGCTGGTGTCGGAAAAGCCGATTGCCGACTATTTCGAGAAGGTGGCATCCGGCCGCGACGGCAAGCTCGCCGCCAACTGGGTCATCAACGACCTGCTCGGCGCTCTCAACAAAGCCGGCAAAGACATTGAAAACGCTCCGCTTTCGCCAGAGCAGCTAGGCGCCGTCATCGACCTGATCAAGGAAGGCACCATCTCCGGCAAGATCGCCAAGGACCTGTTCGAGATCGTCTGGAACGAAGGCGGCGATCCGCGCCAGCTCGTCGAGAGCCGCGGCATGAGGCAGGTCACCGACACCGGCGCCATCGAGAAGGCCGTCGACGAGGTGATCGCCGCCAACCCCGACAAGGCCGAGCAGGCGCGCGCCAAGCCGACCATGGCCGGCTGGTTCGTCGGCCAGGTGATGAAGGCGACCGGCGGCAAGGCCAACCCGCAGGCGGTCAACGACCTCGTCAAGGCCAAGCTCGGCATCGAGGGCTAGCGATGTTCGTGCGGACGGCCAGCGAACGCGATCTCGCAGCCGTCCGTGCGTTGCTGGTCGAGACTTGGCATGCCACTTACGACGCCGTCTATGGCACCAAGCGGGTAACTGAAATCACGGATGACTGGCATTCGATCGCCTCGCTCAAGGCGCGGCTGGCGCGGCCGAATTCCGAGTTCCTGGTGGCTGACGACGGCAAGCGGCTCGGCGGCATGGCGTTCGCTGCCGCCACCACCGACCCGAAGATCGTCCTTTTGAACCAGCTTTACGTCCATCCGGCCTGCCAACGGCAGGGGATTGGCCAGTCGCTGCTCGATGAAGTTGAAGCCAGCTTTCCGGAGATGCATACGCTGCGCCTCGAGGTCGAAGAAGCAAATGCCGCGGCGATCGCCTTCTACGAGGCGAATGGGTTCCGCCCGGCAGGCAGAACCGCCGATTGCGGCGGCAACTCGGGATTGCCCGCGATGATCATGGAAAAAGGTTTCCGCTAGAGCGCCGGTGAGCGCGCCCATTCATCGCGCGGTTTTGATTTGATCGCGCCGACCCGCGTGGTCAAGGCTGCGCATCGCCGGTGTCCCGCTCTCCCACTAGCCAGAGGCGTCGCCGGCAAATGGGGGATTGCCATGCCGAGCTTGCCTGAACTGATGCCGACCGAGGTGTCGGACGAGACTTTTGGCGGCGTGACCTATCACGTCGCCGGAGAACTGGTGCCGGTGCTGTCGGTCGATGTGACCAACATGCCGGTTTATTTCGAGCACCATATCCTGCTCTGGAAGAACACCGCCATCACCATCGGCCTGAAATCGCTGAAGGGCGCGCTGAAGCGCATGATCGCCGGCATGCAGATATTCGTCACCGAGGCGTCGGGGCCGGGCATCATCGCCTTCAGCCGCGACGGACCGGGCCATATCGTGCCGATCCATCTTCGGCGCGGCGAGGAGATCCAGGTGCGCGAGCACCAGTTCCTCGCCGCGACCGCCAGCGTCGACTACACGTTCGAGCGCGTGCGCGGACTGGGAACGATGCTGTTTGGCCAGAGCGGCTTCTTCATCGACCGCTTCCGCGGCGAGACAGGCGACGGCATCGTCTGGCTGCACGGTTACGGGAATGTCTTCGAGAAGGTGCTGGCGCCCGGCGAGACCATCGACATCGAGCCGGGCGGCTGGCTGTTCAAGGACGCATCGGTAAAGATGGATACAAGGATCGACCGGCTTTCCAGCGGCTTCTTCGGCGCCGCCATGAATTTCGTCGTCAATCGCTTCACCGGGCCAGGCCGCGTCGGCATCCAGTCGATGTATCTGCATATGCCGTCGGAAGAGTAGGCGGCGAGCCTGATCGAACGAAAGTCCGATCAGGCGGAGGGAATTTCCACATTGTCGATCAGGCGTGTCGTGCCGAGCCAGGCGGCCGCCAGCAGGCGGCCGTCGCGGTCTTTCCGCCAGGAGCTGAGCGTCGCGGCTTCGCGCGCGGCGACATAGTCAACCTTCTGGAAGCCCGCGGAGACGAGGGACTTCGCTGCGGCATCGGTGGCGCCGGTTTCATCCGCGCCGCCCGCAAGCGCCGCCGCGGTGCGGCGCAGGATCACGTTGAGCTCGCGTGCTATGCCGAGCTCGGCTTCGCCCAGATAGGCATTGCGCGACGACATGGCGAGGCCATGGACGTCGCGCACCGTCGGCGCGCCGACGATCTCGACCGGCAGGTCGAGGTCGCGGCAGAGCTGCCTGACGACGCAAAGCTGCTGGTAGTCCTTCTCGCCGAACACGGCGCAATCGGGCGCCGCCTGCAGGAAGAGTTTTGCTACCACGGTCGCGACGCCGTCGAAGAAACTCGGCCTGAAGTCGGTTTCCAGGCCGCGAGAGGGGCCGCCCACCGAGATCTTCGTGGCGAAACCGGCTGGGTACATTTCGTTTACGCCCGGCGTGAAGGCGAGATGCGCACCCGCATCCCGCAGCCGGTCGAGATCGTGCGCCAGCTGGCGTGGGTATTTGTCGAGATCCTCCGTCGGCGCGAACTGGGCCGGGTTGACAAAGATCGAGACGACGCAGCGATCGGCCCGTTCGAGCGCGATCCTGACCAGTGAGATATGGCCGTCATGCAGCGCACCCATGGTCGGCACCATGGCGACCTTCAGGCCGGCCTGTCGCCAGTTCCTGACCTGCGTCCGAAGCGCGGCGACGCTGTCGACGACGATTGGCGCGTTCATGTGTCGTCCTTGCCGGATGCTGTCGTGAAAACGTGGTCGGGGCCAGGAAAGGCACGGCTGCGCACCTCGGCGGCATAACGGGCCGCCGCATTCGCGATCATGCTGCGCAAGTCGGCGTATTCCTTGACGAATTTCGGCACGCGGTCGACGGTCATGCCGACCATGTCGTCGATCACCAGGATCTGGCCGTCGCAGTCGGCACTGGCGCCGATGCCGATGGTCGGTATGGAAATGTGACGGGTAAGCTTCGCAGCCACGGCCTCCATCGTGCCCTCGATGACCACCGAGAAGGCGCCGGCTTTTTCCACTGCCTCTGCATCGCGCAAGAGCGCTGCGATATTGTCGTCTGTCCGGCCCTTGATCTTGTAGCCGCCGTCCTTCTCCACCGATTGCGGCTGCAGGCCGATATGACCCATGACCGGTATCCCTTCCGCGACGATTGCCGCGATCTGGGCTGCCATGTCGACACCGCCTTCGAGCTTGACCGCCTGGCAGCCTGTTTCCCCGACGAGGCGCCGCGCCGAAGCGACGGCCTGGGCGGCCGACGTCTCGTAGCTGCCCGCAGGCATGTCGACCACCACGCAGGCCTTGGCCGAGCCGCGCATCACAGCCTGGCCGTGCGCGATCATCATCTCCAACGAGGCGCCGAGCGTGGTGGCGTGGCCGTGCAGAACCATGGCCACGCTGTCGCCGACCAGCAGCAGGTCGACATGCGGATCGAGCAGGCGGGCGACAGGATAGGTGTAGGCGGTAAGGCAAACGATCGGCACGCCGCCCTTGCGGCGGCGAATGTCTTCGGCGCTGATCCGGCTGTCGGCGGACGGATCCCGGCTCAATCGTCACCTCCTCAAGGCGGGCCCCGAAAGGGGCGGGCCGAGATTTAGAAAGACGGGCGGCGCTTGGCAAGCCGCGCTGCCGCCAGCAGGGCAACTGCATCGATTTAATGCATGTCGCCCAGAATCGTGGAGCGGTTCTGGGACGACGACATGCATCAAGATATGAACGCATGGAGCATTTCCATTCGGGGTGTGGCAAAACCCTTGCCTTCGCGGTGACGTGACGCCATAAGCAGGGGAAAGGCGCAGCCGCTGCCGCCGCGAGGATTTGGATGAAGACTTTCCTGCTGCAGTTTTTCACCTGGTGGAACAGCCAGACGCTCGGCACCCGCTTGCACACTTGGCGCTTCGGCAAGCGGGTTGGCGAGGACGAAGCCGGCAACGTCTATTACGAGGGCGGCATCGATTCGGAAGGCCGCACGCGCCGGTGGGTCATCTATCGCGACTACTCGGAAGCCTCGAAGATCCCGCCGGGCTGGCATGGCTGGATCCACCACCGCGTCGACACCGCTCCCTCGAGCGAGAACTACAAGGCGCGTGAGTGGCAGAAGGAGCATCGGCCGAACCTGACCGGAACGCCCGGCGCCTATCGTCCGCAGGGTTCCATCCTGACCAACCAGCATCGCCCGCAGGTGACCGGCGACTACGACGCCTGGACGCCGGGGTCGTAATCCCTCGGATTGTAATCCAAGACGCCGCTTCGGTCCTTTGTCGCCACAATTGGCGTTTAGCTGCTTGCTGACTGCGCAGCCATGACTAGCCTTGGGCGTTGAGAGAATCACCCGGGCGCAACCACCGGTATTTTGCATGAGCTCTTTCGGCCACATCTCAAAGGCGCTGATCGCGGCGACGTCCGTTCTGCTTGCCTCGACAGTGGTGTTCGCCGCCGCGCAGGCGCCGGCCGCTGCACCTGCGGCCTCCGACCGCATCACCAATCCGGTGGCCGCGTTCGCCGGCATCGACAAGATCACCGGCCGCATCATCACCTTCGACGTCTATATCGACGAGACCGTTCAGTTCGGCGCTTTGCAGGTGACGCCTCGCGTCTGCTATTCGCGGCCGGACACGGAGCAGCCGAAGACCGATTCCTTCGTCGAGGTCGACGAGATCACGCTCGACCGCAAGATCCGCCGCATCTTCACCGGCTGGATGTTTGCCGAAAGCCCCGGCCTCAACGCCGTCGAGCACGCCGTCTATGACGTCTGGCTCAAGGGCTGCAAGCAGAAGTCGGACGTGCCGCCGCCGACCGCGGCCAAGGCCGACACAGGCAAGCCGAAGACCGAAGCCGCCAAGCCCAGGGCTGCGGCGCAGCCGGCGGACGCCGCGTCCGAACCGACTGACGCGGCGCCGGCACCGGACGACACGACCGACACCAACTGATCTCGGAACCTGCCCGCATTTGAGCCGTTCCAGATCGGCGACAGGCGAGGAGGATTCTGCGATGACCACCAGATCAATCACGGCCAACAAGCAGGAGCTTCTCGATATCGAGAAGGGCTTTTGGACAGGCGATTCCGCTTACTATGAAGCCAATGCCGATGTGGATTGCCTGGTGGCGTTCCCGCAGATGGCGCAGGCGATGACCAATGCCGATCTCGCAAAGACCGCCGCCAAGCCCAACAGATGGCGCGACCTCGACATCAGGTTGAAGGGCATGGTCGAGCCCGGCAGCGACATCGTCATGCTGACTTACGAGGCGCGCGCGACGCGCGAGAACGGCGAATCCTATGCTGCCCTCGTCAGCACCGGCTATGTCCATCGCGCTGACGGCTGGAAGATGATGTTCCATTCGCAAACGCCGATCGAGGCGGCAGCGCGGGCTCAAGGATAGAAGACGGCCTCGCCCTTCAGGGCCTCTGCGAGCAGCTTCTCATACTGGCCGCGAGGCACGTCGACAGCGCCGAAGCGCTTCAAATGCTCGGTCGTGAACTGCGTGTCGAGCAGCGCGAAGCCGCGCGCCTTCAGCCGCTCGACGAGATGGTAGAGACAGGTCTTCGACGCGTCGGTCTCCCTGGCGAACATGCTTTCGCCGAAGAACACGCGTCCGAGCGAGACGCCATAGAGGCCGCCGACCAGCCGTTCCTCGCGCCATGCTTCGACCGAATGGCAGTGGCCCAGGCGATAGAGCTCGACATAGGCTTCGCGGATCGGCGCGTTGATCCAGGTCGAGCGGCGCTCCTCGCGCTTTTCGGCGCAGCCGTCGATCGTCGCCTCGAAATCGAAGTCGTAGCGGATCTCGAACGGATGCTTGCGGATCGTCTTCTTCAGGCTGCGCGGTGTGTGGAATCCGTCCAGCGGAATGATGCCGCGCGTTTCCGGCCGCACCCAGAACACTTCCGGGTCGTTGGCGCTCTCGGCCATCGGGAAGACACCGGAAGCGTAAGCCCGAAGCAGCAGGTCGGTCGGAATGCGATAGCCTGGTGCGTAGGGGCGGGTCATCGCATCCCCGTGCTATTCACCCTTGGCCAGGTATTTTTCCAGCCAGTGGATGTCGTAGTCGCCATTGGCGATGTCGGGATTGCCGACCAGGTCGCGGAACAGCGGCAACGTCGTCTTGATGCCGTCGACGACGAATTCGTCGAGCGCGCGGCGCAGCCGCATCATGCATTCGACGCGGTTGCGGCCATGCACGATCAGCTTGCCGATCAGGCTGTCGTAATAGGGCGGGATTTTGTAGCCCGAATAGACGCCGGAATCGACACGGATACCGAGGCCGCCGGGCGTATGGAAATGCGTGATCGTGCCGGGCGAGGGCGTGAAGGTGCGCGGATCCTCGGCGTTGATACGGCACTCGATGGCATGGCCATTGAACTTGATGTCTTCCTGCTTGACCGACAGCCCGCCGCCCGAGGCGACGCGGATCTGCTCATGCACGAGGTCGATGCCGGTGATCGCTTCGGTCACCGGATGCTCGACCTGAAGACGCGTGTTCATCTCGATGAAATAGAACTCGCCATTCTCGTAGAGGAACTCGATCGTGCCGGCGCCCGAATAGCCGAGATCGGCGATAGCCCTGGCGCAGATGCCGCCGATGCGCGAACGCTCCTCGGCATTGAGCGCGGGGGAATTGGCTTCCTCCCAGACCTTCTGGTGGCGCCGCTGCAGCGAGCAGTCGCGCTCGCCGAAATGCACGCCTCGGCCGGCCCCGTCGCCGAACACCTGCACCTCGATATGGCGCGGCTTCTGCAGATATTTCTCGATGTAGACGGCGTCGTCGCCGAAGGCCGCCCCCGCTTCCGACTTGGCCGTCTGCAAGGCGACTTCGAGGTCCGCCTCGGTGTGCGCCACCTTCATGCCGCGGCCGCCGCCGCCGGCGGAGGCCTTGATGATCACCGGATAGCCGATCTCGGCGGCGACGCGCTTGGCTTCCTTCTCTTCGCTGATCGCGCCATCGGACCCAGGCACGACGGGGATGCCGAGACGCTTCGCCGTGCGCTTGGCCTCGATCTTGTCGCCCATGACGCGGATATGGTCGCCCGACGGGCCGATGAAGGTGATGTTGTGGGCCGCCAGGATATCGGCGAACTTGGCGTTCTCCGACAGGAAGCCATAGCCCGGATGCACGGCATCGGCACCGGTGATCTCGCAGGCGGCGACGATCTGGTGGATGTTGAGATAGCTTTCGCGGGACGGCGGCGGGCCGATGCAGACGCTCTCGTCGGCAAGCCGCACATGCATGGCGTCGGAATCCGCGGTCGAGTGGACCACCACCGTCTGGATGCCGAGCTCCTTGCAGGCGCGCAGCACCCGGAGCGCGATTTCGCCGCGATTGGCGATGAGGATTTTCTGGAACATCTCCTGATTGTTCCCGGCGCTACTCAAGAACCACCAGCGGCATGCCGTATTCGACCGGCTGGGCATCCTCGATGAGGATCGCCGTCACCGTGCCGGCACGCGGCGAGGGGATCTGGTTCATCGTCTTCATCGCTTCGATGATGAGCAGCGTCTGGCCTTCCTTGACCTTCTGGCCGACCTCGATGAACGCCTTGGCGTCGGGCGAGGGTGCCAGATAGGCGGTGCCGACCATCGGCGAGGGCACTGCGTTCTTGGACATATCGGCGGCCGCGGCTGCCGTTGCTGGCTGAGCCGCGGCGGTCGCCGGAGCCGCGGCGGGCGCCGGCAGCGCCGCTGCAACCGCATGGACGGCCTGCGCCTGGCGCGAGACGCGCACCTTGAGGTCGCCGAGCTCGACCTCGATCTCGGTCAGATTGGTGTCGTTCAGAATGCCCGCCAGATCGCGGATCAGCTGCTGGTCAACACCGTTCTTTTTTATCGACATTTTCGAGCCTTCTGTTTGGGGGTCGGTCACAGGCGTGCCGCCAGTGCCTGCAGCGCGAGCGTGTAGCCGAGCGGCCCGAACCCGCAGATCATGCCGACAGCGACCGGCGCGACCATGGAGACGTGGCGGAAGGGCTCCCGCGCGTGGATGTTGGAAAGATGGACTTCCGCGACGGGCAGCGGTGCTGCGGCGCGGATGGCGTCATGGATGGCGATCGATGTGTGGCTGTAGGCGCCTGGGTTGATGACGATGCCTGCCGCCTTCTCGCTGGCTTCCTGGATCCAGTCGACCAGATCGCCCTCATGGTTGGATTGGCGAAAATCGATCTCGAGCCCGAGCGCGGCGCCGGCCGTCTTGCAGTCCTCGGCGATGGCCGCAAGCGTCTTGCCGCCATAAATCCCCGGCTCGCGCTTGCCGAGCGCATTGAGATTGGGACCGTTGAGGACGAAAATCGTTTTCAATATGCCGACCTTGTTCTGCGCCGACCCCAAGCCGGCGCACTGGGCCTCTATAATGGGCATAGCCGCCCGCGAAAAGAGCGCAAGTGCGTTCTTTCGCTGTCCACAGCGGCCGGCTTTTACACCGCGGGCGCGCCTAGAGCGCGCTTTTTGCCTCTTCGATCTTTTCCGCCAGAACCTGCTGGCCGAGCGCTCCGAAGATCACCTCGTTGCCGACGACATAGGACGGCGTGCCGGTGATCGACAGTTTCGTCGCAAGATCATAGGTGCGCGAGAGCGTTTCGGCGATGCGCGGGTCCTTCATCTTCTCGCGCAGCGCTGCCTCGTCGGCGCCGAGCGAAAGCGCCACCTTGATCGCGGTCGCCTCGGTGGCGCGACCCTGGCCGCCGAGCAGCGCGGTGTGGAACTCACGATACTTCTCCGGATGCATCAGGTGGAACGCCATGGAGACGACGCTGGCCTTCTGCGAATCCGGGCTGAGGATCGGGAACTCCTTGAGTACGAAGCGCAGGTCCGGATCGGACTTGGTCAGCGCCTGCATGTCCTCGATGGCGCGTTTGCAGAAGCCGCAATTGTAATCGTAGAACTCGACGATCGTGACCTTGCCTTTCGGGTTGCCGACGACGCCGTCGAAGGTCGAGTTGAAGATCTCGTCCTTGGAGTTCTTGATGACGCCGAGCGCCGCGAGCCGCTGCTCTTCCTTCTGCTTGGCCTCGAGCGCGTCCTGCACCTCGAGCAGAACTTCCGGATTCTTCAAGAGATAATCGCGGATGATGCCTTCGACCTCCTTGCGATCGATCTTGGTATCGGCGGAGGCCTTGGTATCGGTGGAAGACGTGACCTGGGCGACTTGCACCGTGTCGGCCCTCGCGGGCTGCGGGTTTCCCGCCATGAAACCGAAAGCCAGCATGCCGAGCGCCACCGCCAGACCGCCGGCGCTGCCAAGCAGGATTGCCTTGTTCATATCGTCGTTCCTTTTGCCGGTTCCGGTCCGCCTTGGTCGCCGCCAGGGCCCGGGAGGTTCATTTGAGTTTGTTCGATGGCGTGTAGTTTATAATATCCTGCGCCCGGACCCAGCGGGGTTCGCCGCGCTTCAATTTCTGTTGAGCGCGCATGGCGAAGATCTTAGCGTTTTTGTAGTCGCCCGCATAATAGTGACCCTCGGCGGTGGCAAGATCGGCAGCCGGAATGTCGCCGAGCTCGCCATATGCCTGCGCCAGAAAACGATAGGCTTCGGAATTCTCCCTGTCCCGCGCGACGCCGTTGTTAAGCTGGGTGACAGCCTTTTTCAGCGAATCGGGCGTGCCGACCGCCATCAGCGACTGGCCGACCGAAACCAGCAGCAGGCCGGAGCGCGCGGGATCGAGGCTGGCCGCCTTGGCGTAGGCGTCCGCCGCGTCCTTCGGCTTGTTGACCTTCATCAGGATGTCGCCGCGCAGTTCGTGGAAATAGGGGTTCTTCGGTTGTTCCTTGATCAGCGCCGCCGTCTTGGCAAGCGCCGCGCCCGGATTGCCGTAAAGATAGGTCTGCTGCGCGTCGCCGTAACGCGAGGCGAGGCTGGTCGGGTTCTTGCGCATCAGCCGCGCGACGGCTGCCTGGCCCTGCATATAAGCCGCGATCTTGATGCGCATCATGTCGTGCCGCTGCTGCAGTGCCGGCGGGTCGACAGCGTTGACGAAGGGGCTTTGCTTGACGAGGACTTCGAGGTTGGCGATGCGCTCCTGCGGCATCGGATGGCTGATCCGGTAGGGATCGACCTGGGTGCCGGCGAGCGAAAGCGCGCTCTGGAAGCGGGCGAAGGTCTTCAGCATGCCCATGCCGGACTGGCCGGTGGCGTTCAGATAGGTGATCGCCGAACGGTCGGCGGTGATCTCTTCGGTGCGCTGATAGGCCAGGATCGAGCGCTGCGCCATCTCGCCACCGCCGGCGGCCACCCCCATGCCGGCGCCGGCAAGACCGCGGCTGTTGGTGGTGGCGCCGGCCACCATGGCGCCGGCGCCGAGCAGCGTGGCGATGATGGCCATGGTCTTGGCGCGGTCGAGCTGGTCGCGCAATTTCTCCTGGTGGCCGCCGGCGATATGGCCGGCCTCGTGCGCGATAACGCCGATGATCTCGTTCGGCGTTTCGGCGGTCACCAGTGCGCCGGTGTTGATGAACAGCCGCCGCCCGGTGACGAAGGCGTTGAAACTCTGGTCGTTGACCAGAACGATGTCGATGCCGTCATTGGCAAGCCCCGCCGCCTTGAAGATCGGCCGGGCATAATCGCGCACCAGCGCCTCGATCTCGGCGTCGCGCACCACCGGCACGCCTTGCGCGAAGGCACTGACCGAGCTCGATAAAGCAACGGTGGCGGCCAGCAGAATCGTCGCGAAGCCGCGCGCGGTTCGGCTGAGTGAGGTCGCTTTGCCAATTAACGGTCGGGGTCGGCTCAACATAGGTCCACTGGTAGACGAGCGGGCGAAAGATGAAAAGTCGGCGCCGGCAACTTCCTGCGCGCTTGTGATCCCCACATCAATCGGGCATTTGTGCGGCGCTGTCCCGTAACTAGGGCAGTTAGGGCAAGTCTGCTCTGGCTTGCGTCCAGAATTCGCCCAAATAGAGCAGTTGGAAGAGGTCAGATGGTCGTTTCGCTTTCGCGCCGCGGGGAAGTCGAGCCGTTCCACGCCATGGACATCCTGGCCGAAGCCAACCGGCTGAAGGCTACCGGCGTGCCCGTGGTGTCAATGGCGGTCGGCCAGCCGTCGGATCCCGCGCCGGTCGGCGTCCGCGAGGCGGCGGCCGCGGCTCTGCGGCATGGCCGCATCGGCTACACCGACGCCTTGGGTCTGGCCGATCTGCGCAAGGCGATCGCGGGGCATTACGGCGAGCACTACGGTATCGACGTCGCGCCATCGCGCATTGCCGTCACGACCGGCTCGTCGGCCGCCTTCAACCTGGCTTTCCTGGCCATGTTCGATCCGGGCGACCGTGTCGCCATCGCCGCGCCCGGCTATCCCGCCTACCGCAACATCATGGCCGCGCTCGGTATCGAGATCGTCGAGATAGAGCTCGGCTCGGATGCCTACCTGCATGCCGAGCACCTCAAGGCCGCCCATCGCGGGAAGCCGCTGAAGGGCGTGCTGTTCGCCAGTCCCGCCAATCCGACCGGCGCGGTGATTCCGGCCGATGAGCTTGCCGCACTGGTGAAGACTGCCGAGGAGCTCGGCATCGCCGTGATCTCCGACGAGATCTATCACAGGCTGGCCTACGCGGCGCCGGATGTCACCGCCCTGGCGCACGGCGCCGGCGTGACTGCGATCAATTCCTTCTCGAAATACTATTGCATGACCGGCTGGCGGATCGGCTGGATGGTGCTGCCGGAAGAGCTTGTGCGGCCGGTCGAGCGTGTTGCCCAGAGCCTCTATATCTCGCCGCCTGAACTGTCGCAGGTCGCGGCGATCGAGGCATTCAAGGCAACGCAGGAACTGGAAAAGGTGAAGGCGCGCTACGCCTGGAACCGCGACCTTCTGATGAAGCGCCTGCCGGAACTCGGCTTTGCGCTCGCCGCGCCGATGGACGGCGCCTTCTATGCGTTCTGCGATGTCACTCGCCACACCAACGACAGCATGGCCTTTGCGCGCAAGATGCTGGCTGAGGCGCATGTCGCGGCAACGCCCGGCCGCGATTTCGACCCGCTGCAGGGACATCGCACCATGCGCTTTTCCTATGCCGGCAGCCATGACGACATGGTCGAGGCGCTGGCTCGCATCGAACGCTGGCTGAAATAACCGCCATGCCGGAACTCGAGCAAGCACTGGCGGAAGTGGCCGCCGAAATGGCGGAGCGCACCGATCGCGGCGAGGTGGCGAGCTATATCCCGCAGTTGGGCAAGGTCGATCCGAAGAAATTCGGCATTGCCGCCGTGACCAATGACGGCCGCGTCATGCTGGCCGGCGATGCCGATCAGCCCTTTTCGATCCAGAGCGTCTCGAAAGTCTTCACGCTCACGCTGGCGCTGGGCAAGGTCGGCGATGCGTTATGGCATCGCGTCGGCCGCGAGCCATCCGGCAACCCGTTCAACTCGATCGTTCAGCTCGAGCATGAGAACGGCATCCCGCGCAATCCGTTCATCAATGCCGGCGCCATCGTCGTCTCCGATGTCCTGCTCGCCGGCCATCAGCCGCGCGAGGCGATCGGCGAAATCCTGCGTTTCATCCAGTTCCTCGCCGATGACGAGACGATCATCATCGATCGCGAGGTGGCGGCATCCGAGCGCGCCACCGGCCACCGCAACTTTGCCCTGGCCAACTACATGAAATCCTTCGGCAATCTCCATCATGCTCCCGAGCTCGCGCTGGGTGTCTATTTCCACCATTGCGCGGTTGCCATGAGCTGCCGTCAGCTCGCCATGGCCGGCCGGTTTCTAGCCAATGGCGGCAGGAACCCGGCGACCGGGCATTCGGTCGTCTCGGCCGAACGGGCACGCCGCATCGGCGCGCTGATGCTGACCTGCGGCCACTATGACGGTTCCGGCGATTTCGCTTTCCGCGTCGGCATCCCCGGCAAAAGCGGTGTCGGCGGCGGCATTCTCGGCATCGTGCCAGGGGTTGCTTCGCTGGCGGTGTGGTCACCCGGCCTCAACGAGAACGGCAACTCCAAGCTCGGCTCCATCGCTATGGAGAAGCTCGCCCGGATGATGAACTGGTCGATCTTCGCGCCGTAAAACAGCAAAGCGCTGGCGGTTTGCCACTCGGAGCTGCGCTGAAAAAGCAGCCGGCGAAAATGAAAAATCCCGCGCCTGATGGGGCGCGGGATTGTCTCAAAAGATCAGCCTAACGATATGACGAGCTTAGAAAAAACCCTTGCGCTGCCACCAGCCGGCGCGCTTCGGCTTCTCTTCGGTCTTGGCCTCGTCGGAGACGTTCGAAGACACGACGGGAACAACCGGCGCGTCGACTGACTGTGGCTTGCGCCGCGTCGGATGGGCGTTAGTGGCAGGCTCCGCCTCGGTGGCCGCGGGAGCGGCAGCGGCCGGCTCCGGCTGGACAGCCGGGGGCGCGACCTGAGCCTCGGCCACAGGCTCCGATACCGTCTCGGCCGCGGCTTCCTCAGCCACCTTCTTAGCCCTCGAACGGCGTGGCTTCTTCGGCTTTTCGACCGCCTCGGCATCGTCATTAGCCGCGGCGGGAGCAGCAGGTTCCTCGGCAGGAGCGGCCATCGCCGGCTCGCTTACGGCATCTTGGCCTTCAACCGGCTCACTCTCGATATCGCCCACGGTTTCGCTACCAACGGCCTCCGAAGCTTCGTCCTCACGTCGGTTGCGCTTGCCGCCGCGCTTCCCGCGCCGGCGCTTCTTTCCGGAACCGTCGTCGGCAGTGGCCGCTACAACCTCGCCGCCGGCGGTTGCCTCGTCGGCGGCCTCTTGCGTCAGATCGTCGTCATCGGTTTCGCCGGCTTCCATCGGCGCCGCCACGACGTCACCATTGTGCTCGCGGTCGCGATCCCTGCCGCCGCGCCGCCGCCGGCGCTTGCGCCGTTTGCGGTCACGGCCTTCGCCATCTTCGGACCGCTGCTGGTGCTGACCCTGCTGCGCCTGGCGCGGCTGTTCGGGCTGGACCGAGACTTCCTCCTCCGCTTCCTCGACGACGATCTCGTCCTCGGGCTCTTCCGGCTCGACATAGGCCGGCAGGCTGCGCACCTCGACGAAGCCTTCCGGCTTCTCGGCAATGGCGCCGCGGAAGATCGCGTAGTGCTGGGTGCCGAGCGTCTCGTCAGCCTCGATCGTGATGGTCAGGCCGAAGCGGGCTTCCAGCTCCACCAGGTTGGCGCGCTTATGGTTGAGCACATAGAGCGCGGTCGCCGACGGTGTGCGCACGATGATGTGGCTGCGCGAATCCTTGAGCAGGAATTCTTCGATCGCCCGCACGACCATCAGCGCCACGGAGGAATCGGAGCGCACATGGCCTGTGCCGCCGCAATGCGGGCAAGGCTTCATGGTCGATTCCAGCACGCTGGCGCGGATGCGCTGGCGCGACATTTCCATCAGGCCGAAGTGTGAGATGCGGCCTACCTGGATACGGGCGCGGTCGTTCTTGAGGTGATCCTTCAGCCGCTTCTCGACGGAGCGGTTGTTGCGGTTCTCCTCCATGTCGATGAAGTCGATGACGATCAGGCCGGCAAGGTCGCGCAATCGCAACTGCCGCGCGACTTCCTCTGCCGCTTCCAGATTGGTGTGGAGCGCGGTCTCCTCGATCGAATGCTCCTTGGTGGAGCGGCCGGAGTTGACGTCGATCGCAACCAGCGCCTCGGTCTGGTTGATGATGATGTAGCCGCCGCTCTTCAGGGTCACCTGCGGCTGCAGCATCCGGTCGAGCTGCGCTTCGATGCCGTTGCGCACGAAGATCGGCGTGGTGTCGCGGAATGGCTGAACCACCTTGGCGTGGCTCGGCATCAGCATGCGCATGAAATCCTTGGCCTCGCGGTAGCCGTCTTCGCCGGAGACAAGGATCTCGTCGATGTCCTTGTTGTAGAGATCGCGCACCGAACGCTTGATCAGGCTGCCTTCCTCATAGACCAGGGCCGGGGCCGAGGACTGCAGCGTCAGGTTGCGGACGTTTTCCCACAGCCGCATCAGATATTCGTAGTCGCGCTTGATCTCGGCCTTGGTGCGGCTCTCGCCGGCGGTGCGCAGGATGACGCCCATGCCCTGCGGCACGTCGAGATCGGCGACGACCTCCTTCAGCCGCTTGCGGTCCTGGGCGTTGGTGATCTTGCGCGAGATGCCGCCGCCGCGCGCCGTGTTCGGCATCAGCACCGAATAGCGGCCGGCAAGCGACAGATAGGTGGTGAGCGCCGCGCCCTTGTTGCCGCGCTCTTCCTTGACCACTTGCACTAAAAGGATCTGCCGGCGCTTGATGACTTCCTGGATCTTGTACTGGCGACGCACCGGCTTGCGGCGGTTGCGGATTTCCTCGAGCGCGTCCTCGGCGCCGACCGATTCGACCTCGTGCTCGTCCGAATGCGAGGCCGAGACGTCCTCCAGCATGCCGCGATCATCGTCGCTGGCGGTGGCTTCGCCGCTCTGCTGACCCGCCTGCGGCATCGCCTCGGAAATCACGTCGGCATCGATGCTCGCGGCAATCGAAGTAGGGCCGCCTTCGGAAGGCTTGCCATTGTCGTCGTCCGTGGCGTCATCTCCGCCAGCCTCGGCGGCGGGTCCTTCAGCCGCTTCCGATACGGCCTCGACGGCCTCGGAGGCTGTTCCGGCATTTTCTGCCGGGATAGCGGCGGTTTCGCCGGCGGCTTCCTCGCCCTCGGCAACCTCAGCGGCGGTGTCGTCAACGGCTATTGCTTCGGCCGGGCTTTCCTCGTTCTCGGAGGAAGCGTGCTTGTGCTCGCCGCGGTCGCGGTTCTTGCCGCCGCGCCGGCGGTTGCGCCGGCCGCCGCGGTCGCGCGCCTGCTGCTCTTCGCCGTTCTCGGTCTCCTCGTCGTCTTCGTCCTCGGCCTCCTGCGCCTCGGCGCGCAGCAGAGCCTGACGGTCGGCGACCGGGATCTGGTAATAATCGGGATGAATTTCGCTAAAGGCGAGAAAACCGTGACGGTTGCCGCCATATTCGACAAAGGCTGCCTGAAGGGACGGTTCGACGCGGGTTACGCGGGCGAGGTAGATGTTTCCTTTGAGCTGCTTTTTGTCCTGGGATTCAAAGTCGAATTCTTCGATGCGGTTACCGCGAACGACAACAACGCGTGTTTCCTCCGGGTGGGAGGCGTCTATCAGCATCTTGTTGGGCATTATTTTGTTTCCTGCCGGCAGCCGACGGCCGCAGCTGGCGTGGCAATGCCCGCCGCTGTGCGCCTGTATCTGTGTGCATGCCGGATAATTGAATGTCCGCCGGCCGCCGCTTGAGCGCAATGGCGGTGCCGCCCGCAGCCATTACGGCGCGGTTTGATGCGGACCTTTCCATGATTGCGCTTGAAGCCATCGGCACCCGGCAGAACCTTTTGAACCAAAGCCCGGGCTAAGCCGGACCAGCTTGTTTGCTCATAAAGAGCCGGCGCGGGACAATCCCGGCCGTTTTCCTCACGCAAGCGATTCCCCCGCCACGAGGGCACGCCTGCGAAAATCGTCGCGACCACCTGAGCCTGGAAGGATAAAGGAGCCGCCTTTGCATCCAGCCTTTGGCAGGAAACTGCTGAGGCGAGCGGTTCCAGGATTGCAGTGATCCAATGTCGCTTTTATGATTTGGCGGGATGGAAGGCAACCCCGATTTCGGATGCCGGCAAAAAGCGCTTCCCTTGGGGAAGGCGCCTTCGTCCGCCCTATGAAAGGCTTGGTTAACCTTCTCTGAATACCAATCGTTAATCGAGTTGGCGGCCTGACAGGCATTCTGCGAGAAGACCGGGCGCAATGCGTCAAACCGGGAGCGACGGATAAGAGATGGGATTGGCGGGCGCCGCAGACAAGAGAGGTGGGGCCGCCGGGCATCTCCTGCGCGTGACCTGGACTGGCTTGCTGCTGGCGGTCCTGTCCTGTTTCGCCGCCGTGCACGCCGAAACCTTGCTTGGCGCGACCGGCTACAAGATGGCCGGCGACGCCGCGAAGATGCGCATCGTCGTGAATTTTGACCACGAGCCGGACGTCAAATGGTTCCTGCTGCGCGGTCCCAATCGCCTGGTCGTCGATCTGCCGCGCACGCGATTCGCGCTCGACGCCAAGGATGTGAAGCCGCGGGGTCTTGTACGGGCCGTTCGCTACGGCGATCAGGGACATGGCTCGCGCCTGATCCTCACCGGCAAGGGCCCTTTCGTCGTCGACAAGCTCGACGTGCTCAAGAATGACGACGGCAGCGGCTATCGCATCGCCATCGATATGTCGGCTGCCTCCGAGCGGGAGTTCGACGAAGCTCTCGCCAACCAGTCGCTGACCACTGGTTCGACGGTTTCGACCGAAAAAGGCGAACGGGTCGGCACCGGACCGGTCTCGGCGCCCGGCCATCGCTTCACGGTGGTTATCGATCCCGGTCATGGCGGCGTCGATGGCGGCGCCGAAAGCTCCGCCGGCACGGTCGAGAAGGACGTCACGCTCGCTTTTGCCAAGGAACTGCGCGACAAGCTGGCCGCGGTCGGCAAATACGATGTCTATATGACGCGGGACAACGACGTGTACCTGGCGCTCGACGAACGCGTGCGCATCGCGCGCCAGCACGAGGCCGATCTTTTGATCTCGGTCCATGCCGATACGATCGCCGTCAAAGGTCTTCGCGGCGCGACGGTCTACACGCTTTCGGACAAGGCTTCCGACCCGGAGGCCCAAGCGCTCGCCGATCGCGAGAACCTGTCCGACCAGTTTGCCGGAATGAAGATCGAGGACGACAACAAGGAAGTCACTGACATTCTGATCGACCTGATCCGCCGTGAGACCCATGGTTTCTCGATGAGCTTCGCCCACACGCTGGTCGGTCAGCTGTCGACCAGCGTCGGCATGATCAACAATCCGCAGCGCTCGGCCGGCTTCAGGGTGCTCAAGGCCCCGGACGTGCCGTCCGTCCTGGTCGAGCTCGGCTACCTCTCCAATAACAAGGACGAGGCGCAACTGCTGAACGCCGACTGGCGCGGCAAGGCGGCGCAAAGCATAACCAACGCGGTTGCCCTGTTTGCCGCCGCCAAGGCTGGAACCGCGACGGGCGGCTGACCCGCCGGACCTGGCCCGCAACCGCCGCACGTCTGCAACCGCAAGCAGCGTTGCATGACGACAACACCCGGCGTTATTATTCGGCAACCGAGTCCTCAAATTTCGCGCTGCCGTATTTTGTCCACATGGCCGCTACATGGGTTTTTCGATTGCGGATTGGGACCGCCCCGGGAAGCTTGCGCGACTGTCGGCTTCGTTTAGGAAATTCCCGAACCTCGGACTGGAGCGGGCATGATTCGTCTCATCGGCTATTTCTTTGGCATCGGCACGACGCTGGCGCTGCTGGTGGCGGCCGGTCTTGCCATCTATATCAGCCATCTGACCAAGGACCTGCCCGACTACGAGGTTCTGGCCAAATACGAACCGCCGGTGACGACGCGCATCCATGCCTCCGACGGCGCGCTGATGGCTGAATATGCGCGCGAGCGGCGTCTCTATCTGCCGATCCAGGCCATCCCGGACCGCGTCAAGGCCGCCTTCATGTCGGCCGAGGACAAGAACTTCTACAACCATCCGGGCATCGACATCACCGGCCTTGGCCGCGCCATCGTCGTCAACCTGCAGAATTTAGGTTCCGGCCGGCGCCAGGTCGGCGCCTCGACGATCACCCAGCAGGTGGCGAAGAACTTCCTGCTCTCTTCCGATCAGACCTATGAGCGCAAGATCAAGGAGATGATCCTGGCCTTCCGCATCGAGCAGGCCTATTCGAAGGACCGCATCCTCGAGCTCTATCTCAACGAAATCTTCTTCGGCTTCGGCGCTTATGGCGTCGCGGGCGCCGCGCTCACCTATTTCGATAAGTCCGTCAACGAGCTGACAGTCGCGGAAGCCGCTTATCTCGCCTCGTTGCCGAAGGGCCCGAATAACTATCACCCCTTCAAGCACGCCGACCGTGCCCTGGAGCGCCGCAACTGGGTCATCGACCAGATGGTCGAGAATGGCTACGTCACCCGCGAGGAGGGCGACAAGGCCAAGGCCGAACCGCTCGGCGTGACGCCGCGCCGCAACGGTTCCTACCTCTTTGCCGGCGAGTACTTCACCGAGGAAGTCCGCCGCCAGATCATCGCGCGCTACGGTGAGAATGCGCTTTACGAGGGCGGCCTGTCGGTGCGCACCACGCTCGATCCGAATGTCCAGCTTATCGCCCGCAAAGCGATGCAGAACGGCCTGCTCAAATACGACATGCTGCGCGGCTATCGCGGTCCGGTGACGCATATCGACGTCACCGGCGACTGGGGCGTGCCGCTCGGCAACGTGAAGGGTCTCGAGGATGTTCCGGAATGGACGCTGGCCGTCGTCCTCGACAGTTCGGCAACCGGGCTGACCATCGGCATCCAGCCGACGCGGCAGATTTCCGGCGATCTGGTCAAGGAGCGCGTCCAGGGCACCGTCAGCAAGGAGGACATGGGCTTCGCCATGCGCCACTTCGTCAACGGCAAGTCCGTCAGGGCGAAGTCTCCGGCGGAAGTGCTGGAGCCCGGCGACGTGATCTTCGTGCAGAAGAACGACGGCTCCGACAACACCTACATGCTGCGCCAGGTGCCGGAGGTCGAAGGCGGCCTCGTCGCCATGGATCCGCATACCGGCCGCGTGCTGGCCATGGTCGGCGGCTTCTCTTACGCGCAGTCGGAATTCAACCGCGCCACACAGGCGATGCGCCAGCCCGGTTCCTCGTTCAAGCCGATCGTTTATTCGGCGGCGCTCGACAATGGCTACACGCCGGCTTCGGTGATCATGGACGGCCCGATCACCATCCAGAGCGGCAACACCACCTGGACGCCGAAGAACTATGACGGCACGGTCGCGGGCCCGGCCACCTTGCGCTCGGGCATCGAAAAGTCGCGCAATCTGATGACCGTGCGGCTGGCCAACGACATGGGCATGAAGCTGGTCGTGGAATATGCCGAGCGCTTCGGCGTCTACGATCATCTGGCGCCCTATCTGCCGATGGCGCTGGGCTCGGGCGAGACAACCGTCATGCGCATGGTGTCGGCCTATTCGATCATGGCCAATGGCGGCAAATCGATCAAACCCTCGCTGATCGACCGCATCCAGGACCGTTACGGCAAGACGGTGTTCAAGCAGGACGAGCGCGGCTGCGAAGGCTGCAATGCCACCGAGTGGAAGAACCAGACCGAGCCGGAGCTGGTCGATAATTCCGAGCAGGTGCTCGACCCGATGACGGCATACCAGATCACCTCGATGATGGAGGGCGTCGTGCAGCGCGGCACCGGCGCCACCATCGGCGAGCTCGGCCGCCACATCGCCGGCAAGACCGGCACGACCAATGACGAGAAGGACGCCTGGTTCATCGGCTTCACCCCGAACCTCGTTGTCGGCCTCTATATGGGCTACGACACGCCGCGCGGCCTTGGCCACGGCGCCACCGGCGGCGGCTTGGCGGCTCCGATCTTCAAGGACTTCATGCGCGTTGCGCTCGACGGCAAGCCGAACACCGACTTCCAGGTTCCCGACGGCATGAAGCTGATCGCAATCAACCGCAAGACCGGCATGCGTGCCGCCGAAGGCGATCCGAACACCATCATCGAGGCTTTCAAGCCTGGCACCGGTCCGGCTGACAGCTACTGGGTGATCGGCATGGGCGCGGATGGCTCGAACGGTTCGGGCGGAGCGCTGTCGCCGCAGGCCAACCAGGCCATCCAGGACGGCGGCGGCGGCCTCTACTGACGTTGCCGGATTTGGCGAATCGGCCGGCAGGGTGGTGCCGGCCCATTTCGCTTTACAGGCAACGATGCCGTGCCTATGTATCGCGCCTATTCCGAAAAGACCGAAAAGAACAGGACCGAACCAAGAGCCATGCGCGCGGAAACGCTCAACATCGTCGATGAGATCAGGCAGGCGATAACCCTGCTGAGGAGGCATCTTTGACTGGGATCAGGCTGTAAAGCGGCTTGAATACCTGAATTCGCGCGCCGAGGATTCCAGCCTCTGGAATGATCCCATCGAAGCGCAGAAGCTGATGCGGGAGCGCCAGGAGCTCGAGGACGGCATCGCTGCCGTCAAGGGGATGACGCAGGCGCTGGAAGACAATATCGGGCTGATTGAGCTCGGCGAGGAAGAGGGCGACGATGCCATCATCGCGGAAGCGGAGGCGGCGCTGCGTTCGATGCAGGGCGAGGCGAAGGCGCGCCAGGTCGAAACGCTGCTGTCGGGCGAGGCCGACGCCAACGATACCTATCTCGAAATCCATGCCGGCGCCGGCGGCACCGAGAGCCAGGACTGGGCCTCGATGCTCCTGCGCATGTACACGCGCTGGGCCGAGCGCCGCCGCTTTAAGGTCGAGGTGCTGGAAGTCCATGACGGCGAAGAAGCGGGCATCAAATCCGCCACCGTGATGATCAAGGGCCACAACGCCTATGGCTGGCTTAAGACGGAGTCCGGCGTCCATCGCCTGGTGCGCATTTCGCCTTACGACAGCAACGCGCGGCGCCACACCTCCTTCGCCAGCGTCTGGGTCTATCCGGTTATCGACGACTCGATCGAGATCAATGTTTCCGAATCCGACGTGCGCATCGACACCTATCGTTCCTCGGGTTCGGGCGGCCAGCACGTCAACACTACCGACTCGGCGGTTCGCATCACCCATCTGGCGACCGGCATAGCGGTCGCCTGCCAGGCCGAGCGCTCGCAGCACAAGAACCGCGCCAAGGCTTGGGAAATGCTGCGCTCGCGGCTTTACGAGGAAGAGCTGAAGAAGCGCGAGGCGGTCGCCAATGCCACCGAGGCGTCGAAGAGCGATATCGGCTGGGGCCACCAGATCCGCTCCTACGTGCTGCAGCCCTATCAGCTTGTGAAGGATCTGCGCACCGGCGTCGAAAGCACCTCGCCTTCGAGCGTGCTCGACGGCGACCTCGACGAATTCATGGAAGCCTCGCTCTCGCATCGCATCGAGGGCGGCGCAGGCGAAGCGGTGGCGGACCTCGACTAGTACGCACCCGTTGCAGGAGCGGAGGAAGCCGGTGTCTACGGTACTTGCGGGAAAATGCTTCTGCGGCACCGTCCACTATGAGGTTGCGGACGAATTCGTTTACGCGGCGAACTGCCATTGCTCGAACTGCCGGCGCACGACGGGCTCCGCGTTCAAGCCGTTCGCCGGTATCGAGCGCGACAAGCTCCGTCTCATCGCGGGCGAGGGCGGTCTGCTGCTCTTTGGCGACGAGAGCGGCCACGACGCGCATTGCGGCCGATGCGGCTCGCTCCTCTATTCGTTGGTCCGCGACGGCGCCTACGTGCATGTCGCCATGGGCACGCTGGTCGACGAGCCGACGATACGGCCGAGCGCGCACATTTTTGTCGGGTCCAAGGCGAAATGGTTCACAATCGCCGACGACCTGCCGCAGTATGATGAGCATGTTCCCGACTGAACGTCTGGAACCAGCTTGAGCCGAATCTCGTTGTCGGGCACCAGATCCGCGCGGCTAACCGCTCATTAACCAAGCCGACGCACGATTCTGGATGGCAGAGGTTGGCGTGAAGCGCGGCATTGCCGTTGCAAGCGAATGCTTGCGCCAGCCAGGGAATCAGCCCAGCCTTCGTGCTGGGTAAAAAGCATTTATGGCCGGATGCGGCATATCTGCGACCGACGATCCGGCCACTGGGAAGACACGTTCCGGGAACGGGCAAGCGAAAACGCTTGATGCTCGAAAGGAACGCTTCGATGTCTGCTGCCATATCAAGATCGGCCCAAGCCGTTCGACCGGCTGGCCGACTTTTGTTCTCCCTGTTCGCCGTTGGAGCGATCGCGGCGCTGGCGCCGCCGGCTGCTGCGCACGATGCTCAGCCCACCGCGGCCATGCCGCAAGGCTGGAAATACCCCTTTGCCTGTTGTGCCAACTACGATTGCAAGGAGGTGCCGCAGTCATCGATCAGCGAGCGGCCCGAGGGCTACGTCATAAAGGGTACGGGCGAAGTGGTGGCTTATGCCGACAAGCGGGTCAAGAATTCGCCCGACGGCGAGTACCACTGGTGTGCGCACCAGGCCGGGCTCGACGCCGGCAAGACCATCTGCCTGTTCGTGCCGCCTCCCTCTTACTAGGGCTCTGAACCTGCCGCGGAAGGCGAGGCGCTGGGGCTCGATCCACGGCAGGAGAAGGCTGCCGACTTTGCTGACAGACGGTTGTCAGGACGGTTTCTTTATGTTGCCTTGCACCGAGCAATTCCAGGAAAAGTGCACAGCGGTTTTCCGTCCGGAATTGCGTGAATCCAGAGTGCGCAATTCAGGAAAAGTGCACAGCGGTTTTCCGTCCGGAATTGCGTGAATCCAGAGTGCGCAATTCCAGGAAAAGTGCGTAGCGGTTTTCCGTCCGGAATTGCGTGAAACTAAGGGCGCGGCGGACAACGGAGAGGTTGAGTCCATGACCATCAGGGGAAGCTGTCACTGCAAGGCGACAACCTTCGAGGTTGCCGAGGCGCCGCGGACGGTGACGCAATGCACATGCTCGTTCTGCTCGAAGCGGGGCTCGTTATGGGCCTACTATGTGCCGTCGCAATTCAAGCTGACGAGCCCGCCGGAGAATGTCTCCTTCTATCGCTGGGGCTCAAAGACGGTGAAGCATGGTTTCTGCGCCATTTGCGGCTGCGGCACCTTCACCGAGACGCCTGATTGGTCGACCGGAGAGCCGGATTTCGACAACCCGAAGATCAGCGTCAATTCGCGCCTGTTCGATGATTTCGATCTGGACAAGGTCGAGGTGGTGGTCATCAACGGCAAGAATTTGTGGTAGAGCCGACACGGGAGCCACCGCCGGACTTTACCGGCGGCATTCCCGTTCCGTTTTTCGCCGCATTTCATGCTACAAGGCTGCGGAAGGGCTGATTTGGCGCGGTCGCAAAGGCCGCGAATTGGAGAGGGACCAATCTCATGAAGAAGACTGTGCTCGTCGCCGTGGCGACGGCTCTATTGGTGAGCGCCTGCACCACCACCGATCCGTATACTGGCGACCAGAAGATCTCCAACACGGCGGCCGGTGCCGGCCTCGGCGCGCTGGCAGGCGCCAGCCTTGGCCTGCTGGCCGGTGGCAACGACCGCCGCAACGCGTTGATCGGCGCCGGCATCGGCGCGCTCGCCGGCGGCGCGATCGGCGCGACGATGGACCAAAACGAGGCCGAGCTTCGCCGTCAATTGCAGGGCACCGGCGTCAGCGTCACCCGCAGCGGCGACCAGATCATCCTCAACATGCCGTCCGACATCACCTTCAATGTCGACCAGGACGCGGTGAAGCCGGGCTTCTATCCGGTGCTGAATTCGGTCGCGCTGGTGCTGAAGAAATTCCGCCAGACCACTGTGGACGTGTTCGGCCACACCGATTCGACAGGCGGCGACGAGCACAATTTCGACCTGTCGCAGCGTCGCGCGCTTGCCGTCGCCAACTACCTGTCCGGCCAAGGCGTCGATCAGCGCCGTTTCGCCGTCACCGGCTTCGGCAAGACCCGCCCGATCGCATCCAATGCGACCGCCGCCGGCCGCGAGCAGAACCGCCGCGTCGAAATCCAGCTGTCGCCGCTCACCTGAGAAAACGGCGCGCAGAGGCGCAATTCCATCAAGACAAACGGCTCCGAAGGGGGCCGTTTTTGTTTGAAATGGTCCAAAGATGGATAAGGCCTTAGGACATTAGTTTGTTCTAATTAATGCTTTTCCAGAACCAGGGAAAGGACTAACATTCTGCTGTTCCAGAGGGGATGGGGCGGTCAATCGGCCGCGCAATCAACATCTACCGCCCCGGTCTTGCACGGCCAGATCAAGAGAATCTGGGAGGAATGCATGACAAGAACAGCTCGCTTGGGGCGCTGCGGCGTCGTCGTTTTGGCATGTCTTATCGGCACATCGTTCGGGCTCGCTTCGGCCCGGGCCGAGGACGCCAACAAGGCCGACATCGAAGCCTTGAAGAAATCGCTGGCCAAGTATGAAGATTACACCGCCGCTGTTCGCGACCTCTATTTGTCGACCGTCGGCTGCATCCACTATGCCGGCGAGAAGATAGACGGCGCTATGTACTATCAGAAGGGCGCGATGGGCATCCATTTCGTCAACGTCCCGAGCGTCGGCAAGCCGCTCGACCCGATGAAACCCAACGTCCTGATCTACGAGCCAACCAAGAAAGGCTTGAAGCTGGTCGGGGTGGAATGGCTGGTGCCGCTGACGCCGGACACCAAGGAGGTGCCGACGCTGTTCGGGCAGAAATTCATGGGGCCGATGGAAGGCCACTACCCGCTCATTCCGAGGGAGTTCGTCCATTACGACCTGCATGCATGGCTGTTCAGGGACAATCCGAACGGCATGTTCAGCCCGACGAACCCGAACGTGAAATGCAGCAAGGCCGAGTTCCCGATGCTTGAGAAGCCGACCAAGATGATGCCGGGTCCGATGTAGGCATCGCCTTTGGCTGGATTGCTTCAGGCGAAGCCAAAAACGAAACGGCCCCGTGTGGGGCCGTTTTCAATTCAGACTACGCCGATATCGGCTTCAGACCTTCGCGACGATCCGCATGAAGGCCGGCACGTCGTCGCCGAAGCCGACGGTTGCGTCGTCTTCTTCCTGACGATGGCGGCCGGGGCGGTCGCGCTGCGGACGGGCGTCGCCGCGCTGCTCGTGACGGCTGCCAGGGCCCTTGCGCTCGTTCTCGGAACGGATCGCGTCCTTGCGGGCGCGGCGTTCGGCGATGTCGGCCACTTCGGCGACAGGCTGTTCCTCACGCGCGGCATCGGGCGTCTCGTCGCGCTTGGCGTGACCGTCCTTCTTGCGCTCGCCCCGATCCTTGCGGTCCTCGTCCTTGCGGCCGGCGCGACGCGGGGCGCCGCGGCCGCGGCGCGGCTGCTCCTCGCCCTCGCTCTCGGTCACGGTCGACAGGTCGCCGTCATGCCACTCGATCTTGGTGCCGATCAGCCTCTCGATGGCGTCGACATATTTGGTGTCGGAGCGGGTAGCGATGGTGAAGGACTTGCCGGCGCGTCCGGCGCGGCCGGTGCGGCCGATGCGGTGGACGTAATCCTCGGCGTGGATGGGCACGTCATAATTGAAGACATGGCTGACATCGGGAATGTCGAGACCGCGCGCTGCGACGTCTGAGGCAACGAGATAGCGCAGCTTGCCGTCGCGGAAATTGGCGAGCATCTGCATGCGGGCGCGCTGGTCCATGTCGCCATGCAGCGCGCCGGCATCGAAATCATGCTTCAACAGCGAGCGGAACAGCTCCGACACCTCGACCTTGCGGTTGCAGAAGATGATGGCGTTCTTCAGATCGGCGTCTTCGGCCTTTATCAGATTGCGCAGCGTCTCGCGCTTTTCCCAGGGTTTTGAGCCGGACTTGACCAGCCGCTGCGTGATGCTGGTCGCCGTGGAGGCGGCCTTCGAAACCTCGACGCGCACCGGCGCGTGCAGGAACTTCTCGGTGAGCTTGGTGATCTCCGGCGGCATCGTCGCCGAGAAGAACAGCGTTTGGCGCGTGAACGGGATCATCTCGCAGATGCGCTCGATATCGGGAATGAAGCCCATGTCGAGCATGCGGTCGGCCTCGTCGATGACGAGGATCTCGACGCCGTTGAGCAGAAGCTTGCCGCGCTCGCGGTGGTCGAGCAGGCGGCCGGGCGTCGCGATCAGCACGTCGGCGCCGCGCTCGAGCTTCTTGTCCTGTTCGTCGAAGGAGACGCCTCCGATCAGCAGCGCGATATTGAGCTTGTGGTTCTTGCCGTATTTGATGAAGTTTTCCTCGACCTGCGCGGCGAGCTCACGGGTCGGTTCGAGGATCAGCGTGCGCGGCATGCGTGCTCGCGCCCGGCCCTTTTCCAGGCGCGTCAGCATCGGCAGCACGAAGGAAGCGGTCTTGCCGGTGCCGGTCTGGGCGATACCCAGCACATCCTTGCCGAGCAGCGCATGCGGGATGGCGCCGGCCTGGATCGGAGTCGGCGTGGTGTAGCCGGCATCGGTGACCGCGGAGAGAACCTTCGGCGACAAGCCGAGGTCTGAGAATGTCAACGCTTCTTGAGCGATCGTGGTGTCTGAGGACAAGTGTTTGTTGTCTTTGTTGGTTGGGAAAATCGCGACACAGTAGCCGCGGCAGGCGCCGCGCGCCTGCAAGATCGGTGTTGCAGTTAGGCGCAAGCCCTCGATTTGTCAACAGAAACGGACCGAAATACAGCGATTGTGAAGCCGTAACCTTAATCGCGATGCTTAAAGCGCGTCGAGCTGAAACGGTTGAGGCTCCGCGCTTTATATCTTTGCTTGATCACGCCGTATGCCCAAAACCGCTGCGCGCTTTTGGGCGACACGCATTGATCGAAACAATATCCTTGCGCCGGCTCAGTAGCGGAACTGCTCGGCAAGGATACGCTCGTTCCAGGAATGGTTCGGATCGAACAGCAAAGTTGCCGTCGCCGTCGGCGATTCCCGCACGGTGACGGAGGCCACCGCCTTGACCTCGGTATGATCGGCCGCGGCATTCACCGGGCGCTTTTCGGCTTCCAGGATGTCGAAGCGCACCGTCGCCTTGTTGGACAGCAGCGCGCCGCGGGCGCGGGCGGCAGGGGCGGCCC